>JBKJIQ010000042.1:0-88179 GCA_046598395.1 Acidimicrobiia bacterium
CGCCCGCCGACCAGGCCCGCCGGATCGTTTCGCCGATGACTTTGTCGAGTTGGCGGACATGCCCGAACGTGAACGAGCGCAAGAAGGTCCCCAGGGTCGAGGGTGCCATCACCCGGAACGGCAACACTCGTTGCGTCGCACCAGCGCGGAGCATGTCGGCATGATCGATGTGGGTCCCGCCCGCGAGGATCGTCGCGACCAACGAACAGATCTTGCGGCCCGGACGAGCGCCACCCACCCGGCCGGTGAGACGAACCGTCGCGTTCACGAGGGCTTCGAGACCGAGCCGGACCATCAACGTCGCGGGCAGAACCAGACCCGCGTTCGCGACGAGCGACTCGTCGTCGAAGGTCACATCCAACCGGTCGACCGCGCGCGATACTGAACTCACAGGAAGTGCCTCCTCGAACTGTTGACTCTGACGACTTCGACACCGTCATCGTCCCAGCTCAGGAGGCATTTTCCGTGGATACGCGAACCCGATCAACCACACCCATCGGTGGATCGAGGATTAGGCGAGCTGATGTCCCCCGTTCCTGGTCGAGGGGACCCATCCTTTTCCGAAGTGCCGATAGTGGCGTGTGGTCGTGCGTCTGATTGGTCTCCTAGCGGTCGCGGTTGGTGGGGTGCTGGCCGCGGATTTCCGTGGGGCCGCCACCACCATCCACAACCGTCCGTCGTGGCGAGTTCTCGTTCGGGAGCCGGTGTGGTTCTGGCGTGCCTGGGGTGCATTCATGGCGATCTGCGACTTGATGATGCTGATTGCCCCGGACGGGCCCTGAGGTCACTCGCGCTTCCCCGCGATCGACCACCCAGGGGAGCGGTATGACACCCGAGGCGGCGTGCCTCGGCCCCAGAACGCTCCGCGGAACGTGTCAAAAACTGGCGATCACGCGTCAGCGGACGCGTGGCGCAAGATTCCGCGACACCTACACTCGACGCTCTCGGCCCTCACCGATCGCGTTCACACGTCAGCACAGCTGGCGCTCGTCAATGACACCCGGCGCAGGTGGGCCTCCGTGCGAGCGGTTCGTCGTGCGTACCAGCACCGATACCCGGGGCCACCGCGCCCATCGAACACCAGATCAGCTACGACCCGAACACGACACGATCCACCCAGGGGCGCGCTAATGACACCCGACCGAGGGGGCGCGTTTTCGAATGCTCGGCGCTGCGACACGGTCGGCGGTCGCCAACCATCTGAACCAGCCAATCGGCCCTACAGTCCAGATGGTGAGGTTCTTCGCGGTCGGTACCAACATGGATGAAGAATGCATGCGAAGTTGGATCCCATCTGCACGGCGACTCACCATCGCGTCCTTGTCGGGGTTCAGCGTGAGATGGCATAAACGAAGCTCTGACGGTGGGAAGCTCGCCGCGCTACACACCGGTCACCCCGATGACGTCATCTGGGGTGTCGTCTACGACGTGGACGGCGTCGGACTGACAGCAATCGACGAAGGACAACGCTCCCACGGCTATCGCGATGAACGCGTAACCGTCGTCGGTCTAGACGGCGACGAGCACGACGCCTCGGTATACGTCGCCGGCGCCGAGATGATCGACGACTCCATGATGCCGACGCGCTCGTACCGGGACCCGATCGTGAAGGCAGCCCGGGCCAATGGGCTTCCCGCGGAGTACGTCGACGAACTCGCGAGAACGGCGGTCGTGGACTCGTCAGCGGCGCGGACGACACACCGAGACCCATCCGGCCCGCGATCCTCGCCGCACCCAAGGGCGCGCCAATGTCCCCATTGCTGCCCAGCAATCAGGCGGTGCCGTGGGGTTCCGGGGCTCGGTCGTGATCGACGTATCGGCAGGCTCGTCGATGCCAAATCAGCTCGGCTTCGCCACGACGAGAACTCCCCAGCGCTCGTTTTCGCTGTCGATGACCACGAGCGCGACTTTCGAACTGCGTGCAGGCACGGAAGAGAACCCTGACTTCATCGGCTTCGTGCACGACGCAGGGCTACCGACTCCTTCGCCTTGGTCTCCTCCGTACTCGCGGTTCTCGTGGATCTGCAGGCGGCCTTCGCATCGGGCGATGATCTGGTAGGGCCGGAACCGAAACGCACCTGCCGGACCGGTCTCGTGTCGATAGCTGGTTGGCAACAGCTCAAGGAGCACGAGGGTACCCGCGGGTACGCCATATCGCTGTTGTTGGGCAACCGTCGCCGGGCGAGGCTCGCCAGCGAGAGGAACATCGGCGTACCCGCTCCTCCCGGCGCATCCCGCCGCCAGGACCAGTACAGCGATGAGCACGAGCCCGCGTCTCAGCACGACGAGCCCACAACGGCGATCAGGCAATCAGCGCCGCCGTTGCGTGGTAGCTGAGACTCGCGTTTGTCGAACTGTGGCATTGCTTGTGATCGACCGACCAAGGGGCTTCCCTGAGCAGCCCGTTTCTGCCGCTGACGCCCGTTCTGCCAACCACCCAAGTGACACGTCACCTGACGGGTTGACGCGCGATGGAGCTTGGCATCCTCACCGAGAAGGTGGATATGCAGGTCTGTGACCTGTGGAAATCGGTGGGCGATGCGGGATTCGAACCCACGACCTCTGCCGTGTGAAGGCAGCGCTCTAACCAACTGAGCCAATCGCCCGAGACATTCGAGGATAGTCAGCGCAACCGGGCGACCTCCGCGCGAACCGCCCGCTACGATTCGTAGTCGCTTCGAGGGGGACGAATGCCTGAATACTCTGAGGTTGCCGACGGCCTCAGCATGCCGCTCGCCGAAGCGATGCGTTCGCAGCGAGCAGTTCGCCGCCTCCGCTCGGACCCGGTCGACGACGAGACCCTGCTGGCCGTGCTCGAGCTGGCGCTCAAGGCCCCCAGTGGCAGCAACAACCAATCCTGGGAGTTCATCGCGGTCCGGGACCCTGGCGTGAAACACCAGCTCGCCCGCCTGAACCGCCAGGCATGGTCGGTCTACCGCAGGGTCGCGAAGGGCCGAGCCCGGGGTGACCTGCGGGCCGCGCGCATGCTCGCAGCGGTGCAATGGCAAGCCGATCATTTCGAAGATGCGCCGGTCATCGTGGTTGCGTGCCTGCGCGGACGCCCCGGTCCTACCCATATCGGACGCACCGGCTTTTACGGATCGATCTTTCCCGCCGTGCAGAACCTGCTCCTCGCGGCTCGTGCGCTTGGGCTTGGTGCGGCGCTCACCACGCTGCCACTCTGGTCCCGACCGCTCGCTCGGCGTACGCTTGGGCTTCCCGCGGGCGTCACACCGTGCGCGGTCATCCCGCTCGGGTGGCCGCTCCGAGGCGGCTACGGTCCCACAACTCGGAGGCCTATCGGCGAGGTGTTACACCTCGATCAATACGGTCATCGGCCCTTCCTGGCCGGAGATCTTGGCACCTCGGAGACGAAATGATTGCTGGAGTTCCACACGCGGGTCGCAGATGCGAGATAATCAGCTCCCGCCGTATGGCCGATCGGCCCCTTGGGGGTAGGTGAATCGTGGCAAGAAAAGGACGAGCGCGTCGCTTTCGTGAGGCACGAGAGTTGAAGCAGGGCTTCGACGATGGCATGTTTCGCGAAGGCAGCGGCACCCTTGCGGATGTCGACGATGACCACGCGGGCATTGTGCATCTCGAGGACGACGGTGACGACGGTGCGGCCAAGGAGCCCTGGGATCCCGACGAGGCGTACAACCAGCGTCAGGCGTAGTTCTCCGGCCGAGGTGTGAGGGTCTAAGCCAGCCGCGGCGGCGGGGCCTCCGGGTCGAGTTCGAAGTCTCGAATCGCGTCGTCCACGATGTGCGCGTCGATGACTCCGCTGACCGCGAGTTGGTGAAGCGTGGCCACCACAATGTGCGCGGTGTCGACTTCGAAATAGCCCCGCAGCGCGGCACGAGTGTCGGAGAGCCCGTACCCGTCGGTTCCGAGCGCAACGAACGGCCCCGGAACGAACCGTGCGATTTGATCCGGCACCAGCTTGAGGTAATCGGTGACCGCGATCACGGGACCCGAACGTTCGTCGAGTTGCTGGGCCACGTATGCAACCCGCGGCAGCTCGCTCGGATGAAGCCGATTCCACCGCTCGCAGTCGAGCGCGTCTTCGCGTAGTGCTTTGTAGCTGGTGGCGCTCCACACATCCGCGCGCACGTCGAACCGTTCCGCCAGCACCCGTTGCGCCTCCAACGCGGAGTTCATCATCATGCCGCTCGCCAGAATCTGGGTGCGGTGTTGGCCAGCCTCGGCCTCTCGATAGCGGTAGAGACCGCGCACGATGCCGTCCTCCACGCCGGGAGGCATCTCGGGCATCGAGATGTTCTCGTTGTAGAGCGTGAGGTAATAGAAGCAATCCTCAGGCTCCGGGCCGTACATGCGCGCGATGCCATCCTCGATAAGCACCGCAACCTCGTAGGCAAACGCGGGGTCGTAGGACCGGCAGTTCGGGACTGCACTCGCGAGGAGCTGACTCTGGCCATCGCAGTGCTGGAGACCCTCACCGGTAAGCGTCGTGCGGCCAGCGGTGGCGCCGAGCAGGAAGCCTCTCCCCCGCTGGTCGCCGAAGGACCAGATGAGATCCCCCACTCGTTGGAACCCGAACATCGAATAGAAGATGAAGAACGGCACCAGTGGCTCGCCCCAGGTCGCATACGCAGTTCCGGCGGCGGTGAAGGAAGCCATCGATCCGGCTTCGGTGATGCCCTCTTCGAAGACCACGCCGTCGCGTGCTTCTCGGTACGACAACAGCAGCCCGGCATCGACGGGTTCGTACTGCTGGCCCAAGGGTGCGTAGATCTTGAAATCGGCGAACAGTGCGTCGAGGCCGAAGGTGCGGGCTTCGTCCGGAATAATCGGCACCACCCTCGAGCCCAGGTCCGGGTCGGTCAACAACTTCCGGATGAGCCGGGCGAACGCGGTGGTCGTCGACGCTTGGAGCTTCGGTCCGGTCCCGCCACGGAGTTCCGCGAACAACGCCGGCGGGACGGGCGGGAGCGCTTCCACTTCGACGCGTCGTCGCGGCAACGAACCGTTGAGCAGGCGCCGGCGGGACACGAGGTACTGATGCTCGGGTGAGTTCGCTCCCGGGTGCGCGTAGGGCGCGAGCTCGGTGAGGTCCGCGTCCGGGATGTCGAGGTGGAGCCGATCACGAAACGTTCGGAGTTCGGCTGCGGTCAACTTCTTGATCTGGTGGGTCGCGTTGCGCGCCTCGACCGAGCGACCGAGCGTCCAGCCCTTGATGGTCTTGGTGAGAATCACCGTGGGGCTCCCGCGGTGCTGCACTGCCATTTCGTACGCGGCGTAAAGCTTCTGATAATCGTGGCCGCCGCGCGGGAGCCGCTCGAGGTCCTCGTCGCTCAGGTGCTCCACCATCTGACGCAACCGGGGGTCGGGCCCGAAGAAGTGTTCACGAATGTAGGAACCGGATTCGGTGGCGTACTTCTGGAAGTCGCCATCAACGGTGTTGTTCATCCGCCGCAGCAGCACGCCGTCCACGTCGGCCGCGAGCAACGCGTCCCACTCCCGACCCCACACGACCTTGATCACATTCCAACCCGCGCCGCGGAACGCCATCTCCAGTTCCTGGATGATCTTTCCGCCGCCGCGTACCGGTCCGTCGAGGCGTTGCAGGTTGCAGTTGACGACGAAGATCAGGTTGTCGAGTTGCTCGCGTGCCGCGATGGACAGCCCGGCCTTCGACTCGGGTTCATCCATCTCGCCGTCGCCTGCGAAGCACCACACCTTGGCGGCACTCGTGTCCACCAGTTCTCGATGCATGAGGTAGCGGTTCATGCGCGCCTGTGCGATTGCGTTGAGTGGACCGAGGCCCATGGAGACGGTTGGGAACTCCCAGAACTCCGGAAGCCGGCGCGGATGCGGGTACGACGGCAAGCCGTTGCCGCCCACCTCTCGGCGGAAGCAGTCGAGCTGCTGTTCGGTCAGGCGTCCTTCGAGGAATGCACGCGCGTAGATACCGGGGGCCGCGTGGCCTTGGATGAAGACCTGATCGCCGAACCCGCCGTCGTCCTTGCCGTGGAAGAAATGGTTGAAGCCCACCTCGTACAGCGCGGCTGCCGACGCGTAGGTGGAGAGGTGGCCGCCGAGACCGTCGAAACGGTGATTGGCACGGTCAACCATCGCGACCGCGTTCCACCGAACAAAGGCGCGGATTCGGCGCTCCAGATGTTCATTCCCGGGGAACCACGGCTCCTGCTCGGGCGGGATGGTGTTGATGTACGGCGTGGAGATGGCCGCGGAGAGGCCGACCTCCCGAGTGGTCGCGTGGTCGAGCAGACGCGTGAGGAGGTACCCGGCGCGGGTAGTTCCGCCGGAGTCCACCACGGCGTCGAGGGACTCGAGCCACTCTTGGGTCTCGGTGGGGTCCGTATCTGGGAGTTGATGGACGAATCCGTCAGCGGCCACGCGCACTCCCGATGTTCACAGGGTGCAGGCTACGGCGAAACCATCGCAGTACCTGTTACCGGATCGGACGCGGCCGACATCGCGGCTGCCCGGTACAACGGGATCGGATCCAGACCCTTCATCATCACCGGTCCGAGCTCACTGAACGCCACCCCGCCGTGGTCACCGGCCCGGACGAGCGCTTCGGACACGAGGAGCTCACCGGGTGATGCCACATCAGCAATGCGGGCCGCCACGTTCGCGTCGTGTCCCACGAGGTCAGTCCCGCGCCGGCGCGGTGATCCCCAGTGTGCGCCGACCCGCACCCAGAGCGGGAGCATCTCGGCGTTGCCGGTTTCGTCGAAGGCGTCGAGCACCGCCAGCATGGTGGTGACCGCAGCACACGGCTCGACAAAGAAGAGCATCAGCCCGTCGCCCAGCTCTTTGACAATCCGAGCGTCGGACGGCAGGAGGCTCCGCACGACGCGGTCCTGGGTGGCGAGAAGTCGCACCGCGGCCTCATCGCCCGACGCAGCCGTGTACTCGGTGAAGCCGACGAGGTCAGTGAAGACAACGGCGCCCGTCGCGATCGTCATTTTGGGTCCGCCGCAGTCATCGCCGTTGGACGACCCTGATGCGTCCGCTCACCGAGCGTCCGGTGATGCAACAGTCTTCACCTTCGTCGACCTCACAGCTGCACTTACCGCTCACCGACACCAGTGAACTCTTCGGGGCGACGCCCGGTGGGAGCGAAATCGTGACCGCACCCGAGACCGAATCGGCGCGCGCATCGGCGGCACGGGTCATGCCGACGTCGACCTTGCCCTTCACGCTGTTGGCGCGAACCGGGCCTCCCGCATCCTGAACCTCGATCCGTCCGGAAACGGTCGCGACGTTGAGGGGACCTGCAGCTCGCGCGACCGTGACGCGTCCGCTGGCCGTCTTGATGCGACCCTCACCCGTAATGGTGCCGACGTCGATGCGACCGGACACGCTCCGAACATCAATTGCGGTGCAGGACTCCACCTCGGTGTTGCCGCTCCGAGTTGTGACCCGAACTTCGCCCAGATCGCCGCGGAGGCGGACCGTTCCCGAGTGGGACCCGACGACGAGATCGGTGCCGATCGGTACGCGCATGATCACGCCGGCCGAGGTTCCCTTGACCTCGAGCACGCCCCCCATCGGATGCTCCTGGCCTTGTTCGATGAAGACATCGCCGCGAGGTTCCGCGGTCACGTCGATCGTGCCCGACGACGCGGTGATCCGAACCGGCTCCATGTCTGGATCATGCCCCAGGTCAACGCGGATCGGAACCCCAAGCGCCAACCGTCACAGTCTCGGCACTTCTGGCTTCCGGCTACGGCGTGAGGCCGAACGCGTGCAGGGTGCCACTGGCGTCGGTCACGAAGACCCGACCGTCGGAGATGACCGGTGCAGTATGGATTGGTGCGCCAACGTTGCCAGTCCAGACCGGGGTGCACGTTGGTCGGTCACAGCCAGCGGCAATGAAGGCGTAGAGATGACCGTCCTCGGATCCGGTGAAGAGCACCGACCCGGCAACCGACGGCGCGTGCACTGGCGACCCGAGATCGGAGGACCATTTCGGTTCGCAGGTCGCAACGCCACATCCGGTTGCATCGAACGCGTAGAGATGCCCGTCATCGGACGCTGCGAACAGCGTGTCGTCGGTCACCGAGACCGGTCCGAGGTGTGACGATCCGGCCTGCGCGGTCCACAGAGATTCGCACGCCGCGGCGCCACAACCGGCGGTGTCGAACACCTCGACGGCTCCGTCGAGCGCGGGGGCATAGACCCGGCCCTTCGCCACCGCCGGCATCCCGTCAAACGTCGCCGGATGGCGCAGCGTTCCGGTCCACATGGGGAGACACTCGTTGTCGGCATCAACTGCAACGGTTGCGCAGTGATCCCGACCACGTGCGTCATAGGCCTGGAGCTCACCCGGTCGCATGACAAACAACGCCCCGGCCGAGACCGCAGGCGCGCTGCCAACGAAGGTTGCGAATGCTCCTACGGGCTGGTTCCGGATCGAGAAGCTCGAGCCCTGATCGCCAGGGACGGAAGCGATCAAGTACGTCACGTCGTAACGAAGGTTGTAGCCGAGGAAGAGCAGGTCGTGGGTGGTGCGTCGGTAGCCGTAGACCGCGCCGTCCACCTCGGCCGCCGGTGCGATGCCGGTTCGGGTTTGTCCGGCGACCGGCGCACCCGAGGCGGGATCAAAACTCCCACCGGCGTACCTCAGGTTCGAGACATATTGGAGCGGTTGACGGCCGGGAAGATAGAAGTAGGAGTAGTCGACCAATGCGGTGTCAACTGCGACGTACGAGTCCGTCAGGAGCGGTGGCGAAATCGCTCCAAACGCCGTCTCGGTGCTCGCGGGCAGCGCAAACATCTTCGACCAGATCGGGGAGCAGGTGGCGGGCGCGGCTCCAGTGCACGTGGTTCCGGCTGCGTCGTAGGCCTGGAGACCACCGATCGCGTCGGCGGATCGTCCCGTGGTGACGAAGAGCCGACCGTTCCCAACGACCGGGGCCGACGTGCCGCTCCCAAGTGCGGCGTACCACGTCTCGGTCAGGCCACCAATGTTTGCTGGGGTGATCTTCTTCTCGAACAGGTTGAATCCGCTGCGACCGGCATTGAAGCCCACCATCGACCAGTCGCACGCTGCGGCGACGAGCACCAGCAATGTGAGGAGAATCGTGAACCGTGTGCTGGCCCTCATGACCGTCCCCCAACGTCGGGTACCGCACGAAGCCTGACCCAGAAAGCGCGCGATATCAACCCGCGGGCATCCGATTGTTAGTGGGCGGTAGAGGATTCGAACCTCCGACCCCTTCCGTGTCGAGGAAGTGCTCTAACCGCTGAGCTAACCGCCCGGTGAACCGGGAGAGCGTAGCAGTGAGACCGTTCGAGACCCGGCTACTCCTGCGCGATCGCCTCGAGCACATCGAGTCGGCTCGCTTGCCATGCTGGGAGCAGTGCGGCCAGGAACCCGGCGACCACCGATGCCACCACGAACCATCCGAGTTGGCCCACCGGGATCACCAAAGAATCGGCGAACTGTCCCTTCAGCACCCGCATGACGCCCCAGCCCCACAGCAACCCCACACCGATGCCCACCACACAGCCGAGCACCGCGATGATGATCGACTCCCCAGAGATCATCGCCCACACCTGGCGACGGGTCGTGCCGACCGTGCGCAACAGACCGAGCTCGCGAGTGCGTTCGTAGACCGAGAGCATCAGGGTGTTCACGATGCCCAGGACTGCGATCAACTCGGAGAGCAACAGCAATGCCACGAAGATGTTGAGGAACTGATCGAGGAACGACTGGCGCGACGCCTCGTATTCCGATCGGGTTTGCACGTCCACATTGGGAAACGGATCGCTTAACGCGGTCCGCAACGCACGCGCCACCTCGGCCCCGCGGCCCGGCTCGGCCGCCACGTAGAGCAGCGTGTCCTGAGGTGCGCCGCCAAACGACACGTCGTACAAGTCCTGGGCGATGAGGAAGTCGATCGGGAATGCACCCGAGAACCGCCGCGTCTCGTAGATGCCACTGACCGTCAGAGTGGTGGGCCCCAACCGTGGGAATCGAATGGTCACCGGACCACCGATCTTCAACTTGTAATGGTCGGCCTCCTTCGTCGAGACCATCACCTCGGTCCGGCCCACTCGACTCGGTGTGGGGCCTCGGAACTTCCAGTCGATCGTGTCGTTGAAGCCGGTCGGGGTGATGCCGTTGACGGTCTCTTCATTGCCTTGGATCTCCGCCTGACCCCACCGGAAGGCCGTGGCTTCCTTCACCCCGGGGGTTTCCAGTGCACGGGCCCGAACGTCGGGAGAAAACCCGGCGAAGCCTGGCGCCGTGATGATGACGTCGGCCTTCACGTCGCTGAGCGCGCTGCGCACCGATGCCTTCAGCGACGCGCCGAAGATCGCCACCAGCGCAACGAGGGCGAGTCCCACCATTAATGCCGCGGCAGTCACTGTGGTGCGCCGCGGGTTCCTCATGGCGTTTCCGCGCGCGAGGGTGCCGGTCACGCCGAAGAAGGTGGACAGCGGACGGCCCACGAACGCCGCCAGCGAACGGGCGAACAGCGGCCCCAAGACGACGATGCCGATGAAGATCACGAATCCGCCGAGGAAGGTGAGAGCCACCGATTGGTCCAGCGGCCTCGGGCCCCAGATTCCGTAGACACCGACCCCGATGCCGACTCCCACCACGAGCGCGCCGCTGATGGCGCGACCCACCGCGGAGCGCAGGCGGGTGACGACGCGAAGATCGCCGATTGCGGCGATTGGTGGTGTCCGGGACGCGCGAATGGCCGGGAAGATCGCCGCGAGCATCGTGACGCCCACCCCCACGATCGCGCACGCGATCACGGTGCGGTCGAGCAACACCAACGCCCGGGCCGGAACGGGAACGCCGAGTCCCGGAAGTAGCCACAGCAAGAACTTGCCTAACCCGACCCCGGCCGCGAAACCCGCCACCGACGCGACCGCACCCATGATGAAGGCTTCGATGAGTACTGATCCCACCACCTGGCGACCACTCGCACCCATGGCGCGGAGGAGTCCGAGTTCGCGTGTTCGCTGCGCAATGAGAATCGTGAACGTATTGAAGATGATGAAGCCACCCACGAGGAGGCCGATCCCGGCGAAGCCGAGCAAGAGATCGTTGAGCAACGACAGAAACTCATCCACCTGTTGTTGGAGTTCGGCGGCGAACTGCGTGGCTTTGCGCACGGTGAGCGCCCCACCTATCGACTCCTGAATCGTCCGACGTACGACGGGCACCGAAGCGCCGGGGGCGACGCGCACGAAGATGAAATCGGCAAGTCCCGGCGCGGCGAAGGCGCGCGCCGCGGTCTTGGGGTCGAACGCGGCGACCGTCGCGAATCCCAAGTCGTCCCGATTGCCCAGGGCCAGGATCCCCACGATCCGAAAGGGTTCCGCCGCGCCGGTCAACAGCACGCGGACGTCATCGCCCACCTGGTAGCCGTACCGCTTGGCGGTGCCTGCGTCCATCGCGACTTCTCCATCACGAAGGGGGCGGCGGCCCCTCACGACGCGCGCGGGCCCGACCGAGCCCTTCCCGGCCCAGGAGATCCCGAGCGTTGCGGAACCGAGTGGTTGAATCGCGGTGCGACGATCGCGCTTGATGAACTTGGCGTCGCCGATCAGAAACGGAGTGGCTTCGGCCACGCCGGGCACGCGCCGGACCTGATCGGCGAGTGCGGTGGGCACCCGTTGACGACTCGTGGCCCGGTCGCCCACCTGATGAGGGGCTGCCACCACGAGGTCGCTGCCCGATGCGTACTGCTGGAAGATCTCACCCAAGGACGCGTGCAGTGTGTCGGTCAGCACATACGTCCCGCTCACGAACGTGACGCCGAGGACCACCGCCAGGGCGGTGAGGAGGAGCCGAACCTTGCGGGCAAGAACGCCCGAGATCGTCGCTCTCCACATCCGGCCCATCCTTGTCGACCCACGGCCGCGATCTCGGCGCGGGCGGACGGTTCGTTGGCAGGTCGCCCGCACCCGACGGTACATTTCCCCGGCGCGGCCGGATACCGTCCTTGGCGTGACCGAAACTCCGCTCCCCGTTGTCGTCGACGAAACCGCAGCCGATCACGACTTTCGGCTCGCGGCACGCGCGTTCTTGGAATCGCATGCGGAGCCGCGGCCTCCGGGCGTTTCGTCCAGCCCGCTCGGCAAAGAGATGTCGGCCGAGCTCGAATCCGCCCATGTTCAGGAGTGCCGTGACTGGCAGGCCACGCTCACCGCGGGGGGCTGGGCCGGCATCACCTGGCCGTCGGAGTTTGGTGGGCGCGGCGGCACCGTGGCTCAGGCCCGAATCTTCGCGCAAGAAGAAGCCCGGTTCCTCGTATCGACGGGGGTCTTCATGGTGGCGATCGGGATGGTGGGTCCCACGATCATCACGCACGGCACCCAGGAGCAAAAGAGTTACTACCTACCGCGGATGTTGAACGGTGAGCACGTGTGGTGCCAGCTCTTCTCCGAGCCGGGCGCCGGATCCGATCTCGCGGGGTTGTCCACGCGTGCAGTGCGCGACGGTGACGAGTTCGTGGTGAACGGTCAGAAGGTCTGGACGTCCGGCGCGCACTTCTCCGACTGGGGAATGATGCTCGTCCGCACTGACTTCGATGTACCGAAACATCAAGGCATCAGTTACGTGCTGGTCGACATGCGCAGTCCTGGCATCGAGGTTCGACCGCTGCGTCAGATCACCGGTCACGCGCATTTCAACGAGGTGTTCCTCACCGACGTTCGCGTACCGGTGAAGAACGTGGTGGGTGACATCAACAACGGCTGGCGGATCGCGCAGACCACGCTCGGCAACGAACGGCAGATGATCGGCGGTGGTGGGTCCGGCATTGGTTTCAAGACACTGCTCGCACTGGCTCGGGCGTGCGGGCAGACCAACGACCCGATCGTGCGTCAAGCACTGGCGAGTTCCTACACGCGGTTCGAATTGTTGAACTGGCTGGGTCAGCGGGCCAAAGCGCGCGCGAAAGCCGGACTGCCGCCCGGACCGGAGGCGTCGATCATGAAACTCTTGGCATCGCAG
The DNA here is from genome assembly GCA_046598395.1 of Acidimicrobiia bacterium. Taxonomy (GTDB): domain Bacteria; phylum Actinomycetota; class Acidimicrobiia; order IMCC26256; family JAENVU01; genus JAENVU01. The sequence goes on from JBKJIQ010000042.1 coordinate 12,974, forward strand.
CGCATGGCGGCTGACGGCGATCTCGCCGTGGCCCTCGAAGGCGCGGCGGGCATGTTGATCGGTGCCGATGCGCCCGACGCCGGCACGTTTCAACAGATGTTCCTGAATCAGTGGTCGATCCGCATCGGCGGAGGGACCGAACAGATCCAACGCAACGTGATCGGCGAACGGGTCCTCGGACTCCCGGGCGAACCTCGCCCGGACAAAACCCTCCCGTTCAACCAGCTTCCGAGGAACTAACGACGAGCGACCGAACGAGCGATGAAGTCGTGACCGTGCGAGCGGTTAGGGCGCGACCGCCATGTAGTCGGTGAACCCGGAGGGGTCGTGGCGGCCGAAGCAGCCGTGCTCGAACAGCCCCCACCCTTCCTGGCCGTCGAGCGTGGCTCGGCCAACGTGGTCGATCACACTGAACGCCGAGCGGCCGAACACGGCGGGATCGGTGAGGTCATAGACCGCACCTTCCAGGAAACCGCGGCCTCGCCACTGACCGTGGGTCCAGTCCGGGTCGCCGCCATAACCGGCGCCGATGTTCAGGGCCACGTAGCCGAGCGTGTCCACCTCGAGTTGCAGCGGCTTGCCGCCGCGTTCGGTGAGCGTGATGCTCGCACCCGTGGGTATCCGGGTCCCCGACGCGTAGTGAATATCCACCTCGGGCCACCCCAACTGCTCTGGACGTCGACCGGCCGACTCCGGCCAGACGCGCACCGCGTCGTTCATCACGCGGGTGCCGTCCGGTTCCTCTTGCAGAATGAGCACGATCGCGAAATCATCGAACCGCATCGGCACGTACAGCCACCAGAAGCCCTCAATCGGTTCGTCGCCGCCCCGACCGGGCGGTTCGGCTTCGCCCACGCCGCGGATGCCCCACGAGCGATCGCGCGTCCCCACCCAACGGTCCGGTGTGACCGCCAGTTCCTCACCGTCAACCCGAAGGACGCCTTCCCACGTTCCGACCTGAGCGAACCGCTGCGCGTCCAGGTTGATGCGCTCGTTGCGCCGCCAGCGATGGCGCGTCTCGTCGAGGACCGGAAAGGAACCTTCCCAGGTCATGTCGAAACCGATGCCGTGGTCATCCGCATCGCAGATCAGGCGGAGCTTGTGGAGCGGCTCGATCACCTCGACCCGATACGGGCCCACCTCCTGGTGCATTCGGTCCTCCCCGAGGGCGTCGGAGGTGCGAATCGCATACTGACGGTCACCGCGCCGAACCGTTGCGTAGGCATCGATGACGCCGAGGTTCGGGTACATCCCGAGACCGGTGATGAGAAAGACGTCGCCGGTCCGGTCATGCGCGTTCAAGTAACAGCGGTCGTACGCATTGCGATCGCTCGTGTCCATGTACGCCATCGACAGCGGTGCCTGATGAATCGGGTACTCATCGAGCGGAACAGCCATGTTTCCTCCTGGACACAGACCAGAACTCCCCCACTGGTGCCAACCTCGGACCGAGAAGCTGGGGAGACGTTAGGCGGAGCCGACGGGGGGACGGGGTGACGCCAGCAGTTCTGCGATCCGATCGACGAGCGGGTCGAGATCGGCCGGCGAATGGCCACCCAAGGATTCCACGCACATGATCACGGTGGTCACCGACCGATCACCGAGGGCTTCGGTTTCGAGCCAGGCGAGTAACGACGTGGCCCGCCCGGGCTCGGGCAGCACGATCGTCTCGAGGACCAGGCTGAAGCGGTCGAGATACGAGACCGTGCCGATGATGGAGAATACCTCGTGCAACGCGAGGAACGCGTCGAACGGTGCCGCGTCGAGCAGCACCGTTCGCGTGTCATCTGCTCCCACCGCCGGGTGGCGAAACACCGCTCCACCGGGCGACTCCGTGGCCGGAACCTCGTCGGCTTCGGCTGTCCTTCCGAAGTCGGGCCTGGGGTTTCCATTCCGACCCGGAGCGCGCACCGACTCGGGCGGTTGCGCGGCAACCAGGATCGCGAAGGCCTCGGTAATCTGCGCCGTGCGCAACGTGCGGACCCCGGCATCGGCCAGATCCACCGCAACATCGGGATGGTGGCGTCGGATCAGCCGGAGATAGGTCGCCCGCACCTCGGGCCACTCCGCTCCGTGATGCACCCCGAGCACGCTGCGGGCCGTGGCGACATCCATCGGCGCATCGTCGCGCAGACAGGGCACGCTCCACGACCGGACCGCTTGCCCTCGTCCGTGCTCCGCGTCTACAGATGCACTCTACGGTGACGCCACGCCGCCGCGAGCCGACGCCTGACCGAACGAGTGAACCGAGGGGACCTACCGATGACCGACCTCCTTGCTGCGCTGAACGAAGCGATCGGCATCGGTCACGTGTTCCACGGCGACGCGATCAGCGAGGACTACGGCCACGACGAGGCACTGACCGTTGCACCGGTCCTGCCTGCCTTCGTCGCCCGACCCGGATCCACCGCCGAGGTGGTGGCGTTGTTGGCAATCGCCACTGCTCACCACATCCCCGTGACCGCCCGGGGCAGCGGAACCGGGCTGAGCGGTGCGTGCACTCCTACCCCAGATTCACTCGTGGTCTCGTTCGAACGCATGAACCGGATTGTGGAAATCGACACCGAGAATCACGTGGCCGTGGTGCAGCCGGGCGTGACCCTTGCCGAACTCGATGCTGCCTTGGCGCCGCACGGGCTCGCGTATCCCGTGTACCCGGGCGAGTACAGCGCGAGTCTCGGCGGGAATGTGGCCACCAACGCGGGCGGGATGCGAGCAGTGAAGTACGGCGTCACGCGCCACCAGGTCCTGGGGCTGGAGGCGGTGCTTCCCACCGGAGAAGTGATCCGAACCGGTGGGAAGTTCGTGAAAGCAACGGCGGGCTACGACCTCACGCAGATAATCATCGGTTCCGAAGGAACGCTCGCCCTGGTGACCGAAGCGACCCTTCGCCTCTACCCCCGTGCGCCCTTCACCGCCACGGTGCTCGCGCCATTCCTCTCACTCGACGCGGTCACCCACGCAATCCCGCGCATCGTGGCCAGCGGGGTCGGGCCGATGATCCTCGAATACATCGACATGATCACCCTGAGTGCGATCACCGCCCACGTTGGACTGGACCTCGGAATCCCGAAGGATATTCAGGACACCGCGCTCGCGTATCTCGTGGTGATGATGGAACAACACACGGATGAGCGGCTCGACGAAGACGTTGCCGCGCTCGCCGCGCAGCTCGCGGAGCTCGGTGCGATCGATGTGTACGTGCTGCCGGGCGCCGCGGCGGCGTCACTGATCGACGCCCGCGAGAAGTCATTCTGGGTGGCCAAGGCGAACAACGCGGACGACATCGTGGATATCGTCGTGCCGCGGGCCTCGTTACCCGAGTTCATGGAACAGGTATCTGAAATCGCAACCCAGACCGGATCGTGGATTGCCGGGTGTGGACACGCGGGCGATGGCAATGTCCACCTTTCAGTGTTTCAACGCGATCCCGAAGTCCGCAGTGCAGTGCTGCGCGAGTTGTTCCAGTGCGGGCTCGGACTCGGTGGTGCAATCTCGGGAGAGCACGGCATCGGGCGCGCCAAACAGCGCTACTTTCTCGACCTCGAGGATCCGGTGAAGCTCGACCTCATGCGGCGCATCAAGACCGCGTTCGACCCGCTCGGCATCCTGAATCCCGGGGTCCTCCTCGACGACGAAATGAGCACGCGATGACCGAAGGTATCAACGGTGCGCAGTCACTGCTGCGAACGCTCGTCGACAACGAGGTCGACGTGTGTTTCACCAATCCGGGCACGTCGGAGATGCACTTCGTCGCCGCGCTCGACGGAGAACCGCGCATGCGAGCGATTCTCGGACTGTTCGAAGGTGTGGTCACCGGCGCGGCCGATGGTTACGCCCGAATGACGGGCCGGCCGGCGGCCACCTTGCTGCACCTCGGACCCGGGCTCGGTAACGGAATTGCGAACCTTCATAACGCCCGACGCGCCCATACGCCGATGGTGAACATCGTGGGTGATCACGCCACGTATCATAAGCAGTACGACGCGCCGCTGGAAAGCAACATCGAGACCCTCGCGGCGAACGTGTCCGGTTGGACCAGGAGGTCGGAATCCTCGAGCGGGCTCGGCGCCGATACCGCCGCCGCGGTGATCGCGGCGCGTACGCCGCCGGGCGAGGTGGCCACCCTGATCCTCCCGGCCGATATTTCTTGGTCGGAGGGAGGGATTGCGTCGCCGCGCCGGTCGGTGCCCCGTCCGTTACCTCCTGATGCCAACGCGATCGACGAGGTCGCCCAGCTCGTGCAGACGGACGCTCCCCTTGCGTTTCTCGTGGGCAACGACATCGCGCGCGACGAGCCGTCGCTCGCGCTGGTCGATGCCATTGCGGCAACCTTCGGAGCCAAGGTCCTGGCTGAAGTGTTCCCCGCTCGACTCCGCCGTGGCGCGGGAATTGCTCCAGTAGAACGCCTCGGATACCTGTCGGAGTTCGCAGCGATGCAACTCACCGGACTCGCGCACCTCGTCCTCGTAGGCGCGAAGTCTCCCGTGTCGTTTTTCGCCTATCCCGGACGCGAGAGCGATCTCGTGCCGGGTGGTTGCACGGTGCACGTACTGACCGACGTGGCCGAAGATGGGCCGGGCGCGATTGCGGCACTGGCCGACACCCTCGGCGTCACGAGCGCGGCGGCGCGGCTCGTGGGTGCGGCGCGCCCGGGACGGCCCACGGGTGCGCTCACCGGCACGGTACTGGCCGATGCAGTGGGCGCAGTCTTGCCCGAGGGAGCGATCGTGGTGGACGAGGCGCAGACGGGAGGCATATGGGCCTCCCCCGCCACCGGCGGTTGCCCACCGCACGATTGGATCACACTCACTGGGGGAGCGATCGGCTTCGGGATGCCCGTGGCGACCGGAGCCGCGGTTGCGTGCCCGGATCGACCGGTCATCAATCTCCAAGCCGACGGCAGCGCGATGTACACGCTGCAGTCCCTCTGGACGCAAGCGCGCGAAGGACTCGACGTGACCACGGTGATCTTCGCGAACCGCTCCTACGCGATCCTCAACCTCGAGTTGTCGCGAGTGGGCGTGGAGAGCCCGGGTCCAGTTGCGAAGTCGATGCTCGATCTGACGCGACCGGATCTGGACTTCGTGGCCCTGGCCCGCGGTATGGGCGTTCCCGGCGAACGACCCGAGGACGGGGAAGCGTTGACCGCCGCGCTGGAACGCGCGATTGGCGAACCGGGGCCGCACCTCATCGAGGCGATCATCCCTTCGGGCTTCTAACTCGTGGTCGAATCCGTCGCGTTCAGCCGCCGGTGACCTCCGATGGAGTGATCCCGAGGTAGCGCTCGAGATTCCGATGCAGGTTGGCAATTCGGCATTCCTCGCCCGAGAGGGTGAGATGGGTAAATCCCGGTTGATGCAACCCGCGCTGGACACGGCTCAGCGCTTCCACGTCCTGGTTGATGACCAGCCCGAAGTCGGTGTCCTTGGGCACCACGGCCAACCGCATCGGTGGGTGACGCGGTGCTGTCGGTGCGCGTCGTTCGAATACCAGAATGCTGACCACGCACTCATCGGGCGTGGGGCCTGGTCGCGAACTCAGCACTTGCATGAGATCCGGGAAGGCGATGACGGTGGTGTTCGGAAACAGGTTGTACTGCTGCATGTTCATGACCTGTTCGGTCGTCAGTGAGGACAGGTCGGCGCCTGCCTTGGCTGCGGTCACGCGTACCGCGTCGGCGAGCATGTCTCGCATCGATGCGCCGTCGGGTACGGCGGGTGCCGGGCCGGCGGGTTCCGTGGTCGGCTTCCCGATACGCGTCCCCATCACCGCAACGAACGCGTCGTAGATCTCTTGATCGGTCGCACCGTCGCGCAGCCGCGGGCTGACCAGGCCGTAGGGCTGCTCCAACTTGCCGTGGCGGTCCCAGAGTTGCTGCGGCGAGTTGACGTCGTCGGTCATGGGCAACATCTCGCGGTGCAGGCCCTGGACGTGATACGTCTCACTGAAACCGTCGATCAAGGTCTTCCAGTTGCACGGCATCGGCATCGCGAGGTCGTAGGAGCAATGAAAGTCTGCGAGTCCGAGCCACGGCGCGTCGTTCGGTATCCCTTCGAGGAACTCCTCCAGCGGTGCCGCGTGGAGATCGAGGTTGATGAACACGAACGGCGCCCACTCCGCCACCTGCACCTCGAACAGTGGATGGTCGTCATTGCGCAATGTGCCGAAGCCTTTGCGCGACGGGACTTCTCGCAGCACGCCATCGAGGTTCCAACACCAGCGGTGGTATTCGCAGCGCAACTCGGTGCGACCGCGCCCTTCACCGCACGCAAGGACGTTGCCGCGATGACGACACACGTTTTGATACGCCCGGAGCGTGCCAGTTTCCGTACGCAGCACGATGACCGAGAGCCAGCCCACCTGATACTCGAACCAGTCCCCCGGTTCGGCCACGTGATCGGTGGTACCGGCAATCTGCCAGACGCGGGGCCACAAATGCTCGGCCTCCTGGGCCGCCCACTCCGGCGACGTGTACCGCGATGATGGAACCCGAAACGGCTCGGAGACGCGGTCCACACTTGCGATCGTGGCCCCCACCGGCGCCGAATCGGTCAGTTCAATCGTCACGCGATTCCTTCAGTCCCGAGGCCACGATCGGCTTAGCGTAGAGGTGGCGGCTCCCGATCCGACAGAATCACTCCCATGACCGATCCGGCCTTCACTGACATCCTCACGGCGAACGCCGTTTATTCGGAATCGTTCCACCTGGGCGGCATGCGTCCGGAGGCGGCTCGTGGCCTCGCGGTGCTCACCTGCATCGACTCGCGTATCGAGCCGCTCACCATGCTCGGCCTCGTTCCGGGGGACGCAAAGATTCTGCGGAACGCCGGAGCGCGCGTTACTTCGGACGCGCTGCGATCCCTGGTCTTGGCGGTGCATCTCCTGGGAGTGGAACGGATCGCAGTGATTCAACACACTCGGTGCAAGATGGCCGAGGCGTCCGACGACCAACTGCGGGTCGAGGTGGGCGCACTCGCCGGTGCGTCCGCGGATGATTGGGAGTTCTTGGCGATCGACGATCCGAAGGCCGTGCTCGCATCTGATCTCGCAATGCTGCGCTCGTGCCCATTGATTCCGGAACGTATCGCGGTGATCGGCCTGATGTACGACGTCGATTCGGGTGTGCTTCACGCCGAGGCCGGCGCATGATTTCTCCGTTGGGGTTCGGCGGATGAAGGTCCATTGGTTTCTTCCCACCGGCGGGGACTCTCGCGAAGTACTTCCCACGAGCCCAACGTCGCACCGGCGTGTGCCGAGCCACGCCTACCTCGCCCAACTCGCGCAAGCCTGTGACGACCTCGGCTACGACGCAATGCTCACGCCGTGCGGGACCGGCTGTGAAGACGCGTGGCTCACGACGGCGTCACTGCTTCCGCTTACCCGTCGGATCAAGTTCCTCGTGGCGTTTCGGCCCGCGCTGCTCACCCCCACGCTCGCCGCCCAGATGGCGTCCACCTATCAACGGATGTCCCGCGGGAGACTCCTCGTCAACATTGTGACGGGTGCCGAAGCCGCCGAGCTCGCGCGGTTCGGTATCCATGAGGATAAGGAAGCGCGGTACGCGCAAACTGCGGAATTTATCCAGGTGATGCGCGGTGCCTGGCGTCCCGAGCCGTTCGATTTCGCAGGCGACTTCTTCTCCGTAGAAGGCGCCACCACCCGGGACGTGCCGGACCCCATTCCGGAGATCTATTTCGGTGGCGCGTCGGCTGCCGCGGAAACCGTGGCCGCCGAGCACGTCGACGTGTATCTCGCGTGGGGTGAACCACCCGCGATGGTGGCCGAACGGGTCACGCGTATGCGCGCGCTGGCTGCCGCGGCCGGGCGCACGTTGCAGCTCGGCATCCGGTTCCACGTGATTGCCCGTCCCACCGCCGCGGCGGCCTGGACCGCGGCCGATGCGTTGGTGGCGGCCATGAATCCCGAAGACATTGCGGATGCGCAGAAGCACTTTGCGACCACGCAATCCGTCGGCCAGAAGCGCATGGCCGAACTGCACGGCGGTGACCGTGACCACTTGGTGCTTCATCCCAATGTCTGGGCCGGTGTTGGACTCGTACGCGGCGGTGTGGGGACTGCGCTCGTGGGGAGTTACGAAGAGGTCGCCGATCGGATGCTCGAATACCACGGGCTCGGGTTCGACGAGTTCATTCTCTCTGGGTATCCGCATCTCGAAGAGGCCTATTGGTTCGGCGAAGGCGTGATGCCGATCCTGCGCGAAGCCGGACACCTTCCGCCGCTCGATGGCCCGAGCGCCCCGGTCTTTTCATTCCGGTGATGCGGGTCGGCTTGCTGATGGTGGGACACGTGGCGCCCACCAGTACCCACATCGCAGGCGACTATCCCGAGTTGTTCGCAACGCTGTTGACGGGGCTCGGGATCGAGCTGGTCCCATACAACCTCGACGAGGATCGCTTCCCTGCCGCCGTGGACGAGTGCGACGGGTGGCTGCTCTCCCCCAGTCGCTGTTCCGTGTACGACGGTCACCCATGGATCGCCGAGGCCGAGGATCTCATTCGGGACCTCATCGCTCGGGAGCGGCCGTACGTGGGTATCTGCTTCGGTCATCAACTCGCGGCTCAGGCCCTCGGTGTGCCCGTGCAACGAGCCGCCGACGGTTGGCAGGTCGGCGTCCACGAGTACGAGATTGTGGAACGCCGACCGTGGATGGAGCCGACGCGCTCCCGCGTTGCCTTGATCGCCAGCCACGAAGACCAAGTGACGGCGGTGCCCGACGGTGCCCGGCTACTCGCTTGTACCTCGGGGTGTCCCGTGGCGGGGCTGCTCATTGGTGAACGGGCCTGGACCTTGCAACCACACCCCGAGTTCGTTTCCGAACTCGCGGATGACCTCCTCGCCCAACGGATCGAACTCATTGGAGCGGAGAGGGTGGCCGTCGCCCGAAGCTCGCTGACTCAACCGCTCGATCGCTTGACGGTGGGCCGCTGGATCGGGGAGTTCTTCGCCGCCACCACCTGAAATGCGTCAGCCTGAGAGGCGCGGGAGGCTTGCGCGGGGTCGGGTGAACTCGAACATGCGCAGCATCCGGTGAGAGAGCGCATGACCGAGTCGTGCCCGGAGGGTACCGACTCGCGCCGCGCTGGCTATCAGGCCGGGAACACGGTGATGTCGGTGGCTTTGACCGCGGTCCAGACTTCGGATCCCTGCTCCAGCCCGAGATCGTGCAGCGCGGCGGGCGTGATCTCGGCGACGAGTGGCACGGGACCGTCGACGCGAACGCGCACGCGGTCGCCGAGCGATTCGATGCCAACCACATGACCCGCGGCCACATTGCGCGGGCTTCCACCTGGTGGCTGGCGGTGCAGCGCCACCGACCGCGGGTGCACGATTGCCAACGCGATCCCGGCGGAGGGGGTGGTGGCAACGAGGTGGCCCCCGGTTTCGAGGTCGAGTTGTCCATCGTGGACAATTCCTCGCAGCAGATTGACTCCAACCAGCTCGGCGACGTAGTCCGAACCTGGGCGCGCGGAGACCTCCGCGAACGTTCCGGATTGCATCACGCGGCCGTGCTCGACGATGACGAGTCGATCAGCCAACGCGGCGGCGTCGAGTGGATCGTGGGTCACGAGCACGCGCGCCCCGGTGTGGTCCCGCAGCCGGGTCCGAAGTTCGCGCCGCACTCCACCGCGCGCAAGTTGGTCGAGCGCGGCCAACGGTTCGTCGAGCAAGAGCAACCGAGGCTCGGTGACCAGCGCCCGGACGAACGCCACGCGCTGACGTTGTCCGCCGGACAGTTCGTGGGGCTTCATCGAAGCGAAGTTCACGAGACCGACGGCTTCGAGCGCGACCGCTGCGGTCCGGCGAGCCTCTGCCCGCCGGATGCCGCGGTTCCGCAGCCCGAACGCAACGTTGTCGAGGGCGCTGAGGTGCGGGAACAAGAGGTAGTCCTGAAACACGATTCCGACGGAACGATGCTCGGGCATCGCATTGATCGCCCCGCCGTCGTCGAGCACCACCCCGTCGACCGTGATCTGTCCTGCGTCGATCGAAATCAAACCAGCGAGTGCGCGGAGCAGTGTGGTCTTGCCTGCGCCGTTCGGTCCGAGAATCGCGACAGTTTCACCGTCGGCCACGGTGAGTGCCACATCGAGGTCGAGGGACCCGTGGGTGAGCATCACGTGCGCGTCGAGGCTCATCCGACGGCGAACCATCGGTCACGCAAGAGCGCGAGGACTGCGATGCAGACCGCGAGAAGAACGACACTCAAACCGATGGCGACATCGGGGCGAGATTCGAGCAAGAGATAGACCGCGAGCGGCGTGGTTCGGGTCCGGTCGGCGACGTTGCCCGCGAACGTGATCGTCGCTCCGAACTCACCGAGCGCGCGGGCCCAGGCCAACGCGATTCCGGCGACGAGCCCGGGCAGAATGAGCGGCAAGGTGATGCGACGAGCCACCGTGAACGGCTTTGCGCCGAGCGTTGTGGCCGCTTCTTCGTAGCGGCGATCCATCGACCGCAATGCCGCCTCCACCGTGATGACGAGAAACGGAAGGGCCACGAACGTTTCCGCGATGACCGCTCCGGCGGTAGAGAACGTGAGTTGGATACCGAACCAGCCGTAGAGGTAACGGCCGACCAGTCCGTCGCGCCCCAATGCGTAGAAGAGTCCGACCCCGCCCACCACGGGTGGTAGCACCATCGGAAGCAACACGAGTGCGCGGGCGATCGAACGGCCGGGAAACTCAACTCGGGCGAGGACCCATGCGATCGGCACTCCGAACAGCACCGCCAACGCCGTCGCCCACAACGAACACACGAGCGAGAGACGCAGCGCGCTGGTCGCCTCGGGAGAGCTGAGGTCTGATGCGAGGCTCGACCACGGGACTTGCAGCACGAGTCCCACCAGTGGCAGGAGCAGGAAGAGGAAGCCGACGACGGCGATCAGGATCCAGGTCCAGGGAGTCCTTCGGGTGCGCCGCGTGCGAGGTTGCATATTGGCTTCAGCTCGGCGGTAAGAACCCGAATGATCGCAGCGACGCTTGACCCGGTGCGGATCCGAGATAGTCGATGAACGCCTTCGCTGCCTTCGGGCTCTCGCTCGTCTTCACGACCGCGATGAGATACACCGTGGTCGCATTCGCCGAGTCGCGAATCGTGACCGATGTGACCGACCGACCCGCGGACCGAGCGTCGGTCGCGTAGACGATTGCGGCATCGGCGTCGCCGGTGCTCACCGCCGCGAGGGTGGCCTTCGCGTCGGCGCCGCGCGTGATGTTGGTCTCGGCAATGGTGACGCCGGAAGCGTGGAGCGCTTGCGCGGCGTACTTCCCACAGGGCACCTCGAGGCCGCAGAGCGAGACGGTGCCAACCGTCGCCAGGTCGTCGAGGGTCCGGAGGTGGTATGGATTTCCGGGCTTGGTCACGATCACGAGGCGGTTCTTGGCGAACACGGGCGACTGGCCGCGCAGCAATCCCGCGGCACGAAGCGCGCCCATGGTCTCCGAGTCGGCAGCCGCAAACACGTCGGCGGGTGCGCCCTGAACGATCTGGGTCTTCAGGGTGGAAGACGGTCCGAAGTTGAACGAGACCGACGTCCCGATGTGCGCTGCTTCGAAATCGCTTCCGATCTTCGCGAACGCCTGGGTGAGTGACGACGCAGCGGAGACCGTGATGGTTCCGCGCACGGTCGAGGTCGACGGTGGTGAGCTCGAACCGCAGCCGGTCATGACCGGTCCGCTCACCAGCGCGACAGTAACGATGATCGGGACCACGAAGGTGAGGGAACGTGCCCGCGACGGCATCCGGTTCACGCGGTCAGTCGCTCGGCGGAACTTCGATGACCACATTGGTTGCCTTCACCGCGGCGACCGCGAGATCACCGACCTCGAGTCCGAGTTCCTCCGCGCCTTCGCGCGTCATCAACGACACCACCCGATGCGGACCGGCCTGGATCTCCACGATGGCGGTCAATGTGTCGCGTTGGACCCGGATCACAATGCCGGTGAAGCGATTTCGGGCCGACTGGGTCATCCCCGGCGGCTCGGTGTGGGGAGCTTGCTCGACGAGGAGCCGAGCCAGATCCTTGCCCGCAATATGGCGGTGACCGCCGTCGGTGCGCGTGGTCTTCAGACGCCCTTCGTCGGCCCAGCGCCGCACGGTGTCCACGCTCACGCCCAGGATCTCCGCGGCCTGTCCAGGTCGATACAGCGTCACAGTAAGGACTGTAGACCGCCAGAACGAGGAGCTGCGAGGAATAGTGACCTAATAGACGGCGCAGTCACGACTTCCGGTGAATCAACTCCGCAAACAATGGAATAGCGTCGATGAACTCGGGACCCCGCTCTTGGGGCGCCATGAAGCACCGCCAGATCACGTGACAGTGAAGGCGTTCGGAAGGATCGCGAACCCACCCGTTTCCGGACCAGCACCGGTCCCCGGATTGCGGTAGAAGATCGGGCGCGGTCCCGGCGTGGCGTTCGCCGCGATCTGGATGATCACTCCTCGCCGCGCCTCGTCGATCACCAAGTTGCTCATGACCGTGACGCCTTCGCCGAACGAGACGGTCCGACGGGGATCCGCGTCGGACGACACGTCCGCTACCGGTTCGGTGACGTCGAGCACTGGCTCGATGAACTACGCGACCAGGAGGCGACGTGACAACACCGGTCGATGGTCCGACGTCGCCCTTAGGATCACCCACGCTGAGGGTGACATGGCACGCGTAGAACGGCGAACGCGGCGTCGCCCGGGCGCAATGGCATCGGAGGTGACCTGGCGCGCCCGCTACCGCGCGCCAGACGGACGCGAACGCTCGCGCACGTTCCGGACAAAGGCCGAAGCGCAGCGGTGGCTCACGGCCGTCGAGACCTCCAAGGCGAACGACGAGTGGATCGACCCCAAGCTCGCGAGGATCAGCTGCAGTGAGTACATCGATGGTTGGCTTGCCACCAAGGCGGCCGTCTCCCCCGCCACTCGTCTGAACATCACGTCCCGGATTTCGCAACACATCCGGCCGTACTTCGGCGACATGTGGGTGGGCGCAGTGCGCCCGGTTCACGCGCGCCAGTTCGTTGCGCACCTCGTCGCGCTCGGTCTCGCGCCTGCGAGTGTCAAGAGCATCGCCCTCACCGCGTCGCAAGTCTTTAGTCAGGCCGTCGATGACGCTCTGATCGCACACTCGCCATTCTCGAAGGTCGCGCTTCCCCGCGATCGTCACCATCAGGAGATGCGATTCCTGACCGCCGATCAAGTGAACACGCTCGCAGCGGTCATCGACCCGCGATATCGGGCGGCCGTATACCTCGCCGCGTACGGAGGCTTGCGCGCGGGCAAGCTCTGGGGCCTACGGATCGACCGGTTGAACTTCGTCGTCGGAACGGTCGACATTGCCGTCGCCATGAGCGAGGCCGGTGGTCTACACGTCGGTCCGACCAAGACCGGTCGCCGTCGGACGATCCAGGTCCCGCGCTTTCTCACGGCGATGCTCGCCGAGCACGTCCTTCGCTATCCCTCGGTCGACAGTTGGCTGTTCACCGCCGCGAGGGCGGCCCTGTCCACCATCACAATTTCCGAAGTCGCCACTACGAGCCCGCGGTAAAGCGCTCGGCGCTCGGCCACGTGCGATTCCACGACTTGCGGCACACGTGCGCGGCGCTCCTCATCTCCGCCGGCCGCCATCTCGAAGAGGTCAAGACCTATCTCGGCCACTCGTCGATTCGAGTCACAAGCGATCGGTATGGCCATCTCTTCCCGGAGGCGCGCGCTGCCCTTGCTGACGCGCTCGACGCGACGTTTACAGAATCTTCCGCGGCCTGGCCGCGGCCTGGGCTCGAAATCTTGAAGAGTTCGTACGCGAGTCAGCGGCCCACTCGGGGCCGCTGACCAGCAGTTACTTGGAGCGGACGACGGGATTCGAACCCGCGACCCTCACCTTGGCAAGGTGATGCTCTACCACTGAGCCACGTCCGCGTGAGTTGACGAAGATAGCAGCCGCGCCCCTCCAACCCCTAGCCTCCGGGCATGCGTATCTCGATTTTTGGCGGCGACCTCCCGACCATCGATGCTGCGGTGGCCATGGCCACACAGGTCGAGTCAGAAGGCTTCGCGGGTTTCTACATCCCGCAGATCTTCGGCCTGGATGCCCTCACCGCACTCGCGGTGGTCGGCGCCAAGGTGCCGCGGATCGAGCTCGGTACGGCGGTGATCCCCACCTATCCCCGCCACCCGATGATGTTGGCGGCGCAGGCGCTCACCACCCAGCAGGCATCGGACGGTCGCCTGGTGCTCGGTATCGGCCTCTCCCACCAGATCGTGATCGAATCGATATTCGGCATGTCGTACGACAAGCCGGCCCGCCACATGCGCGAATACCTGGCGATTCTCATGCCGCTGCTCCACGGCGAAGCTGTCGGAGTGACCGGTGAGACATTGACGTTCAATGGCAGCGTGGGAATCCAGGCCGCGCCGGTGCCGGTGTTCGTTGCCGCGCTGGGCCCTCGCATGCTCGAACTCGCTGGTCGAGTCGCCGACGGAACCGTCACGTGGATGACGGGTCCTGCCACCGTCGAATCGCACATCGCGCCATTGATCACCAAGGCTGCGGCCGACGCGGGCCGGCCCGCCCCCCGCATCGCGGTCGGTCTCCCCGTGGGTGTGACCGACGATGCCGACGCGGCGCGTCAGTTCGCCGCGAAGACCTGGGAGATGTACGGATACCTCCCGAGCTACCGGGCGATGCTCGACCGCGAGGGCGTGGCCGGCCCGGCCGACGTTGCCATCGTGGGCAACGAAGCTGCGGTAGCCGCCGGGATCCAGCGCGTCGCCGATGCCGGGGCCACGGATTTCGCAGCTTCCGAGTTCGGACTGTCGGCCGATGACCGCGCTCGGACCCGCGCGCTGTTGCGATCCCTCCTGTGAGCGACGCGCTCCCCCGGTCGCCGCTGGAACTGCTCGAAGTACTCGCGCGCGAAGAAGCGGTGATCAATCCCGATCTTCGTCATCTCGAGATCTACACGATGCGCGGCCTCCTCACGATCCTGTGGCACGGACCGGTCGATGCAACGCGTGTGGTCCTCATGGCGGGTGGCGGGATGGGTGGGCTGCTCGGTCCGGCCGGCGGCTTGTATCACGACCTCGGTGTTCAGTTCGCGGCGTCGGGGATCGGCACCATGCGCGTCGGCTACCGGAAGGCCAACGACTTGGTCCGCTGTGTGCACGACGTCGCCGCCGCCGCCGATCTCGCCTCCCGTGCGGGAGCCGAACGTTTCGTTACCCTCGGCCACTCGTTCGGTGGCGCCGTCGCGATGCAAGCCGGGATGGTTCTCGGTCAACATTGCGCAGGGGTCGTAACCCTCGCCACTCAGTCGGCCGGGTGTGAGGACGCAGGGTCGCTCAACGCCGCGGTGCCGGTGCTTCTGTTGCACGGCGACCGTGATGAGATCCTTCCGCCGGATACCTCTGCGGTAGTCCGCATGCTCATCGGGCACGGCGAGTTCGAGCTGATTCCCGGCACGGGACACCTGATGAGTGAAGCCGCGGAACACATCCGGGAGCGGCTCGGAACCTGGATTCCCGAACAGTTCGAAGCGCTTTCCGGCCTTGACTAAGAACCGGCAAGGCGCTCCACGACGGGTGCGAACATCTCCATCTCGTCGCCACCGACCACTGCGTAACTGACACCCCAGCGCTCCCGACGTACCTCCATGAGGTCGCACACTTCGTCCACGGAACCAACGAGAGCGAGTCCCGCTTCGAGGGCCTCATCCACGGAGATGCCGAATCCCGGAGCCACCGCGGCGGCGAACGAGTTCCGGTCGTCGGTGATCGACGCCAGGAAGTACCGGATCTGGAGTTCGAGGTCGTCGAATCGATCCCCCGCGCCTTCCTTGATCCACGCGACCTTCTGATCGGTCATCGCGGCGAGTGAGTCGGTCACCGCGTCGGCGGTTACCGCGCCCGCTTTCAGGTTCGGGTTGATACCAACGATGTCGGCCTCACGACCGGCGAGGCGCAGGACCTTGGGACCTCCACCGCCGATGAGAATCGGGATCTTCGTCTGTGCTGGCTTTGGGATCGACTGGTAATCGGTCACGGTGTAGTGATCACCTGAGAATGAGAACGCGTCGGTGCCGAAACAGCCTTTGATCACCGCGAGGGCTTCTTCCAATCGCGCGATCCGCACGCCAGGCCGGTCATAGGGAAGCCCCAAGGCCGTGTAGTCGACCTCCATCCAGCCCGCGCCGATACCCATCTCGGTGCGGCCGCCGGAGAGGACGTCGATCGTGGCGATCTCTTTGGCCAGAATCGCCGGGTGTTTTTAGTCGTTGTCGAAGACCAAGGCGCCGACCCGAAGGGTCGCGGTCGCGGTTGCCGCGGCACTCATTGCCACCATGGGCGCGAGTTCCGTGTCGATGAAGTGGTCGGGAAAGTACATGGTGGCGTATCCGAGTTCCTCGGCCCGTCGCGCCAGCGTGGCCAACGACTCACCGGTGTGGCTTCCGCCGACCTGAACTCCAAACCGAAATTCCTTTGTCACTGTTCAATCTCCTCGTCGTCGATGATGGGTACTACCACGCGCCGCCGCGACGCGGCCCTGCACTATTTGCCGCTGGATCCGAATCCGAACTCGTCCCGAGTGGTCACGTCCAACGAGTCGACTTCCACCCACTCCACGTAGGCCACCGTTTGAATCACGAGTTGGGCGATGCGATCGCCGCGCTGAATCGCATAGGGCTCTACGGGGTCGGTGTTGATGAGTGCGACCTTGATCTCGCCGCGGTACTGGGGATCGATGAGACCAGGCGCGTTCATCACCGTGATGCCGTGTTTCATCGCCAACCCCGAACGGGGTAATACGAGACCGGCATAGCCCGACGGAATCGCCAGCGCGAGTCCGGTGGGGATGAGCGCGCGACCGCCGCCTGGAAGCAGCAAAGCGTCGACGTTCGCGTACACGTCGTATCCCGCATCGTCGTCGTGGGCCTGGGTGGGAAGGGTCGCCGTAGGGTCGAGTCGAGTGATCAAGATGTGCATCAGGTTTGCCTCCGGGCCAAATATGCCTCGCGCAGCATGGGCTTGCGGGTCTTGCCGTTGGGGTCGCGTGGAAGTTCATCCACGAACTCGACGATACGCGGCCGTTTGTAATCGGCGAGTCTCTCGCGGACCCACGCGCTCACGGCGTCGGCAGTGAGCGTGGCGTCGACCCGAGGCTGGACCAGCGCGTAGAGGATCTCGCCCCACTCGTCGTCGGGAACGCCGAGCACGGCCGCGTCGACCACGTCGGGATGCGCGAGCACGCACTCTTCGATTTCGCGGGGATAGATATTCACACCACCGGAAATCACCATGTCGGACAAACGGTCGGTGAGATAGAGATAGCCCTCAGCGTCGAGATATCCGGCGTCGCCGACGGTAAAGAATGCACCACGGTGCTGGGCCGCGGTCTTGTCCGGATCGTTGTGGTACTCGAAACTGGATTCCGGCGGGCGGACCCACACCGTTCCGACTTCACCGCTTGGCAGTTCCACTCCACCGTCATCCAGGATCACGAACTCGTTGCCGGGGAACGGTCGGCCCACGCTTCCGGGCCGTTCCAGCCACTCCTCGGGCGAGATCACCGTGCCCCCGCCTTCGGACGCGCCGTAGTACTCCCAGACCTTCTCCGCTCCCACGAACTCCATGAAGGCGCGTTTGAGCGGGATCGGACACGGTGCCGCCGCGTGCACCACCAGCTTGAGCGACGACAGATCACTGGCGGTTCGTACCGCGTCCGGCAACGCGAGGACTCGTTGAAAGTTGGCGGGCACCATGTGCGTGGTCGTGACACGGTGCCGTTCAATGAGCGCGAGCGCGCCCGCCGCATCCCACTGGCGCATGACCACGACGGATGCGCCAAACGCGAGGTGCATCTGGGCCCAGTAGCTCGGGCCCGAGTGGTACGCAGGGCCGACCATGAGATGCACGTCGTCGGGACCGAGGCCCCACCGCAATCCGCCGCCGGCCGCGCCCGCCGCGCGGCGGCGGATGTCGTCCGGACCCATCGCTACACCTTTGGGGCGGCCGGTGGTCCCGGACGTATAGGCCATGGTGGTGGGCCACCCGTCGCCGATCACCTCGGGCGGATCCACCTCGGGCTGATCGGCGGGCCATCCGTCCTCGACCACCAGCCGATTCACATCGGCGACCGCGCGCAATGCTCCTTCGAAGTCGCGACTTACGACGACCGCGGTCGCACCGGAGTCGGTGACGAGCCAACCCGCTTCGTCGGTCTTGAAATGGATGTTGATCGGCACCACCACCGCTCCCAGCCGACCACAGGCATGGGTGGCCATGAAGAACTCGGCTGAGTTCGCCAGTAACACGCCAACGCAATCTCCCCGTCGGACTCCGAGCGCGTGGAGGGCATGGGCGAGGTCTCGCGCCGCAGCGTCGAGTTCGCCGAACGTCCACTTCTGGTCGTCCACCACGAGTGCCGGCGCGTCCGGGCGAGTTTGGGCCTGGGCCAGCAGTCCGGCGGCGGGTTCCGTTTCAGCCATCACCGAATCATGCCCGACCGGACCTCGGACCCCTCGGGACTCCATTGGGAATAGGATTCCGGAAATGGGGAACGTGGTAGCGGATCTGGCCGACCGGGCGGTAGCCCGGCGTCACGACTCGTACGCGCTGGAGATCCGAGCCCTGCTCGACGCCGCGCTGGCGTTCATGGCGAGATCGGGGACCGTCGACCCCAGGGTCACCGACATCGTTCGCGAATCCGGCCTCAGTAACCAAACGTTCTACCGCCATTTCGATGGAAAGGACGCGCTGCTGCTCGCCCTTCTCGCCGACGGCCGGGAGCGTCTTGCTCGCACGGTCGAGCGCCGCATGGCTCGAGCGACCGATGCCGACACCGACGCCCAGATTCGCGCCTGGGTGGGCGCGGTCCTCGACCAGGCCCGCGACCCCAAAGCCGCGGCCACGACCCGTCCGTTCGTGGCGAACAGTGAACGCTTGGCCGTCGCCTACCCCGAGGAAGTGGCTCGGTCCCGCGAGCGACTCATCGCGCCGTTGGCGCAGCGGGTGGGTGCGGCGAACGCGCAGTCCGTGTACCACCTCGCGATGGGCACGGTGCACGATGCCCTGTCCCAGAGTCGACCACCGTCGAAGCGAGAGATGAGTGCCGTGGTGGAGTTCGCGATCAGAGGCTGCCAAAGCGTGAGGAGCCCGGGCGATGCGTGAACACGAGTGTCTCTTGACCGGCATCGGCGGGCAGGGTGTACAGCTCTGCGCGCAGGTCCTTGCCCGAGGCGCCGTCCTCGAGGGCAAGCACGTGATGCTCTTCGGTGTCTATGGGGGCGCAATGCGTGG
This sequence comes from Acidimicrobiia bacterium, assembly GCA_046598395.1. Lineage (GTDB taxonomy): Bacteria > Actinomycetota > Acidimicrobiia > IMCC26256 > JAENVU01 > JAENVU01. The sequence continues at coordinate 32,282 of JBKJIQ010000042.1, forward strand.
CATGAACACCGACGCGACCCTGGTCGTGGGCGACGGACCTCTCGTGTCTCCCCCGCTGCTTTCCCACACCGGTTGCGCGATCGCCATGCACGACAAGTTCTGGAAGCCCATCGCATCGAAGCTCCGCGAGCACGCGTTGGTCCTCGTGAACGACGGCACCTTCGAAACCCCGCTCGACGTCGATCGGTACCAAGTGGTCCGGGTTCCCGCCACCGATCGTGCCACGGCACTCGGACACGCCATGGGCGCGTCACTCGTCATGGCGGGCGCCTACGCCGCGATTTCCGGCCGCGTGGGTCTCGATGCCTTGCTCGATGGCATGCGCGAATCCATCCCGTCGTATCGCCTCCAGCACATCGAAGCCAATGCCATCACCCTGCGCGATGGCTTCGCGTGGGGCCTCACCCAAGAGGTGCTGGTGTGAGCATTCGAGGATCGGTCACGATCGATGTGAACGTCTGTAAAGGCTGCGAACTCTGCATCGACGCTTGCCCGCCGAAGGTCCTTTCTATGGGCAAGCCGGTCAACCACCTGGGCTACCATTACCCGGAACTGGCCGACGGCTGCACCGGTTGTGCGGCCTGCCAACTGATCTGTCCCGACTTCGTGTTCGAGGTCTTTCGTGCCCCGCGAGGCGTGACCGCCGCGGTGACATCGTGAAGCTCATGGAAGGCTCCGAGGCCATCGCTCGGGCGTCGATCGCCGCGGGGTGCCAGTTCTTCGCGGGCTATCCGATGACACCGTTCACCGAGGTCCTCGAACATTTCGCTCGTCTCCTCCCGGATGCCGGAGGGGTGTGCGTGAACGCCGAGAGCGAACTCGAGGCGGTCGGCATGGCGTGGGGCGCCCTCGCCACCGGCGCCCGCGCCGCTACGGGCTCGACCGGCCAAGGTTTGTCACTCATGCAGGAGAGCTTCAGCGAGATCACCCTCGCGGAGCTCCCGCTCGTGATCTTCAACATGGCTCGGGGCCAACAGGATTACTTCCAATCGACCCGCGGCGGTGGTCACGGCGATTATCGGCACATCGTGCTCGCACCCATGGACATCAGCGAAGCGGTCGAGCACACGCAACTCGCCTTCCACCTCGCCGACAAATGGCGGACGCCGGTGCTCGTCTACGGCGACTACTTACTCGCCCACGTTCAAGAAGCGGTCGACATCACTCCACTGACGTTTCCTGAGCTCCCCGCGAAGGATTGGGCGGTCGACGGCACGCTCACCGGCACCGGCGATTCGCGCATCGTCTCGCCGCTCGGCTTCGACAAGGCAGGCCGACCCAGCGAGGGCATCGAAAACCACCTACGCGCGATCGTGGCAAAACAGGACCGCATCACCGCTGCGGAAGTGCGCGTCGACACCGGATTCCTCGACGACGCCGAGACCGTGGTCGTTGCGTTCGGTCCTCCCGGCAAGTTCGTGAAGTACGTGGTGAACCAACTGCGGGCCGACGGCGAGAAGATCGGTTACGTCCGCCCGATCACGCTGTGGCCCTTCGCCTACGAAGCGGTCGCCGCCGCCTCCGAAGGCGTCGCCCGTGTTGGCGTGTTCGAACTGTGCGCGGGTCAGATGATCGACGATGTGCGTCTCGGCGTGCTGGGGCGGGCACCGGTGACCTTCATCGGCGGTATCTCCACCGATGGTTCCGGCTTCGGCGTGGGTCCGCTGCTCGACGTCGAACTCATCCGGGAACGGATCCTTGCGCTGCACCGCGATGAACCGATTCCTCCCCTCCCCCACAACGAGAGGCAGTTCTGATGACCTCCACGAATGTCGAGATGCGCCAGATCGGGCACAAACTCCCCGAGCTGCTCCTCACTCAGGAACATCACATGTGTCCGGGTTGTGGCGAACCGTTGGCACTGCGGGGCTATCTCGAGGCGATCAGTGAACTCGGGATGGCGCAGCGGGCGATCGGCGTGGCGGGGATCGGTTGTTACACCAGCTTCTCGATGACGATGGACATCGATCTCGTCCAGGCACTCCATGGCCGCGCGCCGTCGGTGGCCACGGGGGTGAAGCGCATGCGACCGGACTCGATCGTGTTCACGATCCAAGGCGACGGCGACATGGTGAATGAAGGACTCCAGGAGGTGCTGCATACGGCGGCGCGGGGCGAAAACGTGACCTGCATCCTGTTGAACAACGGAGTGTTTGGCGAGACGGGTGGTCACATGACGGCGACCACCGTGTTGGGGCAGCGAACCAAGAACTCGCTCGACGGTCGTGACCCGGCCTATCACGGCTATCCGATCCTGATCGGCGACCTCATCGCCCGGCTGGAAGGAGCGGCGTACGTTGCGCGCGGATCGGTACACAACGCCGGTGCGGTCGCCCGCACGAAGCGCATGTTCAAGACGGCATTTCAAACCCAGGACCGGGGAGAGGGGTTCACGTTCGTGGAGGTGCTCACGATGTGCCCCACCGGGTGGTTCATTCCCACCCTCGACGGACCCGACTACATGAACGACACGCTTGGTTCGGTACACGTGATGGGCGAGCTCAAGGTCGACGGCGTGGTGCGCACCACTGAAGAACTCCACGCCGAGAACGTGCGCAAGGCGGCCGAGATGGACCAAGCACTCGCCCGTGGCGGCATCGACGACCATCACGACGGTCCGGGCCACGACGGTCCAGGCCACGACGGTCCCGGGCCGGGCTGAGCCGTTCGACGATGGATTTCACCTATCCCCCCGAAGCCGAAGCCTTCCGAGCCGAGTTCCGTTCGTGGCTCGACGGGCACTACACCGACGAGTTCCGCGCCGAGGGCCTCGGCTTCTCCATGGAGATGGACGCGGAGCGCCTCGCAGCGATGCGAGCGTGGAATCGGGAACTAGCCGACGCCCGGTTCGCCGCGATCTCCTGGCCGCCCGAGTACGGCGGACGCGGCGCGGGGACGATGGAGCAGGTGGTCTTCGCCGAAGAAATGCACCGGTCCGGGGCGCCCGGCACACTCAACCCACTCGGCCTGTCCAACATCGCTCCGGCGATCATCGAGTTCGGGACCGACGCACAGAAGCAGCGGTTCCTTCCCCGCATGCTGCGCGGTGACGACATTTGGTGTCAGGGATTCTCCGAACCGAACGCGGGCAGCGACCTCGCGTCGCTGCAGTGCCGCGCCACGCTCGACGGTGACCATTTCGTCATCAACGGCCAAAAGACTTGGAACACGCTCGGTCATCTCGCCAACTGGTGTGAACTCCTCGTGCGCACTGACCCGGAGGCCCCGAAGCACAAGGGCATCTCCTGTCTGCTGGTGGATATGACGCTTCCCGGCGTGGAAGTTCGCCCGCTCGTCACCATCACCGGCGAACGCGAGTTCAACGAGATCTTTTTTACGGACGTGTTGGTCCCCGCCGAAGCCCTGCTCGGACCTTTACACGACGGCTGGCGCGTGGCCATGACCACACTCGCCTATGAACGCGGCACCGTCGCCAACTTGCACCTCGGCCTGCGCGCCAAGATCCGTCGACTCATCGACGAGGCGAAAGCCGTCGGCGCGTGCGACGACCCGGTCAAGCGTCAAGACCTCGCCGGGTTATACCTCGAGGGCGAACTCTTGAAGTTGGTCAGCGACCGCGCCATTTCGGGTGCGATCCACGGCCGTGCGATGGGTCCGGAAGGCTCGATCGCCAAGTTGGTGTGGAGCGAAGCCGAGCAACATCTCGGCGAAGTGGCAGGCAACGTCTTAGGCCAGGATGCCAACACCGGGGCATGGGGACGCGACCGCGTGTACATGCGCGCGCTCACCATCGCGGGTGGCACCACTCAAGTGAACAAGAACATCCTCGCCCAACGGGTCCTGGGTCTCCCCCGTTCCTAGGACGCACTCACGCACCCAGCGTTTGTCGGGTAGGTGGCGCTGAGTGCCCAAGATCCGACAAACGCGGCCCGGTCGCCTCGGGGGTCTTCCCCCGTAGACGGGGCTTGTCGGTGAGGTGGCGGTCAGCGCCACCTACCCGACAAATGGTCGGACGAGGCCGACCATGTCACAGGTCGGCCTATCATGGCGCCTCCCTCCCCGGTCACTTCCCCCTGACGTGGTGGCGCCCTTTGCGCGCCGAGACGATAGGGGAAGATCTTGGAGGCACACACCGAACGGTCCCTTGAGGCGCGCGCGCGTGAACAGCTTGGACTGGTGACCCGGACCCAGGTGCTCGCAGCTGGCTTTCATCGAGATCGGATCAACCGACGGCTGCGAACCGGGAAATGGGAGGTTATCCACCCGGGTGTGTACGCGCTGTCGGGCTCACCGCCGAGCTGGGAGCGGAAGGTGCTGGCGGCTGTTCTGGCTGCGGGACCAGCTGCACTGGCGTCGCATGGGACCGCACTCATGCTCCATGGTCTTGATGGATCGTTTCAGGGGCGGGCTGTCGTTACCGTGAGCGACACGACGGCACGCGTCCTGCAACGCGTTGTCGTCCACCGATCACTGGTCGTCGGACCCACCGATCGGGCGACGGTACGAGGAATACCCGTGACCTCGGTGGCTCGGACGTTGGCCGACTGCTCGGGCCACCTCTCCCTGGGTCAACTCGCGCGCGCACTCGACGATGCGTTGGTACGCAACCTCGTGGCCCACGCTGCGGTTGATGACGTCGCCACCCGGCTCGGACCGGCGCCGGGTCGGTGCATCAGCCAGCTCCGGCTCCTCGTGGCGGAGCGCGGACCGGAGGCGGACACGGCCGGGAGTCGGCCCGAGATGCGGATGTTTCGAGTTCTGCGCGATGCAGGATTGCCAGAGCCCGCTTCGCAGCATCCCGTCGCCACCCAGGGAGGCAAGTTCTTTATCGATCTCTCGTATCCCAATCGTTGTCTTGCGCTGGAGTACCAGGGCTTCGACCCCCATCGGACTCGCAGCGCATTCGATAGGGATCACCGACGGGCCCGAATGTTGGTGGCCGCGGGCTGGACCGTCCTGTTCTTCACCTCGGCCGATTCGGACGCCGATATCGTCAAGGCCGTTCGCCCGTTCGTCGAATAGGTGGCGCTGAGCGCACACAATGCGACAAGCGCGGCCGGGTCGCCTCCGCCCCTCGGACGGCGATTGTCGGACCGCCGGCGGCCAGCGCCACCGATGCGACAAGCGCTGCGGGTGAACCGCGCGCGTACGCTCGGCGTCAGACGCGGACGGGGACGTTGGAGTATCCCGCCACGTTGCTCATGTGAACTCGGCGGCATCCCGCTTCGTCCACCTCATAGTCGGGCCAACGAGTCGCAATCTCCTCGAACGCGATTCGACTTTCGAGCCGAGCCAATGCCGCACCGAGACACGTGTGGATTCCGTGGCCGAAGCCGACGTTCAACTTCAGCGGTCGCGACACGTCGAAACGATCGGGGTCGGGATACGCCCGCTCGTCGCGATTCGCCGCGCCCGTCAGCAACAGGACCGGCTGCTCAGCCGGAATAGTGACGCCGTGCCACGTGGTGTCGGCCGTGCTCCACCGCCCTTGGTATTGCGAGGGTGCCCAGTAGCGGAGGATCTCCTCGACCGCGGGCACCAAGAACGACGGATCAGCGCAGACCTTCGCCCACTCGCCCCGGTTGCGGGAGAACAAGACCACGCCGTTGCCGATGAGCTTGGTCACGGTCTCGCTTCCCGCAGCGGCGAGGAGTCCGCCGAAACCGGCGACCTCCTCGTCGGTGAGCCCGGTCTCGATCAGCGCACTGAACATGTCGTCAGTGGGATGACGCCGCTTCTCGGCGGCGAGCTCGTAGAGATACCCCACCTGGTGGAGCATCGCTTCCATCCCGGCTTGGGTCGGCTTGGGATTGCCGGGCTCGCGATGCAACACCGCATCGGTCCAATGGCGGATCTGTTGACGGTCAGCCTCCGGTACCCCAAGGATCACCGAAATCACCTCGACGGGAAACGGCGCCGAGAAGTTCGCGACAAGATCCATTTCGGGTCCGTCCAGTGCGGCGAGCGCTTGGTGGACCAAACCGCGAATCATCGGTTCGAGCGCGGCAACCGCCTTCGGCGTGAACACGCGGCTCACCAAGCCCCGCAGATGATCGTGGTCCGGCGGATCCATGAAGATGATCGAACCTTGTGCCATATCTCTTGCGTTGGGCGCGGTGAGCATGTCGATCGTGATGCCGTGGGTGCTCGTGAACGTCTGCCAGTCGCGGTGCGCGTTCACGACGTCGTCATAGCGGGAGAGCGCCCAGAACCCGTAGTGATCGTTGCGATACACCGGCGCGTCGTCACGCATCTCTCGGTAGAGGTCGTACGGATCGTCGAAGAAGACTTCTGAATACGGATCGAACTCCACTACGCCTCCACCAGGTTCACATCGTTGCGTGCCGGACTCGAACGTATCGTGATCGCGCGGCCGACCCACTCGATCGTCTCTGCGTCGATCAGGAGTTCCGGTACCTCGATCCGGGCGTAACAACGAGCACCGCCCGGAAGATCGCACACTGCAAGTCCCCACACGGGGGCGCCGTCGGGGCCATGGACCACGGAGTACGTGGCGACGACCGCGGCTCCCTCATAGCGGTCGACAATGGGGACGCTGGCCGGCGTCACGGAGGCGGGTGGCGCCGAACCGTCAGGAACCAGTGCCGGTCCCGGCTCCGAGCAGTAGACCGCGGCTACGTGTTTCGTCATGTGCATCCCAACGCCGGTCACGAGTCCGTAGCTCCCCGGATCGGCCCGCAGCACGCGCACCATTTCCGCAATCGCATGGGTGAGGTAGTTGCTGCCGGCGCCGCCGTGATACGGCAACCCGCCGGTGACCGTGAACGGGCGGGCATCGGTGGCATCAAGGTGGAGCGCGTCACGCATGAAGTTCACCGACGACCCGAAGCACGAGTACAGATCGAGATACGCGACCTCATCGATGCCAACGCCCGCCGCATTTAGCGCGTGTGTGGTCACTTGATGCATCGCGGGCGAGGTGGCGAGGTCGGGGTGCTCGGCGACATAGATCGGGTCCGTCGCGTACTGCCAACCACGAAGGTAGACCCGGCGGTCGGGAGCAACGCCGAACGCGTTGGCGCGTTCATCGCTCATCAGGATGACCGCCGCGGCCATGTCCACGTCCATGATCGAGATCATGTACTTCGTATACGGGTATCCGACGAGGCGGTTCGTGGCGGTGGGCGTGATGATCTCCGCTGCGCTGCGCTCGACTGCGAACCAAGCCTCGGGATTGCGCGCTGCCACCTGGGTGAAGCGCTGCCACTGCTCACCCAACGCCTGGCGATACGCGCCGAGATCAGTACCGAGTCGGGCGCGCCGGGCGTTGTCGAACAACGCAAACGTCAACCACGCCTGGAAGACGTCGTGCGCGACCTCGGCGGGATGAAACGGCGCTTCCCAAGGGAAGCTCGGCTTTACCGCGGGTTTGAAGGAATAGGGATAGCGCTCACCGGCCTTGCGGTATCGACGCTGCGTGTCGAGTGCCTCAGCTCCCACCACCAGCGCCACGTCGAGTTCGCCGCGCGAAATCCGAGCTGCCGCCTCCTGCACCAACACCTGCGGGGTCGTCCCCCCGATCCCCGAGTAGTGCCGCCGCCGCGGCGTCACACCGAGTTGGTCGCTCAGCCGGTCGACGGGTGCGTCGTATTGCCAAGTCTGGCAATACACGACGTCGATCGAATCCAACTGGTCCAAGAGCGCAACCCCGGCGTCCACTTCGGCCGCGCGCGTGACGCGTTCCCACATCGTCAGCGGCTCCGGCGCCCCGGAATCGGCGGTGGTGCCGGGATGCCAGGTTTGTGATGCGACGCCGACCACGCAGGGCGTGCAAGGGTCCAGCATCAGCGAGCGGTCCAACGCGGCGGCCGCTTCTCCACAAACGCTCGCGGACCTTCCCTGGCGTCTTCGGTCGCGAAGATGGCAGACGACAATGCGGACTCGTTGCGGTAGGCGTCCTTGAGGTTCATGCCGAGTCCCTCCCACACGCTGCGCTTCGTGGCCTGTACCGCGAGTGGTGCGTTCGCGGTGATCCGCCGCGCGTAGGTGTACGCGGCGTCGAGCAGGCCGTCTCGTGGCACGACCGCGTTCAGCAGGCCCATCTGTAACGCCTGCTCCGCCGAGATCAGGTCCGCGCACAGCAAGAACTCCATGGCGTGGGGGAACGGAATCTGGCGGGGCAAGCGGACCGTGGTTCCACCACCGGCGAACAGACCTCGCTTCGGTTCCATTACGGCAAACTGAGCCTCCGGACACGCGACGCGGATATCCACTCCACCCAGCATTTCCATGCCTCCGGCCGTGCAGTACCCGTTCACCGCCGCGATGATCGGCTTCCAAATCTTGGCGCCGCGCAGCACCGCCCGGGTTCCGTCGTCGAGGCGATATCCGTCAACCTCGGTGAGGCCCTCCGCAGCGATCCGAGCGCCGAGCGCGGTGATTGCGGGGATGTAGGTCTTGAGGTCGGCGCCGGTGAAGAACACGTCATCGACGCCCGTGATGATCGCGACCCACGCGTCAGGATCAGCGTCGAACCGTTCCCACGCCTCGCGCAGCGCCTTGAAGTGCTCGAGGTCGGCGGAGTTGCGCGCCTCGGGCCGATCGATCGTGATGAGCACGATGTGCTCATGGTCGAGTTTGTAGTGAATCGCCATGCGACACCCCCAGGTTTGGGGGTCACCGTAGTCAGGGCACCACGGTGTCCGATGCCGACGCCGGCGCCTCGAGCAAGCCCGGTTCGACCCGCCCCGGCAGCGGACGTTCGCCTCGGCTGCGCCGCCTTGCCGCCAGTACCGCCAGCACGAGACCCGTGAATGCGGCGACCCCGACGAAACCGACGACCAATGCGTTCGGCACTTCGAGGAGCTTGGCCCCAGATGCGAGCAGAACCACCACGAGAATCGGACGGATGATGTGATCCGGCGCGCGCGACGAGATACGCGCACCGATGATGACCCCCGGGATGGCACCGAGCATGAGCGAACCGGCGAGCGAGAATTCGATGTCACCGAAGAAGTAGTGACCGAGTGCTGCGGCGCCAACCAGTGGCACAGCTTGCACCAAATCGGTGCCCACCAGTTGGCCGGCGGCGAGCGACGGATAGAGCAGCAACAAGGCCACAATGATGAGCGATCCGGATCCGACTGACGTCATCCCCACGATGAGGCCGCCCACGGCCCCAATCAACAACGTCGGGAATGGCTTGACGACCAGGGCGTGTTGCGCTCCATGGTTGGGGATGTGTTGATTGCGGCGGCGGTTGATCTGGTGTCGAACGACCATCGACGCGGCCGCGACGAGCAGCGCGACACCCAGATAGGTCTTCACCATGGCCGATACGTCGTCACCGCCGATCACATCGAGCAACCAGGAACCCGCGAATGCGGCAGGTACGGACCCCAGGCAGAGCCATTTCACGAGCTGGTAGTTGACGGTGCCTTCCTTGGCGTGGACTCCGGCCCCGAACGGCTTCATCACCAGGGAGACCACGAGATCGCTCGACACCGCCGTCACCGGGTCCACCCCGAAAAAGATGACGAGCATCGGTGTCATGAGCGCGCCACCGCCCATACCGGTGAGCCCAACCACGAAGCCGACGCCGAGGCCACCGACCACCAACAACCAATCCACGTCAGATTCCCCCGGGGCGCCACGTCACGAAGGCGATCATTTTAGTCGGGATTATCGATTTGAGTCAACAAGGCGGGACACTGGGCTACCGTGCCTTCGTGCGGATCTCGGCCAAGGCGGACTACGCAGTGCGACTCGCCGCGGAGCTGGCCGCCGCGGTCCCCGACACACCCATCACCGGCGAAGCCCTCGCCCGCGCACAGGACGCACCGCTCGCCTTTTGCGAAAACATCCTCGGACTGCTGCGTACGGCGGGAATCGTCCAGTCCCGCCGCGGTGCGGTCGGTGGCTACTTTCTGGCCGTGCCAGCCGATGACGTGACCATCGCCGACATCATCCGAGCGGTGGACGGGCCACTCGCGGCGGTCCACGGCGATGCTCCTGAGAAGATCTCCTATCTCGGTCCTGCCGCGCGCCTGGCCGACGTGTGGATCGCGGTGCGGGCCAGTCTGAGAGACGTCCTCGAGCGCGTGACGCTCGCCGATCTGGCGTCCGGCAAACTACCGGCCAAGGTCGAAAAGCTGGCCGCCGCCCCCGAAGCCAGGATTCGCCGATGAATGACCACGAACTCGCGGCATCCATCGCCGAGGAAGCCGGTGAACTCTTGCTGGCACTGCGCCCCACCATTGTTGATCCCACCGAGCTCAAGGCCGCGGGCGACGCCAAGGCCAACGTGCTTATTCTCGATCGGCTCCACGCGGCACGGCCCGACGACGCGATCCTGTCCGAGGAAAGCGCGGACGACCTCGCCCGGCTGCACTACGAACGAGTGTGGATCGTCGATCCGCTCGACGGCACCCGCGAGTATGGCGAAGGCGACCGCGACGACTGGGCAGTCCACGTTGCCCTCTCCACCCAAGGCGACGCGAGGATCGGAGCGGTGGCGCTTCCCGCTCAAGGCGTGGTGTTCGCCACCGACCCGCAACCGTCGCTGGCGCCGCGCCCCCATGGCCCGCCTCGCCTCGTGGTCTCCCGCACACGCCCACCTGCCATCACTGCCGCGCTCGCAGACGCACTGCACGCCGAACTCGTACCGATGGGTTCTGCTGGTGCCAAGGCGATGGCCATTCTCCAGGGGCGGGTGGATGTGTACGCCCACGCGGGCGGCCAGTACCAGTGGGATTCTGCGGCGCCGGTGGCGGTAGCGGCGGCCGCGGGTCTTCATGTGTCTCGACTCGATGGTTCCCCACTGGTCTATAACGCGGCGAATCGAGCGCTTCCTGATCTCCTGATCTGCCGTCCTGAGTACGCCGCGGCCGTCATCGACACCATTGGCGCCGCCGGCGGCGCGGCTGCTTATTCATGACTCGCCCGCTGGTGATGGAAACGCCCAAGCGGGAATACACTTTCCGCTCCCGTACGACCCGGAGGACCTGGTGACGGACACCACCATCTCGCATCTCGACGCGCTCGAGGCCGAGTCAATTCACATCATGCGCGAGGTCGCCGCCGAGTTCGAGCGGCCGGTATTGCTGTTCTCCGGTGGCAAGGACTCGGCGCTGATGCTCAAGCTCGCCGAGAAGGCCTTTTGGCCGGCGCGCATCCCGTTCCCGCTGATGCACGTCGACACCGGACACAATTTCGACGAGGTACTCGACTACCGGGATCGCAGAGCTGCAGAGCTTGGTACTCCACTCGTGGTCGCATCGGTCCAGCAGTCGATCGACGATGGGCGCGTGCACGAGGAGACCGGCCCGAAGGCCACTCGAAACCGGTTGCAGAGCGTGACCCTCCTGGACGCGATCACCGAGCACGGTTTCGATGCGGTGTTCGGTGGGGGCCGTCGCGATGAAGACAAGGCTCGGGCCAAGGAACGGGTGTTCTCGTTTCGTGACGAGTTCGGTCAATGGGACCCGAAGAATCAGCGGCCCGAACTCTGGAACCTCTACAACTCCCGCATTCGCAAAGGCGAGCAGATCCGCGTCTTTCCCATCTCCAACTGGACCGAGATGGACGTATGGCAATACATCGAGCGGGAGAACATCGAGCTCCCATCGATCTACTTCGCCCACCGCCGGGAGGTCTTCCTCCGCGACGGCATGCTGCTGGCGCTGACGCCGTTCGTGTCACTCCTCCCCGACGAAGAACTCCAAGAACTGCTGGTCCGGTTCCGCACGGTGGGCGACGCAACGTGCACCGGGGCGGTCGAGTCTCCGGCCACCACTGCGGCGGAGATCATCATCGAAGTTGCCGCATCTCGAATCACGGAACGGGGCGCAACCCGAGCCGATGACAAATTCAACGAAGCCGCGATGGAAGACCGCAAGAAGGAGGGGTACTTCTAGTGCGCCCGTTCGGAGGGAAGCGCTAATGGAGATGCTCCGATTTGCTACTGCGGGTTCGGTTGACGACGGCAAGAGCACGCTCATCGGCAGACTGTTGCTCGACTCGAAGCAGATCTTCGAGGATCAGCTCGAGTCGGTTGAGCGCACCTCACGGGAGAAGGGGTTCGACTACACGAACCTTGCGCTGCTCACCGACGGCCTCCGCGCTGAACGCGAGCAAGGAATCACTATCGACGTCGCCTACCGCTACTTTGCGACCCCCGCCCGCAAATTCATCATCGCCGACACGCCAGGTCACGTGCAGTACACCCGCAACATGGTCACGGGCGCGTCCACGGCCGATCTCGCGTTGATCCTCGTCGATGCGCGCCACGGGGTCGTGGAACAGTCTCGGCGTCACTCGGTGATCGCGTCACTCCTCTCGGTGCGCCACCTCGTGCTGTGCGTCAACAAGATGGACCTCGTCGATTACGACCAACTCGTCTTCGACCAGATCTCGGAAGACTTCCGGGAGTGGGCCGGCAAGCTCGACATCACCGACCTCACCTTCATCCCCGTCTCGGCGCTCCATGGCGACAACGTCACCAGCCATAGCCCCAACATGGCGTGGTACGACGGCCCCACGCTGCTCCACCACCTGGAGCATCTGTACATCGGCTCCGACCGCAACCTGATCGACGCCCGGATGCCCGTGCAGTTCGTGATCCGTCCGATGAGCGACAAGTACCACGACTACCGGGGATACGCGGGGCAGATCGCGGGGGGAACCTTCCGGCCTGGCGACGAAGTCCTCGTGTTGCCGTCGGGTCTCACGACCACGATCGCGGGCATCGATCTCTACGGCGAATCCATCGACGCGGCGATCCCACCGATGTCGGTCACCGTTCGGCTCACCGACGACATCGATATCAGCCGCGGCGACATGCTCTGCCGTCCGCACAACGCGCCGAGCGCCACCCAAGAGATCGACGCCATGATCTGTTGGTTCAGCGAGCGACCGCTCCAAGTGGGCGGCAAGTACGCCATCAAACACACGACCCGCACCGCTCGCGCGCTGGTCCGCGATCTTCACTACCGCATGGATGTGAACACGTTGTCACGCGACGAGACGAGCGGCACGTTGGCCATGAACGACATGGGGCGAGTGAGTCTCCGAGTGACGATGCCGCTCTTCGTCGACGAGTACCGCCGCAACCGTACGACCGGTTCGTTCATCCTCATCGACGAAGGCACCAACGAGACCGTCGGTGCCGGCATGATCATCGACGCATGAGCACGCGTTCGTGAACCGCGTTCTGTGACGACGCCGCCACAAAGTCCGAACGTGGTGTTCCACGCCGGCACGGTCACGCGCGCACAACGCACGGCCGCCACCGGCCACGCCGGCCTCACGGTGTGGCTCACGGGACTCTCCGGATCGGGCAAATCGACCGTGGCAGTGGCGCTGGAACAGCAGCTGATCGCGGCAGGCATTCCTGCGTACCTGCTCGACGGCGACAACCTCCGCCACGGACTCAATGGCGACCTCGGTTTCGATGCGGCCAGTCGCAACGAAAACGTGCGCCGCGCCGGCGAGGTGGCATTGCTCTTCGCGGATGCCGGCGTGGTGGCGCTCGTCCCCCTCATCAGCCCCTATCGGGCCGATCGTGATCGGGTTCGCGGCCGCCACCGCGACACCGGTGTTCCGTTTGTCGAGGTCTTCATCGACACGCCCATCGAACTGTGCGAGCAACGCGATCCCAAGGGCCTCTACGCGAAAGCGCGTGCCGGTGAGATCAAGGGATTCACGGGTATCGACGATCCGTACGAAGCGCCGGTGAAGCCAGAACTCGTACTCACGCCGGGACCAACTCCGTCGGAAGCGGCGACCACGATTGCCGCCAAGATTGCCTCAGTCATCGAACCGCTCGCTACGCCCTGAGCCAGTCCACGTAGCGGGCAAGACCATCGGCCACGCTGACCGTCGGCGACCAGCCGAGTACCGCTCGTGCCGCGGTGGCATCGGCACAGGACAGATGCACGTCTCCGGGTCGAGAGTCCCCGAAGACCGGTCTCACACCCGAGCCGATACGTGCGGCCAAGCCGTCGAGGAGTTCGAGCAAGCTCGTCCCTGCGCCCGGAGCGATGTTGAACGCGTGGCCACTGGCGAGCTCGGCCGGCGCGATCGACGCGGCCAGATTCGCGGCAACGACGTCGGTCACATACGTGAAGTCACGACTCTGGGTGCCGTCTCCGTGCACCGTAGGCGCCTCCCCTGCCATCAGCGCGGCGGCAAACAACGGAATCACCGCGGCGTAGGTGGCATCAGGCCGTTGCCGGGGCCCGAACACGTTGAAGTAGCGCAACGCGACGGTCTCGATGCGATACAACTCCGCGAAGATCCGGGTGTACCACTCTCCGGTCATCTTGGTGACGGCGTACGGCGACCGCGGCCGCAGCGGCGTGCTCTCCGGCGTGGGAACTACCTCTGCACCGCCGTAGACGCTGCTCGACGATGCGAACACGACCCGGCGCACCCCGGCCGCCACGGACTCGGCGAGGACGTTGAGCGTGCCGTTCACGTTGGCGTCGTTTGACGCTCTCGGATCCGCTACCGATCGGGCGACTGCACCGAGCGCTCCGAGGTGGAACACCACTTCACGTCCGGCGACGGCGTCCGCCACCACGGTGGAATCCACGACGGAACCGACCACGAGCTCGGCCGCGGGGTTGACATTTTCCGCAAATCCGGTGGACAAATCGTCCAGAACCCTGACGGCGTGGCCGGCGGCCAGTAGGCCGTCGACGAGGTGCGAGCCAATGAATCCGGCGCCACCGGTCACTAATGCGTCCATGAGATCGGGAGGCTAACCCGCACGACAAGGCCTTGAGTGCTGCAGCGATGAGGCCGATAGGAGGTGGACCACCTGGCTGCTCGTGGGAACCCGACCGAAAGATGTGATGGAGACCGACCAGCTCGTCGCACTCCTGCTTGCATTGCCCGACGCGGTGGTGCTCGTGGATGGCGAGGCGAATGTTGCGTGGGCGAACCCGGCCGCGGAACGCATTTTTGGTCTGGATCTCGGGGATGTCGTCGGGACAAACGGGCTCGAGCTGGTCCACCCTGACGACCATCAGTTTGTGGCTCGCGCCCTGACGAGCATTCAGGGCAAGGACGTGGGTACCCCAATCGAGGTTCGTGTCCGGGGTGCCAACGGATGGCAGCTGATCGAACTCGTTGGTGCCCCCGTCGCCGATGGCCGGGTCGCGTTGTGTCTTCGCGATCTCACGGAACGACGGCGCTTTGAAGTCGCCCACGGCGAGGAAGCGCGACTGCGGGCGCTGGTCCATCACGCAGGTGTCGCGACCATGCTGGTGTCCGCCGACGGCCTGGTTGAGTCCGTGTCCGGAGCTCTGACGCGAATCACTGGCCTGGATCCAGAGTCGGTCGAGGGACGGGCGCTCGAGCACGTGCTCGCTGACGGCCACGACCGCGATCGGCTGCGCGCCGCGATCGCCGAGGCTCGCATCGGAGCGATCACACCCATCGTGGTCGGGGTTCGATGCCATCACGACCAGGTGTTACCGATGCAGCTCACCATCGTCAATCTGATCGACGACCCGACGGTGAACGGATTTGTCGTGTCAGCCCATGACGTCAGCGAGCAGGTGGCAGTGGAAGGAGAACTGCGAGCCGCGCTCTCGCTTCTGCATGCAACGCTTGATTCAACGGCCGACGGTATCCTCGTGGTCGATCGCGAGAATCACATCACGAGCTTCAATCGTCGCTTCGTTGAGATGTGGCGAATCCCCGCCGCGGTGCTCGCCGCACGCGATGACACCACCGCGATCGAGTTCGTTCTCGGTCAGCTCGCCTGTCCCGAGGCGTTCGTCGCCAAGGTCGAGGAGCTGTACGCCGATCCAGAGGCCGAGAGCTACGACACGCTTTCGTTCAAGGACGGAAGGGTCTTCGAACGATTCTCCCGGCCCCAACGGGTCGACGGCGCCGTCCACGGTCGGGTCTGGAGCTTTCGCGACCTGACCGAACGAAAGCGCCTCGAAGACGAACTCGTGTACCGGGCATTCCACGATCAGCTGACGGGGTTGCCGAACAAGGCCAGATTCTGTGACCGGCTCGGGCACGCCTCCGACCGGGGACACCGAACGAACACTGCGTTTGCGGTGCTGTTCTGCGATCTGGACAACTTCAAGACGGTGAACGACAGCCTCGGCCATCAAGCCGGCGACGAACTGCTGGTGACGGCGGCCAACACACTGACCGAGTGTCTGCGGGTCGGCGACACGGCTGCTCGACTGGGAGGTGACGAGTTCGCGGTCCTCATTGAGGATCTTGACGATCCCAGTGATGCACTGGCGCTCGCTCAGCGCATCACTGAGTCCTTCCGGCAACAATTCCGGATCGGTAGCAAGGAAGTCATCGCGACGGTGAGTGTCGGGATCGCCTTCGGCGCAAGCGGGATGACCAGCGACCAACTGTTGCGCAATGCCGACCTGGCGATGTACACCGCCAAAGCGCGGGGCAAGAACCGTTACGAATGCTTTGAAGACCAACAGCACGAGGCCGCGGTTGTTCGCGTGGAGTTGGATGCTGATCTGCGCCACGCCATCGAACGCGAGGAGTTGATGCTCTTCTACCAACCCATGGTCGACCTCAGGACCGACCGCATCGTGGCGGTTGAGGCACTCGTTCGCTGGAACCATCCGGAGCGGGGCTTGCTCCTCCCGGGAGCGTTCATTCCCATTGCCGAAGAGGTCGGCCTCATGGACGCCATGGGGTCAATGCTGCTCTCCCAAGCTTGTGAAGCCGCACGAATGTGGCAACGGGCCGATGCGAGCGAGGTTGCGGTGAGCGTGAATGTTTCGCCCCGTCAGATCGCGGGGGATCGTCTCGTCGACGACGTTGCCCGAGCACTGGACAGCAGCGGCATCAACCCCTCGACGTTGATCCTCGAAATCACCGAGACCGCGATGCTCCAAGACACCACTGCCGCGAGCCGCAATCTCGACGCAATCCATGCCATGGGAGTCAAGTTGGCCCTCGACGACTTCGGGACCGGGTTCTCCTCGTTGACCCACCTGCAACAGTTCCCCATCGACATCGTCAAGATCGACAAGTCGTTCGTTTCCAAGATTCACGAGTTGGGGAGCGGGTCACTCGCTCCGGCAGTGATCCAACTGGCAACCTCGCTGGGATTGACCACCGTCGCGGAAGGTGTAGAAAACGTGGCGCAACTACGACGACTCCGCGAGCTGAACTGCGATCTCGTGCAGGGCTTCTGGCTTCACCGGCCGCAGTCGGCCGGCCGTTTGTGCGAACTCCTTTCACAAGCGCACCACGAAACTGAAGACTTCAACGCCGCGTAGCCAAGGCCCGGCTGGATTCCTGACACGTTCGTCAGTCGCGTGCGAGACTCCGGGTGATGGAAAAGCCCAAGGCACTTGTCACGGCACCGTTCCGTGGACCCGGACTCGAACTGCTTGAGTCGTTGTGCTCCGAAGTTGTGCTCGACCCGTGGATCGATCACCGGCCGTTGCGCCTCTACAACTCGGAACAGCTCGCGCAGAGAGTGGTCGAGGAGGGGGCAACCCTGCTCGTCGTCGAGAGTGACAGCGTGAAGGGACCCGTCCTCGAACTGCCACTTGTGGCCATCGGATCGTGTCGGGGCGACCCCACCAACGTGGATGTACCGGGCGCCACTGCCGCCGGGATCCCGGTGCTGCGCGCGCCGGGCCGCAACGCGGACGCCGTGGCCGAGATGACCATCGGCCTGCTGTTGGCGGTGAACCGCGGCATCGTCCGCGCCGACATGGACGTGCGGGAAGGTCAAGTCTGGCGGGACGGCACGATTCCGTACCAGCGCTTCCGTGCCTGGGAACTCGCCGGTCAGACCGTGGGCATCGTCGGGTTGGGTGCGGTCGGACGTGCCTCGAAGTGGCGGTTCGAGGGACTCGGGCTCAAAGTCATCAGCTATGACCCCTACGCGCCCGACGCGACCCATTCCCTCGACGCGCTGCTGGCCGAATCTGACATCGTGTCGCTCCACGCGGCCGTCACCCCCGAGACCGAGGGCCTGATCGGTCCAGCACAGTTCGGCGCGATGAAGGAAGGCGCGATCTTCATCAACAGCGCGCGGGCGTTGCTCCACGACACCGACGCGCTGGTCATGGCATTGCAGTCGGGCACCCTCAGCGGGGCCGGGCTGGACCACTTCGTGGGCGAACATCTGCCCGTCGACCACCCGCTGTGCAGCATGTCCAACGTGGTATTGACTCCACACATCGGTGGAGCGACGTGGAACACCGAGACCCGTCACTCACAACTGATCGCCGACGGCCTTGCCGCGCTGTTCGCAGGCGGACGACCAACCAATCTTGTCAACCCCGAAGTGCTGGAGCGATGACCGTGAGCGAACCCTCGAACGACACCCAGGCCGTCAAGGAACAGGTCCTTTGGGCGGCCCAAGCAATGCTGCGATCCGGCCTCGTGGAAGGCACCGCCGGCAACCTCGCGGCGCGGCTTCCCGACGGCAACGCGGTGCTGACCCCGAGCAGCCTCGACTACCTCGAGATGACCCTCGATGACCTGGTGGTCTGCGATCCGGATGGGAACGTCGTGGACGGCCACCGCAGCCCGACCACCGAGAAGCAACTGCACCTCGCGGTGTTGAACGCCTATCCCGAGATCGGGGCCACGATGCATTGTCACGCCAAGCATGTGCAGATGTTTGCGATTACGCATCAGCCGATCCCTGCCGTGGTCGAAGAGTTCGACGTCTATGTGGGGGGCGACGTCGAATGCTCCGACTATCGCGAAACCGGGTCCCAGGAACTCGCCGACGAAGTGGCGCGGCGGGTGGCCGACCGCGCGGCGGTGGTCATGGCCAACCACGGTCTGTTCGCGTGTGGGAAGACCCCGAAGGATGTCCTCCACATCGCCTCACTGGTAGAGCGCACTGCGCAGGTGGTGTGGGGTGCCCGTGCCCTCGGACCGATCATTGGCGTTCCTGGGGAAGTCGGCGCGAAATACGCTTCGTACTACCGCTACGGCCGGACCGGGAGCTTCTAGCTGTACTCGGGTTTCGTACACCGCAGGGTGAACCCGCGCCCGGCTCCTCGTCAGTGCGCACCCCGGCGCCGCAGCGCTTCCGCCGCCAGGACTTCGAGGGTCCCGTGCGCAGTCGCCGCCCAGGTGAACTGGGTGGCGTGGTGCAATGCGCCCGCCGCGAGACGGCTTCTCAGCCCCTCGTCGGAGAGCACTCGGTGGAGCCCGTCGATCAACTCGTCCCGGCCGTTGGCCAGAAGTCCTGACACACCGTCGGCGATCGCATCGGTGTGTCCGGCAATCCGAGTCACCACCGCGGGAGTTCCGCACGCGGCGGCCTCGGTGAGCGTCATCCCCCAACCCTCACGCGCCGATGCGCTGGACAGGATCCACGCTCGCCGATAGAGATCGATGATTTCTTCGTCACTGATTCGACCCGGCAGCGTGATGTACCGCTCGGCCCCCGCCTCGTGGATCTGGGCCTCGAGCTGTTCGCGGCGGTAGCCCTCGCCCACGATCACCGCTTGGAGATCGGGGTGGCGGGCGTGCAGCGCCACAATGGCTTCCACGAACACTTCGAATCGCTTCACCGGTACCAGGCGACCCACCGCGACGACGAGCGGCGTGGGCGATTTCTTTCCGCCGGGTGAAAACCGCGGATCGATGCCGGGCGGCACCACATGCACCATCGACGGTTTGAAATGGAGATCGTCGACCAGCTCGTGCTTCGAAGAGTTCGACAGGGTGACGACTGGGGTCCGCCGATAGAACTTGGGCGCGATCGTGGACTCCAACGTGCGACCGATGGTGGCCAACTTCGGTGGCAGTGTCATGTTCCACATGTCGGCATGAACATGGTGGAGCCAGGTCACATGTGGGGTACGGGCCCAGACCGGCGACATGAAGGGCATGCCGTTCCAGATCTCGACCAGGCCGTCCTTGCCGCCGTGCCAGCCCATCATCTCGGAGAACGCCGCCCGGGGAAAGACCATGTACCGCCCGGCTTTGCGGATCACCCGGTAGCCGTCACGCCAGCTCATCTGCGGTTGCCCCGCCGCAAACGACGTGCGCATCGTGACCTCGATACCGGCCTCGGCCCAGAGGCGGGCCACCGTGGACGCGTGGACCTCGGAACCGCCCGCTTCGGGATCGTCGAGGTCGCGCCAGGCGAGCATCGAGACGCGGTGCAGCCCGGCTTCGGCAGCCAGGTCCCCCAGTTTCGCAATGTCGGCCGTCGTTGCCAGACCCTCGAGATCACCCACGGTGTGCATTTCCCCCACTGCACCGCACCTGCGGAGCGCCCCGATATCCTACGCGCCCGGCACCGAAGCCTTTTCCGGCCTCTGCGCTTGACCGAACCATGGCCGTGACCGTGGCTCCCTGACTGAATACCGAGGACCGTACGGTGAAGCTGACCGGCGAACGCCCGATGGAGGGTCGTACCCCCGATTCCCTGCTCGCCCTGCACGATGCCGGGTATCGCGAGGTCATCGCCCGCCTCGGAACCGGTCGGATCCTCGATGTCGGTTGCGGCGTGGGAATGGAGACCGCCCGTTTCTGCGGGCCTGGTCGCCGGGTGATCGGCGTCGACTACGACGCCGCGACTGCCGCGCTGGCGAGTTCCGATTTCGGGCCGGGTGGGCCCCGTGGCACCGACGCGGAGTTCGTGGCGATGGACGGCGGACGGCTTGGCTTTGCATCCGGAAGTTTCGATGCGGTCTGCTCATCCCACATCATCGAACACTTCGTGATGCCCGAAACGCATTGTGCCGAACTGGCCCGTGTCTGCGCGGACGATGGCACCGCGTTCGTCATCACACCGAACCGACCGGCTGACTTCGAGAATCCATTCCACGTCTATCTCTTCGAAGCGGCGGAGTTGGCCTCGATGTTGCGACTGTTCTTCGACGAGGTCGAGGTGATCGGACTCGAAGGCGACGACGTGCTCAAGGCCGATTTTGCATCGCGGCGCACGAGCGGTGAAAAGCTGCTGAAGCTCGATGTCCTGAAGCTGCGCAGCCGAATGCCTCGTTCGTGGTACGTGTGGTCATACGAACACGCGTTGCCCGTGGTCTACAAGGCGCTCGGTTCCAAGAACACTGGCATCGGATCGGGCCTCGACGATTCCCATTTCTTTGCGACCTCCGACATCGTGAGCACGACACCCGTGCTCTTCGCAGTCGCCCGCAAGCCGCGCCGCTTCCCCTCGAACTGACTCGACGTGAGCGAGGCCTCCACTCGCGTGATTGGATCCAGCTTCGGTCGTCGACTGGCACTCATCGGAGGGTTAGCGCTGGTCGTTCGAGTCCTGATCATCGTTCTCGTGGATCCACGGGTCCCGGAACTCGGCGACGCCAGCGCGTATCACCTGCTCGCGAACCATCTTGCCGACGGACGCGGGTACATCCGTCCGTTTGACCTCGTGCGCTTCCACCTCGTAGTTCCTACTGCCGAGTATCCGCCGTTCCACCCCTTTGTGCTCTCGCTGTTCGCCCGGGTCGGGATGCGAAGTGTGGAGGCACAGCGTCTCGGCTTGGCCGCTGTGGGTGCCTCCACGGTCGTCCTCATGGGGATGGTCGGACGTCAGGTCGCCGGCACCACCGTTGGGCTGATCGCCGCGGGATTGGCGGCGATCTCACCGATGATGTTCTTGCCCGAAGCCACCTTGATGAGCGAAGCCGTCTTCGTCTTCCTCGTGACCCTCTCGCTCTACCTCGCTGGTCGTATTCGGGTCTCGCCGAGCCCGTTGCAGTTCGCCGCGCTCGGCTTGATGCTCGGTCTCGCCACGGTCACCCGGGCCGAGGCCGGCGTCCTCGCGGTGCTCCTCATTGTGCCCCTCGCAGTTGGGCTTCAGCTGGGCACAGCCCGGCGCGTCGGTGTCGTGCTCCTCGCCCTGGCCATGGTTGGGCTAGTGGTCGTTCCGTGGACCATTCGCAACCAAACCACGTTTCACTCCTTTGTGGCCGTTTCCAACAACCTCGGAACTGCGCTCGCGGGTGCCAACTGTGGACCCACCTACTCCGGGGAGTTCCTCGGGTCGTGGCGATCCACGTTCGGGCCTGGCGACGCGTCGTCCGGGGAGTGCTTCACCGGATTCAACGGCCGTCAGCCGCACTTCAATGAAGCGACGGCCGCCGGCGCGGCCCGCAGTCAGGGCGTCGACTTCATGCGTGATCACGTTTCGAGTCTCCCCAAGGTGGCGGCGGCGCGACTCCTGCGAACGTTTGGAATGTTCCGACCCGACCAGCAGATCAACCTCGAAGCCCTCGAAGGTCGCCCCGAGGTATGGGAACGATTAGGCACCTGGTTCGATTGGCTGTTGTATCCCTTCGCCGTCGGAGGCCTGATCCTTTTGATTCGGCGTCGCGCCCCGGTGTGGCCGCTGATCGCGGCAGTCCTGAGTGTGATCGCCTCCACGTTGGTCACCTATGGCAATCAGCGGTTCCGCATTGGCGCGGAACCCGCCATCATCGTTGGAGCTGCCACCGGAGCGGTTGCACTGGGGCAACGATGGCGCCGAGATTCCCCCTCAGCGGCTGCAGGGACCGTTCCGGGCCTCGCTCACCGGTAAGGTAACGCCTTCATGCTCTGGCTCGAACGACGTGTCGTGGCGGCCCTCGCCGGTCCCGACGATCTGCGAACCGACGGCGCCATCAGTGAGTTCGTCGACACCTCCTTGACCGCGATGCCTCAGCACCTCCGACTCGGTGTGGTCGGTGAGTCCATCGGGCTGGGCGCCTACGTGGTGCTGCGCTTCGGGAGCAATCCATCGGACCACCAGATCGAGGCTGCCATCGCGCAATGGGAGCGCCACTCCATCGGCGTGGTCCGCCAATACGCGCGGTTGCTCTCGTCGCTCGTGATCTTCGCCCAACAAGAGCTGATCGACTCGTGAGGCGAACGATCGACACCGAGGTCCTGATCATCGGCTCGGGCGCGGGTGGAGCCGTGACCGCAGCCCGGCTCGCCGAAGCCGGACGGTCGGTCCTCGTGGCCGAGGAAGGTCCGTGGTACGACCCGGACGCGCACGAGCCGTCGTCGCTCGACGAGTTCACCGCTCGCTATCGCCATCAGGGCGCCTGTGCCGCGCTCGGCAGTCCCGGTATCGCCTTCGCCGAAGGCCGGTGTGTGGGCGGCAGCACCGAGATCAACATGGGGCTCTATCACCGTCTCCCCTCTCGCTACGTCGACGAGTGGCGCACGAAGTACGCGATCACCGAGTTCGACGTCGAATCACTTGATCGGTACGCCACCGAGATCGAACAGACGGTGAAGGTCTCCCGGCTCCCTGGTCTTGCGCCGCGGTCCTCCGCGGTCCTGGAACGCGGCTCGAACGAACTTGGTTGGCGCAACGTCGAGTTTGCGCGGGTCTTCGCCTACGACGACAAGGGACACGGCACCAAGCAGTCGATGTCGCGGACCATGATCCCCAAGGCGGTGGCCGCCGGCGCGGTTGTCCAGCCCGACTGCACCGTGTTGAAACTGTTGCGGTCGGGAACGCGGGTCACGGGTGCATCAGCACGACTCGCCCATGCCGATGGCACGACCGAGGTCGTGACCCTCCGAGCGGATTCGGTGTTCGTCTGTGGAGGGGCCATCCAATCGCCGACCCTGCTCCAACGCAGCGGGTTCCGCCACAACATCGGTCCGGGCTTGAAATTCCACCCGACGGTCAAAGTCGCGGCACGGTTCAATGAGGCCTACGACCACGACGAAGTGCCCGTGCACCGCGTGACCGAGTTCGACCCCTATCTCACCATCGGAGGCTCCGCGAGCCGCCGGGGACATGTGGCCCTAGCGGTCGCCGACGCGGCCCCGGACGACCTCGACCGGGTGCTCGCCGAATGGCAGAACGTGGTCGTGTATTACGCGGCGATTCGCAGCACCGGAAGTGGACGGGTGATGGCGCTTCCCGGTCTCCGTGCTCCATTGGTCACGTACTCGCTCACCGATGCCGACCTCAGCCGCCTTGCTCGCGGACTCGTACACCTCGGCGAGGTGCTCCTGGCCGCGGGCGCAGTCGAGTTGTTCCCTTCGATCGCCGGAGGCCCGCTGGTGCGTGACCGAGCCGATCTGGCGCAATGGTGGGATGCATTGACGCGCGCTCGATCCAACCTCATGACCGTGCACCTCACCTCCACCATTCGTATGGGTGAAGCCCGTGCAGCAACCGGCGCCGACAGCTTCGGACGCGTGTGGGGTTGCGACAACCTACGGGTCAACGATGCGTCGCTGTTGCCTGATGCGCCTGGCGTGAACCCGCAAGCGGCGGTCATGACGATCGCGGCGCGCAATGCGGACGCATTTCTGGCTTCCTAGCTAGAGCGGCAGCCTCTTCACCAGCTTCAACATTCCGAGCTTCGCGGGTGATTGATGATGCGACTTGCCCTTACCGCCGAGTGTCTCGCGGTTACGCAAGAACCATTCGTACGACTCGATCACAGCCGTCGCGTTGGAGTGCGTTGGCTGCCAATCAAGTTCGGTTTCCGCCTTGCTGACGTCGAACCACAATGACTCCCCGTACAACAGCCAGTGATACGGCGCGAACGGAACGAGCGAAGATTGGCCCAACACCTTCATCGCCAGTTGCGCGGGCTTGGACGGGAGCGACACGACCTTGGAACCAGTGGCGGCATGATCTACCAGCGCCTGCAAGGTCTCGCGCATGGTCCCGAAGTCGCGACACCCCACGTTGTAGACGGCCGGGCCCGGGCGCAGGGCGGCGCGAAGACACGCATCGGCCAGGTCCTCGGCATGCACGAACTGATACGTATTATCGCCGGACCCCAGCACGAAGACGGGTGAGCCGTCGGCCACGAACTCGAACAAGATCGCCATGATCCCGAGTCGTCCATGACCCAATACCGTTCGCGGGCGCACGATCGAAACATCCAGGCCCGCGGCTACGGCATCGCGGCATAAGAACTCGGCCTCGAGCTTGGCGGTGCCGTATGCCTCCAACGGTCTGGGCGCGGTGGCTTCACTCACCGGGTTTGATTCCGGGATACCGAAGATCGCGCTCGACGACGTGTGGACCACCTTGGACACACCCGCATCACGTGCCGCCAGCAAGACGTTCGCAGTACCCACGACGTTCACCGACCAGAACAGTTCGCGATCCTTCGCCAACGGAACTTGCGCGACGTTATGAAGGACAACGTCAATGTCCTCACACGCCGAACGCAGGGCATCGATGTCGCGGACATCGCCGATCACGTGCTCGACGCTGGCATCCTCGGGCGGGTTCAGGTCGAAGACCAGGACTTCGTGACCCTGTGCCCGTGCGAGCGTCGCGAGCACCGAACCGAAGTAGCCGGCGCCGCCGGTAATCAGAATCCGACTCACAGAATCTCTCCACGATCGAGGCAGTAGCGAATGCTGGCGCGCATTCCATCGAGCAAGCTCGTGGTGGGGTTGTATCCGAGTTCCGCTCGAGCGCGACTGATATCACAAGCAATTGTGTCCTTGAGCTCGCCCAGGACGTGCAGCGGCTGAACGTACCTCCCTCGGCTCTGCAACAGGGCGTCGGCCTTTTCCGCGACCACCCCGAGGATGCGCGGTATGCGTGATTGGCCGCCGGAAACGGTCAATCCTTCGGCGACAAGCGCGCTGCGCACCGTCTCCAACACAATGCGCAGTTCGTACGGCTCGGCATCGGCAATCCAGTACGCCCGCCCGCTTGCCTCCGGTGTGGCCTCGGCCCGCAGCAACCCCTGCACCAGGTGTTCGGTGTACACCATCGACCGCTGCTGGGTTCCATCGCCAATGAGCGGGAACCGACCCTTGCGGACCGCCCGGAACCATTGCGTTTGCCGGGCCGGTTGGTACGGGCCGTAGAACCACGGAGCGCGCACGATGACGGCGTCGACATCCTGGCGCCCGTGACCGCGGCGAACGATCTCTTCGGCTTCGAGCTTCGACGCTCCGTACCCCATATACGGATGGAACGGCGAGTCCTCCACGAAGCGATCCGTCGGTGCCGCGTTCGCACCAAACGGGGAGTTCGATGAGACGTGAACGAGCCGAACCGCGCTTGATCGCCGGGTCTGGTCCACGACCAACTCGGTCCCGCCAACGTTGATGTCGAAGAACTCGCGCACCGTGCGCGGATGGATCACCGCCGCCACATGAAACACCGTCGGTGCATCCACGCCGGCGAACAGCGCATCAAGCGACGCGGGGTCCCTCACGTCACCAACCGCAGTGCTGACCTCGGGACCGATCACCTCCAGCAATGGAGCTTCCTCGGCACTTTGCACCAGGGCACGCACCGGTCGGGATTGCGCCACCAAGGCGCGCACCAGGTTCCGGCCGAGCCAACCTGACGCGCCGGTCACGATGGCGGGACGCATTGGACTCGTGCGGTCTGACAACTTCACAAACTCACCTCAGAGCGGCGGGCAAACGCGGAGCGTAGGCGACGAAGGCCGCGTTTCCTCACACCATCGCCCGTAGTATTCACGGCGATGGTGCGCACCGATGTTCCGGCCGCGCCCCCGGCGACCGAACCACGTTTCCCCGGGCTCAACGGCTTACGCGCCATTGCTGCGCTCGCAGTACTCGTTACCCATGTGGCCGATACCGGCGGTGCGAACGCACCCAACCTTGGTGGGGTGTTCTTCGCTCGCATGGACGGCGGCGTCGCCATCTTCTTCGTACTCTCCGGGCTGCTGTTGTATCGACCGTTTGCTCGAGCCCACCTGCTGGATACCGACCGACCGGCCCTCGGATCGTTCCTCTGGCGTCGTGCCCTGCGCATCTATCCCGCGTTCTGGTTGGCGACGACGGTGATCGTCTACGGCTTCGGCGCGAAGGACATTCCCTCCACCCGCAACTGGTTTCTCGATTACTCGCTCCTCCACATCTACAGCCCCCGCCAGACCGATGTCTTCGCGCCCCTCGTACAATCTTGGACGCTTTCGACCGAGCTGACCTTCTACGTCTTCCTGCCGATCTTCGCGATCCTGATCAGCCGATTCGTGGTCGGCTCACCCGAGCGGCGCGTTCGCGTCGAACTCGTAGGTATCGGGAGTCTCATCGTGATCTCGGCGGCATGGAAAGCGTTTGTGTTAGGGAACGGATTCTCCGATGGCCGCATCGGGCAACTGAAGATGTGGTTGCCCTGGTGGCTCGATCTGTTCGCGCTCGGTATGGCGATGGCGGTGATCTCGCTCGCGATACAACACTTCAACTTTCGAGTCCCCGCACGCCTCGATCGTCGGTTCGCTCCAATCATCTGTTGGATCGGTGCGTTCGCAACACTGTGGTGGGTCGCCGGAGGTGCCGGTCTCGGTCATACCGACGCGGCGATCGAACACCACCTGTTGTGGGGCCAGCACTACCTGTACGGCGCCACCGCCGTCCTGTTGATCCTGCCGTCCGTGTTCGGACCCCAGGATCCTGCCACCAGTCATATCCGCGGGTTGTTGCAATCGCGCACGATGGTCTACCTCGGCACTATCTCGTATGGCATCTACCTCTGGCACGAGGCGTGGATCGATCAATACCTCCGCTGGACTGATCTCGCGTTCCGCGGGGTCTACGGGTCCGACGTGCCGTTCCGGTGGCACACGAACTCCCTGTTCAGTGCGCCCTGGCTGATCTTTGTGGGGGCAGTCCTGGCCCTCACTATCGCGTCGGCGTCCGTCTCGTGGTACGCGTTGGAACAGCCGCTCTTGCGATACAAGGACCGCTTCGCCCGGGTGCGCTCCGTGCGTTAGGACGATTTCGATCGGAGCTTTGGGAACGCTGCGATCACTCGGCGAGCGATGGCGGGCCGACGAAGACCGCGGCCGGTTCTCCGATGTCCACCATCCGAACCAGATCACGCGACACGTCGGCGGGCAGGCCCAGCACGAACGTTGCGGTGAAGATATTCGCGGTGAGGTTGGGCACCAGATCGCCGCGTCCGATGGCGCGCAAGCGGGGCCCCAACGAACGTTGCAACCGGTTGAACTCACGCCGTTCTGCCCGCGGTCGTACGTCGATCGTCGCCACGCGCATCGCTCCTGGCGTGGCGTTCCAAACCGCAATGTCCGGTCCCACCGAGAAATGCACGACTGCCGTGGCCCGCTCCTTGGTGACGACCCGAGACTCCCGAACGATCGCGTCATAGATCTGGGGAAATCCCGCGTGGATCCCGCTGCGTTCCAGCTCTGACAACAGTCCATAACCGGGCCCGTTGATGGTCACGGGATCCTTGATGGTGACCTGGTATCGCCCGTCCCGACCACCTCCGGGCACCCGGCCCGCATCGATCGCTTTGACGGTGGGACCGACCAATGCGTCGAGTGCCTGCGAGAGATGAGGCGATGGTGACTCGAGGTTCGATGCGTCCGCGCTGAACCGGGCAAACGACACCACCGTCACCACGATGAGCACCCACGCGACTGTGATCGCGCCACGCGAGCTCACACGCGAGACACCGGACGGGGTACGGGATACGGCCAGCGAACCAAACGCCCAGACCGTGGTCAACAGCATGAGCGCGCTCAGGCCCCATGACCAGAGCATCAGGTAGTACCAAATGAATCCGAAGATGTTGGCGATCGACATCAGTCCGAGCACGAGACCCACCGCAATGACGGCGTGGAGCGCGATGAGATTGCGCTCGCGCCGGCGAACCGCGACGATCGCCCCCGCGCCCCAAGCCACCACGAACAGGGCGCCGGGAATGAGGGAGCCCGTATTCGCGTCTTGTCCCGCGAGGAGGCGCCATGGGTTGAGGTGCACCAACAGCACCTTGAGCCCTTCGCGGATCCCGATGGGATCGGCCGGTGGATTGGTGAAGTGCTCCCAGATCAGCGTGAGGTTGCCGGGATCGTGGGTCAACTGCTGGACGATGGGCGGAATGGACGTGACGATCAGGATCCCGGCACTGATCAGGATGTAGCGCCAGGGATGGGCCCCCAACGCGGTTCGGCGTCGCCACAAACTCCACGCGATCCATACGACTGCCACGGCACCGATTCCCGTGACCATTCCAAGATATGAGATGTGGGTGTGGAGGCAGAAGCACGCGGCAAACGTGGCGACCGGCAGCATTGCGAGGTCATCGCAGAGCACCGACCAGACCCCCACGACGAAAAGGATGAACCACAGCACGGGCATGTACGGGTTCCATGCCTGCGTCAACACATCGGGCCCGTAGAACACGATCAACGCAGCCAGCGCACCGGAGAAACCCAGGACCAAGAGCCGGCCGCCTCGGCGCCGAACCACCAGAAGACTGGCGCCGATCGCGATCGCGTTGATGCACGCCGTGGCCACCTGGAGCGCCCACGCACTCGAGCCGAACAGTTGGTAGAAGGGTGCCAGCGCCCAAAAACTGAGCGGACCGGGATGGCTGCCCTGGCGAGCCCCCAACGAACCGATCCGCCCGGGAAGACCGATGAGCGGCGGATGCGCGCTGAACACGTCGCGGACCCGCATCTCGGTCTGGGCCATATCGAGGATCGGGTACCAACGTGGGTGGGCGACCGCGATCATGGCGACCGCGAAGCCGATGCCAAACCCGCTCCACAACGCCGCGACCAACCAGAGCGAAGCTCGGGTTGGATCATCGGTGGCGGGTCGCGAGTCATGATCCACCGTGTCCCCGGGTGACTGCCCGCCTTCGCTCGCCACCGTGGTCGACATCCGCGGCATTGTACGGCTGTGGCTCCGCCATCCCGGGGCATCGAACTCGAGGCTGGTCGCGCCGAAGTCCAGCAAGGCGCTGCTAATCTCGCACCGATGCCCGAGCCGTCCGTGCAGTCCCGGCGTGCTTGACTTTCATCGGTGAGCACCCATTGAAGCGACTCATCGAAGGAACCTCGGCCCGAGTTGCGGCATTGTCGCCTCGAACGAAACGGGTCATCACGTTCCTCGTTCTCGGATTGGCGTTCGCGCTCCCCCTCCGGGGTCTCTTGCGCAACCAGGGACCGCCGATGGAAGAGGGCTTCATGCTCGTCTTCCCGGAGCGCGTACTCCACGGCGACTTCCCGAACCTCGACTTCCTGCACCTCTACGGCCCCGGCAGTCTCTGGGCGCTTGCCGGCTGGATGAAGGTCCTCGGTGTCACGTTGGAAGCCGAGCGCATGTTCGCGTTGCTGCAGCAGATCGGTGTGGTCGGCGGCATCTACTGGCTCGCCCGTCCTTGGGGCCGGCGCCTCGCCCTCCCCTGTGCCTTGCTCTCGCTGCTCTTCATCGTTCCGCCGCTCGGACTCACCGCCCTTGCGTGGATAGGGGGTGTTGCCCTCGGCCTGCTCGGTCTCGGGCTGACGCTCGCGGGGAGGCGCCGGCTCGACACCGCGCCCACCATTGCGTTGCGCTACGCGTTCTGGGCGGGAATCGTCGGCGCCGGCGCGCTGCTGTTCCGGCTCGACTTGGTCATCGCAGTCGGTTTGGGCGCCCTGGGGGCGACTGCGGGGCTCGCCGCCGCATTCAAGAAGCGTCTGTTGCTCGGCTTTGGCATCGGAGTCAGTGCCTATCTCGTGCAGATTGTGACCGCAGGGCCCTACGCCACCTTCAAAGGCATGGTCCTCGACCCGGTGATCTACCTCAGGGGCGGCCGCAGTCTGCCGATTCCGCCCTCGTGGAATCACCTCGACGGGTTTCTTCAACGATCCGGCGCGATCCAGCCCCCCAAATGGCCCCTCCCACACTTCGAGACGTCCCAGCAACTCTTCATCTGGTTCTTCTTCCTCATCGCTGCAGTCCTGTTCGTCGCATTGGTCGGGCGAATGGCCGTGCGGCGGGATCCGAGCCGGTACCAAGCGCGCGTGCTGCTTGCTGCGGGGCTGTTCGGGCTGGGCATGCTCCCGCAGGGAATGCAGCGGGTTGACTCCGCTCACTTCTCGTGGGTGAGTTGCGTGTCGGTCGCGCTGTTGCCGGTTGCCGTCTTCGAGCTGATCCGTCTCCGTCGAGGGGTGGCTCGCTCGGGTGTTCGCCTCGTCCTCTGTGCGCTCGCGATCCCGGCGCTGATCGTGTTGGTCATTCCCCATTTCACCGCTTGGTCCTACGCCGATTTTGTCGCCCAGACGTTCGGCAAGCATCGGCTCGCCTTCGAGGTCGAACGAAATGGCCGTCGGTTCTATTACGGCCGCGAGGACGTTGCCGTCGCGGCCCGGCGCGTACTCAAAGCAGTCCCGAAGGTTGCGAAGCCCGGTGCTCGGCTCTTCGTCGGGCCTACCGATCTCCGCAAGACGCCGTATTCAGACGCCTATCTCTACTACCTGTTGCCCGAGTATCCGCCGGGGACGTACTTCATCGAAATGGACCCGGGCGTCGCGAATCGGAAAGGGTCACGCATGGCATCAGACCTCGCGCACTCGCAGGTCGCAATCTTGTCGGGCGTCTGGAACGACTGGTCGGAACCCAACGATGCGCTGAAGTTCGGGAGTACCGCATCCACCAAAGTGCTGAATCGCGACTTTTGTCTGGTGAAGAAGTTTGGGAAACGGCCCGACGATCACCAGCCGCTCTATGTGCTCTACGTCAAGTGCAAGAAGCGGTAGCGACTAACGAGCGCGGCGAGCGGTGACCCGATTGCGGATCCCCCACCAGCTAACGAGGGCCATCTCTTCGACCATCACCGACATCGACATTTTCGAGTTACCGCGCACTCGGTCGGTGAAGGTGATCGGCACCTCCGTGATCTTCCCGCCGTGCTCGGAAACTCGGTGGGCCAGCTCGATCTGGAACCCGTACCCCTTCGCGCGCGTCGCGGCGTAGTCGATATCGAGCAGCGTCTGAGCCCGGAACGCGCGGTAGCCCGCGGTCGCATCTTTCACCCCGGTGCGCAGCATGAAGCCCGTGTAGGCATTCCCGTATTTCGAGAGTGCACGCCGCCGCCACGGCCAATGCGGAATCGAGCCACCGGGAACGTACCGAGATCCGATGGCCAGGTCGGCACCGTCATTGAGCGCAGCCACGAGCTCCGGCAACACTTCGGGATCGTGGGAAAGGTCGGCGTCGATTTGGCAAATGATGTCGTACCCGCGGGCGATGCCGACGGCGAACCCGGCCCGATAGGCGTTTCCCAGACCCCGTTTCTCGGGTCGGCGCAAGACCTCGATCTGGCCGAGTTCTGCCCCGACGCGCTCGGCGATTTCGGCGGTGCCGTCCGGGCTGTTGTCATCGAGGACGAGGATGTCGGCGGCGGGGATCGCGGCTCGAGCCCGACGCAAGAACTCTTCGATGTTGTCGGCCTCGATGTAGGTGGGCGTGCAGACCTGAATCCGCATCAGCGCTTACCCTCTCGACGACGCTGCGCCGCGGCCTCGATCGAGTCGCGAGCGAGGACCGGAGCGTCCCGTCCCGTCACGCGTTCAGTGCCGCCGGGCACGGTGTCGGTGGACTCTTCGTGGTACTCGTCTTCCACGTTGACCGTCCAGACGTCGTGATGCGCACCGAGGATGTTCTCGACGGAGAGCATCGCGGTCAACATCGAGTGGTCCTGGTTGTTGTACTTGTGCATCCCGTTGCGGCCCGTGGGCATCACGTTCGGCGCCGTCGCCGCGATGTACTCGCGCAACACGGCCACGTTCGTTTGGTAGTGCTCGTCGTAGACGGGATAGGCCTTCGGCATCCGAACGACGTAGCCCGCTTCCACCTTGGACGAATCGGCCAACCCGAGTTGTTGGAGTTCGGCTTTGGCTTGGGCGATGAGGTCATCATCGGCTTTTGTCCACATGTCGTCGCCCTCGTTGACGAAGAACTCGAGGCCCAAACAGGTGCGGCCCTCCTTCACGAGGTACGGAGACCACGACCCGAAGTTCTGAATCCGTCCGACTTTCACTGCCGGGTCGTGGATGTAGATCCAGTTGTCCGGGAACGAATACTCCTGGGGCACCACGAGTGCAACCGTCATGAAGTCGCGATAGGTAAGTCCATCAGCGGCTGCTATCACGGGCGCGGGAGCCGGTGGATCCATGGCCCGAATCAGCGAGCGGAACGGCATCGACGAGATAACGTGGTCGCAGGGGTACACGGCGTCGGTACCGTCGACGCGCGCAGTGACTTCGTACGCCGCCCCATCGCGGTGCGCGACCCGCGTCACCTTGGCGTCGAACGTGAGCGATGATCCGCGTTCGGTGACGATCTCCGCGCACCGCTCCCACATCTGACCCGGGCCGTACTTCGGGTAGTTAAAGGACTCGATGAGCGACGTCACCTGCTCGCCCTTGGCCCGCCGAGCCTTGAGCCACTTCGGTGTGAGGCCGTCGCCGATCGCGGTCATCAGTGACATGCCCTTGGAGCGCTGCGCCCCGAAATCCGCCGACATCTCACGGGTCGGGACACCCCACACCTTCTCGTTGTATCGACGAAAGAAGTGTTCGTAGAGCCGCCATCCGAACTGGCTGACGTAGAACCCTTCGAGGTTGGTCGTGTCCTTCGGGGGCCGGACCTTCGCCCACCCATACGATCCAACACACCGCACGGCTTCGACCGGGCCCAGGTTCTTCAGCGCGTTCAGCGGCTTGATGGGATAGTCGAACAGCTTGCCGCGATACAGGATTCGCGACATCCGCGGCCGGGAGAGAAACTCGTCGGCTCCCAGGATCTCGAACCAAAGGTCGTCGACGTCGCGGACCTTGGTAAAGAAGCGATGACCACCGATATCGAAGCGCCAGCCGTCGCGTTCGACGGTCCGACTGATCCCGCCGACCACCGTGTCCGATTCGAGAATCGTCGAGGTCAGGCCGTGCTTACTCAGCATGTAGGCAGCCGTCAGACCAGCCGGTCCAGCGCCGATGATCACCACGGATGGTGTGGTCAACGGTTTCGCGTCGAATGCCGACATTCTGTCCTCAGGGTGACCAGGGCCGGGGGCCGGGGCGAGCAAGTGATGCTACCTGAGCATCGTTGCTCAGGGCCGCACACTCCGTCGATCCGCCGCCTCCACCAGCGCTTCCACCAGTACATCCACCAGCAACAAGACCACCACCATCCAACCCAGCGTCCGTACTTCGGGGAAGAACGTGGGCCATTCGAACGTGGCGGGGAACTTGGCGTACACCTGTTTGACCGCGATGAATGCGCCGCAGCCCGCAAGCGCAATCGCGGGAGCGAGCCGCAGCGCGACCCGACCGAGCGGCCACTGCAGCGCGATCAAGGCCACGGCGGCCGTCACGACTCCGATCGCGGGCGAGACGATCAACGCCGCGGCACCGCCACTGATCAGGACTCCAACCGCGAGCGCGATCGGCCCAGGTCTCGTGCTGGACCGTTGCCATGGCAACACGAACTTGGGCTCGTCTGGCGCCGTGCTCGCCATGGCGAACTCCGGGTGCCCGCGTCGACGAGCGCCGATGACGAACACAAGCCCCAGGCCGGCCAGCACTCCCGCGAGCGAGATTCCCAACGCGAGGTTGACCGTGCGCTGCGGAGTCCAGTCGAGTTCGACCGTGAGCGGGCCGGTTCCGGAGGGCTTGACCCTCCATCCGTTCGCGAAACCATTCACGAGGGTCGACGTGCCCAACTCTTTGCCGTCTACCGTGGCGCGCCAACCAGCATTCACACTCTGGTTCAGGACGAGCCAGAACGGCCCAGTGGCTCCGGTCACCACCGCTCGCACATTCGAACGTCCGCTCTCCTTGACCACGACGTTCGGGCTCGTTGGTTGCGCAGTCGTGCTCGACCCGGCCGGTCCGGACCATTGGCCACCACGGTCACGGAGAGAAATCTGCGCACCGAAACCCAACGGGTCGACACGACCGCGGCGATCACTCGCCAGCACGATTCGATCCACGTTCCATCCGCTCCGGTCGCCGCGGCTCGTTCTCACAACATGGGAGCCGGCGCGGGTCGCCACCTTTGGCCGCGCCGCCCCCCGGCACGCTTGAACTCGCAGCGGATCCAGGGCCAATGCCGCGGTCGTCGACCCCACCACCCTTGCCCTGACTGGCTCGCCATCCACCGAGATCAGGTCGGTCCGGCACTCCGCTGGGATTTCGGCTGCGACGCGGACTGGGGCCAAATCAGCTACGCCAAGCTCTGCGATGCCCGCGGGCATGACCTGATCGCATTCGCAATACCACTCGTGCGTTCGCACCGCACGGATTGCCGCAATTCGTACGGTGAAGGTCGATCCACGCAGGGCCGGGAACGTCACCGGCACCGCCACCGTGGCGTTCGGTGTCCGTGCGTCCGCGACGCTCGGGAGGTCGACCCTTCGGATCTCCCCCACCTCGTTCCGCACCTCGATTCGGCGCGGTACAGAGTGGAGACCGTCGGCAACGAGTTGGAGGTCGAGCCGGTCGAGCGTCCGTGCCGTCGGGAGCGTCACGGAGATCGTTTGTCCCACCACCCGCTCGAACGGCGTGACCCACGCGGTGGAGAGGTCAGCGTCTAGGGCTGCGGAGGCCCGATCGCGCGGCGCACCAGCAAGATGGTTCGACGCCCGGGCTCGTACGTCGCCGCGATATCCGAGCAACCGATCGACGAGATCATCGGGAGCCCACGAGGACAATCGCACCTCGGCGCCCACGCCGAACTCGCGCGCCGTCGGCGTGGAGATCTGGCGGGTCATGGCCAGCTCTGGATCACGCCGCGGTGGCACGGGGATCACCCGCTCGCGACTCATCACGTATGCCAGCGGATGTTCGGCCGACGTCGCGCCCGCCGCTCGGGTCAAATCGGTGGGAAGCACGGTGACTTCATCGATATGCAGCGGCCGGTCCATGCCCTTGCCCTGGAGCCGAATCTCGGCAAATCCCACGGGATCGACACCGCCGTAGTTCCGCAACGGGCCGAGATTCGTGTCGACAATCTCGATGGTGAACGTGGAAAAGGTGCGCGTAGGAAACCGCAGCGTCTCTCCGGCCGCGGTTCGGGAGGCGGGGCCGAGGTCGACCGTCCTCGCCGCACCACCGTCAAACCGCAGCACCGCGCGGGTAATCCAACGGCCGCGCGGAGGGCGCATCACCTGCACAAGGTTGACGTGGTTCGTCGTGATCGGTTGCTGCGCCTCGACCAGGATCCGTTGGCCACGTACATCGTCGAACGCGCCGGTACGCCACGCGGTCAAGACGTCGTTGTCGAATGCGCGCGCCGCCCGATCTTCCGGGTTGTAGGTAATGGGATTGCCGTAACTGGTGGCCCCCACGCGCCGCGCGCCGTGAAGCTCCACCGTCGTTGACGCCGACTTGGGGGCGCCGGGAAACATGTCGAGGCGAGCGTCCGATTCGTCGAACGCAATCGGATGATTTCCCGGGCCTTCGGTATAGCCCACGGTGTCGGTCACGGTGCTCCATCGCCGCGCCCGCAGTCGGTTGGTGTCGGTGACAACGAGCGGCGACCCGGGGCGCACATGGTGGCGGATTTCCGAACTATCGAACACGGCCGAGTCCAGGACCGGCGTGTTCGTCGCCAATGCGCCGATCGACGCGAGATCCACGATGCCGTCACCATCGCCCGACATCACCATCGGTCGGTCCGACGCCGCCACCCCGACGATCGGGCTGGGACGCTTCACCCGATAGACATCGACGGGCCGGGGCGTTGGGAGCCGCGTCGGCGCGCCGAGCGCCTGCTCGTCGTTGAACGGGTACTGCGTGGTCTGCGCGATGTCCGGCTTCCCGAAACTTGCGGCGTGTTTGAGTCCGGGCGGCGTCGGAGTGAAGAGCGCCTCGAGGAACTCCGGCCTCAGCACGTGGTACCGCTCGAACTGGAGGTCATTGCGCAAGACGTAGTCACCAATGGCACCCAATCGTGCCATCGGCGCGAGCGCGCGCGCCGGCAGACTTCGGTCCTGGATGCGCAGATCGAATGCGTTCAGGAGGTTCGCAGATGCGGGCGAGCCGTACGGAATGAGTTCGCGCGCCACGTAGGGACGATCGATCAGGCCGGGGGTGATGGGATCGACCGTGCTCCCCCATCGGTAGGACGCGAAGTCGGCGCCCGGCAACTCCATCACGCGCGTGTCGTGGGGCTGAGCGTCGAGGTAGCGGGCGGCATCGGTCCAGTACGTGGGAAGTGCCTCGTTCCGTTGCAAGTTGGCGCCATAGAAGGTTCCATTCCAGAGCGCGGGCAGGTTGACCACGATCAGCAGACCAACGGCCACGGGGATCGCGAGCCGCAAAGAGATCGCGCGCCAATGCACTGCGCCGAACCGAGCGAGCACTGCGTTCGTTCCCGCGGCGAAGAGCGCAGCTATCCCCAGGATCACGAGAGGAGTTGCTCGCCCCGTGCTACGCAGCGCGAACGCGATCGTGGACGAGTTCGCCGCCGCTTTGAACCAACCTCCGAGTGGCGTTGGGCTGTCGTACGGATGGGCACCGACCGCGATCACCACACCCGCCACGATGATGGCCACGAAGTAACTGCGGTACTTCCAGGTGATGAACGCCGCGCCGGCCAACGCCAGGAAGGGGATGCCGTAGCTCACGAGAATGATCAACGGCCGCTGGGTGTAGGTGGGACTCGCTTCGATCCAGGGCCCGAGTTTGTCCTTGCCGTAGAAGAACCAATAGCCGAGTCCCCGGAGCACCTCGTTCGGCAACGAGGTTCGCGACACCGCGCGCAGCGTCTCGGTGAACTTCAGAATGTTGATGCCGTAGGACCCCTGGGCCCACAGTCCGGCGATCCACCAGGTGGAGGCCGCGAAGGTCAACGTTGCGAACCGGGCCACGGTTCCAACGGCTCGTCGGAACCGGACTTCGCGGGTCACGACGACCGAGTGCACAATCCAGAGCGCCGGCGCGAGCCCCACGAACACCAACGCGGTGGCGTTCACGCCTCCGATGAACTGCACCGCCAGCGCGAACCACGCCGCGTGCCACCACCCGCCGCGTCGAAGGCCGCGCATCACGATGCCGAGGAGCCAGGGCAAACCAGCCCACGGCAACAGGATCACGGAAATACGCGCGGCGTAGTCCAAGGAGTACGGACTCAACATGAA
This sequence comes from Acidimicrobiia bacterium, assembly GCA_046598395.1. Classification (GTDB taxonomy): domain Bacteria; phylum Actinomycetota; class Acidimicrobiia; order IMCC26256; family JAENVU01; genus JAENVU01. Next base: position 70,044 of record JBKJIQ010000042.1, read on the forward strand.
CAGCAATGCACCAAGCACCGCACCCGCACCGCGGAGACTCAGCGTGCGAAACAGGAAGAGCATTCCCGTAGCGGCCGCAAACAAGATGGAGCCGAGCCAGAGACGTTGCGCGACCCAGTCGGGCACACCCAAGGTCTGGAACACCCAGTAGAACGGTCCCATCGGGAACAGGTACCCGATGTTCTGGTGGGTCACGGTCCCGAACCCGATATTGGGATCCCACATCGACCAAGCGCGGCTGAGCAGGCGCGACGGATCGAGGTAGAGATATTGCTTGGTGTCCGCCGCGACGCGCCCGGAGGAACTCGCCAACACCGGCAGGTACGCGAGCGCCGCCAACAGCAGATACCCGCCCCGGCGACGTATCCGATCACTCACGGAGGTCACCGCACCGGAAACTGGCGAAGACCCATGAACTCGTAGATCTTCTGGTCGGCCGTGACTCGATCGGATCCCGCGCCCCGTGTCGTGGCAATCGCGTTGATCATCGCTTCGCATTGGCCGGCGAACGTCTTGTACTGCGGCGCCCAGATGACCCAGATCTGGTGTCCCGCGGCGCGGTCAACAACTTGTTGCGCGAACTTCACCGGGTCGGCCGCGACATTACGCGTCGCGTAGTCGACCCAGTCGACGAAGGTTGGTCTCGCAAGCGTCGGGTACACCACCTCATCGAGTCCGAGCCGGCGGTCAATCAGGCGGTGCGTGTCGGGGCCAAGTTGGTCGGGACACGCAACCACGACATCGCCCGGACGGGACTCGGCGGCGATCACCTTCACAACCTGGGACGACTGGGTTCGGTTCGTACGCACGTTCCTGGCCCCGCCGACGAAGCCGAACGCCACGATGAACGAGAGCAACGCGATCCGAATACGGGTGTCGGCGAAGACGAGCACGCCACAACCAACTGCGAGTGCGAAGAAGGGATAGATCACCGCGGCGTAGCGCGATTGGAAGCCGGTCCCTCCCAGAAACGACAACGTGAGACCGGCGAAGAGGGTCAGCGCGGCGACCAACCATTCCCAACGGACACCCGGCACCGTGCGGAGGTCGACCGCAAGCGTTCGCGGTCCGGTCGAGACCGCGAACAAGGCCAAGAGGGCGAGGATCACCGCAACCAGGACGAGCGACCAACCCTCAACCGTCTTGCCGCCCACGAAGTCGATAATTCCGAGCGCGGCCCCAGTGGGCGGAGTGGTGGGAGTGTCCCATGGGGTGCCGGTGTGTTTGAGCTGTGACAAGAAGGTGGGAACCCATGGGACGAAGAGCAGTCCGCCGACCCCCACCGCCAAGACGGCTTGGCGGGCGCGTAACCGTTCCAGCTCTGGAGCTCTCCACGCGCGTAGCACCAAGATCGTGCCCACGACCGCCAACAAGAAGATGGACCAATATTGCGTGTACAACAACCCGGCGGTGCAGAGCACGACGCCGGCGAAACGAATCGCAGTCATTCCATCGTCGATCATGCGCATCAACGCGAGATACCCGAGCAGCACGAGCACCATCGCCAGCATGTACATACGCGTCTCGGTCGAGTACCTAATCGCAAACGGGGAACTCGCCACCACCAACACCGCCGACCACGCGGCCCACCGGTGTTCGATCTCGTTGGTTCCGAACCGGCGGCCGGCTACATACGTGAGCCCCAGCATGACCACGCCGAGCACGCCCGAGAGCGAACGTACGGCAAGGTCACCGGTTCCGAAGACCGCCATCCAACCGTGTAACAGGACATAAAAGAGTGGCGGGGCGCCGTCACGGAGCAGGCCGTTGCGCAGTTCGCTCAACGGCAGCTTGGCGATGTTGACGGTGAGCGCCTCGTCGAGCCAGAGATCAGAACTCGTCAGAAAGCGCAACACCAATGCGATAGCCAAGACGGCCACCAGCAATACCGGAATCCATCGGCTGACGGTGCCATCACGGCGAACGTGCGCCTCGGACGCGGGCGCGGGAGCATCAACCTTCATGGCGGGGGAGCATCGTACCGGGGTCGACCCACACACCGGTGACACCACAGTGACGCCACCGGTGGGCCCCGCCGCCATCATGAGCCCAGGTTCGGAACCACCTCGGTCTGGAAGCGCTCCATCGTCTCGCTGCTGGGAAAATCCCGGAACCACAACACGAACTCCGTGCATCCGGCATCTGCGTACCCCTGCACCTTCTCGGTTACCTGCTCCACCGTGCCCACGAAGTTGTCGCGCACGTACTCGTCCGGGTCGCCGCCGCCCCACAGCGATCCGCCACTGGACGTCTTCAACCAGGCGGAGAGGTCGGACTCGGTGTCAAAGAGACGGCAGTCGGGCCCGTGGGTTCGGGTGATGGACTCGAATTCTCGTCCGATCTGCGTGCAGTGCTCGGCGAGCACCGCAGACTTGTGAATGAACGCGTCCAGCCCCACCTGCCAGTTCGTTGCGTCCGCATGCTGCGCGGCAATCCGTAGCGTGACCTTCTCTCCCCCGCCACCGACCCAGATCGGGGGGCGCGGCGCGCGCACCGGCTTCGGATCACAGAACGCTCCGTCGAGCTTCACGTGGGTGCCCGCAAGGGTGACGGTCTCCTCTGACCACAGCCGTTTGACGGCCTCAAGTGTCTCCTCCAGCACGCTCAGGCGAAGCCTCGGACGCAGATATTCGTAGTCATACGCCTGGTACTCACGCTCGTACCAGCCTGCGCCGAGACCGAGAATCAAACGACCACCGGAGAACACGTCGACGCATGCCGCTTCCTTGGCCAGGAGTCCGACGTTGCGATAGCTCGCGCACGTGACCAACTGTCCGAGTTCTGCGCTGGCCGTCACCTGGCTGAGCGCAGCGAGCATCGTGAAGGCTTCGAAGCAATGTGTGGCCTCCCGCCGCGGCACCGTCTCCACGTGGTCGTACACCCAGAGGTGGTCGTAACCCACGCTTTCCGCGAGCTGGGCGAGCTCCACCGAACGGGCCCACGCATCGGTAGCACTCCACCCGGTGTATTCGAGTTTCCAACCCTGGGGTACGAACGCGCCGAAACGCAGCGCCGTCACGCGGTGGACTTCCGGAAGTCCCACCATTGAATCTCCACCATCATCGGCAGCAGGTACTGCACATAGATCGAAGTAATCGCGAGCATGCCGTGGTCATCGCATTTCTTGTCGATGATGTCGACTCGGGGGTCTCGTGCGCGCCAGTCCTTGGCCCTGGCCAGCACCGCGTCGAGTTCAGCCTCGGTGGCAACGCTGAGACCGAAATGGTCGAGGCGCGGACAGATCATGGGCGGATCGTCGGCGATCAGGAACACGAACTGTTCGATCGTGTGCACCCCGAACACCAACTTCTTGCCGTCGACGGTTTCTGTCGGCAGCTCGTTCCACCCGAAGACGTCACCGTAAAACGCGGTCAGTTCGGCTCGACCCGACGGTGCGAGCAATGCTGCCGGCACGCTCATCGCGACGTGGTTGATGCGAGGCGGCCTGACCGTTGCTTCGCTCATCATTTCCTTCCACGCGCCGGCGCCACCACGACCTTGGCCGGAATTTCGCCTGCGCCCAGGCGACCGATTGCCGCTCGCAACTCGTCGAGGCCCACATCCTCGGGTTCGATCAGGACGCTGGTGGGAAACTCTGTGTCCGCCAACATCGCCAGCGCATCGTCGAATCCCCCGGCGTCGTAGCAGAACGCGCCGGTGATCATCAGTTCGTTCAACAAGATGCGGTTGGGATCGAACCTCGGGGCCTTGATCCCTGCTCCCACCAACACCAGACGACCGGTGCGGGCCAGCTGACCGAGACACTGCTCCATCGCCACCGCGTGACCCGAACACTCCAGGGCAACCTGGAACGGCTCGTTCACGATCGCATCGGGCATGACCGGCGTGGTCAGTGCTTCGGGCTCGATCACCGTTGCGCCCAACTGCTGACACAAAGCGCGCCGCACCGGAGACGGTTCACTGACGACCACATCCGTGATCCCGCGGTGGATCAGAGCCGCCGCGGTCAACGCGCCGATTGGTCCCCCGCCCGTGATGAGGACCCGATCACCGGGCGCCACGTTGGCACGGGTGATGCCGTGCAAGGCGACCGCGAGTGGTTCGGTGAGGGCCGCCTCGCGCAGGGTCACGCCCGGCGGGAGAAGGAGCAACTCGAGTTCGGGCACTTTCATGTACTCCGCGAACGCGCCTTGCCAATCACCGCCGCTGACCGCACCACGACCGCTGCACAGATTCGGTCGTCCACCTCGGCAGTACTCGCACTCGCCGCACCGAACGGTGGGCCCACCAACAACCGAATCTCCGACCTGCCACCTCGTGACCCCGGCACCGATCTTCACCACGGTGCCACTGAACTCGTGGCCGTGCACCCGGTTTGGTGCCGACCATCCTTCGAGGACGAAATGGATGTCGGAGCCGCACACTCCGCAGTGGCTGATCTCGAGCAGCACATCGCCCGCGCCCAGATCTGGCGTTGGGTAGTCCTCCACGGCGATCGTCTGGTTGCCCTTGTAGACCGCGGCTCGCATTCGCTCAGGGATCATGGACGGAGAGCGTGGTCCCAACCTGACACGCACGTCAACTACCAGCGCCGGCCACGCCCGCACGGACGGCGGGCTGGGGTTACCAGTAACCCCGCATCAGTTCCTCGGCCCAGGCCGGTTGCTGCACCTCGCCGCGAGGGCCAAACCCCGGCAAGTACGGCTTGAGGTCGAGTACTGGGGTGCCGTCCACCGCATCGAGTCCGCGCACCACGATCGACGTTGCCTCCACTGCCACCAACTCACAGACCGTGAGCCCAATGCGGTTGGGACGGTCCTTCGCTCGCTGAGCGAAGATCCCGACCAGGGGCCAGTCCTCACGCCCGCGAGGATGACGCGCTCCGGTGCAGACCGAATCAGGATCGACGCGGTCAAAGACGAAGATCACCTCGACGTGAGAGAAACTGTTCAAGCCGAGGAGTGCTTCACCGTCGAACTGTTCCGCATCGAGTTCGATGCGGCTCGTGACTGATGCCCACGCATCGTCGTGCACCACGGTGCGACCACCGCGCACCCATCCGATCGGTTGCAGCGAAATATCCCCCATGGGGCCACTCTCTCAGATCGCGGTGGTGTCACCGGACGTGCTCGGCCCGGTCCGATCGGAGCGTCCCCACAGTTGTGCTCGCTCGGAGCCGAGGAGGTCGGCTTGCTTGCGACCGGGGAACAAAGACTCGCGCCGGGCTCGAAGTGCGGCGGAGCGTTTCACGATTGTCTGATCGAAGACCTGGAGGTCCTCGCCAACGACGAAGGGGTCGGTGGAGTCCAAGCTCTCCCATGAGAACGACCCCAACTCCGCCGCGGCCAGCGCATACGCGCGCAGGACTGGCGCCGGCGCCGAGAACATGACCACACCACTCTCTTTGCCTATCCATTCGCGCCATTGTTTGGCGTCCCAGGGCAACGCATCCTCATCCGCACGGGCCTTGGCCTCGAACGTCTTGGGATCGGCGAGCGCCCGGTCGAGACCGGCGGTGCGCAACCGCACGGTTCCGTCCGACGGAGTCGTCAACGGGAGTTGGGCCTTGAGTTCCGCCAGCATCTGGGCCGATGGAGTTCCCAAGTCCGAGTTCACCAGCACAATCGGCGCCGACGGTTCAGCACCGTTGGGAATCAGGAACGGGAGATCGAACAGAATCGCCGTGCGGGCGCGGTCCTGGAATGCCGAGGCCCACAGCAGGTGCGCGAGGCCTTCGAGACTGGCGAGGTCGGCTCGCAGATTGATGCCTGCGCTCGACGGCGCGGTGGCCAGCCGGACGGCACTGGATGGTCGGGGCGTGAGAATCGTCCACGGTGCCTGCCCAAGAAACATCTTGCGGCGATGGACTCGTACCGATGATCCCGTTTGCATGAGCCCAGGATGACAGACCGCGGTCATTCTCCCGAACTGGCCGCGTCGACCGAACGGGTCAGGCGGCGGGATTGCGACGCGAGAAGACAATCTCCTCACCGTCGCGTGCCACTGCCCCCAGGCCGACTCGGTCGAACAATCGGTGCACGCGTTCATGTTCGATGTGAGCAACTGCGATCACGCGAGCAAGGTCGAGCGACCCGAAGAGATGCGTGATCACCACCTCCAAGGCTTCGGTCGCGTAGCCGACCCCCTGTGCTGAGGTAGCGAACGTCACTCCGAGTTCGGCGGTGGGCTCGTTCGCTTCCATGCGCACACCGATATCGCCGACCAGCCCGGAGCGTTCGCGGCGTTCCACTGCGAGCTGAGTCCATGCACCGCGTCGGAACAAGTCAGCGGTGGCCATCTCGGTGACCAGGGCGGTGGCCTCCGCATAGGAGTACGGGACATTCCACCCCTGCCAATGCGCCACGTCGAGGTCGTTACGGTAGGCATGAAACGCGTCGAGGTCATCAAGTGTGAACCCGCGCACGAGCAGCCGCTCGCTCGGGAGCAGACATTCGGTCGTCACGAGCGAAATGTCAGGTCGCGCGGGGAGGCTTCTTCGAGTTCCGCATGCGGCCCCGCTGCGAAGCGTCGAGGATCACCTTGCGCAGGCGAACCGCGCTCGGGGTTACCTCGACACACTCATCGTCGGCAACGAACTCGAGCGCCTGCTCCAATGACATCGGGCGTGGCGGAGTGAGGCGAACGGTGTCGTCCGACCCCGACGCGCGCATGTTGGTGAGCTTCTTCTCACGCGTCGGATTCACATCCATCTCATCGGAACGAGACGACTCCCCCACGATCATGCCCTCGTACACATCCACTCCTGGTCCCACCAGGAGCTCGCCGCGCTCTTGAAGACTGAAGAGGGAATAGGCCGTGGTGGGACCGCGACGATCCGCGACCATCGAACCGCTCGGTCGGCTCCGCAACTCACCGAACCACGGCGCGTAGCCCTCGAAGACATGGTGGAGAATGCCGGTCCCTCGCGTCTCGGTCATGAACTCGGTTCGGAATCCCACCAGGCCGCGCGCCGGCACGATGTACTCCAGGCGCACCCAGCCCGTGCCGTGGTTCACCATTTCTTCCATGCGGCCCTTGCGGACGGCGAGGAGTTGGGTGACCGCCCCGAGGAACTCCTCCGGGACGTCGATCGACGCATGCTCGATGGGTTCGTGGAGCTTCCCGTCTACCTCGCGGGTCACCACTTGCGGCTTGCCGACGGTGAGTTCGAAACCCTCGCGGCGCATGGTCTCGACGAGAATCGCGAGCTGGAGCTCGCCGCGTCCTTGAACTTCCCATGCGTCGGGGCGTTCCGTGGGGAGCACCCGCAGTGCAACGTTGCCAACCAGTTCGGCTTCGAGTCGGTTCTTCAGCAACCGCGCGGTGAGCTTGGTGCCGTCCTGGCCCGACACCGGCGAGGTGTTGATCCCGATCGTCATCGAGAGGCTGGGCTCATCGATGGCCATGATCGGCAGAGCGACGGGGTTGTCCACGTCGGCGAGGGTCTCGCCGATCGTCACATCGGGGAGACCGGCGATTGCCACGATCTCTCCGGGGCCTGCGTCGGATGCGTCGAGGCGATCGAGTGACTCGGTCACGTACAGCTCGGTGATGCGCACCCGTTCCGTGATCCCGTCGACGCGACACCACGCAACCGTCTGACCCTTCGCAATGGTTCCTTCGTGTACCCGACACAATGCGAGTCGGCCGACGTAGGGCGATGCGTCCAAGTTGGTGACGAGCGCTTGAAGCGGCGCGCCGGGTGTGTACTGCGGCGCGGGGATGCGATCAAGCAACAGCTCGAACAGCGGCTTGAGGTCGCTGCCTTCGACATCCGCATCCATACTCGCCCAACCGGCGCGGGCATTCGTGTACACGATCGGGAAGTCGATCTGCTCTTCGTTCGCGTCGAGATCGAGGAACAGCTCGTACACCTCGTCGACCACCTCGGCGATACGCGCGTCGGGGCGGTCCACCTTGTTGATCACGAGGATCACCGGCAAGTTCGAAAGCAGCGCCTTTCGCAAGACGAAGCGAGTCTGGGGAAGTGGGCCCTCGCTGGCATCAACCAGGAGAAGCACCCCATCCACCATCGTCAGGCCGCGTTCCACCTCGCCACCGAAGTCGGCGTGGCCCGGCGTGTCGATGATGTTGATCTTCACGCCGCCATACCGCACCGCGGCGTTCTTGGCGAGGATCGTGATGCCCTTCTCGCGCTCGAGGTCGTTCGAGTCCATGACGCGCTCGTTCACGTCCTGGTTGGCGCGAAATGCTCCGGTCTGCCAGAGCATGGCGTCCACGAGTGTGGTTTTGCCGTGGTCAACGTGGGCGATGATCGCAACATTGCGCAGATCGTCGCGGGAGGCGCGCACGGACATACAAGACTTTCCGAGAGGGGAGCCGATCAGTGTACCTCGATCGGGCACTCGCCCAGGACTCGCCCCGGGTTGACCAGGGGTAACGTCCGGCCCAGCCGACGACGAGGGGATCATCTCATGGCGCCAGATCTCGTAATTCGGGGCGGGACGATCGTGGACGGGACGGGAACGCCTGGCTTTCCCGCCGATATCGCAGTGAACGGCGGTGTCATCACGGAGATCGCTCCGTTCCTCACGGGCGATCGCGTGCTCGATGCCACAGAGCAGATTGTCTCTCCCGGCTTCATCGATATCCACTCGCACTACGACGCGCAGGTGTTTTGGGATCCCGCGCTCACGCCATCGAGCTTCCACGGTGTCACGAGCGTCATTGCCGGCAACTGCGGCTTCTCGATCGCGCCGTGCCATCCGCAGGATCGCGATCTGTTGGCGCGCACGCTCCAACACGTGGAGGACATGAACCTCGACACCCTCGCCGCCGGGATCCCGTGGGACTTCGAGACCTTCCCCGAATACCTCGACTCCGTAGAACGTCACGGCACCGCGCTCAACTACGGCGTTTACATCGGCCACACCGCGCTCCGCCTCTATGTGATGGGCGAGGCGGGTTACGACCGTGATCCGGACGCGGCCGAACTCGCCGAGATGCAGTCCATCGTTCGCACCGCGATGGAAGCCGGCGCCATGGGATTTGCGACGAGTTCGTCGGGAACCCACAACGGCGACGGCGGCCGACCGGTGCCGAGCCGCCGCGCCGATCTCGCCGAGGTCGAGGCCTTGCTCCAACCGTTACACGACCTCGAGAAGGGGGTCGCGGCGCTGCTTCCGGGGGAGAAGATCAAACACGCCGATGTCTACGGCCTGCAAGCCCGTATTGGCCGTCCGCTCACCTGGACTGCGCTACTCACCGTGAAGGGCTACCCGTGGCACAAAGGAATCATCACCGATAACAACGCCGCACGGGAGAACGGTGGCCAGGTGTGGCCGCAGATCTCCGTGCGTCCGCTCGCGTTCCAGATGAACCTGCGTGAACCCTTCACCTTCAACATGGCTCCGGCGTTTGCCGCCCTGATGGGCGCCACGAATGAGGAGCGCCTCAGGGCGTATCGAGACAACGTGTGGCGTCGGAACGCGCTGGAAGATCTCGAGACCAAGACCCTGATCCGACCGAACTGGGCGGCGCTCGAGGTGGCCGAGTCTGGGGTACACCCCGAGCTCATCGGTCGTCGCGTTGCCGAGCTCGCCCAGGATCGCGGATGCTCCCCTCTCGACCTGATGATCGACCTGGCGCTGGAGGAGAACCTCGACACGCGCTTTCGCAGCGTTCTGGCGAACAACGATCCCGACGCGATTGCCTGGCTCCTCCAACAAGAGGGTTGCCTGATCGGACTCGCGGACTCAGGGGCGCACGTGAGCCAGTTGTGCGACGCGTGCATGCCCACCGATTTGCTCGGTACCTGGGTCCGGGACAAAGGAGTGATCACCGTCGAACGGGCGGTCCACAAACTCACGGCCGAGCCCGCCGCGGTCTACGGGCTCGACACGCCTGGCGTCAACGGATCCGTCGGCCGGGGCCGGCTGCAAGTTGGGATGGCCGCGGACATCACCGTCTTCGATCCGGCCACGGTTGCTCCTGGTCCACTGCGTCGGATTCGCGACTTTCCCGCCAACGGTGAGCGCCTCACCGCCGATCGCCCGATCGGAATGACGCACACGCTCGTGAATGGTGTTCCCATTCGCGTCGATGGAACACCGAACGCCGAAGGTGTGGCCCGAATGCCGGGTGCGATCCTGCGCAGCTGAGAACGAGCGGAAGAGTGGCGGGGTTCAGGGACACGCGAGTCGCAACCGTCCGCGCACTTTGAACAACGTGCTGGTGGCATCGCGTTCGATCACCCGCACCGACGGTGATCGGGCCACCCAGTCCCGTGCGGGCGCCTCCTTGGGAACACTGTCCTTCGCATACAGCACGAACCGCGGGTTCTGCTGCCGCAGCGCGCGTTCCCACTCCCGGCACCGCACTGCGGCGAGATTCGAGCCCGTCGAGAACGACGGTGGTGACACCACGACAACGGTGTTCGCAAAACTCGGCCCGAAGAACGGATAGAACTGCACGGTGTCGAACGGCGCGACCGAGGTGGCGTCCTTCCGGCTCAAGAATTCGTTGGCGCGGTCCAAGCGAAGTCCAGCTCCCTGCGCGTACCGGTGGGTGAGATAGTGCCGCTGCACGACGAAGCCGCCGAATACGATGGCGACTACTACGGGCACGACGAGCAGCACCCGCATCGGACGGCCCCCCCAGCGGGCGAGCGCAACCACCATTCCGATCACGACGACGACGAGCACGCTGAGCAGACGATCACTGGGTCGCCACGGAGCAAATCGATCGAGGTTCGCTCCGGATGCGTTGACGGTGATGAGGATCACGCCGGTAACTGATGCGAGCAAGCGCCACCAGAATCTCGCTCGGTCCAACCGGAGCGCGAGTGGAAGCAACACGAGCCCCGTCAGCAACGCAGGGCTCGCGTAGCGGGCCGTGTAGGAGAACGCGATCCCCCCGAGTTCCATGGTGAACGGCATCGTCAGATACCCGAGTCCGGCGGCCACCGTCACCGCTCCGGCCAACCGCTCCGCGGGTCGGCGTCCTCGACCGATGATGAGCAGGCCCGCCAGGCCCGGTGCGGCCACAAACAGCGGCCACGCTCGCCCGAACGCGAGACGAAGCCCCGGTCGGAATACCTCCGACCAGACATGCGCCTCGAAGAGGTGGTCCGCCACCGAAGCATTGTCGGCGAGATGCTCGCGAGCGGGAAAGTGCAACGGCCCGACGTTCAACTCATACCAAGGCAGCGGGTTTCCGGCCCGTGCCCAGTTCCGCACGAACCAAAAGGCCCCGAAGGCGACGAGCGGAAGGAGCCACGCCATCGCGAGTGTCAAGCGTCGCCGGCGCGCGGCGATCACCAGCAACGCGAGCGTGAGGACCGTGATGGGGACGGCAACAGTGAGCTTCGTGCCCAGTGACAGTGCGGCTGCAATCGCTGCGAAGCTGATCGGTACCGGTTCGAGGCCGCCTTCAATCAGCACCGCGATCGCCACGAGCAACAAGGCGGCGCACGCGAAGTCATTCGTGGCCTGGCCGGGATGGGTGCCGACGATGGCGGGAAGACCCAGCACCACCGCGGCGGCGGTCACACAGATCGCGCCGAGACCACGGCGCCGCCCAATGCAATATGCCGCCAGGACCGCAATCGCGCCGAACCCGAGATTGAGCACGGGTGACAGCAGGTCGCGGTCGAAAGGAAAGAAGGTGAGCGCATGGAACATCTGGCTGTTGGCCGGGAAATAGCCTTGGGCTGCGGCGCCGAGGTCGGGGAAGATGTCGAGTCTCCCGGTCTGGACGAACCGGGCCGCGAACACTCCGTGGTACCAAAGCGTGTCGCCTTCGGTCATTCCATGACCCAATGCCCATGCCGTGTGGCTCACCCATTGCGCACCAACAACGCTGAGCGCAACGACTGCGGCGACGGATTCAAAGCGACGACTCGATTGTCGCTTCTCGTCCCGCTCGTCAGCGCCGACCATCGGCTCGTCCGGTGGGCTCGGCAACCAATGTCGAGCAGCCACCCCGAGGATCACGGAGACACCGACCAGGCTCACGAAGAGGGGCCAGCCGGCGAACCAGTGCAGCCCACCCAACATCAGGCTCGTGAAGGTAACGATCGCGAGGCCAATCACACACTCGACCAACCGAGCCGATGCGCCCGATGCCCACGACAATCCAAGGGATCGCCGGACCTGCACCGCCGCCCACCCCAGGGTGCCGAGCACAATCGCGAGGATCGCAACGCCGAGCGTGAAGCGTTCCCACGACAACGGTTGCAATCCCGAACCTGCGGACAGCCGTGCGACGACCAGCGTTGCTACCGACACGGGCGTCAGAGTACCGACGCCCGAACCCTACGGAGCGCCAGCCCACCACATGCGCCGAGACAACCCGATGCCATGACTACCGTGTGGACATGCGTTGCCCCCCGCGCCCGGATGCCGCGATGGCCTGGGCTCGGCGCAGTTCCTCGTGATCGATCCCTCCGAGCCGCGGCGCAGCACTTGGTGGGCGCTCTTTGCGATATTACTCGTGGGAATTCTCGCCTGGTCCATTGCAACCCCACTGATGTCGGGCCCGGATGAGGGCGCCCACGCCAGCCGAGCGGCATCGGTGGCGCGCGGACAACTGACCGGCCCGCTACGAAAACTCATCATCGATAACTGGGTTGTCCAGGTGCCGGAAGCGTTTGCCCACAGCGGTCGAGCCAACTGCTTCTTCGACGCACCGTTTGCCCCGACCCATGTGGGTCCCGCAAGTCTCACCCCGGCCTGCGTAGGGTCCTTCGACGGGTCCAATCGCCTCGTTGACGATCTCACGTACGAGTTCCGCGGCACCCCCCACATCTACGGCCTCCTCGGACTCCCCTCGCTCGTGTTTCCCGACGGTCGGGGCATGTGGCTCATGCGAGTCATCAACGCCCTGATCTGCGCGGCCTTGCTGGCGAGCGCGTGTATGTCTGCGCTCCACCGCCCCGGACGACGCCTGGCGATCGTCGGCGTCCTGGCCTCCATGACGCCGATGGTCTGGTATCTCGCCGGTTTGGTCAATCCGAACAGCATCGAGATCGCCGCCGCCATCTGCTTGTGGTCGTCTGCGATCGGGCTCGCGATGCACGACGCAACGGAGTCAGATCACCGCCTCGTCACCCGTTCCGGAATCGCGCTGGCGATCCTGGTTGGGATCCGCGCTCTTGGCCCTGCCTTTGCCCTTGCGGTATTCGTGGCATGTGGTGCTCTCGCGTCGAGGGCGCGTCTGCGTGAACTCTGGCATCGCCGAGACGTTCGGACCTGGGGTTGCGTTGCCTTCGTGAGTACTGCCGTGACCGCGCTCTGGGTGCTGCGGGCCGGCACCCCCAACGAAGCGCCGTATCGCACCATTGGATTCAGCCGAGCCGCGGATCGGTTACCGATGATGTGGCGCCAAACGGTCGGCGCGTTCGCCACGGGATATCTCCCACTCCCACGGCTGGTGGCCTACGGCTGGGGTGCGATCGTGATCGTCGGACTCGCCGTTGCATTCGGCCGGATCACTGCTCGGCAGCGCGTGATACTGGGCGCAGCGGTGGCGGCCGCGATTGCGTTGTCGGTCGGCGCAGACGGATTCGGACTTCCCAACATCGGCTTCGATTGGCAAGGCCGCTATGGACTACCCCTGACCGCGGGCGCGGTGATGCTCGCATTCGCGCTTCCACCGGATCGGGGTCGACCGATTCGAACGTTCGGCGCCACCGCGATCGGGTTCCTGCTCGTGGGCCACGTCGCGGCCTACATGGCAATCGGCCGTCGGCTGGGCATGGGAGTCGTCAGTGGCAACAACATCCTCGACTACGTGATCCGGCCGCGTTGGGAACCGGGACTCCCGTCGGGAGTCCTCCTCGCAGTCATGACGTTGGTGGTCTTGGCCCTCGGAGCGATGTTCATTCCGCTCCTCCTGCGTGCTCCCAAGCCGGACCGGGAACCGACGGGGCCGAGCCTCCGCGAGTCACGGCTATCGTCGACCTGATGGATCGCTGGGTCAACGCCAACCAGCAGGCCCACTGGGACAAGCGCACCTTCTACCGCGACGCCACGGACCGGACTGCGGAGGCGTTCACCGTTCCCAAGATCGAGTGGTTCTGCGAACAGTTCGGCATCACTGACGACGCCAGCGTGCTCGATGTGGGTGCGGGTGCCGGGATGTTCACGTACTGGTGGTCCCAGCGTCTCCGCACGGTGACGGGTCTCGAACTCTCCGAGAACATGATCAGCCGTAGTCCCGTGCCCGAGCTCATGCAGCTCGGCGACGCCTACGAACTGCCGTTCCCGGACAACACCTTCGATCTCGTCTTCGCCGGAAATCTGTTGCATCATCTCGAACGGCCCGTCGACGCGCTGCGCGAGATGGGACGGGTCGCTCGCGTCGGCGTGGCGATCTGCGAACCGAATCGCAATCATCCGCCGATGGCTGCCTTCGGGATCGTGTCGAGTGTGTGCAGGGGGTTGTTGCACTACTCACGCGCCAACCTGGCGGGCCTCGCAACCGAAGCCGGCCTCGATGTTCGTGGTGTTCGCCTCCACGGCTACATCTACGAGAACCGATCCCCTGCGGCGTCGATCCCTCTCGCGACGAAACTCGAGACGCTGCTCCCGGGTGGCGCGTACATTCTCCTCGCCGCGACCCCTTGATTCCGAGCGCCCGGACGAGCTACTCCAGCGCTACGAGTTCAAACAGATACTGGTAGGCAAAGAGCGTCGGTCGAATCGCGAGTCCAACACCGTCGATCACTGCCAACGCGCGCGACCGCTCTGCTTCGAGGGGCAGACCCACCGTTTCGGTGCGCCGCATCGTGAACCCCGAGTGTTCGAGGAGCGATGCCGCTTCGCCGCCGGTGAAGAACCGGAGCTGCGCGGCATCGAGCAATCCGCGCGTGTCGTAAGCCCATGTACCGCTGAGCACACGTGAACGCGGGTACCAGTGACCGAAGTTCGAAACGCTGACCAACAACCGACCGTCGGGACGCAAGACCCGCCGCACGGCACCGAGCAGCGCGGGAGTGTCGCGCACCCGACCCAGTGCGTCGACCGCCACCACCACATCGAATCCCTCGCCTACATCGGCGCCGATCCCCGCATCGAGCTCCGCGATCACCACGCCGGCATCGTCGGCATTCACGGAGGCGCGACGGCTCGGCTCCACCATGACCGTGACATCGTGGCCGGAACCACGGAGTTCGGGAATCAGTAGCTCAGCCTCTGCGCCGATCACGAGGATCCGCTGCGCAACGCTTCCCGAAAGCCACGCGAGCATCCGGCGATTGGCGGTATCAGCACCGGCCTTGGGTTCATAGAGACTCGTTGCGAACGCAGTGTCACCCCGACCGATGCCGATCTTGTGCGCCCGGTACCGGATCACGTCCTTGACGATGTCGGTCGCGTATCGCGGCCCGTTCACGTACGAGATCTCTTCGCCGTAGTAGGTAGGGATAGGGATCTCCATGATCCGCTTCCCCGCCTCATGAAACTGAATGATGATCTCGGTATCGAAGTCATATTCGTTGGTGTTCCGTTGGAACGGCACGTCACGCAAGGCCGCCACCGAATACGCCCGATACCCGCTGTGCCACTCACTCAGGTTGGTGCCGGCGAGGCGGTTCTCGATCGTCGAGAGCACCTTGTTCCCGATGACTTTGTACATCGGCATCCCGCCCTTGCGGGCACCACCAGGGGTCATCATCCGTGATCCGAAGACGGCGTCGGCCTCGTCCCGATCGAGCGGCGCCACAATCTCGGGGAGCATCTCCGGCGCGTACTGACCATCGGCGTGCAACAGCACCACGATGTCGAGCTCGTGCTCGATCGCCCACTCGTAACCGATCTTCTGGTTACCTCCGTACCCCACATTGCGTGGGTTGCGCAGTACCTCGAGTGGCAGCTTGCGTCCGTCGACCTGCTTGTACCCCAGACCCACGAGGTACGTCTGGTCTTCCGACGCGTTGTCACAGATCAGGATCTTGGTGATTCGCGGAATGAACTCCGGCGGAATCCGATCGAGCACCTTGGCCAGGGTGGACGCCGCGTTGTAGGCGACGACGATGATGCCAATCCGCTTCGGCGTGCTCACCGGTCCAGGGTACTTCCCGCCCATCAGCTCCCCCGGCCAAACGATCTCCGGACCGCCATCACGCCGACGAGATCTGGGCGAGGCGCTGTGCGGAATCATCGCCATCCACCGGAAGATGCACGATCAGGCGCACATCGGGAGATGCCGCAGGAATGAGTTGCTCAGTATCGAAGACCAACCGTCCGGCGCGGGCGTGGTCGAAGACCCTCCGATGTGTCTCGAAGCCGGCCACGTCATACCGGGGCCACCAATCACGAAACTCCACACTTGCTGCTTGAAGCCGGGCCACCAGGCTCGCTACGGCGGGATCGTGTCGGAGCGGGGCGACCTCCGCCCGGTACTGCGACAGTGTGCGGCGCGCTTCGGCCTCCCACTGGCCATTGAGTTCGCGTGCACGGACATTCCCGAAGAGCAGCCACACGAGGTTGTGATCCTCTGGTGGCAGAGTTCCGATGTCTGGGAACAACATGGTGAACGACGCGTTCCATGCCAGCAGATCCCAATGCGGTGAGAGCGCATACGCCGGTGCCGGTTCCAGCAGCCGGAGAAGTTCAACGACGCTGCGCGGACAGGTCGACCGCCCCCGCTCGAGTGGCTGTCCCCGGGCGTGGCCCGCGAGTTCAAGTAAGTGGGCACGTTCGACTGGATCCATTCGGAGTGCCCGGGCCAATGCGTCCAGCACATCGATCGACGCATTGATCGGGCGTCCTTGTTCCAGCCACGTGTACCAACTGACCGACACGCCCGCGAGGATTGCGACCTCTTCGCGTCGGAGTCCGGGGGTCCGGCGACGTAACCCCGCAGCCAGGCCAACGTCGGCGGGGGTGACTGCCGCGCGTCGAGCGCGTAGGAATGCCGCGAGATCCGCGCGTCGGGCCATGACTTCATTGTGCAACGTGGCGCGCCACCACGGGTGGTGTTCTCAATCCCCCCTTCGCTGGACCCTTCCCTTCGGGTCATCGCCGCGATCCAATACTGCGATGTCCGAACTGCCGACGCTCCGCATCGCCGAGGGTGCCGCACGGTTGCAGTCCTCCGAGATTCGCGACCTCCTGCGCATTGCCGAATCTCGCGGCGTGCTCTCCCTTGCCGGTGGGCTTCCCGCACCGAGTGCCTTCCCGCGGGTCCGGATTGCGGTGGCGGCGCAACGGGCACTCGGGCTCGACGGGGCATACGGGCCCGTTGCGCTCCAATACGGAGCGACCGAAGGTCTCAGCCAACTCCGTGCCCTCCTCGCTACGGGCACCCCCGCGTCCCCGCCATTGGGCGACGAATCCAACGTCATCATCACCACCGGCTCACAGCAGGGACTTGAGCTGGTGGCCCGCGCGCTCGTGGACCCGGGTGAGACCGTGGTCGTGGAGGACCCGGCCTACCTCGGAACGCGCCAAGTGTTCGCGGCACATGGAGCCAACGTGGTCGGGGTGCCGGTGGACGAGCATGGGATCGACACCGACCAGCTCTCGCTGATGCTGGTGGGCGGCGTTGGCGCAGCGTTACGGCTTCGTCGTGATCGAAGACGATGCCTACCATGCGCTCGGATTCGACCGCGAGGCCGCGACTCCCATCCGCGACCTCGCGCCGGAACACACCGTCTTGCTGGGATCGGCATCCAAGGTGGTTGCCCCGGGCCTACGCGTTGGCTGGCTCCGAGCGCCGAACTGGGTGCTCCCTTCGATCGTGCGGGCCAAGCAGACGCTCGACCTCCACACCGCAACCTTGCCGCAGTTGATCGTGGCCGACCTTCTCGCCGACACCACGTTCATGGCCGAACACCTTCGCTCCGTGCGCGCCATGTATCAGGTCCGAGCCGAAACCTTGCATGCCGCAGTGCACGAGTTCATCGACGCCCCGATGCCGACGGGCGGCATGTTCCTCTGGGGTCGTGCGGCGGTGGACACCCGTGCTTCGTTCCCCGCGGCGATCGACGCCGGGGTCGCCTACGTCCCGGGTGACGCGTTCAGCGGGGAGACCGACGGGTCGCGCGCACTGCGCCTGAGCTTCGCGACCCTCGATCCAGCAGCACTCGTGGCTACGGCCGCGCGGTTGCGAACCGTCTTCGCAGGCCCAGCCACTACCCTGGCCGGATGGCGCCGAAGGTCGTGATCCTCTGCGGCGGGCTCGGTACCCGACTCCGCGAGGAAACCGAATA
>JBKJIQ010000018.1:0-8965 GCA_046598395.1 Acidimicrobiia bacterium
CCGACCGGAACCTTGGGGACGAGGTTCTGGACGTTGCCCTATTAGCCAGTGAGCCGATCCCTGGGTTCCTTCGTACATGCGTTGCGCACCTTCCGAGCTGAACCGGGTCGAGGGGGGTATCCGTGGCCGTTGTTGTGCGAGGTCTGGCGACGCGCCGACAGCCAGACAGCGCCAACTGGCAGGACGGGGCGTTCCGCGGTTCTAGTGTGAGCCGCACGATGGCGAGGAGGACAGCAATGACATCGCTGGCAGGGAGTCCGAGCTCGGTTGCAGCTCTCGACTTGGTAGCAGGAGTTCATGAACTGGCCGCCGCGGTGGTGGAGCATCGGAGCACGTTCGATTCGGAAGGTCGTTTGCCTGATCGCCTCTTCGAACAACTCGCCGAGCTCGGTGTGTTCCGCCTCCTCTTGCCGGCGTCGCTCGGTGGACCCGGTCTGTCAGCTCTCGAGTTCATGGAAGTGGTCGAAGCAGCCGCCGCCCTTGACGGCACGATCGGCTGGCTCGTCGGCAATGGGGGTGGCATGGCGCGCGTGGGCGGATACCTCCCGGCAGAGAGCGCACGAGAGATCTTCGACGATCCCTTGGCGTTCGTGGTCTCGTCGACGGGTGCGCTCGGACGCGCGGTTCGCGTGCCAGGCGGATATTCCGTAACGGGACGGTGGCCATTTGGAAGCGGTTCGCCGCACGGCACGTGGTTCACGACAATCTGCGAGGTCGAGGACGGCGAGCAAGCCACCGGTGACCTGGTCTTCGTGTATGCCCCCCGTCGGGACGTGCTGCTTCACGACAACTGGCAGGTTTCAGGTCTGTGTGCCACGGGAAGCGTCGACTTCGAGTTCGTGGACGTGTTCGTACCCGACCGCTTTGCACACGCGTTCCAGCCCGAGCCGACACAACCCGGCACGCTCTATCGGCTACCCACCCGCTCGATCTTTTCCTGGACGGTGGCCACCGTGCCGCTCGGCATCGCAACTGGCGCGATCGATGACTTCGCGAGCACGGGTCGCTCCGCAAAGCGGAGTAGCGACGCCGTCCCGTTCGCGGAACGCGAACTGATTCAGTCGCAGCTCGGTCAGATCCAGGCGCGAACCGCGGCGAGCCGGGCCTACCTCCGCCACACGATGAGCACTCTGCTCGAGGGAACCGAAGCCGGCACAGACCTGGAAGCGGGCCGGGTCGACTTCCGACTCGCGTGCACGTTCGCGAGCCAATCAGCCCTCTGGGCGATCAATCTGGTCACCGAGATGGCCGGAGCTACCGCCATCCTGCGGTCGTCACCACTCGAACGGCGTGAGCGAGACGCACGTGCCGCCGCGAAGCACGTCGCCATGAGTCCAGCCGCCTACGTGACCGGCGGGAAACTTCGACTCGGATGCGATCTGTCGAACGTCTCATTCTGAGCCACGCACAAACTGCATGAACGGCGGGGCCGGTATCCACTGACAGTTCCAGACAACTCGCTGGGTGCTAGAGCCCGCGCGAAAGCCCTTGCGGGCGAACTGCCAACCCGGGCGCACACCGCATCCCCTATTGCCGGATTGATGACCCAGCGACCGACGCCGCCGGACTGCACCTGCTCGCTGACGCGAGCGCGCCCGAATGCCCGCTCGGCGAGCGTTATCGCAACGGCCGTTCATGCAGCTCAGTCTGCCGGAGGCGCGGCTGCCCGCTCCCTCCACTGATTCGTCCCTACCGCGCGAGTGAGAACGCCAGCCGCACGCAGCACGTTCAGGATCGTCCCTGAGGACACGCCCAACCTCTCCCCCACCTTCACGAGCGAGTGGCCGGTCTCGTACAGCTCGCGGACGACGTCGATCTCGGCGTCAGTCAGTTCGACGCGATACCGAAGCTCTGCACCAGCGCGTCGGATGATCGCGGTGGCGGTCCGTCGATCGATCCCGAACTCGGCCGAGAGCGCGTTCGACGACTCCCCCGCCACATACCGCCGGACGAGCTCCGAACGCTGCGTGCCGGTCAATCGCGTCTGTTTCTGGCGGAGCGATGGGACGGGTCGAGGGGACACCCGATCACGCCCCTGACCAGAGATCACGCGCTCCAGACGCGCCACAATGTCGGGGTTGGAGTAACGACCCAGCACCTCCACTTCTCAGCGCATCGGGCCGAGGCGGCGAACATTGTCCGGAGTCGTCCGGACCCAACCGTCTGCCTAGGCCTGAAACAACCTCTCGGTAGCAGCTACTGGTGTTGGGCCGCGACGCCCACCACGTTGCCCTGCGGATCGGCGAAGAGACCGAGCGTCACGCCCGGTGCTTCCGTCGCCGGTTGCACCACTGCGCCACCGAGGCTCACCGCCTGGTCGAGCGCGGCTTGAACGTCTTCGACGCCCGCGAAGACGGTGACCATCGGCTTCCCATGCGGCCGGCCCGGCAGCCGGGCCATGAACTTCGGCCAACGCAATCGCGCGGTTGAGCTGCACCACCTCGGAACCATCGGTTTGGTCGAGGATCCGGTCAAAGAGCGACACGATGCGCAGCCAGTTCTTCTCCAAATGATCTGCGGGTCCGATGGGTTCGGCGGTTGCAGATCTCACGAATGACAGAAGCATGAAAACGACACGGCCGAGCCGCAACCCGTTCCTATGCGACGCCGGCCTGCAAGGAGTCGTTCTGCCAGCGACCGCAGCCCGGCGACGGCCACAGTGGGCCGAGGAGCAACCGGCCGTCGTCGCGGAAGCCCTGCAGGATCTCCCATGCCCGCTCGGGCTCCGGGTGTTGTTGCGGGCACAGCCCGGTAGCGAGATGCAACGGACTCACCGCGAGGTGGCCCAGCCAGGTGGCATTAGGTCCGGGACCAAAGTGGAACACGGTGTGCCCAGGGTTATGGGCGCCGGTGAGCTCGGCCCGCATCCCCGGAACGACTTCCTCGCCGTCGTCGACGGTGTCGACGAGTCCCGCGTCGATAAACTGGTGCCACACCGCGGTCGAAGAGAACTCCCGCGTTTCGCGTTCGAACTCAACCAGCGATGCCTGCGGGATCACGATGCGCGCGTTCGGGAAGAGCGGGACCCATCCACCCGCATCGTCGCGTCGAGCCATCATGCCGACGGTCTCGATGTGGGAGATGAGCACGGTGTCGATCGTCTCGACCGGGAAGCCTTCACGTTCCATCAACTCGATGAACGCATCGGCGTGCACCGAACCGGCGGCCGGATCGTGCAACACCTCGTCGGCGGCTTGGAGCGGATCGAGAACGATCCGCCTCCCCTCACTCTCGATGATCCACGCCGACGCGCTCGCGCCGAACTCGGTATCGCTCGCCCACTCCGGCGCGCGCCAGGCGACGGACTGCACCTCATCGACGGTGAGGCCGGCCTGCTCCGGCGGGATCATCACGTCGATGTACAACACACGGGTGAGGGTGACCCCGCCGATCTGCAAAGTGGTGCGCTCAGTCATCCGGCGACGATACCGCCGAGCCGTGGGCGCGACTCGTCCATTGTGCGTAAACCACGAGCCCGGACGGTGTGCGCACAATGAACGCCGATGTGGGCCGCGCATCGTTACCCCAAGGGTGGAAGCGGGGCTCGGTCTTCGGCGAAAGTTCCTGACGCGGCGCCGGCGTAACCGTGTTGGCGCCACGCTTCGTAGGCCACCACGCTCACGGCATTCGACAGATTGAGACTGCGATTGTTCGGGCGCATCGGGATTCGGAGCCGGTGATCATCATCGAAACCGTCGAGGACGTCGGCGGGCAGCCCCGTCGCTTCGCAGCCGAAGACGACGGCATCACCCGCGCGATAGTCGACCTGATCGAGGCGTCGATGCGACGCTCCCGACGTGGTCGCAAACCACTGGCGCTCCGTGCCCAGCGCGGCCCGACAATCGGCCAAGGTCTTCCAAACCGTTGTGGCGGTGAGTTCGTGATAGTCGAGCCCACCGCGGCGCAGCGCAGGCTCATCGAGCGTGAAGCCCAGCGGCTCGATGAGATTCAGCCGCGCGCCCACGTTGGCGCAGACCCGAACGATGTTGCCGGTGTTGACGGCGATTTGGGGCGAGACGAGCACGATCTCCAGCACGGGCTCATTCTGGCGCGTTGTCACTTGGTCGCCGAGTGCGGTCGGTTGCGAAGCGTTCGTAGAGGGGTTCGGCGAAGGAATGCCGGAGGCGGGCGTCGTCCACCAGAGATGCACGGGTGATCACTGAGGTACCGAAACGGGCTTGAAGATCGTCCACCGCGAGATCAAGCGCACGGTTCGCGCGGCCCGGCCGATTGAACGGCAGCGTGAGTTGCAGCGGATCGCGCACCACGAGGTTGGAACACGCAAGTCCGATGAGCGTGCAACCGCGTTCCTCGATGATGGGCGCGGCCTTCGCGAGGAGCTCGCGCGCCCCAGCCACAATCCGCTCCGTGAGATCCGTGGGCATGTCCACCGAAAGAGAACGCGTGATGCGCTCGGAGTCGCCGAGGCGGAGCCGCAGCGTGATGGTGCGGACCAGGCGCTCATCGGCCCGCAACCGCCGCGACACGCGGTCGACGATGCCGAGGAGGACCGCACAGAGGTCCCCAAGATGGTGACGCGGCCGACCCAACGCGCTCTGCGAACCGATCGACCTCCTGCTTACGGGCGCGCGTACCCGTCGGGCATCGCGGTTCCAGGAAATCGCGTGCAGGTGCGCGGCGTGGGCACGCCCGAGGGTGGTGGCGAGCGCGTGATCGGGGATCTGAGCCATCTCCCCCACGGTTGTGATCCCCATCGCGTGGAGACGCTCGGCCGTCTTGGGACCCACGCCCCAGAGTCGTTCGACCGGCAGCGGGTGCAGGAACTCGAGCTCGCCGCCCGCGGGCACGAGACAGATTCCATCGGGTTTGGCGCTGACGCTCGCGACCTTGGCCAGGAACTTGGTCGTGGCAATCCCGACCGAGACCGGCAGCCCAATGTCGTCGCGCACCGTGGCGCGCAATTGTCTGGCGATTGCTTCAGGCGGGCCGAGGAGCCGACGAGCGCCGCGCACGTCGAGGAATGCTTCGTCGATCGAGATGCCTTCCACCAATGGCGTCACATTGCGGAAGGCGCCGAACACCGCCTTGCTCGCTTCGAGGTAGGCGTCGAATCGAGGCGGGACGACCACTGCATTGGGACACAAGCGCTTTGCTGACCGTTCGTTGGTGGGCGTCTTGATGCCGAAGGCCTTCGCTTCGTAGCTCGCCGCCACGATGACTCCCCCGCCGACGAGCACCGGGCGACCACGGAGGGCCGGGTCGTCACGTTGTTCCACCGACGCGAAGAACGCATCCAGGTCCGCGTGGAGAATCCCCGCCGTTCCACGTTCCGGTGTTGTCGTCGCGCCCGTCGGGTCGAGAGTCACGAACACACGTTCGCACATCCGCCGACCCCTCGCAACCCGTTTATTGTGCGGATTCCACGACTGGGAAGGGA
Organism: Acidimicrobiia bacterium; assembly: GCA_046598395.1. GTDB lineage: Bacteria > Actinomycetota > Acidimicrobiia > IMCC26256 > JAENVU01 > JAENVU01. The sequence continues at coordinate 5,399 of JBKJIQ010000018.1, forward strand.
ATCCGGACAATGGACGGGGTCGAGCCAACGCGATTACGACGCGAGCCCGAGCGTCCGGCGCTCGGAGAGAGCCATCGCAATGCGATCGAGCGTGTGGCCCGGCATCTCCACAACGTCATCCCAAGTGGCCACGACGATGCGCCAACCGAGGCGTTCGAGCGCGGCGGTACGAATCCGGTCCTGCTTCCAGCGGGCGCGTGAACCGTGCCATTCGAAACCCTCCGTCTCGAACGCGACCAACACCTCGGGCCACGCGAAATCGAGCCGATGCCACCGCCCCGAAGGCAGGTCCACCCGAACCTGGCGTTGAGGGTTCTCCAGCCGTGATGCGCGGATCATCCGCCAGGCCTTTACCTCGAGCAGCGAATCGAGCGGGTTCGGCGCGGTGTTGGCCAGGAGCGTGCGGATCTTCGGTGTGCCGGGGCGGCCACGACCGCCGATCAGCGCGAACCGACGAGCCAACGACTCGGTGGATACCAGGCCCAGCTTCCGTGCCCGCTCGAACGCGTGCTCCAGATTCTCGCTCGAGAGCCGCGGCGCGATATCGATGAGGGCACGGGCGGCGTCAACGCAAGGCACACCGTCGATTGTTGTCGACGGCTCCCCCATCTCCACGCACCGGTGCACGTTGACCGCGAAGAACGCATGGTTCGCGTCTTCGACGCGCACCCGAGCCACTCGCGGATGAATCATCGCGGAATCGACCGTGACATGGATCGGGCTGACGGCCAACGGCGCATCCAGCTGCAAGAGCCGAGCCGCAGTCGCATGTGATGCCGTGCCGGCTGTGGCCAATACCGCGCCGGTGACTGCCATGGGTTCGGATTGAGGCGCACCGCGTACCCGGTACACATGATCTGAAATCGCGACGAGTAGCCCGTTGGCAATACACCCGTCGACCATTCCCTCGGTGAGCCCGACCTGCGTTGCCTGGGACCGTGTGACCACTCCGCATTGCCGCGCCGCAAGGTCGAGCAACCTCGCAATTGTCTTGTTCATTGTGCGAATTCCCTTTGCATCCGTGCCACACGCACAATGGACGTGGACACACGACGGCAACGCCGCGAGCAGCGGCGTCGATCGAACTGCGGGGAATTGGCCGGAACTCTAGGAGGGGGGTGAGACAGCCGCCCGCCGACGACCAGCCCCGTCGGCGTTCATTGTGCGGATCCCACGGGTCCAGACGGAAAACGGACAATGAACGAGCGCGCGAGTGGTCATGTGCGCGTCGAGGTTGGTCCCGCCCGCGGCTAGACGGCAGCTGACTCGGCCGCCGCGGCGAGCCGTTCGAGGGTTGTCTCCATGCCCGCTCGGTTGTGCGTGAGCCGGTCGCTCACACCACTCGCGGGCTTGCCGAGCGATGCGGCGATCTTGCCGCGTTGATCGATCCAGGTTTCGGTTACCCGACACCCGGTTGCCGTCGACTCGAATGAGTAACGCCACTCCGCGATCTTGAGACCGACCGCGGTGACTCGGAAAGCGAACATCTTTCCGGGTTCGGCGTCGACGACGGTGGAGATGGTGTCCCACTTCTTCTTGCCGTTCTGGTTCGAGCCCTTGAACTTCGCACCCGGCGTGGGTCCGCTCGCGCCCTTCAACCAGGTGGCACCCACCGCCTCGGGCGACCACTCGCCCATGCGGGTGACGTCCGAAATCATTGCCCATACCTGCTCCGCCGGCGCGTTGATGTCCCGGCTTACGCTCACTGGTTCCGTCATGGGCCGCACGCTACCCATCTCGTCACGCCCGGGCCAGGCTCAGTCGGTGAAGAACGTGAGTGTGTCGCCTACCCGCACTTCGCCCGGCTCCGTGACTTCGGCGTAGATCCCGAGGCACGCAAAGTCGCCGAATCCGGCGAACTCGAGGCGGTTGTGATGCGCGAGCGTTCGCAGCACCTGGTGATCCTCGGGCAGGTCGCCCTGGGCGAGCGTGGTCATCACACAACGCGGCGACGCGGAACCGAACTCAATCACCGCCGATCCCAGGCGCGCCCTTCGGCCGACCCAGTCGTTCTCCACGAAACCGTCGACCGGTTCGCCGATATCGAGCAGGAGGCTCGGGCGGAACCGCTCGATGTCGATAACACTCTCGGGTGCCAACCGCCGGACATGGGCCAACGATGACGTCGTGACCAGGTGCAACGCCGCGAGATCCACGAACGTGCCCTTCTCGGTGGACATTGCGATCGGCAAGTCCACTGTCACGTCGGAAAGCGCGAACCCGTCCATTTCCGGCCAGTAGCTCTCATACATCTCGTCGTCGGCCGCCGCGTTGTCGAGATGCGCACGAAGACCAAGTGCGCCGGAGAGCGCGGCGTCGATGCCGTCTCCGTCGCCGGCGTCGAACTCGCTATCGCCGACCCGCACCAGAACGTTCGGTCCGTCGGTACGGGCGCCGCAGTTGAGCAGCACACTGCTAACCGATGGTCGCTTGGCACTCAAGACCTTGCCGGTGTCGAGGTCGCGCACGGCATACCGCCGATCACCGGCGATGCCGAGCGAGTCGAGCGCCACCGAATCCAAGCGCTCACCGCCCATCGACTTCACCGGAAACCGGTGGACTTCAGCGACGTGGACAGCGTGTTCCGTCATCCACCGACACTACGAGGGTGACGCCCCCGACCACCACGCACAATCCGGCGACCGAGGTCATGCGGAGCACACCACTCACCGGCGGCCAGCGCGGATTTGCTCGGACTCGGGGTACGGGCAATGCCGACAACCGCTGCCACAGCACTCTCCGCGTGCCGCCAGCGCCACCGAGGTCAGCACTTCGTAGCCCGTGGCCGGATCGCGGTACGTGTCTCGGCCTTGCTCGATCGCGCGGGCGTGGGCGGCGGCCGCGGCCGCAGAGATCATCGGCCCCGGCACGATTGGGTCACGCGCGTCGGCCCAGGACCGCGAGCATCCGGGTGGTGGCATCCGCGTTCGGCGAAACTTCGATCTCGGGACCACAGACGCCCGGACTGCGCAGCGCCGGACCAAAACCGGCCGCACCGGCGATCACGCGCTCGGCATCATCAACCGCGATGGCCTCATCTCCACCCGTCGCACGGGCAAGGTCCCAACGGTGCACCACGAGATCAAGGTTCGCGAAGCGATCAATCGCTGCCGCAAAGTTGGTCTCACCAAACGCGCCGTCGAACGTCTGGATCGAGAGCGTCGGATCGTCGAGCACTTCGACGACCGGCGCGAACGCAGCCTGCAATGTCAGCAGCGGATCGTCGGCGACCGGCGGGAGCGGCGGCGCGGTACAGCCGACAAAACCGAGGAACAACCCCTGCACGTTCGCGACGTGCTCGACCACATCGCGTGCCGTCCAACCCTCGCACGGGGAGGGCGAGTTCCAACGATCCTCGGGTACGGCGGAAACCGCCGCGGCAAACGCATCGGACAACCGGCGATACCGATCCGAAATCTCACTCATCTCATCCTCCATGACTCGGCGGCCCACCGATCTCTGCTGCCAATGGCGCACCATCGCGCAGGGCGCCAGACACCATCGAACCGTGACGGACAATCGGACCGCCCACCAACTCGGAGATCAAGATCAACGCTCTCGATCCAG
>JBKJIQ010000005.1:0-18745 GCA_046598395.1 Acidimicrobiia bacterium
TGAGTGCGCCGAGTTCGTGGGTGACGCCGTCTTCGTCGGTTGTGGTGGCGAGGTGACGCGACCGGTCGGCGATGGCGGCGAGTCCGGTGGTGGGCGTGAGCCCCCAGATGGGATCGAGGTTGACGCGGGTAGCCCGCAACAGCGCGAGCCGGTCGCTCTTGGCCTTCGGCAGGGTCCGCTCGTGGGGGAGAACATCGCCCTCGCCCGCCGCGCTCGGTAGGACCAGACCACCGATGATGCCGACGGTGTGGCGCGGCTGATCGCGATCGTCCACGTACGTCATGCGGTACGAATAGAACGCGGGAGTGTCATCGCGGATGAGGACACCCGCGGCTTCCCACTCGCGGAGCTGGCGCGCGGCGCGCTCGTAGCCGTCGCCCTCGCCGGGAAGAATGAGCCGTACGGCGTTGTGCTCCGATCGAGCCGCGAGCGCCTCGCGCTGGTCGGGATCGATGACGTCATAGGGTGGCGCCGTTAGTACGTCGAGATGTTCGGTTTCTGGATGGTCGGCGTTGGTCGCTTCGGCTCGATAGCGGATCGCAGCAAACGGACGGAACTCGGGCACGGTCGTGGGGCCTCCGGGTCGATCGGCCCCGATTGTGGCACGGTCGTCATGGAGCACCGGGCACCGGCGCTACGGGAGATGGAGAGTCCGAGTGATCAACCACCGCGATGGACCGGTGATCGTGTGCGATCTCGACGGCGTGTTGTGGCGAGGCGAGACCGCGATCCCGGGCTCGGCTGACGCGGTGAACGCATTGCGGGCCTCTGGGTCGAGGGTGGCGTTCCTGACCAATAATTCCAGTGTGCGGCTGATGGATGTGGTGGCTCGCCTCGCGGCCATCGGTGTTCGGGCGGAGGCGGATGACGTGGCCACGAGCGCGCAAGCGGCCGCCGCGCTCCTCACCCTCGATCTGGCGGCCGGCTCGCGGGTGCTGGCGTGTGCGGGCGACGGCGTGATCGAGGCGCTCACGACCGCGGGCTTCGAGGTGGTGGCCAATACGGCCGAGGTGGTTCCGGACGTGGACGCGGTGGTGGTGGGGTTCCATCGGGACTTCGACTTCGATCGTCTGGATCGGGCGGCCGACGCGGTGCGACGCGGCGCGGCATTTGTGGCGACGAATACCGACGCGTCGTACCCCGGAACTCACCGCGTGTTGCCGGGAGCGGGCTCGTTGGTGGCGGCGGTCGCCGTCGCCTCCGGGCATGATCCGATCGTGGCCGGGAAGCCCGAGGCCGCGACGGTGGGCTTGGTGCGCGAGCGGTTCGGGGCCAACGGGATCATGGTGGGAGATCGGCCGTCGACCGACGGTGTGTTGGCACAACGGCTGGGCTGGCCGTTCGCGATGGTGCTGTCCGGCATCGGCGGTCACGATCCGAATGAACCGGTCCCCGCGCCCGCTCCGCAGTGGGTCACTGCCGACTTGGCCGGACTCGCGGCCCTGCTGGTTGGGTCATCGTGAACTGAGCCGCGCCGGTGATCTGAGCGGCCGGAGGGCCTCCAGAGTCCGGCCGAGCGGTGCGCAAAAGCGCTACCGTGAGGGACCCATTTTTAGGAGAGTAGGAATGCCGCAGCGTCCCGACTGGAACAAGTTTCTCGATGCCGGTGCCGAGTTCGTCGCGCTCACGCGCGGCCAGGCGCGGGCGCGGGCGAAGGACTTGGTCGCCCAGGGCCATCTCGCCCAGGGCCAGGTCCAGGGATTCGTCGATGACCTCGTGGATGAGAGCCGGCGGCGCAGCGATCTGCTGATGGATGTCGTCCGCCAGGAGATCCAGCGTCAGGTCACCACGCTCGGCATTGCCACCAAGGACGATCTCGTTCGCCTCGAAGCCAAGCTTGCCCGATCGAACGCGCCGGCGAAGGCCCCCGCCAAGATGAAGGCCCCCGCAAAGCCTGCGGCGAAGAAGGCCCTCGCAAAGCCTGCGGCGAAGAAGGCCCCCGCGAAGAGGGCCGCTGCCAAGACCACGGCAGCCCGCCCCACCAAGGCGTCGTAGGGCGCTTTGCGTCGGCGGCTTGACGCGGAGCTGGTCCGTCGCGGTCTCGTGCCCAGCCGGGCACGGGCAGCCGCCGCGATCGGTGCGGGTCTCGTCACCGTCGGCGGTGCCCCGGCAACGTCACCCGCTCGCCAGGTTGCGCCCGATGAACCGCTGTTCGTCAATCCCGATGCGGCCCGATTCGTGTCGCGTGGCGGTGAAAAGTTGGATGCCGCGCTCGAGCAATGGACCATTGATGTGCGCGGGTTGCGCGTGCTCGACGCCGGGGCATCCACCGGCGGGTTCACCGACTGTGTGTTACAACGCGGGGCACGGGAAGTGGTGGCCGTCGACGTTGGTCACGGTCAGTTGGCGTGGTCCCTGCGATCCGATGATCGGGTAACGGTGATGGAGCGCACCAACCTGCGTCACGTTGAGGAGTTCGCGGGTGGTCCCGCGGAGGCGGCAGTCGCGGACCTCTCGTTCATATCCTTGCTCACGGTGGCACCCGCGCTGATCCGGTTGACCACCGAGACCGCGCCGTTCGTGCTCTTGGTGAAGCCGCAGTTCGAAGCGGGGCGGAGCCGGGTGGGTCGTGGTGGGATTGTGCGTGATCCGGCCGTTCACCGCGCCGTGCTTGGTGAGGTGGTGCTTGGATTGGCCACAGCCGGGCTCATTGTTCGTGCGATCATGCGGTCGCCGTTGACCGGCGCCGATGGCAACGTCGAGTTCCTTGCTCGCGCGGCCAAGGTCGGAACCGTCGTCGATGCTGCCGCGCTCGATCTCGTGGCGACGGGCGACGGGCAATGAATCCCGTCCGGCGAATCGGGATCGTGGCGCACCCCGACCGGGAAGAGGCGCGCAACCTGGTAGAGCACACGAGCGAATGGTGCGCAGGGCGTGGTATCAGCGTGGTGATCGCGGAGGCGGGTCCGCTGAGCAATGACGGATATCTGGTTCCAGAAGGTTTCGCGGTCGGACTCGATGCCGTCCTTTCGCTCGGCGGCGACGGCACCATGCTGCGCACGGTCGATTTAGTGTCCGAAGCGAGCGTCCCGGTGCTCGGCGTGAACTGCGGTCAGATGGGATACCTCACCGAAGTTGAGCCGGCGCACATTGATGAAGCGCTCGAGCGACTCGCGAGCGGTGACTATTCGGTGAGTGAACGCACCGTGCTGGCGGTGACGGTGGAGTCCGATGGCCCGGCGGCGGGCGCATGGACCGCGCTCAACGAAGCGGTGATCGAAAAGACCAGGCCGGGGCGGCTGGTGCGGTTTGAAGTCGTGGTCAACGGCGAACCGTTCACCACGTACGCGGCCGATGGCGTGATCGTGGCGACGCCCACCGGTTCCACCGCGTATGCGTTTTCCGCGGGTGGACCGATCGTGTCACCGCGGCTCGCGTGCCTGCTGCTCACGCCGGTGTCGCCCCACATGTTGTTCAACCGCACCCTCGTGCTCGACAGCCATGATCGCCTCGACCTCGTGGTCACTGATCGACCCGCCTTGCTCACTCTGGATGGTCGGGCCCTGGGCGAGATCGAGCCCGGCACTGTGGTCCGCTGCGTCTGTGGGCCGCGCCCGGCGCGAGTCATCACGTTGGGGCCGCGCGATTTTCATCAGATATTGAAAATGAAGTTCGGCTTGGCGGATCGCTGATGTTGGTGGAGTTGCGGATCGAGAACCTGGGGATCATCGAAGAGCTGCATCTGCTCGTTGGTCCCGGGTTGACCGCAATCACGGGCGAGACCGGCGCGGGCAAGACCCTGATCACCGGTGCACTCGCGCTCTTGGGCGGCGAACGTGCCGACTCCGTGGTGGTCCGCGACGGAGCGATCGAAGCACGGGTAGAAGGTCGCTTCGATGCGGGATCACTTGGCGAGCAGGACGGCGAGCAGGACGGCGAGGTTGATCAAGAGGTCGGCCGGGAGGTGGTGCTGGCCCGGGTGGTGCCCCGCGTTGGGCGCAGCCGCGCCTATATCGACGGCCGACTCGCCACTGCTTCAGAGCTCGCGGGGCTGGCATCGGGCTTGCTCGACCTGCATGCGCAGCACGCTCATCAAGCGCTGCTCGCGCCGGCGGCCCAGCGCCGCATTCTCGATGGTTTTGCCGGCGAGCCGGCCGTTCGCTCGCTCGGCGAGTATCGAGCTGCGCGCCAGGCGGTAGCCGAAGTCGATGCCGCGCTGGCCGATCACGGCGGCGATGCCCGGATGCGAGCACGCGAGATTTCGTTGCTCGAGTTTCAAGTTGCCGAGATCGACGGCGCCGCGCTCACCGATCCCGACGAGCTCGTGGGCCTCGAAGCCGAGGAGCAGCGCCTGGCCGACGCCGTGGGGATCAGGGACGCGCTGGCGGTGGCCCGCGATGCGCTCGACACGCAGGTCATCGACGGGATCGGTGCCGCGCTCAGTGCCATGGGATCGCGCGCCTCCCTGGCTCCGCTCGATGCTCGTCTCCGTGCGCTCCAAGCCGACGCCGCCGACGTCGCTCACGATCTGCGCGCCGAGCACGAGACGGTGGTGGACGATCCGGCTCGCGTGGAAGTAGTACGCGTCCGGCGCCAACTGTTGCGCGATCTCGGTCGCAAGTACGGCGATCAACTCGCCGAGGTCATCGCGTTTCGCGACGACGCGAGCGTTCGCCTCGATGCGTTGCGGTCCCATGACGAGCGGGTCGCTGAACTCGAGGACGAGCGCTCGGTCGCGGCGATCGCGGTGGATCAAGCGGCATCGTCACTGCGGGCGGCTCGCATGGCGGCCGCTGAGCCGTTCGCGGCCGCGGTCACGGCGCAACTGCGAGAGCTGGCGATGCCGGGCGCTCGTATCGGCGTCGAGGTCGTTGCTGGTCCCGAAGTCGAAGATGGTGCGGATGAAGTGACGATGGTGCTCGCGGCAAATCCGGGCGAGCCACCGGCACCACTCGCCAAAGTGGCATCCGGCGGGGAGCGGTCCCGGTCGCTCCTCGCGGTGCGCGTGGCGGCGCTCGCCAGTGGTGCGGTGCCCGGAGGCCGGGCACTGGTGTTCGACGAGGTGGATGCGGGCGTGGGCGGCGAGGCCGGCGCCGCGGTGGGTCGAGCCCTGGCCGCACTTTCACAAGACGCCCAGGTACTCTGCGTCACCCACCTCGCCCAGGTTGCGGCCTGCGCCCGGACCCAAGTCGTGGTCCGCAAAGGGGATCAAGGTGGCCGCACCGTGGCCCACGCGACCGTCGTAGACGGGGAGGATCGAGTGACCGAGTTGTCGCGCATGCTGGCGGGAGTCGATGACTCCGATCACGCGCGAGGCCACGCGGAAGAACTCCTGACTCGTGCCGCGAAGCCGAAAGCCCCGGAACCGAAAGTCTCGCCGAAGCCTCACCGCTCGAAACGCACGCGATGAAGCGCAACGCAACCGCGCTTGTCCCCATCTCACCACTCACCGCAGTAGCGCGCGTCGATCAGCGCACCAAGGATCTCGTCAAGCGGATGCAGCCGGGTGAGATCGCGGTCATCGATCATGGCGATATCGATCGCGTGGCGGCCGAAGGTCTCATCGCTGCGCAGGTTGGGGCGGTGCTCAACGCGTCGGTCTCGATCACGGGTCGGTATCCGAACGGTGGGCCGATTCGGATCGTGGAGGCGGGCATCCCGCTGGTTGATGGTCTCGGTCCCGAGTTCTTCGCGGCGATGAACGAAGGCGCAGAACTCACGATCGACGGTGGCGTAATTTCTCGCGCGTCGCTCACCGTGGGTGAGGGCACGGTGCAGTCGATCGAGAGTGTCGCCGCGGCGATGGAAGCCGCGCGGCTGAACATCGGCGACGAACTCGAACGGTTCGCGGCGAACACCTTGGAGTACATCAAGACCGAGGCGAAGATCACCTTCGAACCGCTCGACCTGCCGAAGTTGCACACCCAGTTCAAAGGCCGCCACGCGATGGTCGTGGTGCGCGGGCACGACTATCAGAGCGACCTGGCCGCACTGAAGCACTACCTCCGCGAGTACGAACCGGTGCTGATCGGCGTGGACGGGGGCGCGGATGCGCTGCTCGACCTTGGATTCACCCCCGACATCATCATCGGCGACTTCGACTCCGTCTCCGACGCGGCCGTTCATTGCGGAGCCGAGTTGCTCCACCATGTGCATCCGGATGGGCGCGCGCCGGGGCGCGAGAACCTCGAGGCTCTCGGCTTGGTGAAAGGCGTCACCTACGAGGAGTTCGTGGCCGAGGGGATGAGTGAAGACGTGGCGATGTTGCTGGCCTATGAGGCCGGCTCACCGCTCATCGTGGCGGTCGGGACCCATTCCACGATGATCGAAATGCTCGACAAGGGCCGGAAGGGAATGGCATCCACGTTCCTGACCCGGCTGCGCTTGGGTCCGGTACTCGTGGATGCCAAGGGCGTGAACCGTCTGTACGAAGGCCGGGTTCGCCGGCGTGACATCCTCGTACTGGTGCTCGCCGCGCTGTTCACGATCATCGTCATCGGACTCGTGGCCCAGCCGCTGCATTCATACGTCGACGGGATCCGCCTGACCCTCGATGACCTTTGGTATTCGATCACCCACTGAGGATCCATGATCCATTTTCGGTTTCACGTTGTGTCGATCATCGCGGTCTTTCTCGCGCTCGCGATCGGGACGGTGATGGGTTCCGCGTTCGTCGGCAAAGCCGTGATCAGCAACTTGCAGATTCGGATCGACACGGTCTCCAACAAGGCCGACGAGAAGAATGCCGAGAACGAGAAGCTGCAAGGTCAGATCGACAACGTCGACCGTTACGTCGACCAGTCCTCGTCGTACGCGGTGGCGCGCACCCTCACCGGCGTGCGGATCAACCTCGTGGCCGAGCGCGGGGTCGACGGCGGCACCGTGGATGCCCAGGCCGCGCTCGTGCGCGCGGCGGGTGGCACGGTCCCCGGCGTCGTGTGGCTCGAGCCGTCATGGAAGCTCGATACCCCGGAGCAGGCCGCGGCGTTGCGTGCCGCGACCGGTTTGACCAATCGATCCCGTTCGGCGTTGCGGTCCGCTTCCGAGCAACTCCTCGGCCAACGCCTCGCGGCCACGGTACCGGTCGGACCCGTCGATGTCCTCGCAAAGTTGAACGACGCGAAGTTCGTCACCTTGGCCGGGGTCGCGGGCAGCGCGACCCCTGCTGCGGGCGACTTCACGGGCACGGCCTCGCGGGTGCTCGAGGTCGGTGGCCCCGCCAGCGATGTGCCCGCGGAAGTGATCCGGGGGATCGCGAAGGGGGTTGTGGGCGCCTCGGGCTCGGTCGCGGTCGGTGAGATATTCACGACCTCGGAACGGACGCCGGATCGTTCCACCTGGATCGACGCGATCGCGAACGACGACGCGCTGCGGAACCAGATCAGCACGATCGACGATCTTGATCTCATTGAAGGGCGGGTCGGGGCGACCCTCGCCCTCGCCGAACTCGCGGGTGACACCGTGGGCAACTACGGCCTGGGCCGTGAACGCGCGGTCCCGGAACGATTGCCGACGGTCCCGGTCGCTCGCTAGGTGAGCCTGACAGACTGCACCGGTGGCAGTCATCGTGGCGTTGCTCGTCGGCTTCCTCACCGTCCGCGTTCTCATGATGACCGGAAGAGACCTGCTGCACGCGCCGGCGTTGGCCCGCGAGAACTATCGCGGCCGGACGGTCTTCACCGCCGTGGGATTGTTCCTGGTGATGGCGGTCCTGGTGGTGGAAGCGGGTCGGTCGGGGCTCGGTGCGTTGGGTCTGGGGGATAGTCCCGGGGTGAACGCAGCCCGTCCGTTGGTGTTGTTTGCCGCTTTCGGTTTTGGGCTTCTGGGATTTCTCGACGACATGCTGGGGGGCGAGGACCGCGGCTTTCGCGGGCACATCACCGCGTTGCTCCACGGTCGGCTCACGAGTGGGATGGTCAAGTTGTTGGGTGGTGCCGCGGTCGCGCTCGTACTCGCGGCCGCGCCGGGGTTTGTCACCTGGCAGCGACTCTTTGCCGACGCGGTCTTGATCGCACTGTGCGCGAATCTTGCGAATTTGTTGGATCGCGCACCCGGGCGAGTCACGAAGGTTTCGCTCCTGGCTTATCTGCCGCTCGCGATTGTGGCGGGCGCGGGGCCGGTAGGGGTTGCCGTCGCTCCGCTCATGGGTGCAGCCATCGGCGTCCTGCCCGAAGATCTGCGGGAGCGGGTGATGTTGGGGGACACCGGGGCCAACGTGCTCGGTGGTGTGCTCGGACTGGTGATCGTGCTCGAGTGCTCACGCACCACGCGCAATGGCGTGTTCATCGGCTTGATCGTGGCGAATCTGGCGTCCGAGTTCGTATCGTTCAGCCGGGTGATCGAGGCGGTTCCGCCGCTGCGGTGGCTTGACCAGCTCGGCCGCCGGGCGCGCAGTCGCGCTTGACCCAGACGACGTGTGGAGTTCCGCGTTCGGAGAGGGCGCGGCGGTAGCCGATGGACCGCAACCGGGCGCCGAGGTGCGGAAAATGGGTGAACCGTTGATCGGACCACCTCACGACCGCGCACACATCCGGACGCTGCGCGGCGCGTACTACGTCCTTGCCGGTGAGTCGCAACGACGCAGTCGGCGAGGTAATGCGGAGAATCGAAACATCGACGAACTTGTCCGGAACGCGGCGCCCGGCGCGCCATACGTAGCCCGGAGTATCACTGATCGCCAGCGCTCCGGGTGGCAGCTCGGACAGGATTCGTTGGCGGGTTGCTTCGATGCCTTGGAACGGTTGCGGTCGGATCAACTCCCCGAGGTGTACGACCGACCACGGTGCAAGCAGCAGCGCCCCGACGGTGGCAAGCGCCCCAAGACGCCCCGACGCGCAGACGACGCCGACGAGGAGCGCAAGTGGTACGGCCACGTGGGCCACGTGGTTACGCCACATGGGCGATTCGGTCAGGACTACCGCGAGGGTTCCCACGAGCCATACGACCAGCGGATACCAGGGCAAGCGCACGTCCGCGGGCGTGAGAACGTTGGGGTCATCCGCGACGCCGCGGCCGGCGGTGGGCTCGCGTCGGCGGGCCGCGAACGCGAGTGCCCCGAGCCCCGCGATCAGCGCCGCGGCCAGCAGCGGGGCATCCCGCTCGAAGAGCGTACGAGCGAGCTTGGAAGCATTTGCGGCGATCGGGCGGTCGGCAACGGCGTCGGTGTGGTAGCGCACGTATTGGTCATAGACGCGGCCCAGGCCCCAGGGAAGTGAAACCGCAATCACCGTGCTCACCGCGACCGCCGGGACGAGGAGGGCATCCCGGATGCGTCGGCGCTGGATGACCCACAGTCCCGCGGCGATCAGACCCGGAATCACGAGGAGGCTCTTGACCGCAAGGGCGGCGCCGGCGAGCACACCGACCAGCACCGCGCGCCGAACCGATGGACGGTGCGCGTAACCGAGCGACGCGAGGACCGCCCCGGCCAGGATCGCCTCCCCGATGCCGTCGGAGGTGAGGGGACCGGTGGTCCAGAGCACAGAGCCGCTGAGCGCGAGCAGCAACGCACTGAGGAACGCGCCGCCGTTCGAGGTGAGCCGACGGCCGATGAACAGGACGAGGAGGGCCAGCGCTACCCCGGAGAGCACGGATGCCGCGCGCGGAGAGTTGATGCGTTGCCAGCTCAGGAGATCGCCGAGCCAGGCGATGGGAAGGAACAAGGGTCCCTGCGACGAGAAGACGTCGCGGAACGGGAGGCCGCCGTGACGCATCGCGATTACCGACATCGCGAACTGGCCGTCGTCGAAGCCGAGTGGCTGCGGCGCGAAGAACGCAGGAATTCTGATCAGCAACGCAATCGCGCCCACCACGATTGCGTCGCGTCGGGCACTTCGCAGTCCTTTGGGCGTTCCCTTGCGCGACGTTCCCTTGGGCGTTCCCTTGCGCGACGCGGCCGGCGGTGCGCTGGTCATGCGCGACACCGGCCGCGGAGATAAAGGCCGCGCCCGTCGCCCGGCTGCTCCGTTCCCGTGTTGATCGTCTGACGGTATCCGGCCCGGACCAGCCGACGGGGGAGCCCCGGGTACCGGCCGAAACGATCGAGGGCCGTGATCACTACCGCGCAGACGCGCGGCCCTTCGGCCGCGCGCAGGACGCGTGTCTCGGTGATCTTGATGGGCCCCACGGTGCTGTCGCTGCGCAGCGCCGACGCGTCGACGAAGAATGGATCCGTGCCGAGTCCGGCGCGCCATACCAGGCCGGGTTCGTCCGAGAGTGCCCACGAATGGCGGGGGAGTCGACGGAGCGCGGCCACGACCTCGGCCGAGGTGCCTCGATAGTCGTGCGGAAGCAACAGCGGCTGGAGTGTGATGGCTTGGAGCGGGATAGCGACAATGCCCGCCAACGCGACCCATCGCCAGGACGGACGATGGCGCGCGACGAGCAGCGCGGCCGGGGCCACCAGCGCGCCGAGGTGATTGCGAAACATTGGATCTTGGAGCGTGAGGACGACAATCACGATTCCGGACCACCACCACAAGAAGCGGGTATCGGTTCCCACTCGGGCGGTCATCTGACCGTTGATGTCATCCGCGTTCGACGGCGTTCGTGACCTCGACCTCCGCCCCCAAGAGATCGCGGCCGACACGGCACCGATCGCTCCAAGCGCTGTGAGGAATGTGTCGCGTTCGAGGAACGCCCGCGCCAGGCGGTTGAGGTTGTACAACGGTTTGCGATTCGAGGTTTTGTCGAGGTGGTACCGCACGTAGTCGTTGAGGACGTGTTGCACTCCCCACGGGAGCGACAGCGCCGCCACGATGGCGAACGCGCCGATCGGCACTATCAACGTGTCGATCAGGCGGCGGCGCTGCGCAACGAGGACCCAGGCAATCAGCAGCGCGGGACCCACGAGGAGACTCTTCGTGGCCACCGCGCAGCCCGCGAGCGTGGTGATCAATACCGCGCGGGTTCGCGTGGGATGCCGGCGATACGCGATCGCGACCGCCACGGCGGTGGTCGCGAAGGCGGCGGCGGGACCGTCGCCAGTGAGCGGCCCGGTCGTCCACAGTAGGATGCCGCTCCCGGCGGTGAGCGCCCCCGCGAGGACGGCACGCCCGCGATCCATGATCTGGATCGCAATCGCGTAGACCGCGAGGGTGCAAACAATGCCGGCAGCAACGCTCAACAAGCGTGGCGCGTTGCGGTGTTCGAGGCCCACGAGATCGGCCACATGCACGAGCGGTAGGAAGAGCGGACCTTGCGGCGAGAAGATCTGACGGAATGGGTCGAAACCCTGGCGCATCGCGATCGCGGCGAGCCCGTAGCCGCCGTCGTCGTAACCCAGCTGGGTGGGGGCGAACATCGAAGGGATGCGCACCAGGAGCGCGCCGAGCGTGAGTAACACCGCATCGGGCCACCGCCAGGATGTGAAGGGGCGCCACGCCGCGGGGTGCGCCGGCCGGGCTGGTGGGGTCTGAGGTGGCGGCGCAGTGCGCAACGGGCTGGTCACGAGGCTCCAGAATCACCAGCGGGCGCGGGGTCGCATGGTACCTTCGAACTCCCGTAAGCACATGACGAGTCCGGGAGTCGGTCAGAGCCTTCGGTTCTGCGCCGCGCGTCGGCATACGGGAACCGCGGAGGTCCTGCGTTGGCAAAGCACATCTTCGTCACCGGTGGAGTTGCATCCAGTCTCGGCAAAGGACTGACCGCCTCGTCGCTCGGGCGTCTGCTCAAGAGCCGCGGCGTGCGGGTCACCATGCAGAAGCTGGACCCGTACATCAACGTCGACCCGGGCACGATGAACCCGTTTCAGCACGGTGAAGTCTTCGTCACCGATGACGGCGGCGAGACCGACCTCGACCTCGGCCACTACGAACGGTTCGTGGATGTCCCCCTCAATCGCAAGTCGAACGCGACCACCGGTTCGATTTACCAAGCAGTGTTGGCCAAGGAACGCCACGGCGCGTACCTCGGCGATACCGTCCAGGTGATTCCCCACATCACCAACGAGATCAAGGACCGCATTCTGTCGCTCGCGACCGAAGACGTGGATGTGGTGATCACCGAGGTCGGCGGCACCGTCGGCGACATCGAGATCCTCCCGTTCCTCGAAGCCATCCGTCAGTTCCGCAAGGACGTGGGCCGCAACAACGTCTTCTATGTGCACGTCACCTTGGTGCCGTTCATCGGACCGTCGGGGGAGCAGAAGACCAAACCCACCCAGCACTCGGTCACCGAGTTGCGCAGCCGCGGTATTCAGCCCGACGCCATTGTGTGTCGATCGGACCGGCCGATTCCCACCCGGCTCAAAGAGAAGATCAGTCAGCTCTGCGATGTCCCCGAGCGCGGGATCGTTTCCGCCATCGACGCAGAGACGTTGTACGAGATTCCGCTCGTGCTGCACGACGAAGGCCTCGACAGTTACATCTGCGAGATGTTGCGGATCGACAAAGGGGAGCCCGACCTCACGCATTGGCAGGGCCTGGTGGATCGCGTGCGCGCCGCCGACTTCGACGTGAAGATCGGGGTGGTGGGCAAGTACGTGACGCTGCCCGACGCCTACCTATCGGTCGCCGAAGCATTGCGTCACGGCGGGTACGCCTGTGGTGCCCGGGTGCAGATCGATTGGATCGCATCGGATGACACCGAGGGACTCCTTGCCGAGGGCCGATTGCGGGGACTCGATGGGATCGTGATTCCCGGTGGGTTCGGGTTCCGTGGCATCGAGGGCAAGATCGCCGCGGCCGGGTTCGCACGGCTGCATGACATTCCGTTCCTCGGCCTGTGCCTCGGTCTCCATTGCGCCACCATCGAATTTGCGCGTGACGTGTGCGGTCTCTCGGGAGCGAACTCCTCGGAGTTCGACACGCAGAGTCCTCATCCCGTGATCGATCTCATGGACGACCAGCGCGAGGTGGTCGAGATGGGAGGCACGATGCGCCTCGGTGCGTATCCCGCCAAGTTGAAGCCGGGCTCGATCGTGCGGGAGCTCTACGGCGAAGAAGTGGTCTACGAACGTCACCGGCATCGCTACGAGGTGAACAACCAGTACCGCCGCCGGCTCGAAGAATCGGGGCTCGTCTGTTCGGGGACTTCACCCGATGACCGGCTGGTGGAGTTCATCGAGCTGCCGCGCGAGGCCCACCCGTATTTCGTGGCGACCCAAGCTCATCCCGAGTTCAAGAGTCGACCCGACCGACCGCACCCGTTGTTCTCGGGTTTCGTGCGGGCCGCGAAAGACCGTGCCGAAGGCCGCGCTCCGCGCCTGCCGTTGGCCGAGGATGCGTCCACGTTGCTCGACTCCACCCCCGCCGTCTGAAACGGCTGGCGCATTCCGGTCAACGAAGCTGAACCCGTGGATACGTCGGTTCCGACGGGCGGCGCCGACGGTCTCACGCGTCTGCTGCGCGAACACGAGACCTGGTTGAGCGTGGAACGAGGGTTGGCTCCGAACTCGCTGATCGCGTATCGGCGCGACCTCCGCCGCTACGAGGCGTACCTGCGGCGCCAAGGAATGACCGAGGCCAACGCGGTGCGAGAGGCCACGGTGAGTCGCTACGTGGAAGACCTCAAGCGAGCGCGCAACGACGACGGCAGCGCACGGTTTGCGGCGTCGTCGGTCGCGCGTGCGCTCGTGGCGGTCCGATCGTTTCATCGGTTCTGTGTCGACGAGGGGTTTGTGGAGGTCGACCCGTCCGAGGAGGTGGGCGCGCCGCGGGTACCGCAAGGAATCCCGAAGGCGCTCACCGAACCCGAGGTCGAGGCGCTACTCGGCGCGATCGAGGGTGATGATCCGCGCGCGCTCCGAGACCGGGCGATGCTCGAGACCCTGTATGCAACCGGCGTTCGCATCAGCGAGCTCGTCGGTCTCGATCGGCGTGACCTGGATTTTGAGGACGGACTCGTGCGGGTGATGGGGAAGGGCTCGAAGGAACGCGTTGTCCCAATCGGCCGCACGGCGCGGGGCGTGCTCCAGGACTATCTGGCGCGGGGCCGTCCCGAACTCGAGTGTCCGGCGACCAGGAGAGTCCCCGGTGATCCGCTCCTGCTCAATGCGCGGGGCGGTCGGCTCACGCGCCAGACCGCATGGAAGGTGGTGACGGCGGCAGGGGAGCGCGTTGGCCTCGCGGGCCGTCTTTCGCCCCACGTGCTGCGCCATTCATGTGCGACCCACATGCTCGAACACGGTGCCGATATCCGGGTGGTCCAAGAACTCCTCGGCCACGCGAGCCTGACGACCACCCAGGTCTATACCAAGGTCTCGCCGCAGCGGTTGCGGGCCGTCTATGACTTGGCCCATCCGAGGGCCAAGGTGGGTGTGGCCCGGCGGTAGGCTTCCCGGCCATGTCGACGACCGAGTTCCCGACCCAGCGTGCCGAGTTGATGGCAGAACGCGAGCACCTGCTCACCCAGCTTGCACACATGGGACGCACTCCCGGTACCACCGAGCTGGCCTTCGATGAGGGGTTCGCCGACTCCGGTCAGGTGACGGCCGAGCGCGGCGAGGTCGATGCCCTGGCCGGCAGCCTCACCGAGAACCTCCACGAGGTGGAAGGCGCGCTCGCCAAGCTGGAGAGCGGGACCTACGGCACCTGCGAGGATTGCGGCGTGGTCATTGCGGCCCCCCGGCTCGAGGCGATGCCCTCGGCCCGGTTCTGCATCACCTGCGCCTCCAAGCCTCGCTAGCCGGTGCATCTCGACAGCACGACCTTCATCGTCTTCGGCGCGCTCGTGGCGGCGGTGATCCTGCACGAGATCAGCCACGGCGTGGTTGCGCTCTGGTTCGGGGACGACACCGCCAAACAGGCCGGGCGGCTCACCCTCAATCCCATTCCCCACATCGATCCCTTCGGCTCGATCATCGTTCCCGCGCTGGGAGCGCTCACGGGTATCCCCATCATCGGGTGGGCGAAGCCGGTACCGGTCAATCCCAGCCGGTTGCGAAACCCGAAGCGGGACTACCTCTGGGTCAGCCTCGCCGGTCCGGCCACGAATCTGCTGTTGATGACCGGCGCGGCGGTCGCCGCGCATTTCATGTTTCGTAGCTACACCGATGCGGCACTGCTCACGCTCGATGAGTTCCCCGTGGCGTTCCGCGTCATGTTCTGGTTCGCGGTGGTGAACATGTCGCTGGCGATCTTCAACCTGCTTCCGATCCCACCGCTCGACGGCTCCGCGATTCTCGAGCTCTTCATGCCCGATTCCTGGCGCGAGAACTGGTACCGATACCGCCAGTACGGGATCCTGGTGTTGTACGTGGTGTTCTTCGCATTTGGTCTCGGACACCGAGTGATCGACCCGATGATCAGTCGACTCGCGGATTTCGTCGTGTCATGAGCGAGCGTCGCCGTTGATCGGGCACTACGTCCGGCGATTCTTCACCGGTCTGTCACCGAAGCCACCGAGTGCGGCCGAGGAATCTTGGGCTACGAGTTTGTTGTCGCCGCCCCAAGCCGCGTTGTTCGTTCGGCTTTCGAACTACGACCGTCGTCACCTGATTCAGAGCGCGCGGCTGGTCGATCGCGAGCTGAACTCCGGCTCACCGAGCGACTCGAGCCGGGTGTGGGTCCAGGCCGCGTTGCTCCACGACGTCGGCAAGTTCGACTCGCACCTTGGGGTGCTCGGTCGGGTCGTGGCCACAGTCCTGGCGTATGGGATCGGCCACGATCGGGTCCGCAGTTGGGCCGCAACCTCGGGCTGGCGCGGCCGCATCGGCAGCTACGAGATGCACGGCGAGATCGGCGCCGCCGAGATCCGCGCCGCCGACGGTCCTGAGGAAGCAGCGCTGTGGTCCGAACTCCACCATCAGCCAGACCAGTTCGCCAACTCCACAATTCCGTTGAAAACCCTGCAAATCCTCGCTGAAGCGGATCGATAGGAACCGGACGTTCCTTTCCGTCGTATGAGGGGTACTGTGCCGCTCGGCTGGGGAGGTCAGAAGATGAGACGAGTGCTGCGGCAGGGCGTTTTCGCACTGGGGGTGGTGGCGCTGGTCTTGGTGCCGGCGGTGAGTGCCAGCGGCAGTGGCCACTCCGGTGATGCACGAGCCGCCACGTCGGCGACGACGCGCCCGAGCCAACCGGCGCTCCCCGCGATCGCGTTCCCGTTGGCGCCCAGTGCCGACGCGCCAACCTTCACGGTCACGCCGTCTACGGATCTGGTAGCCGGCCAATCCGTAGCGATCACTGGCACCGGGTTCGTGGGCGGATCGCCCCGGGGGGTTGGCGTCGCACAGTGCCGGGCGGGTGCGTTTGGTCAGGCCGACTGTGATCTCAGCAACCTTCTGTACCCCGACGTGGATGCGAGTGGCGCGTTCTCAGCGACCTTCAATGTGCGCCGCACGCTGAACATCGGCGGGACCCCGCTGCATTGTGACGATGCTCCCGGCACCTGCATATTGGGTGGCGCGGTGGTCACCGATCAGACCATCGCGGGATTCGTGTCGCTGTCCTTCGATCCCAACGCGCCCCGTCCGAACCCGCACCTGGTGGTCACGCCCAACGATGGGATCGTGAACGGCGACACCGTGAGCGTGACGGGCTCGGGCTTTGTCCCCAACTCACAGTTGGAGCTGGCGCAGTGCGTCGTTGGATCGCCGCAATGTGGGGGATATATCTACCTCGGCGAAGCAGGGCCGGGAGTGGACACGAACGGAAACTTCGCCGCCGACTTCACGCTTCGCTTGCGCGCCCGTCGTGCCGACGGGTCGGCTACCGACTGCATCGCGGTCGCCTGTGAGGTGCGCAGCTTCTACTACCAAGATCCCGATTACAACGTCTCGGCACCGGTCACCTTCGATCCGAACCAGGCGATCCCGCCGCCGCCGACCGTGACCGTTGATCCCAACGTTGGGCTCGCCGACCGCCAAAACGTCACGGCCATCGGCGTGAACTTCGACGCCAACGCCTACGTGCAGCTTTCGGTCTGTCTCCTGGACAACACGGCGTGTTCGTATTTGTCGTCGGGTTCAGGCCCGGCTGCCGCTAATGGATCATTCTCCCGATCCGTTGTACTCCGCCGCCTCGTCCGCCGATATCTCTACGACCCGGCCACCGGCCAGGAGACGACCGAGACCGTTGACTGTGCACCTGATCTGTGCGTCCTGCGCGCCGAGAGCTACGACGGCTTCAGCGAGCAGGCCGACGCGCCGCTCAACTTCGATGCCAGCCTGCCGCTGCCGGATCCGCCGACGGTCACGGTGGACCCGTCGACGAATCTTGCCTACAAGGCGTCGGTCACCGTGACGGGTACCGGGTTCACGTCCGGCGACTCTGTGTACGCACAGCAATGTGTCAACACCGCATCCAATGGGAGTTGTCCGTCGTACGCGGGCGGTGTCGCCGATGCGTCCGGCAACGTCTTGATCCAGTTGAGCGTCCGGCGCCGGGTCACGGATTACCGTGGCGGGTTCCTCGATTGCACCGACGTCGGCACGACGTGCACGGTGACCCTCCAGGGCAACGGCGGTAACGATCGTGCGACGGCACCGATCAGTTTCGATCCGACCGCGCCCATCCCGCCGCCGCCTACGGCTGTCGCCACTCCGGATACGGACCTCGGCTGGCGCCAGGTGGTTTCGGTCACGGGCTCGGGATTCGCTCCGAATGGCCAGGTGATTCTGCAAGAGTGCACGGCCATCAACCTGGGTGATCCTCCGGTGCTCGCCTACACGCAGTGTGTGGGTGCGAACTACAACAACCTGCCGAGCGCGGATGCCAATGGCAACCTCGCCACCACGTTCAATGCCCGGAAGATCATCACCGACGGCAGCTCGCCGCCCGTCGATTGTTCGGAGTTCGTAGGCAAGTGCTTCCTACGCCTTGCTGACTACGACAGCGCGGGTGGCGGCGATGCGCCGGCCGATGTTCCGCTCGGATTCGATCCCACCACACCGCAGCCGCCGGGTCCGCCGGTGACGGTCACTCCCTCGGTCGGCCTCACGGGCGGCGACACCGTGGACGTGCGAGGGTCGGGCTTCACTCCGAACGCCTCGATCGGGATGGCGATCTGCAAAGGCGGGACGCAATCGATCTCCAGCTGCGATCTTTCCACTTCGAACATCGGCAGTGCCGATGATCAAGGCGCGTTCCAACGCAGCTTTGTGGTCAAGGACCTGATCCTGACCAGTGACGGTGTCGTCAACTGCGCCGCCGCTCCCGGCACGTGCGTGCTCGGCGTCGCCAACATTGGCGACTACATCGAGTTTTCACTCACGCCGTTGTCGTTCGGGCCGGATATTTCCGTGCTCGATACCACGGTGGATGAGGGCACCGGCGGCGATACTCGGGCGCCGGTCACGCTGCATCTGTCTCGGCCGTCGAACAAGGCGGTCGGCGCGCATTGGGTCACGACCGACGGCACCGCCACGGCGGGATCCGACTACACCGGCGCCGAGGGCGATGTGCTCGTACCGGCCGGTGCAACCGATGTCGAAATCCCGGTGTCGGTGATCGGTGACGCGATCGATGAGCGGACGGAGCGGTTCACCGTGAAGTTGACGACCGCGACCGGCGGCCCCGTGGTGGACGACACCGCCACCGTCACGATTCACGACGACGATCGCCAACCGAGGATCACGCTCGGGGATTCGACGATCGTGGAAGGTGACTCGGGGACATCGAATGCGTATGTGCCGGTGTGGCTGTCCGCTCCGAGCGGTCGTGACATCACGCTGACGTTCCGCACGCATCACGGCTCGGCGCGGTCGGGATCGGACTTCGTACGGACGCGCCGGACGGTGGTGATTCCCGCGGGCTCCGGTGGTTGGCTCCTGGTGGTTCCGATCGTGGGTGATCACTCCCGCGAACGGACGGAGTCGTTCACCGTGGAGGCCACCGACGCGAGCAACGCCAAACTGCGCGAGGAC
>JBKJIQ010000011.1:0-109362 GCA_046598395.1 Acidimicrobiia bacterium
CACGCGAATCCGGTAAACGAGCGGACGGTCGATCGACGGGATCCGCTTCTGACCGTCTGGCGAGGTGGGGCGATTCGGCGAAGCTCGGTCATGAAGGGGTGGTCGAGATCGCCGAGATCGGTGCCGAGATCGGGAACCTCAAGTCCCAGGTCGTCCGTCAGGCAGCGGAGTGTCGGCCGGCCTCGCCGCGGATCTGACATGGATGCAGGATCGTAGCGATGCGACATCCCTGAGCTGATCTGCGCGTCCATCTCGACCTCTTCGCGCTCGTACACCTGCCGCAACGCTCTCGTGATCCCATTGGACGCACCGAACGCCTGGCCTCGCGCTCCCACCGCGCGTCAAGGCCCCACGCAATTGCCTCACCGTCAGTCAATCCGTTGCAGCCGGAACGATCATCGACGAGGACTGACCAGACCACCATTGAACGGTGTGCTCAGTTGCAGGCGCCGGTCCCGGCGGACGTCCTACGACCCCCTCGCTCCGTTCGAGTGGATGGTCAGCGCGAACCGGCCAACCAAGGCGCTCGGTCGAGACGAACATGCGAGCCAGCTGCCCACTCTCCGCGCGGATCGGGAGGAACTGGGGACAACTGGTGGCAGTCTTGCTGAGAGGAACCTAAGCTCTCTGGGATCGGCCGGGTCCCGGCCGCGGGTATCAATCTGGGGGAACGATGCTGAGACTTCGAAAAGGGTTCGGTCGTCTGGTCGCGCCGCTTTGTGCGTTTGTTCTGTCGCTTGGGGGCCTTTTCGTCCTGACGCATGCTGGAGCTGCGGGCGCATCGGTGTGCACAACGACGTCGGCGGATACGGATCTCGACCGCCTGCCGGACTGCTGGGAGAGCGCGAACGGTCTCATTATCGGTCGGCTCGATTCGGGTTCTGATCGTGACCGGGACGGACTTCGGGCTAGGACCGAATACGCGGTCGACGTCGCGTTCGGTGGCGGCAGCGGCAATATTGCCGACGTGTACCACGCAAACGACGACGACACCGACAACAACGGCGTCGAAGACGGCGACGAGGACGTTGATGGCGACGGCCTGACCAACGAGAACGAGACCGAGGCCCGGACCAACGTCCTTGACTCGGATACCGACAACGACGGGGTCGAAGACGGTGTCGACGACACCGACAACGACGGTATCGACAACGAGGACGAAGGAAACTCAGTCGATGAGGACGGCGACACCGTCGGCGTCGATGACCTGTCCGACGACAATGGTGACGACATCAGCGACGCCAACGAGGACTTCGACTGCGACGGGGTGAAGAACCGCAACGAGCTGAACGCCTTCTCGGCGAACTCGGATCGCCATGGCGTCACCGACGCGTTCGACGACTCCGACCAGGACGGTATCGACAACTGGGTCGAGCCCGTGTTGGGCGACGACGCAATCGACGCCGACTCCAACGATGACGGCGTCGAGGACGGCGACTCCGACACGGATCAGGACGGCGTCGAGGACGGCGTCGAGGACGGCGACCAGGACAACGACTCACAAGACGACGGTGACTGCACCGTCGCAATCAACGACGAGCAATAGATCGGGTAAGTACTACTGCGTCAGGGCCCGGGTCGTTGTTGCGACTCGGGCCCCCTCGCGTGCGGCCGGGCACGAGACGCACGAGGCGAGACGCGCTGCGACGACTCCGGCTACAGGAGATAAGTGTGCGCCCGACGCTCGCGCGTGACCTGGGGTTTCGGCGGGTAGCACAGCGTTCAGGGCTGGTTCACTCGTCATGAGCAGGTCAGGAGTTCGAACTCATCGCGCTCGACCGTGCGCGCACGGAACGCCTCGCGGCGCGCTTGATCACCCGAGGTTCGGACCGGAACGACGGTCGCCCCGAGGGTTCTCGCGACTTTGACTGCGCTCGGGTTCGGCGAGTTGACTGCGTCGCATGGGCATCGCGGCCAGCGGTGCGGAGCACGCGAGGTCACGGCGGAAACTTCTGGGGGTCAATGATGGATCGTGACGAACTTCGAGAGCGGCAACGACCGATCAAGGAGCAATACCGCACGGAACCCGAGGCCGCGGCGATCACCTTGCAGGCGGTTGGGTCACTCGACGACGTGGACGTGAGTTGTTCCGTTCAGACGGGCCGCGCGCTCGTGGAGGCCGGGCTCCACTCGGCGACGGGTGGGGACGGGTCTCTTGCGTGCTCCGGCGACATGCTGTTGCAGGCGCTCGTTGCCTGCGCCGGGGTCACGCTCCGATCGGTCGCGGTGAACCGTGGGATCGTCGTCAGTGGCACGGTGCGAGCCGAAGGCGATCTCGACTTTCGGGGCACGCTCGGGATCGATCGCGCCGCGCCCGTCGGGTTCCAAGCCATCCGACTCAACTTCGACCTGGAATCCGATGCCAGTCCCGAAAACCTTGACGCCTTGATCGCAACGACCCAGCAGTATTGCGTGGTGTTGCAAACACTCGTAGCGCCCCCGGAACTCGCAATCTCGTGGAGCTGACGCACTGGGGCGCTGAGGGTTCCTCGCGCCGAGATCGGCCATGGAGTTTGGCGAGAGCGATCAGTCGGACGTGTGGTCGGTCCAGGCCTGACCGTCCCAGTAACGGAGACGGTGTTGACCATGGGGGTCCGGGAACCACGCGGCGGCGGGGAGACTCGGAGGAGCCGGGACAACGGGGGCGACAACAGTCGGGGTGGGAGCAGCAGGGGTGGGAGCGCCCGGCACCACGATCCCCGCGGGCGCGATGCCCGGTGCCGTACCCGGCCCGCCAACGCCTCCCATAGGAAGCATCGCACGAGTTCGTTTGTCCTTACTGCGTCGGACGATGCCAACGATGAGCATGATGATCCCGGCCACCCCGATCAGGCCGCCGGCCACGATCGCAAGCAGCCAGCCGATGTTGTCGACGACGAGGTCTCCGAGCGGGTGCTGCACGATCACCCGGGTCCGCTGGGCATTGTCGAAGCGCAACACGTACCGACCGGCCCGGGGGACTTCGAACTCGACCGTGCTCCGATATTCGCCATTGCCATGGGTGATGGTCTCGTTGGGGCCGGTGCTCTTGACGCGGATGTCAGCGCCGTTGGGACCAGTGACCGTGAGTTCGCTCGGGTCGATTCCGACCGCACCGACGTCGTACACGAGATAGGTGCCCGTTTCGAGGTTGATGCGGGCGGTTCCCGGGACGATGTATGCGGGGCTGTCGAGGAAATCGACGAAGCGGGTGGCAAACCCAACGATGCCGGCAACGGCCACGACGATGCCGAGCACGATGGCCGCGATGGAGATCAGCAGGCCTGGACCCTTGGTCGATTTCGTGGTGGTGGACATCTCGCGACGCTAGATGCATGCCCGGCGGATCAGGGTGTTCATCGGAGCCGCGCTTGATCGGGCTCCTGCTCGCATGGGTCGAATGACCGGATTGTTTTCGCGTTGGATCACCTTCTAGCTTCCGCCGGTGCAGAACTCTCAGAAGCTGTCGGCAGGTCAGAGCAGCGGACGTCGCGTTGGGGCTGCGTTCACCGCGCTCCTTCTGGCTGTTGGGCTCAGCACAGGGTTGATCGTTTTCGGGATTGCTTCCGCGGGCGCGGCCTCGAATCCCGCCTTCTCGATGTTCGACATTCCGGGTTCGCCCTATGCGCCGGGAAGCCCGGTGGTGGCCCTCACGTTCGACGACGGCCCCAGCCCCGAAATCACCCCTGGGGTACTCGACACGTTGGCGCGCTACGGAGCAACGGCAACCTTCTTTGTGGTCGGGAGTTACGTGAACGCGCACCCGGAGTTGGTCCGGCGTGCGATTGCACTCGGGAACTCCGTCCAGCTCCACACGATGAATCACCTGGATCTCACGAAACTCTCTTCCGCGCAAATCGCGGCGGAGGTGGATCCCGAGATTCAAATTCTCACCGACGTGACTGGACGCCGGCCCACCTGCCTGCGTCCACCGTACGGCGCCTGGAACGGAAACGTCGTCAACGAGATGTCGGCGCGCGGCATCGAGACGGTGATCTGGAATGTGAACCCTGGCGATACCGAGGCGGGTTCCAACAGTTCGTCGATCGCGGCTCGCGCGTTGGCCGGATCTCGGCCGGGAGCGGTCCTGGCGATGCACGACAGCGCGACAAAGGGCGCCACCCTGGGCGCGCTGCCAACGATCCTGGATGGGCTGCGCGTCCGCGGACTCACCCCCGCCACGATCTGCGGCGGTGCGTCCGGTGGAGGAGGCGTGCCGGTGCGTGATGTTGCGGTGCGTGCCGATGGCCGGTCCGGCTATTCCCTCGACGTCAATGGCGCGCTGCACCCCTTCGCGGGTGCGCCCGATATTACGGGCGTGACCGCGCTTCCGGGCCTGGCCCGCCGGGTGGTGTTACGCGCCGACGGAGTGTCGGGCTATGTCCTCGACGGTTGGGGTGGCATCCATCCGTTCGGAGGCGCGCCGGCCCGCACCGGCACCGGCTATTGGCCGGGCTGGGATATTGCGCGCGGGATTTCCCTGCGCCCCGATGGACTGTCGGGTTGGGTGCTTGATGCGTTCGGCGGGCTTCATCCGTGGGGGGGAGCGCCCACGATGAGCCAGGCCGCCTACTGGCCGGGCTGGGACATCGCGAGGGCCGTGGTCGCGACTCCGGACGGTGCGGGCGGTTACGTACTGGACGGATTCGGCGGTTTGCATCCGTTCGGAAGCGCAACTGCGATTCGTAACGGCCCGTATTTCCCCGGCCAGGACATTGCACGCGCGGTTGCACTGGGCTTCGATGGCCACTCGGGCTGGGTACTCGACGGCTCGGGTGGACTCACGGCGTTCGGGAAGGCTCCGGTCGCACGCACCATCGGCCGTTGGTTCGCCGACGTGGCACGCGGCGCCGGCATCGGCGCCGACGGCATCACCGGTGTGGTGGTCGAGGCGGGGGGTGTGGTCGCACCATTTGTCGGCGCGCCGGTGACTCGCGCCGTCGCCCTGCGTTCCGACGCGACCTCGGGGTACACGCTCAATGCGTGGGGAGGAATCCGGCGGTTCGGTGGTGCACCGCCACTCAGCGGCGCACCTCGGTGGCCCACGTGGGATATTGCGCGCGATCTGGTGGTGCGTCCGGACGGAACATCGGGTTACGTGCTTGACGGCCTCGGTGGTGTCCACTCCCTGAACGGCGCCCCCGCCATCACCGATGGACCGCGGTTCTCGAGTGTCCTCGCGCGAGCGATGGTGTTACGCAGTAATGGGACCTCGGGATACGTCCTTGATGCTTGGGGCGGCGTGCATCCCGTGGGTGGTGCTCCCGCGGTCAGCGTCACCGGCTTCTGGCCCGGTTGGGACATCACTCGTGGGATCGGCTTGCGTCCCGATGGCGTGTCGGGGTACGTGCTCGATGGCTTTGGGGGCCTGCATCCGTTCGGCGGTGCACCCGCCATCGTCGGTGCGACCGCTTACTGGCCGGGTTGGGACATTGCCCGCGGGATGGTGTTGCGCGCCGATGGCGTCTCCGGCTGGGTGCTCGACGGCTTTGGTGCCACCCACCCATTCGGTGGTGCTCCTGTGCTCGTCGGCAGCGGAGTCCACCCCGGTCACGCAGTGGTCGTCGACATCGTCGGCGCGAGCGGCACGGATCACGTGGCGACCGTCGATGTCTACGGAGGCGTCAAGGCGTTGTAACGAGCGCGGGACGCGGTCGCGGCGACGGTTTCCCCGGTGCCGCGGGCCCCTCGGTCCTGCCTTGGGGTCGCGTCGAGGTTCGGGTCATGGCGTGGGTCAAGACCAGCACCTCGTCATCGGGACCGAACTGGATCACGGAGCCGCGAGGCGGATTCACCACGATCTCACTGGTCTCGGCCACTCGATACCCAAGGACGGTCTCCCGTTTCGCGATTCCCGCGGCGCGAAGCTCCGCGATCGACACCGCACTGTCGTCTACGTAGTGGTCGGCGGGGCGCAGAACGATGTCGCACCCGGTGGAGTCGAAGAGTTCGTTGAACACGGTGAGGAGCTCGGCGTGTTCGGAGAGCTGGGCAATCATCAGACTGCTGAGTTCATCGCTCACGATGAAGTCGTCCACCCCCGCGCTGACCGCGATGGCAACGTTGGCGCGGTCCAACACCTCGGCGACGATACGCATGGGCGCGGCGCCGTGAGCTTTGAACATCTTGCGCAAGGTGAGCAGGGTAAGCATCGTGCGCGAGTCGGCCTGGGACGCGGAGAGCGCGCCACGGTATCCGAGCACGATGGCCTGATCGAAGGGCGCAAGCCGCACCAGATCGAAGAGGGCCTGAGGTCCGTGCACTTCGTGCACGATGAGTTCACCGCGAGTCATGGAAACGTCGATGGGGTCGGGGGCGTCCGTGAGGCCGGTGTCGACCACCACATGAATCGAGCTTCCTGTGGGGAGGAAGTCGTCGAGTTCGCGAATCACCATCGGGCCGAGCGCGCTCCAACCGACCACGAGGACACGCTGGCTCGGCGCGGTGGCCGTTGAGTCCGAACGCGGTGAAGCTGTGGGCACCGTGGCGATCCCACCGAACACCACGGTGTCGTCATCGGCCGATACCGCGATCACTTGGTCGCCGACCTCGAACTTCGAATCGGGATCGGGGTTGAGTTGCACCACTCCGTCGGCGGTGTAGCGACCCATGACCGAGGATGCTTCGAAGGCCATGACCGCCTCCGCATAGGTGTGGCCGACCAACTCGGGGATGGTGGAGAAGTAGATCTCGTCGCCATCGAAGTCGAGCAGTTCGCGATACACGCTGCTCAGCCCCGCTTGATGGCACGCGCGGGCGGTGAGCTCGGCGATGATCGAATCGGAGTTGACGGTGAGGACACGCCCGTCGGTGACCGCTCGCAACGTGTCGGCATTATCGGGATCGACGAACTCGGCCACGATGTGGGCGCGTTCAAACTCGGGATCGAGACTCTTGACCGCGAGTACCGCCTTGACCACGCCCGCGTCGCCGTCGGTGTCGCCGAGCACAATCACTGATCGCGCGCAGGCGATGTTCACCATTTCGAGATCTGCCGGGTTCGACGGGTCACCCGAACGAAACACGAGGCGCGTGGTGCGCAGGTCGGGTACCGCGGCGTCGAGCACGTCTTCCATTTCGGTCTTATCGAGTTTGGCGAGCACCACGATCGCGGCGCCCTTCTGGTTCGCGTTGGCCTCGACGAGTTCGGACACGATGACGGGGAGCCGCGGCGAGAACCCGAGCACGAGGGTGTGGCCGTACTCGAGCACCGTGGATCGACCCTTGCGGAGGTCTTGAATCTTCTGGTCGACCGCGGAAGCAATCAGACCGATCAGTGACCCGGCGATGAAGATGCCGGCGAGGGTGACGAGCAAGGCGATGATGCGAGCGAACGGTCCGTTGTCGCCCGCAAACGTCCCGGAGTCGAGTACGCGCAGCAGGCTCTGCCAGAGCGATTCACCGATGTCGGCACCGTGGCCCTTGGCATCGGGATACGCGCCGACGAAGAAGGAGGCGAGTGCCGCGGCCACGATGGTGGCGAGGGTGAGCGCGCCCAGCCATGCGATGACCACCATCGGTCCGCGCGCGAGTGCGAGGTCGAACCGATACCGCAAGCGTTGCCCAAACGTGGGTGACGGTGGTGCGGCCATCGAACGGGATTGAGAACCCGCGGTCTGCTTGGCATGACCAAACGACGACTTCCGTCGCTTGGCGCGTTCGCGCTGGACCAGATTGGCCACGGAACAAACTCCTCGGTTGTAGGCCGTCGCTTGGAGCGCGGCGGCTACGGGAGAGTCTCGACAGCCTTGCGTCCGACCTGAACCTCGAGGTCCCTCGAGAACGGGCTTCAGGCGAGTTCGCGGGCGCGGGCGGTGACCCGGATCGCGAGCAGTGTGGGCAGAATCAGCACACCGGCAACCACACACAGGTCGGCGACGTTGATGATCGCCCATCGAGTGGAGATGAAGTCACGGACCGCGCCGAAACGGACCCGGTCGATCATGTTGGAAAGTGCTCCACCGAGCACCAGGCCCGGAATCCACGCGGGAAGCCCCACTTTGTATCCGATGGGGATGATGACCGCCGCGAACACTCCGAGCACCAGGACCGTCCCGAGAATCAGCATGGGGGCCGATCCGCCGAGTACTCCGAGCGCGTACCGCGGGTTGTTTGCGACCTCCACCCCGCCTGGTCCGGCAGCTCCTGCCCAGAGTTTCGTTCCCTGATCCGCAACCACGGCCCACACGATGGTGGCGAGCCCGGCGAGCCAGATCGTGACATCCGGCCGGCCCGACCGCGCGAAATGTGAGGGCAGAATCCTCCCCTTCGTCCGGTTAGTGCCGGGGCCGGGGGTGTGGGGCCCGAGGTCGCCGGCCGAGCAGCGGGAGCGAGCGGACCCAACCGACAGGTTCCTGATGACACATAGGTACGGCAATATCGACCCGTACTTGAGGACGGCGCGCGTTCTACGGAACGATGGAGAAGACCACCGCATCCTGGATGTGATCGCCCACGCGCAATCGGCGCCGTAGGACACCCTCGCGTATCGCGCCGGCCCGCTCCGCCACCGCCTGGCTCGGGGTGTTCGCCGCCGCGGCCAGGATCTCCACTCGGCCGAGCCCGAGTTCGCCCAGCCCGAACGCGCTCACGAGGCGCGCTGAGCGAGTGACGAATCCGCACCCGGTTCGCGGCGACCGCACCCAGTACCCGAGGTTGGCCCAACGGTTGAGCCGGTCGATCCCGTTCAGGCCCACCACGCCGAGTACCCCATTCGACTCGACCTCACGGACGACGAAATGGAACTCCTGGCCCTCGCTGAACGCACGAGCGGCCCGCCTGACCCACTCCATTGCTTCGACCTCGCTGTACTTGGCGTGCGCCCATGCCATCCACGGCTGGAGTTCCGGGAGCGACTCGCGGATCGCCGCATGCAGTTCGCTCGCATCAGCGGCGCGTGGCGGACGGAGTTCGACAACGCCATCGGTCAACCGAATGCCCCGCACCATTTCCCCAGTCTCTCGCATTCACGGAGTCCGCGAGGTCGAAGGTCTCCGTGAAGCATGCCGTCGGCCGCCTCTTGCTCGACTCTGGCGCACTTTGCATGCCGCTGGGCTGGCAAACTGCGCCAAAGTCGGCGGGGGTGGGGCGGCGCGCGCCAACATGGAGGATGCGCCGAACCTCTGTCGTCGTCCTCAGCCTTGGCATTGCGTTCGGCTCGATGGCGGGTGTGCTCCGCGCCCCGGTCGCGTCGGCCGCCGCGGCGGTTCCCGCCACCCCGATCGGTGGCCCGTATTGGCCGGGCTGGGACATTGCGCGTGCGGTTGCGATCGCACCCGATGCCACCGTGGGTTTCGTCCTCGATGGTTTCGGCGGCCTGCACGGCTTTGGACTCGGTGGCCACGCGTCGCCTCCCGCGCCGTCGCGTGGCCCGTATTGGCCGGGCTGGGATGTGGCGCGGGGGCTCGCGCTACGCGACGCATCGAGCGGATACGTGATTGACGCGTTCGGTGGTCTTCACCCGTTCGGTGGTGCACCGGTTGCAACCGTGGCGTTGCCGTATCACTCGGGCCAAGACACCACGCGTGGCATCGCGCTGAGTCCGGACGGAAACGGTGTGTACGTCGTGGACCGCGCCGGTGGAGTGGTGCGTGCCGGCTTGGGCGGTGCGCCCGCACCGCCGCGGCTCACCTTGCCGGCTCCGTTGTCAGTGCCGATCGCGGCGGATCTCGCAGTCCTGTCGGACGGCAGCGGCGGCTTTGTGCTCGACGGTGTAGGCGCGCTGCATCACCTGGGTGTCCCAAGTGTGGTCCCGACGAGCCGCGTGCCGTCGTGGCCGGGTTGGGATATCGCGCGCGGGGTCGCGGTGTTGCCTGACCGGTCCGGCGGATTCGTACTGGACGGTTATGGCGGGTTGCACGGGTTCGCGTTGGGGAACGGCGCTCCGCAACTCAACGTCTCCACGCTTCTCGGCGGCCTGACCAACCCGTGGGACCTCGGCTTCAGTCCCGACGGTTGGATCATCTACACCCAACGGCCCTACGGAATCTTCGCGGTGCGCGCGGACGGGAACGGGAACCGACAATTGCTGCAACCGTCGGACCTGCTCGTGGCGTCCGAGGCGGGTGCGATGGGTCTTGCGCTCGACCCGAACTTCGCGTCCAACCGGCGGGTGTACGTGTGCTTTGCGTCGCGCGCCGCAGGCCGCGGCGACGATGTGCGCCTCGTTCGTTTCGTGGTGAACGCCACCTGGACCGGGCTGACCGGGCGGCGCGATCTCATGACCGGCCTGCCGATCAACCCCGTGGGACAGCTGGGCCGCCACTCGGGGTGTCGACCGCGCTTCGGCCCTGACGGCTATTTGTGGATCGGTACCGGCGACTCTGCGGTCGGGACCGTTCCCCAGGATCTGCAGTCGCTCGGCGGCAAGATCCTGCGTATCGACACCTTTGGAGTGGCCGCGCCCGACAACCCGTTCTACGCAGTGTTTGGCGATCCGCGGATCTATAGCTACGGCCACCGCAATGTGCAAGGGCTGGCGTTCTCACCTGCCCATCCGAGTTGGCATGGCATCTCGATCGAACACGGCCCCGGGATCGACGACGAAGCGAACCGGTTGGTTCCGGGCAACTTCGGCTGGGATCCGATCCCGGGATATAACGAGTCGGTACCGATGACCGATCTCACGAAGTACCCGGCCGCGATTTCGGCCGTGTGGTCGTCGGGCGATCCCACCATCGCGCCGTCGGGCGCAACGTTTCTCACTGGTGCGCGCTGGCGGTCCTGGCGAAACGCGCTCGCGGTTGGGGTACTGAAGGGGTCGCACCTGCGGATCTTTTTGATGCGTGCCGACGGTTCGGTGCGCGCGTCGGTTACCCGTCTCGCGACCGGAGTTCGCCTGCGCACGCCGGTACAAGGGCCCGATGGCAACCTGTACGTGACGACCGACAACCGGCCCGGCGGCGATGTGATTCTGCGGGTCCGACCGACCTGACGCCGATCACGGCGCCGGCCAATGTTTGGCGTTCGGCACCGGTGGCGTGACTCGGGTTGGGTAGTGTCGGCATGTGGCCGACCAGGCAGAGTTCGCCGATCTCGCGATGCCCTTCATGTCGGGTTTGTACGCGGCCGCGTTGCGGATGACCCGCAATCCGAGCGACGCCGAGGACCTCGTCCAAGAGACCTATCTCCGTGCGTATCGTGGCTTCGGTGGGTTCCAGGAGGGCACGAACCTCAAGGCGTGGCTCTACCGCATCCTCACCAATACCTTCATCAATATCTACCGGGCGAAGAAACGTCGGCCCCAGCAGGAGACGTTGGACGACGTGGAGGACTTTTACCTCTACCGCCGCATCGGAGGCCTCGAAGCCGTCGATGCCAATCGCGGCCCGGAGGCCGAGGTGCTGGATTCGATCCCGGACACCACGATTACCCAGGCCATCGAGGAGCTCCCCGAGCAGTTTCGGATGGCGGTCCTGCTGGCTGATGTCGAAGGATTCTCGTATAAAGAGATTGCCGAGATCATGGATGTTCCGATCGGTACGGTGATGAGTCGGCTGCATCGGGGAAGAAAGCAGTTGCAACGGCGGTTGTGGGATCTTGCGATCGAGCGAGGGCTCGTACCCGCCGGGTCATCGCCCGCAGACAAGTAGGGACCGGTATCGAGACGATGGACTGCGACGGAGCGATACACCGGGTGTACCACTACCTGGACGGCGAGATGACGGTCTGGAAACGGCGCGCCATCAAACGCCACCTCGACGACTGTCCGCCGTGTGCCGAGGGCTTCGATTTCGAGATCGAGATCCGCCGGGTCATTGCGGTGTCGTGTTCCGAAGAAGCACCGGCTGCGTTGCGCCATCGGATTGGCGAGGCCCTGGGGCTGGAGTAGGTCGGCTGGAGTAGGTCGGCTGGAGTTGTAACGCTCGGTCCGGCGCCCTCTACGATGGCCGGGCCCCAGGAAGCCGTCAGGAGTGCACGCGTGACCAAGCTGACCTCGTCGATTCGCAGCGCCACCCTCGTCGTTGCGCTGTTGGTGCTCGCGGGTTGTGGCAAGAACGCCGCATTGCCTTGGCATTACTGGATCGCACCCGCGATCGCGTTGAGCGTTCTGCTCCTGGTGTGCATCTCGCTCCCACTCAAGTACTACCGCAAGGTGTACCGGCTGAAGCACCGCGGCCGCTGATCGCGATGGTGGCAACGGCGGGTGACGGTCACGAACCTGAGCCGGTCGATTGGCGCCTCGCCGAGCGGATTGCAAAACGAGTTGCCGGCCGCGATGCCTTTGCAGATTCCTACCTGTCGTCGTCGCTGCAGCTTGACTTCGGTGCCGCCACGGCCGAAGCAGAGCAGGCCGTGGCGGAGTACACGGGTCTGATTTCGCCGGGCCGCGCGGTCGCCGCGGTCGTGGACCGCGCCGGCTGGATCGAGGCCAACGTTCGTTCGATGCGGGCCATGCTGCGACCGCTCAGCGATCGCGTCGGTCCGAAAATGGAGCGGAGTCCCTTGGCGCCGATTGGTCGGCGGGTAGCCGGTACGGAACTCGGTGTACTGCTTGGATACGTCGCGCAGCGGGTGTTGGGTCAGTACGACCTGCTGGTCCCCGATGACGATGGCGGCCTCACCGATGACCGCGTCTATTACGTGGGTGCGAATGTGCTCGGGCTGGAGAAGCGCTACGCGTTTCGCCCTGGGGAGTTCCGTTTGTGGATCGCGCTGCACGAGGTCACCCACCGTGCGCAGTTCACCGGTGTTCCCTGGCTGCGCCAGTACTTCCTCGATCAGGTGCACGAACTGGTGGGTGGGATTGAACCGGATCCCGGCATGCTCTTCGCCGCGGCCGGGCGCGCGGCCGACGCGATTCGCCAAGGCCGCAGCCCGATGGACGAGCGCGGGCTAGTGGGGTTGTTCGCGTCCACCGAACAGCACGCCGCGATGGATCGAATGCAGGCGTTGATGTCGCTGCTCGAAGGTCACGGCAACGCGGTGATGAACCAACTGGGCGCGCAGATGATCGACGGTCAGAAGCGAATGGCCGACGTCCTTTCGACGCGACGCAATGCCAGGGGCGCGACCGCCCTGCTCCACCGGTTGATGGGCCTCGAAATGAAGATGCGTCAATACGAAGTGGGCGAGGCGTTTGTGGAGGCCGTCACCCAGGAGGCGGGGTTCCGTGCGCTTGATGCCGCCTGGCGCGGCCCGGAGCTACTGCCCACACTTGGCGAACTCACCGCGCCCGCCGATTGGTTGGCCCGGGTCGGCACCACCGTCACCCGGTGACACCCGACTTCTCGGGGCTGGCCGCGCCCGTGGTGGTTGCCTGCTCGGGAGGCGCAGACTCGATCGCCCTGCTCGTGCTCGCCGCCGAAGCCGGCCTGGGGCCGATCGCGGTGCATATCGACCATGGCCTGAGGGACGGGAGCGCCGCGGATGCCGATGTTGTGGCGGCCGCGGCCGACGCGCTCGGCGTGGCGTGGCAGTCGGTTGCAGTCGCGGTTGGCGATGGTGGGAATCTCGAAGCTCGGGCGCGTCAGGCTCGGTACGCCGCGCTGC
Organism: Acidimicrobiia bacterium; assembly: GCA_046598395.1. Taxonomy (GTDB): domain Bacteria; phylum Actinomycetota; class Acidimicrobiia; order IMCC26256; family JAENVU01; genus JAENVU01. Next base: position 13,471 of record JBKJIQ010000011.1, read on the forward strand.
ACGCCGCGCGTCGCGCACTGAACGCCACGGTGATTCTCGTCGCCCATACCGCGGATGATCAGGCCGAGACCGTCGTCCTCAACTTTCTGCGCGGTTCGGGGAGCGCAGGGCTCGCGGGGATGGCGGCCCGACGCGACGATCTCGCTCGTCCGTTGTTGCATCTTCGTCGGGCCGACGTTCGCGCCTTCGCACTCGCCCGGGAGTTGCAAGTTGTGGTCGACCCCACGAATGCCGACGTGCGCTGGCGCCGCGCCTGGATCCGCCATGAGGCGTTACCGATGCTGAGCCGCGGCGCCGCGCGCGATCTCGTACCGATTCTCGCGCGGCAAGCCGATGTGCTGCGCTCCGAGTCGGATTTTCTCGACCAACTCGGCGACGACGTACTGCGCGCCGCGACGATCGGCGGTGTCGGGAGCGTGGGCGGTGGCGAGATTCGAGCGAGCGGGTTGTTCACCGCGCCGCTGCCGGTCGCGCGTCGCGCGATTCGGCGCTGGCTGGGTGCGCCGCCGCCATCGGCCGATGAAGTGGAGCGCGTGCTGGGTGTGGCGCGCGGCGATGCCGTGGGTACCGAACTGGCCGGTGGCCGACGGGTGCGCCGCTCCGCTGGTCGGCTGAGTCAGGAACTACCGTGACGCCCATGCTCGATCCGCACGTTGGTCAGACCATCGTGTCGACCGACGCGTTGCGGTCCAGGGTGGCCGAGCTCGGGGCGCAAATTACCGAGGATTATCAAGGCCGAGCGCCGTTGTTGCTCGGAATCCTCAAGGGTGCGTTCATGTTCATGAGCGATCTTTCTCGCACGATCGAGCTGCCGGTGGAGTTCGACTTCATGGCGGTGTCGTCGTACGGATCGGCCACCCGATCCTCCGGTGTCGTGCGCATCATCAAAGACCTCGACATCGAACTCACCGATCGCCACGTGATCATCGTGGAAGACATCGTGGATTCGGGTCTGACCCTCGCGTACCTCCGGCGCACGCTCGCGGCCCGAGATCCCGCATCGTTGGAGGTGTGCACGCTGCTGCTCAAAGAGGGCCAGCAGAAGACCGAACTCGACCTTCGGTACGTGGGCTTCACCATTCCGCCCACCTTTGTGATCGGCTATGGGCTCGACGTGGCAGAGCGCTACCGCAACCTCGAGACGATCGTCGAGTACGAGCCCTGAGTCACGACCGCCAGCCGCGGTCCCTGAACTCCGCCCCACCAGGAGAGTCACATGAGCGAGTCAGTAGCGACGAACGGCGTTGACCTCGATCGGATTGCGCGTGCGGTGCGCGAGATCCTGATCGCGGTGGGCGAAGACCCCGAACGCGATGGTTTGCGCCGCACTCCGGAGCGGGTGGCTCGGATGTACGAAGAGATCTTCGTCGGGCTCCGCGAAGATCCGGCACAGCACCTGAGCGTGACCTTCGAGGCGGGCCACGACGAGATGGTGATGGTTCGCGACATTCCGCTGTATTCGGCGTGCGAGCACCACCTGGTGCCCTTTCACGGGGTCGCCCACGTGGCCTACATTCCAGGTGACGACGGGCGCATTACCGGTTTGTCGAAGTTGGGCCGGCTCGTGGAGGGCTACGCCCGCCGACCCCAAGTCCAGGAACGGCTCACGACCCAGGTGGCCGACGCCATGATGACGATGCTGAATCCCAAGGGCGCGTTTGTGGTGATGGAGTGCGAACATCTCTGCATGTCGATGCGCGGCGTCCGCAAGCCGGGGTCACTCACCGTGACCTCGGCGGTGCGAGGCCTGTTCAAGGACAGTCCGGCCACCCGAGCCGAGGCGATGGCCTTGATCGGGCCGCCTCGTTCACGGAGCTGAGAACTCTCCGGTTGCCCTGTACGCTGCCGGACCTGATGTTCCGGTGGGCGACGATCGCAGGGCCGGTCATGGGTGTCGTGAACGTCACCCCTGACTCCTTTTCTGACGGTGGGCGTTTCCTCGCGTCCGACGCGGCAATCGCGCACGGCACCGAGCTCGCCCGGCTCGGAGCGGCGGTCCTGGATATCGGCGGCGAATCAACTCGGCCGGGCGCCGAGCCGGTGGATGCGACAACCGAAATCGCTCGCGTGGTCCCGGTGATCGAAGGGCTGGCCGGTGCCGTGGCGGTTCCGATCAGTGTCGATACGCGAAAGGCCGCGGTGGCGGCCGCGGCGATCGAGGCGGGCGCGACGATCGTCAACGATGTCTCTGCGGGTTCGGATCCGGCGATGTTCGATGTAGTCGCGAACTCCGGGGCGGGATACGTGGCGATGCACATGCTGGGCGTACCCGCCACCATGCAGCAGGACCCGCAGTATCGAGATGTGGTGACCGACGTGACTCATTTCCTTGCCGGGCGCCTGGATGCGGCCCGGGACGCGGGGATCCACGAGGATGCGTTGATGGCCGATCCCGGCATTGGGTTCGGGAAAACCAGCGAACAGAATTTGGCGCTCCTTGCGAGTTTGTCGGAGCTCATTGCCGGCGTTGGGGTCCCGATGTTGGTGGGGACGTCACGGAAGTCGTTTCTTGGTCGGCTGATCGATGTCGATGAGCCCGCGGCGCGTGACGACGCCACGTTGGCCACGGTGGTGTGGGCGCTCGAACGGGGCGTAGCAATGGTGCGAGTACACGATGTGCGCGGGGCCGTCCAGGTCGCGGCGGTCCTAGGAGCATTGGCACGCGCCACGGTGGCGCGCCGGGAAGTGGTGGAGTCGCGATGACGACCTTGCGGGGACGATGGGCCCAGGGCCTCGAGCCACGAATGTTCTGCTGGATCATCAAGGACCGGCTCGCGGCATCGGAACGACCCGGCGGATTCGCTCGGAATCACCGGAAGATCCGGCGCCAGGAAGAGCTGATCTGGCTCGCGCAGCAGGGCTTCACTCGAGTGATCTCACTTCTCGATTCGCCACACAACTTGCACGCGTACGGCGAGGCAGGCATTGCGTGCGAGCACGTTCCGATCGGTCGCCACGACGAGTTGGCCGACCGGCTGCCGATGATCTACGAGTCGATTGCGCGTCGCCTGGATGACCCCGAGCAGCGGATTTTGGTCCACCACGAAGAGTTCGGCGACCGACTCATCGGCGTCCTCGCCGGGTATCTGCTCTACGCCGGCTTGGTCGACGAGGGGCCACACGCGACCGTGGTGATCGAGCGGCTCACCGGCCGCGAGCTCGGAGCCGTCGGGCGGACGATTGTGGCGATCACGCTCGAAGACAAGATCGTTCGGCCCGGCCTGCCGCGGGCGTCCGGCGTCTAGATGGGCACGATCCTCGTGACGGGCCTCGAGGTCCTTGGGGTCCACGGGGTATTGCCGGAGGAGCAGGTACGCGCCCAACCGTTTCGTATCGACCTCGAGCTCGACGTTGATCTCGGCCCGGCGGGTCAGAGCGACGATCTTGCCGACACCATCGACTACGGAGCGGTGATTGACGCGACGGTTCGCGTGGTGGAGACCGAGCGGTTCCAACTCCTCGAACGGCTCGCCACTCGGATCGTCGAGGTATGCCGCGCGGATGCGCGCGTCGCCGGAGTCACGGTCACCGTGCGCAAGCTGCGACCGCCGGTCCCGGCGTCGGTTGCTCACGTCGGCGTACGCATCTCGTCGTGACAGGGCCGTCGTGGTCGCAGCCGGCGTGACTGGAGCCGGCGTGAGTCGCGTTTACCTCGGGATTGGGTCCAATCTGGGTGACCGCCTGGCCTACCTCCAGCTTGCGGTCGACATCCTCGTCACGACCCCAGGGATCACGGTGGCCGCGGTTTCGCCGGTGTACGAGACGAACCCGGTCGGCGGGCCGGCGCAGGACGATTTCCTGAATGCGGTCATCGCGATCGACACCACCCTGGACCCATATGCGGTGTTGCTCGTGGCCCAAGTCGCGGAACGATCCGCGCGGCGGATCCGCGAAGAATACTGGGGGCCCCGGACGCTGGATGTGGATGTGCTCTTGTTCGAAGACGTGTGCCTCAACGATCCGGAACTCATGATTCCCCACCCGTGGATGTATGACCGAGCCTTCGTGCTCGCCCCGCTCCACGACCTCGATCCGACCCTGGTCGAGATGCCCGCCGGGGGCTGGGTGGGGGTGCGCCGAGCCGGCGACACTCTGACCATGACACGCGGTGCGTCGTGACCGTGCCCGGCGCGCGGTCGTTGGCGCTGATCGGACCGGGGCGGGCCGGGTGCACCGTCGCAGCGGCGTTGGTGGGTGCCGGCTGGCGGGTCGCCGGCGTCTCGGGGCGTGATGTGACCTCGGCGTCGGTACGGGACGCCGCCGATCGCTTTGATGCGCCCGCGCAGTCGGTGGCCGCCGCGGTCACGGGAGTCGATATGGTGATCGTCGCGACCCCGGACCGCGCGATCGCGTCGGTGGCCGCGGAACTCGCGCCAGTCGTGGAGCCCACAACGTTGGTGATTCACCTGGCCGGTTCGATCGGACTCAACGTCTTGGGTGCGCTGTCGTGTCGGGTCGGTGCGTTGCATCCGTTGCAGACGATGCCGGAGCCCGCCCCCGGTCTGGCCTTGAGCGGCGAGGGTTTGGCGGGTTCGTGGTGTGCTGTGGCGGGAGACCCCGAGGTGGAACAGATCGGGCGGGAGCTGGGGATGATTCCGTTCGCGCTCGCTGATGCCGACCGAGCGCGGTATCACGCGGCCGCGTGCATCGCGAGCAACCATCTGACCGCGCTGCTCGCATCAGTGGAGGAGTGTGCGCCGATCCCGTTGGAGGCGTTCCTCCCCATCGTGCGTGCGGCGGTGGAGTACGCCAGCGCGCGGGGACCGGCCCGCGCGCTGACAGGACCAGTGAGTCGCGGTGATGTGGAGACGGTTCGCGCCCACCTCGCCGCGATTCCGGCAGGGGAGCGCGCCGCGTACGTTGTGCTCGCCCGCCGCGCCGCGGTGCTCAGCGGTCGGGACCCGGATCTGGGCGGGCTGCTGGCATGAACTTCGCGGAGATGAGGGTGCGGTCGTGAAGGTGATCGAAACCATCCAGGGCCTGAGGGCCGAATGCGACGCCGCCCGCAGTCACGATCTCGCCGTTGGGTTCGTTCCCACGATGGGATCGTTCCATGCCGGGCATCGATCGTTGATGGCCGCGGCGCGCGCGGAGACCGACTTCGTTGTCGTGTCGCTGTTCGTGAACCCGACCCAGTTCGGACCCACCGAAGATCTGAGTGCGTATCCCCGCGACGACGACGGTGACGCAGAGACCACCCGCGAACTTGGGGTCGATGTGCTGTTCCGCCCTTCGGTCGCAGCGATGTACCCAACGGGAGTTTCCCATACGATCGTGCACGTCGCCGGGCTGACCACGGGCATGTGCGGCGCCGCGCGTCCGACCCATTTCGACGGGGTGTGCACCGTGGTCGCGAAGTTGTTCTCGATCGTCGGCCCCGCCCGCGCGTACTTCGGGCGCAAGGACTTTCAACAACTGGCGGTGGTGCAACGGATGGCTGCGGATCTCGATCTTCCCGTGTCGGTGGTGGGGTGTCCGCTCGTTCGCGAACCCGACGGCCTCGCGATGTCGAGCCGCAACGCATATCTCAGCCCGACGGAGCGTGCGTGCGCACCGGTCCTCCACGCGGCGCTTTTGAGCGCGGCGGACTTGATCGCCGCGGGAGAACGCCGGCCGGCTGTGGTCGTGGCCGAGATCGGCGCGATGGTTGCGATGCAGCCGACCGTGGCGTTGGAGTACGTGGAGGTCCGCGACGCGCAACTCCTCCAGTCCTTCGATGGGCCGGGGGCCGAACTCCACGGGTCCTTTGTCGTCGCCGTCGCGGCGCGGCTTGGCCGTACTCGGCTCATCGACAATGTGGTCGTGACCATCTCCGGGACGGCCGTGACCGTGGACGCCGGGGTCCAAGCGACCACGGACAGGCCCCCGACCGCCACCTTCCCGTAGCATCAGCCGCCATGGACCTTCTGGTGTTGGGGAGCGGGATCGCAGGCTTGTCTGCGGCCATCCATGCAGCCCAACGGGGCTGGTCGGTAGGGGTCGTCACGAAAGGCGCGCTCGCAACATCGGCCACCCGGTACGCGCAGGGCGGGGTTGCGGCTGCCCTGGGGGCTCCGGACTCGAGTGAGCTCCACCTCACGGACACGCTGACCGCCGGCGCGGGTTTGTGCGATCGGGATGCCGTCGAGGTACTCGTGACCGAAGGTCCGCGTCGGGTACGCGAACTCATCGAACTGGGTGCTCAGTTCGACCAGCACGACGGCGTGCTCCAACTCGCGATCGAGGGCGGTCATTCGTTGCCCCGCGTGGTTCACGCCGGCGGCGATGCGACGGGCGCTGAAATTGAACGCGCTCTGGCCGACGCCGCCCACGCCTTGGCCAACATCGATGTACGCGAGCAGTGCTTCAGCGTGGACCTCATCGTGGAATCCGGCCGCTGCGTTGGCGTGTACGCGCTGGATCCGACCGGTGTGGCGATCGAGATTCGCGCCACCAATACCGTGCTGGCCACGGGAGGTGCCGGGCAGCTCTATTCGGTCACCACGAATCCGCCGGTCTCTACCGGTGATGGAATCGGCATGGCGCTGCGCGCCGGCGTTGCGGTGGCCGACGTTGAGTTCATGCAGTTTCATCCCACCGCGATGCACCACCCGATCATGCCGCGGCCGCTGCTCTCCGAGGCTCTCCGCGGCGAGGGTGCGGTACTGCGTGACGAGCACGGCATCCGATTCATGCTGGGCGAGCATCCTCTCGCCGATCTCGCGCCGCGCGATGTGGTGGCGCGAGCGATCGCTCGCCGATTGGTCGACCGCAACCTCGACCACCTCTGGCTGGACACCACGTCGATCTCCGATTTTCCGGAACGGTTTCCCACCATCTGGGCATCGGCGCAGGCGGTGGGCTTGGATCCACGTACCGAGTTCCTGCCGGTCGCACCGGCGGCCCACTACCTCTCGGGTGGGATCGCAACCGACCTCGATGGCGCGTCCACCATGTCGGGATTGTGGTCCTGTGGCGAAGCCGCGTGTTCCGGGGTTCACGGTGCGAACCGGCTCGCGTCCAACTCGCTGCTCGACGGATTGGTGTTCGCGCCGCGCATCGTCGAGTCGATTGCCGCGGGCAAGGACGGTCCCGAATCCACCGGGGTATTGCGCGGCGCGGCCGTGGAGGTTGCGGTCGGGGGGGCGTCACCATTGCCCATCACGAACACGACACTGGTCGCGTTGCAACAGACCATGACCGACGGTGCCGGTGTGTTGCGCGACGCCGCGAGCCTCACTCGCGTTGCAGACCTAGTCGCCACCGATGTGGTCGCTCACGATGTTGCCGGTCATGAGCTGCGCAACCTGCTCGCGGTCGCTCGGTCGCTGGTGTCGGCCGCGTTGGCTCGCGAGGAGAGTCGAGGCACCCACACCCGTCTGGACTTCCCGGATCGGTCCGATGAGTTCGCGGGCCGGTTCTTCGACGCCGGTGGTGAACTCACGTTGGTCCCGCTGCCCGTCGAGACGCCGCTCGAGGTTCCGGCGGAGGTCCCCGCGTGAGCCCAGTTGGTGACTTCGATCCACCCGCGGTTGTGCTGCGCGAACTCGTGGCGCGGGCGTTGGCCGAAGACTTCGGTTCGCTCGGCGATCTCACATCACTCGCGACGATTCCCGAGGACGCGGTGGGTATCGCCACGTTCGTGGCGCGTCGCTACGGAGTTCTGGCGGGGGTTGCGGCCGCGACCGAAGTTGTGCAGCAGGTCGACCGCAGGCTTCGCCTCGATTGGAGCGCGGCCGATGGCGACACCATCGAAGCCGACCAACCGTTGGCGACGGTCTCCGGCAACCTGCGCTCGATCCTCGCGGCCGAGCGCACCGCGTTGAACGTGTTGCAACACGCGTCGGGGGTGGCCACGTTGACGCGTGAATACGTGCAGGCTGTCGGGGGGAAGGCGAAGGTCCGCGATACGCGCAAGACCTTGCCGGGATTGCGGGCGATCGAAAAGGCCGCAGTTCGGGCGGGCGGAGGGTTCAACCATCGCGAGTGCCTGAGCGACGCGGTGCTCATCAAAGACAATCATCTCGCGTTCTTAGATCTCACCGCGGCGGTCGAGCGTTCGAAGCTGCGGTGGCCAGGCCGGGTGATCGAGGTCGAGTGCGACACGATGGCGCAGGTACTCGAAGCCGTGGCGGCGGGAGCAGATCAGATCCTGCTCGACAACATGACGCCGGACCGGGTTCGCCAAGCGGTAGTGGCCGTTGACGGTATGGTCCCGCTCGAGGTGTCCGGTGGCATCACGTTCGAGACCGTTCGCGCCTACGCGGCCACCGGAGCCGACTTCATTTCGGTCGGCGCGCTCACGCACAGCGCGCCGGCGCTCGACATTGCGCTCGACATCATTCCGGCAAACGTCGCGACCGCTGGTGTCGCAACCCCGAACCCCGCGCCCCGCGGGGAGGACGAAGGCTGATCGCCGGTGCTGCTCGCCATCGATACCGGAAACACCCAGACGGTCATTGGCCTGTTCGATGGCGAGCAGCTCGCCGACCACTGGCGGATCGCCACGGTTGCGTCGCGGACATCGGATGAACTTGCCCTCATGATCCAGCAGTTTCTCGGGTTTCACGGATTCTCGTTCGACGATCAGGTCACGGGGGTCGCGATCTGCTGCGGGGTTCCGAGCATCACGGCCGCATTGCGCGAAATGACCACGCGCTACTTCGGGTTCGACGCGCTCGTGATCGAGCCGGGTGTTCGCACGGGAATGCCGATCCTGTACGACAATCCCAAGGAAGTCGGTCCGGACCGGATCGCCGACGCGGTCGCCGCGTACGCGCTCTACGGCGGTCCCACCATCGTGGTGGACTTTGGGACTGCGAACACGGTGGAGGCGATCAGCGCGACTGGTGAGTACCTCGGTGGCGCGATTTTTCCCGGGGTCGAGATCTCCATGGACGCGCTGTTCGGCCGTGCTGCAGCACTCCGACGCGTGGAACTCGTTCCGCCGCGCAACGTGATCGGGAAGTCGACCGTCGAGTCGATCCAGTCTGGGGTTCTGTACGGGTTCAGCGGCCAGGTGGATGCGCTCGTCGGCCGGTTCTCCGAAGAGCTGGGTGAATGCACGGTTGTCGCCACAGGCGGTCTCGCCGAACTCATCATCCCGTTCTCACACACGATCCAACACCACGAGCCGTGGCTCACCCTGCAAGGGTTGCGCATCATCTTCGAGCGAAACCAGGCGTAACGCGCGCAGTCTTGGCGGGCAGTTCAAGCCCGTTGCGATTGCCGCCGTCAACCAAGGGGTAATACTTCTGGGTCGGTCGGAATGATGTTCGGAAGGAACGCCATGCGGGTGCTGATTACGGGAATGGGTGGTGAACTCGGCACCCGAGTCGCGCAGCTGCTCGAAGAACGCAACGAGGTCACCGAGATCGTGGGCGTCGATTTCGTTCCGCCGCGGCGCCGGCTCCGGCGAAGTGAGTTCCATCGCATCGATCCCCGTGATCGTGAGAAGTTGACCGCGTTCGTCACCGAGTTCGCGCCGGAGGCGGTTGCCCACTTCGGCATCTACGAGCCGGGATCTCGCCTGAGCCCCAATATGGCTTCTCGATATACCCGTGCGTGTGCGATCGCCGCGCTCGGTGGCGCGGCCCGCGCCGGACAACTGTGCCGGATCGCACTGCGCAGCGGGCTCCAGGTCTACGGCCGCGGGCGCGGTCGGCCCGGTGTCCCCGATGAAGACGCACCGGTCGCGCCCACCACGCCGTTCGGCCGCAGCCTGCTCGCCGTCGAGACGTTGGCGGCCGACATCGGTCGTCGCTACGAAGTGCCCGTCGCCGCGCTGCGGATGGCGACCATCGCAGGTTCGCACATGCCGAGCCCGCTCGGTCGGGTCTTGCGCCTTCCCGCGGTACCGGTTCCCGCGTTGGCCGATCCCGTCTTTCAGCTGTTGCATCAGGAAGACGCCGCGCGCTCGATGGTGGCATCGTTACTTCTCGATGTCGACGGTCCGGTCAATGTCGTGGGCCCTGGCGCCGCGAGTGTCTGGCAAGCGGTCCGCCTCGGCGGCCGTATACCGGTGCCAATCGCGGGGCCGCTGTGGTCCGCGGCCGCGCATGCGGTGGAGCTCGCCGGAGCACCTGCACCGAGCCATGTGATCGAGTTGCTCACACGCGGTAGTGCGGGTGACGGATCGAAGGCCGGTGAGGTGCTCGGCCTCGGTGAGCTTCGGTCCACGCTCGATGTGTGCACGGAGCTCTATGAATGGGCGACGGTCACACCACTGCGTCCCGACGTTGCGAAGGTGGAGGCGGTCCGTGGGTGACGTGACCGCATTGCCGAGGGCCGGCGCCGGCGGAGGGGTCACGGATCCGTTCGCCACCGGTGGATTCCAGGTGGACCTCGATCGCACGCAGAGCGTCCGCGCCGCCGAAGTTCTCCGGCGCCGCTTCAACGGGCGCTTCGCGATCGACGAGTTCGGGGCCGATCCCCAGCTCCAGGATTTAGTCGCGCCCATTGTGCATGCCGTGGTGCGGGTGAGGGTCGCCGGCGCGGAGCACATCCCGACGGACGGACCCGGGCTCTTCGTATCCAACCGCGGTCTGGGCGTGCTCGAACCTGCTGCGCTGTCGGTCGCCGTCCGCAACGAATCCGGTCGGCGGCTCCGGGTGATCGGCGCGACCGACCTCCCGGTTCTGGGAGACCTGGCTCGGAAGTTCGGGAGCTTCGCCGCCTACCCGGGAGACCTCGGTGCGCTGTTGCGCGCGGGTCGTCTGGCTGCACTGCCGCTCGCCTTCACGTGGTTGCGTTCGGGAGGCGGGGTGCCGCCGACCGAGTTGTTGGTTGCTGCCCTCGGCTATCGCGTGATCCCGGTGTTGGTCCGGCCCGGTGGACCATTGGGGTTGCCGATCACGCCGTGGCGGGTCACATTCGGAGCGCCGATCGTGGTGGGCGAGATCGGTGAGCGTGATCCGCTATCCGCGGCGGAACTGGCGGAGGCGGTGCGCGCCGCGGTGCAAAATCTGGCGTAACCCTCGTGAGTGACCGGCCTCGGTCTCGGGGGCGTCTCGATGATGGGTAACCTCGATGCTCGCAGTCGCGAGCATTCCGCTCGCGACTGGTCGGGTCGCCCGGGGAGGTTGCGTGTCCGAGGTTGTCGTTGAAGACGGCATGACCATCCATTACGACGTCTTCGGACGCCAGGATGGTGTGCCGCTCCTCATGATCCAGGGCCTCGGCACCGATTCGCGCGGCTGGGCACTCCAGCGCCTCGCCCTTGGCCGCCGCTATCGCTGCATCACGATCGACAACCGTGGCGTTGGTCGCACGGGGCCTGCGCCCGAACCGTATTCGCTGGAACGGATGGCGCTCGATGCCATCGCGGTCCTCGATGCCGAGCACGTGGACCGTGCGCATGTGATGGGTGCGTCGATGGGTGGAGTCATCACCCAGATCATCGGCGTCCTGCATCCGGAGCGGACTCGATCACTCGTGCTCGCGTGTACCGCGTGCCGGCATCACACGTGGCGACGCGAACTCCTCACAGAGTGGGCCGAGGCAGTTGCAGTCGGCGGAATGGCTGCGTTGGGCGACGAAGCATTGCAATGGCTGGTGGGGCATCGTCTGCGCCGTCGGTTCGGTATCTGGCTCAACCTGATCGCACGGGTTGTGTTGCAACAGCCGCCGGAACCGTTCATCGCGCAGATCCATGCGATCTTGGACGCACCGGACAGTCTCCGCGAGGAACTCGGCTCGGTCATCGTGCCGGTGCTGGTGATCACCGGATCGCAGGACGCACTCACGCCCGTCGGCGATGCCGAGGAACTGGTGGAGTTGATTCCCCAGGCGCGCCTCGAGGTGATCTCGGGCGCCGCGCACGGCCTGATGGCCGAAGCGCCGAACGGTTTCAATGCGGCGGTGCTGCGCTTCCTCGGCGAGGTCGATGCCGCCGAGCCCGCCGTTGAGTTCCGCGCCGAGTCCGCCTAACGCACCTGTCGGTCACCGGTCTCGCCGGGATTGGGTCAGTGGCGGGCGGTGATGGTGACGGGGACGCCGCCGACCGGGTGGGCGGTCACGGTCCCGATCGGGCCAGGGAGGTCGTCGGAAGCGAGCGTGAGGTCCACCCGTTGCGCCAGCCGCGACGCCAGCATCGTCAGGTTCATTCGGGCGAGGCCGAAGCCCAGGCAGCTGCGAGTGCCGGCGCCGAACGGGACCCACGCGTACTCGAGTTCTTCGCCGTCCACATGGCGGCTGGGATCGAACCGCATCGGATCCGGCCAGGACACCGGGTCGCGTCCGGCGAGCAGTGGCGACCATGCGATAAGCGATCCGCGCCGGATTCGGTAGGGCCCGAGGTCGAAGCTGCGCGCCGCGAGGCGCGGTGCGTGCGCGCCCGCGGGATGAATACGCAGTGACTCGTGGACGACGGCCTCGGCCCACGGGCGGCGATCGTCGACGTTGACAGTTTCGGCCTCGGCTCGCAGCTGTCGCCACACCTCTGCATCTGGCGCGGCCCGCAGGATGAGCCAACTGGCGGTGGCTGTTGTGGTGTCGTAGCCGGCGCCGATCAGCGAGACCACCTGATCCTTGAGTTCGCTCGCGCTCAGGCCATCGGTAGCGAGCAGTGTGTCGAGCACGTCGTCGCGTTCGCGCGAGGGCTCCCGACGACGCCGTGCGATCTCGTCGTCGAGGCGCACATCGAACGAACGACGGGATGCCCGAGCGCGTTCTCGGTCGCCGAAGGGGAGCGGATGGGGGACTTGCTTGAGTATCGGTCGGTTGATGTACTCGGCCGCGGGCGCGAGCCGGCTCCCGATGTCATCCGCGTCGAGCTCGGGACCGAACAACACGCGCACCACGATGCGCCGAACCGCGGTCTGTATATGCGGCGCGAGATCGAAGACTTCGCCGACGGGCAGCGCGTCGATCATCCGGTCGTACTCCGCCAGGACCACGGTCCGCCACGCCTGGAGCCTGCGCAACGCAAACGCAGGTTGGACGAGAGACCGACGACGGTCGTGATCGGCGCCGTCGCTGACGAGCATCGACGTGGGTCCCACGAACACGCCGAGCGGCAGTCTGAACACCGGGCCCCAGCGGTATCGGTCCTGCGGTCCGGTCAGGACCACCTTGATGAGTTCGCGATCGCCCACGACCACAATCGACGTCGGGCCGAGGTGAACGGCGAAGGTTCGTCCGTATTGCCCGGCGAGCGCTTCGATGGTGTCCATCGGCGTGTCGAGCAGGCCGCGTGTGGCAACGAGCGCCGCGCGGCCGTGGGGTCCGGGGATGGCCGTCATGCCTGCACGCTCCTCGTCGGGGGACTGGCTTGTCGGTGGGGACGAGGCAGCCGGTTCCATGCTCGCGCTCCGGGGTCGCGTATCAACGATCCGAGCGCGAGGGTTGGCGGTCGGAGTGCGCGGCCATGATGTTTCGATACTCGTCGGATTGGCTCACCTTGATGCATCCGGTGAGGCAGTTGATCGCGCGGTACGCCTGGGAGCGAACGAGGTGTGCTCTGCTGGCGGGGTGGGGGCGCGAGATCTGGGCGGGTTGGTGCGGCGCATGGCGGATGCCACTCCGCCCGAGCGGGATCGGACCATCGACTTCTTGCGGGCCGCCTCGATCCTCGCCGTGGTGTGCGGGCACTGGCTGGTTGCGACGATCCAACGCATCCCACACGGCATCGAGGTCGGCAACGTCCTGAGCGAAGTCTCGGGCCTGCGGCCGGTCACCTGGGTGTTCCAGGTCATGGGCGTGTTCTTCGTGGTGGGCGGATTCTCGACCCGGCGGGCAATCGAGGGTCGGAGCGGGTTCGATTCGGGCACCTTCTTCGCCGCGCGTGCAGAGCGCCTTTTGCGTCCGACGGTGATGTTCATCGTGGCGTGGCTCGGGGCGGCTGCCGCACTCACCGCATTCGGTGTCGATGCCGCGTTGGTCCACGACATCGCGCGGATAGCGGCGCAACCGCTCTGGTTTCTCGCCGTGTACCTCGTCGTCACCTTGATCGCACCCGTCCAGCTCCGTATACATCGTTCGGCGCCGCTCGCACTGGTGGTCGTGTTGCCGATGGCAGTCGTGGTATTGGACGCGTTGCGGTTCTCCGACGTCGCGCCGGGGCTTGCAGTCCTCAACTACTTGTTCGTCTTCGCGTTCGCACAGGAGTTGGGTTTCCACTTCGCCGGTCGTGCGAATCCGATCCCGGTCACGCGAGTGCTGACAGTCGCGGCAGTCGCGGTTGCAGCGCTCGGGCTCCTGACGACCGTCGGTCCGTATCCCGTGAGCATGGTGGGATTACCCGGCGCGCACGTGTCGAACATGAGCCCGCCGACGGTGTGCATCCTCGTGCTCACGTTGGCGCAAACCGCGGTGCTGTTCGCGCTTCGCCCGATGTTGGCGCGCTGGTTGGAGCGGCGCGGCCCGTGGACGTGCACGGTGGCGATGAACGCGGGAATCATGACGATCTTCCTCTGGCATCTCACGGCGGCGGCCGCGATGGGCGGGTTCTTCTACTCGGTGAACTGGCTGCCGGCGCCGGCGTCCGCCACTTGGTGGTGGGCGAAGATTCCGTGGTTCATCGGGTGTCTGGTGATTCTCGTGCCCCTCGTCCTGGTGACCGTCGGCGTGGAGCGCCTGCCGAGCTGGACCCAGGGGCAGCGCAGCGCCGTCGCCCGCCGGACGCTCGGTGTGCTCGTCGCGGTCCGCGGCCTCGCCGGCTTCGCCGTGACCGGGTTCGACCACCTGCTGGAGCCCGGCGGCCGGGCCTTCCTCGGCCTCCAGCTGAGCCCCTTGATCGACCTCATTCTGGTGGCCGGCGGATATCTCCTCACCTGCGGAATCCCGCAACCGGGGGCTGGACGGCGGTCGAACACTATGTAATCATACGTATGTATGAATAGCCGTTCCGCGGAGCGCACCCCGAGTGCTCACACTCGATACCGGCTGATCGCCGCGACCCAAGCCTCGATCCGTGAAGTAGGGCTCCCCGGCACCACAGCTCGCGAAATCGTGGGCCGGGCGTCGGCGAACCTCGCCGCGATCCCGTACCACTTCGGGACGAAGGACGCATTGATTGCCGCGGCGCTGATCGCGGATGCTCGTGCCGTGATCGATCCGCTCCTCGAGCTGTTGGCGAGTGATCGGCCGCCCGCCGATCGCGCGCTGACCGCGGCGGCGCTCCTGAACGATCGGTTCGACCGAGAGCGCGAACGCATCCCGGTGTTGCTCGCCGCGATTGCGCGTGCGCCGCATTCGCCTGAGGTCGCGTCCGGATTGACTGCGTTGTGGACGGAGCTGCGGACTCGGTTGACTGTCGAGGTCGCGGTGTTGCGTGACGCAGGTGCGGTGCCCGCCTGGATCGATCCGGCCGCGATGGCCGCGCTCATTCTCGCGGTCGTCAACGGTGTCGTCGTCGGATCCGTCGTCGATCCGGATGGTCCGTCGCATCACGACATCGCGACGCAGTTCCTCGGATTGCTGATCGCAGTGTCGACGACGCCGGGCGAGAAGCGATGAGCCGTTCCGTGGGCCGGAGCAGCGCGGGCTGGTTCCTCGCATGGTTTGGCGTGGGCGCGCTCGACGCGCTCGCGATGGTCGGCGCGCTGACGATTGGGATCTTCGTACTGCCGGTGGGGATTGCGGCCACGGTGTTCCTTGCGACTCGGCGCGATGCGAGCGACGGAATCGGGGGTCTGATCTCCGGCCTCGGCCTGCCCGTGTTGTATATCGCCTACCTGAATCGTGACGGACCCGGGACGATCTGCCGGACGTATCCAGGCGGTGGAAGCTCGTGCGTCGAGGAGTGGAGCCCGTGGCCGTGGTTCGCCATCGGTATGGCTCTTGTGCTCGTGGGCGTCGCCGTTTTCACTCGTGCCCAGCGTTCTCGATCGGCGTCGGACAGCCAGGCGTCGACGCTGCGAGGCCAATAACACTGAGCCTTGACAAGTAGTTACTCGGTATGCATACTGAGTAACTATGGCCGTACGAGAGGGACTCCTGGCGTTGCTCGCCGATGGGCCGCGCCACGGATATCAACTCAAGACCGAGTTCGAGGGTGCGACCGGGAGCGTCTGGCCGCTCAATGTGGGCCAGGTGTACACGACGCTCGACCGTCTCGAACGTGATGGGCTCGTTGACCACGAGGCCACCGATGAGACGAAGACCTACCGGATCACTGCTGATGGTCGCGAGGCGCTCGGTGCGTGGT
The DNA here is from genome assembly GCA_046598395.1 of Acidimicrobiia bacterium. Lineage (GTDB taxonomy): Bacteria > Actinomycetota > Acidimicrobiia > IMCC26256 > JAENVU01 > JAENVU01. The sequence continues at coordinate 29,597 of JBKJIQ010000011.1, forward strand.
GGACCGCAGTGCCGGTCGACGAGCCGCCGCCGCGTGACGAACTCATGCTCAAGGTCTTGATGGCAATCGAGCGCGGACCCCGGCACGCGTTGAAGGTGATCACCCGACAACGCACCGCGCTCGTGTCACTGCTACAACGCCGCCGCCGCGAGGCGCGCGCGAGTAGCTCGGTGGCAACGCTTGCCGGCGACTTGGTGGCCGACGCACTCGTGGTGCGCGCCGAAGCGGATCTGCGATGGCTCGACCGTTGTGAGGCGCGTCTTGCGCGACAGGACAGGGGGAAACAATGAGGGGCACCGCCGCGTTGCGGTTCACGGATGTAGTCAAGTGTTTCGGTCGGGGGCCCACCGAGGTGCGAGCGGTCGGCGGCGTGTCGTTGGCGGTCGAGCCGGGCGAGATCGTGGCGATTATGGGCCCTTCCGGATGCGGGAAGTCCACGTTGCTCCACCTGGCGGGCGCATTGGAGGCACCAACGTCGGGGCAGGTCGAGGTCGGCGGCCGTGATCTCACCGCGCTCAGCTTGTCGGCGCAGGCTGAACTCCGGCGCCGCGATGTTGGCTACATCTTTCAGAAGCTCAACCTCATCGCTTCGCTCAGCGCGATCGAGAACGTGATGCTCCCGTTGGAGCTCGACGGTTCGTCGCCCCGATCCGCCCGCCGCGCCGCTGACATTGCGTTGGAAGCGGTGGGGTTGGAACGGCATCTCGATCGGTTCCCGGACGATCTCTCCGGAGGAGAGCAGCAGCGCGTGGCGATTGCACGGGCGATCGTGCGCCCGCGTGAGTTGTTGCTGGCGGACGAGCCGACGGGCGCGCTCGACACCCTCACCGGCGACTCGATCATCGAACTGCTCGCTTCTCTGCCCGCTTCGACCGGCGCGGCATTGGTGCTGGTGACGCATGAGCCGCGGTTCGCATCCTGGGCCGACCGCGTGGTGTTCATTCGTGACGGCGTGATCGTGGATGAGTCTGTCGCCTCGGTACCCGCAGTCGTGCCCGTGGTGGCGATGGGCTCGACCAACTAATGCTCGGGTCCTGGCGTCTCGCCGCCCGCTTGGCGCGACGAGAAACTCGTCGCCGTCCGGGGCGCGCACTCCTCGTCGTGTTGCTGATCGCGGTCCCGGTGTTCGGACTCACGGTCGCCGATGTGCTCGTCGAGACCGCCTACCACCGGAGCGGGTCTGAATCGTTTCGTCGTTCCTACGGTCCGGCGAGCGTGGTCTTCGACGTCGACGGAGTCGCGGACCCCCGTTTCGCATCGGCGTTGCCGACCGGATCGACGGTCGTGCGGTACGCCTCCGCCGAGCTCCCGCTGACGCCCGCCCGCGGGCAAGGACTCCGCCCAGTGAGGGTGTTGAATCTCGGTGCAGCCGACTCCCCGGCATTCGCCGGTCTCCAGCTGACCAAGGGGCGGAACGCACAGGGAGGCGAGTTGGTGATGAGCCGCGGCGTCGCTCGATGGCTCGGTGTTGACATCGGAGACAGTGTTCGGTTTTCCCGGCCCGCGTTCTTGGGGCGGGTCGTCGGTATCGCGCGCTCGATGGAGGATTTTCGGACGCCGATCCTGATCGCGCCGAGTTTCGACTTCGGTGTCGTGCGTCAACCCGGTCTGGTCCGAACCCGGGTGGCGGTCGAGCTGCCGCACGGTTCCTTCGTCTCGCGTTCGTTGCATTCGACGCTCGACCGTTTCACACTTCACGCTCGAGGAGGTACCGAACCGTTTCCGACACTGTTCGCGGGCGCAACGCTGCCGGACGCGCCGGGCGTGAGTGGCGCGACGGTTCCCGCTCAGTTCGGAGACGGTTCGACGGTTCCGGCGCAGGCGAGATTTTGGGGTTGGGTCGCCGTGGCGTTGTTGCTCGCCGGGATCGGGGTGATCATCTCAGCAGCCTTCGCGACGACGGCGGTCCGCCAACTGGTCACACTGGGATTGCTCGCAGCCAACGGTGGCGACCCGCGGTTTCTTCGGACGATGCTCACCTTGCAGGGAACGGTGCTCGGAGCGATCGGCGCTGCGCTGGGTGTGACCGCTGGACTCGCCGGTCTGTTGTTCGCGCAGAACTGGATCGAGGGCCTGTACCACCACCAGCTGAACTACGTGGTGAACTTTGATCTCGGGCTGATTGCACTCACGGCCATCGGAGCCGCGACGATTGCGGCGCGGTTCCCGGCTCGGTCAACGAGTCGGGTTCCGGTGCTCGCCGCGCTCGGCGGTCGCCGACCACTAGCGCCGGTCCCAGCACTGCGGTGGCTGAAGGCGACCACTATTTTCGGTGCCGGTCTCGGGCTGCTCGCATTGGTAGCGGTGTGGTCGCGAGACAAGACGACGTCGCAGCCCCAAACCGTCGCCCTGGTGGCGATCACTGGCGGTCTCTTGGTGATGGCCGGTGCGGCGTACTTGGCACCCGTTGTGGTGGAGCTCCAGGTGAAGGGTTGTTCGCGCCTTGGTCCGGCCGCGCGTATCGCGGCTCGGAGCCTGGTCCGCGTTCGCAGTCGCAGCGCCGCGGTTGTGACCGCCGGGGCCATCGCTGGTGGGTTGGCGATCGCGGTGGTGACAGCCATGCTCGGGCTCGGTACCGGACGCGATTGGGAGCGCAACTCCGGTCTGCCTGCGAACGTCGTCACCATTACGAGTCAGAGGGTCGTGGATGGATTGTCGTCGCCACTCCCGGGCGAACTCTTGGCGAGTCAACGCGTTGCCGAAGGAGTGCTTCCCGGTGTGAAGTTCGCCAATATCGAGGGGTTCCTTGCCTCGCCCGTCGGCGCTGCGGATGTCGGGCCGACGACGTTCCCGGTGTTCGTCGACAGCCCGCAAGTACGGAGGCTGCTCGTGCTACCCGACGCAGCCCAGCGTGCGCTCGACCGGGACGGTGCGGTGTGGGACGCCGCATCGTTCGCGACCGTGACGAACGCGAGCGGCGAACCGCCGGGTGAGCCGCAGTCCGTCACGCTTCGGGTAGGGGTCGACGGGCCGACGTTCACTGCACCGGCGCGTCGCGTGGGCCGGCGCGCGCATGTCGGCGCCGAGGCGTTCGTGATCGTGTCCCCTGAACGGGTTCGCTCGCTCGGTGTGACGCCGCTCGTGTTTGGTCTCGTCGGGGTTTCACCGAAATCGATCAACGAAGCGCAACAGGCCGCTCTCTACGGCGGTCAAATCCGATCGGACCCGTATGGGACGCAGACGGTGGCCGACACGAATCCGGCGCCAGTTCAGTTTCAAGTCGGTTCGGGCGACACCATCCCCGCATTCTGGCGAGGCTTCTGGAACCCGGCACGTCTGCAACTGTGGATCGCCGGGTTGGCGTCGCTATTCGTGCTGCTCGTGGTTGGAATCGGACTGTTGCTCGGTGCTGCGGAAGGCGCCGACGAACGCACGGTGCTGGATGCGCTCGGCGCGAAGCCGAAGTCGCGGCGTCGGATGAGTGCCACGAATGCCTACCTGCTCGCCGCGGGCGGTGCAGTGCTGGCATTGCCAACCGGCTTCATTCCGATCGCAGTCGTTTTTCAGGCCGTCCAGAAGCCGAGTGGCGCGGGGCAGTGGAACTTCACCGGATCGTTGCTCTACCCGCGGGTCGAGTTTCCGTGGATCGCCGCAATCGCGATCGTGGTGGTCCTTCCGATCGTGGCGGCGTTCCTGGCATGGGTTGGCTCGGCGGCGGCGCAACGCACGCGACCCATCCTCGGCACCGCAGGTTTCGGCACCGACTGAGCAGCGCTTGTCGTATAGGTGGCGGTCAGCGCACACAATGCGACAAACGCTGACCGTGGTGAGGCGCCGACCAACGCCCACCGCGACGCGGTGCCGGGCGGCTCAGGTGGGGTCGAGGACCACGACGGGGATTGCTCGATCGGTCTTGGCTTGGTACTCGTCGTACGCGGGCCAGACCTCGGTGGCACGTTTCCACCACTCGGCTTTCTCCTGGCCCTCGACGACCCGTGCGGAGTAGTCCCGAAGCTCGGGTCCGTCCTGCAGTGAGACGGAGGGGTCAGCGACAACGTTGAGATACCAGACCGGATGCGTCGGCGCGCCGCCCATCGACGCGACGATCGCGTACCGGCCTTCGCCGTCGGCCACCCGCATCAACGGAGACTTGCGCACCGTGCCCGAGTGGCGTCCCCGCGTCCAGAGGATCACGCACGGCTTGCCGTTGAGCAGCAGCCCGTCGGTCCCTCCCGACGATTCGTACAGCGCCACCTGATCGGCCACCCAGTCCCACGGGCTCGGTTCATAGATTCCCTCGAGTGCCATCAGAACTGCCGGGTGACCAGGGTGTCCACGAGGCGGATCATGCCGTCGGTGACTTCGGCATCGAGCGCGGTCGTGGAGGACAACACCGCGGACGCGTCGGCGGCATGCGAGCGGGCGGCGTCGATCGACGCGTCGATCGCGTCGGTCCCCACCACGAGCGCGCGCGCCCGATCCAACTGGGTGCGGTCGATCTTGCGGCCGAGCAACTCCCGCAACTCGTCCGTGGACGACGCCGCCAACGCGTGGATCACCGGCAATGTGTATACACCTTCGAGGATGTCGTTGCCCGCGGGCTTGCCCAACGACTCATCGGTGCCGGTCACATCGAGGACGTCGTCGACGATTTGGAAACACATGCCCAAGTGGTGGCCGAACTCGGTGAGCGCGTCAAGCGTAGGGTCATCCACCGCGGAGACCATGCCCCCGACGCGACACGCCGTACCGAACAGCGATGCGGTCTTGCCGGTGATGGCGGACGTGTAGGCCTCTGCAGTGCGGTCGGTGTCGAAGAGGTGTTGCAGCTCGAGCACTTGGCCGCGACACAACTCGCCGATGGTCGCGGCGAGGAGCGCGGCAACGTCGGCGCCGAGCGACGCGGCGAGCGATGAGGCCCGAGCCAACAGGTAGTCGCCCGCAAGGATTGCCACGATGTTCGACCAGCGCGCATTCACCGAGGGAACGCCGCGGCGAGTCTCGGCTTCGTCGATCACGTCGTCGTGGTACAGGGAACCGAGGTGGACGAGTTCCACGGAGACGCCGCCCGTGATCGCATCGTCAGAGACCGACCCCACACCCTTTGCGGCATACGCGCAACACAACGCCAGGGCGGGCCGCAGCCGCTTGCCGCCGGCTGCGATCAGGTGGCCGGCAACGTCGGAGAGGAACGGATCCGAGGACAGCACCGAACCGGTGAGCGCGGCTTCGACGCGTTCCATGTCGGCCGCCATCGGCGCGACGCCGAGCGCGTCGAGAGGTGACATGTGGCCCACGGTACGGGGTGTCGGGAACAAAGACCAAGCCGGAAGCGTCCTTTTCGACGAGACGGTCCGGGCTTCAGCAGAGCCACGGAGCCGTCGATGAGACATCAGCAACCGTCCGGGTCCAAAAACCCCCGGCCGATAGAGTGTCGAACGAGTTTCGGCCGCACCCGTTGTGCGGTCGAACCTACCGACGAGAGGCGGAACTCACGTGTTTGAACGCTTCACCGACCGAGCTCGGCGAGTTGTGGTCCTGGCGCAAGAAGAAGCGCGCCTGCTGAACCACAACTACATCGGCACCGAGCACATCCTGCTCGGCCTCATCCACGAGGGTGAGGGCGTCGCGGCCAAGGCTTTGGAGTCACTTGGCATTTCGCTCGAGGCTGTGCGCGCTCAGGTTGAGGAGATCATCGGTCACGGTGGCTCGGCGCCGTCGGGCCACATCCCGTTCACGCCCCGCGCCAAGAAGGTCCTCGAACTTTCCTTGCGTGAGGCGCTCCAGCTCGGCCACAACTACATCGGCACCGAGCACATCCTCCTCGGGTTGATCCGTGAGGGTGAAGGGGTGGCCGCGCAGGTGCTCGTGAAGTTGGGAGCAGACCTCTCCCGCGTACGCCAGCAGGTCATCCAGCTTCTGTCCGGATACTCCGGCGGGAAGGAAGGCGCCCCCGCAGGTGCCGGCGCGCCGGCCGAGTCCGGTGGCGGACCTTCGGGTTCGTTGGTGCTCGACCAGTTCGGCCGCAACCTCACGCAGCTCGCACGCGAGAAGAAGCTCGACCCGGTGATCGGGCGCGAGAAAGAGATCGAGCGCGTCATGCAGGTGCTGTCGCGCCGCACGAAGAACAACCCTGTGTTGATCGGTGAGCCGGGCGTGGGCAAGACCGCGATCGTCGAAGGTCTGGCGGCCGACATCGTCGAGGGCAACGTGCCCGAGACCATCACCGACAAGCAGGTCTACACGTTGGACCTCGGTGCGCTCGTCGCCGGTTCGCGGTACCGCGGCGATTTCGAGGAGCGCCTGAAGAAGGTGCTGAAGGAGATCAAGACCCGCGGCGACATCATCTTGTTCATTGACGAGCTGCACACGCTCGTGGGTGCCGGCGCGGCCGAAGGTGCGATCGACGCCGCGAGCATCCTCAAGCCGATGCTCGCCCGGGGTGAGCTCCAGACCATCGGTGCCACCACGCTCGATGAGTACCGCAAGCACCTCGAGAAGGATGCTGCACTCGAGCGTCGGTTCCAGCCGATCAAGGTGGAAGAGCCCACGGTCGCGCACACGATCGAGATCCTCAAGGGTCTGCGCGAGCGTTACGAATCCCATCACCGCGTGACGATCACCGATCAAGCGATCGTTGCCGCCGCGAACCTGGCGGACCGCTACATCTCGGATCGCCACCTCCCCGACAAAGCGATCGACCTCATCGACGAAGCCGGTTCTCGTTTGCGGATCCGTCGGATGCACTCGCCGCCGGACTACCGCGAGCTCGAAGACGAGATCTCGACGGTCCGCAAGGAAAAAGAAGCGGCCATCGAAGGTCAGCAGTTCGAGCGCGCCGCGAGCCTGCGCGACCGGGAGAAGGAACTCCTCGAGCAGCGTTCGACCAAAGAGACCGAGTGGAAAGCCGAAGGCGTTGACCTCTTCAACGAGGTCAACGAGGAAGCCGTCGCCGAGGTGCTTGCACTGTGGACCGGTATTCCCGTTTACAAGCTCACCGAGGAAGAGACCGCACGGCTCTTGCGCATGGAGGACGAGCTTCACAAGCGCATTGTGGGCCAAGACCTTGCGGTCAAGGCCGTGAGCCAGGCGATCCGCCGCACCCGGGCCGGGTTGAAAGACCCGAAGCGTCCGAGTGGTTCGTTCATCTTCCTGGGGCCCTCGGGTGTGGGCAAGACCGAACTCGCCAAGACGCTCGCGGAGTTCCTCTTCGGCGACGAGAACTCGCTGATCGCGCTCGACATGTCCGAATACATGGAGAAGCACACAGTCTCTCGTCTGGTCGGTTCGCCTCCGGGCTACGTGGGCTACGACGAAGGTGGCCAGCTCACCGAAGCGGTTCGTCGCAAGCCGTTCTCCGTGGTGCTCTTCGATGAGATCGAGAAGGCGCACCCCGATGTGTTCAACGCGCTGCTCCAGATCCTGGAAGACGGTCGCCTGACCGACGCCCAGGGTCGCACGGTCGACTTCAAGAACACCGTGATCATCATGACGTCGAACCTCGGTACGGCCGACCTGCGCAAGGTGAGCATCGGCTTTGGCAAGTCCGATGAGTCGGTGAACTACGACCGGATGAAGGACAAAGTCACCGAGGAGCTCAAGCGCCATTTCCGGCCCGAGTTCCTCAACCGGATCGACGACGTGATCGTGTTTGCCGAGCTCACGCGCGACAACATTCACAGCATCGTGGACCTCCTCATCAAGCGGGTCCAGACCCAGCTGGAGAGCCAGGGCCTCGCGCTCGAGCTCACCGACTCGGCCAAGGACCTCCTGGCCACGAAGGGCTATGACCCCACGTTGGGGGCGCGGCCTTTGCGCCGCGCGATCCAGCGCCACGTGGAGGATGTGCTCTCCGAGAAGATCCTGTGGAAGGAGTTCCACGCGGGCGAGACGATCGTGGTGGATGCCGAGGGCGACGAGTTCGTCTTCCGCACCATCGAAGGTTTCGAGCCTCCCCCGGTGGAACTCGCCGGTACTGGCACCGAAGGCTGAAACCGGAGCGAGCCGCGCCGCTGAGTTCGCTGATGCGAAGAGGGTTCGCGGTACTGCTGTGCGTGGTCGCGCTCGCGGCGTGCAAGGTGGATGCGACGGTCACGGTGCAGATGCACGCCGACGGGAGTGGCGTGGTGCGCGTGCGAGTGAACCTCGATCGCGGAGCGGTGCGCGCCGCAGTGATCGGCGGTGGAAGACTCGAAGATCGCGTGCGCCTCACCGACCTTCCCGCCGCGGGGTGGACGGTTTCGCGGTGGTGGCGTCATCCGGGTGGTGGAGCCACGGTTGTGGTTCACAAACCGTTCTCTCGCCCGGGTCAAGTAGCAGGCATCGTGGCCGAGTTGAACGGAACATCGGGCCCGCTGCACGGCTTCAGCGCGACCAGGACCTCGTCCACGTTCTCCACGGGATGGACCGTGCGCGGCAGGGTCGACTTGCGCACGGTCGACACCGGTCTGGCCCAGGACCCGGAACTGGTTGCGAACCTCACGGCGGAACGGGTCGACCTCCCCGCGGTGGAACAGCGAATCACCGACAGCGCCCGCAGTGGCCTGCGGATTAGCGCCGTCGCAGAACTCCCGGGTGGCCAACGCACCAGCATCGTGGCGAAGCCCGGTGGCCGAGCGGTGCTCGCCGCCCGCGCGGATGAGACCGACACTGATCGAGTACTCCTGCTCGGCGCCGGGATCGGGATCGGTATCCTCGCCCTCGCGATCCTCATCGTCGGCGAACGCCGAGGTCGCCGCGCCCGGCGGACCCGGCGGACCCGGCGGGAACCTACGCTCAGCGCGTGAACTCCGAGCCGCGCGATACCACCGCCGAAGCCCGCGAGGTCCAGCTCGCCGCCTATCGGGCGATGACGCCGGCGCAAAGAGTTGCGGTGGCCTTCCAGCTCTCAGACGACATGCGCCAGGTGACCGTCGAAGGAATTCGACGCCGCCATCCCGGTCTGGATTCGGATGGTGTGCACCACGAGGTCCTTCAGATCCTCCACGGCCCCGAGGTGGCGGCCGAACTCATGGCGATGAACCTGGAGCGTCGTGACCTCGGCGGCCACGGCGGAAGGCATGATTCTCGCGAAGTTGGGGTGGGCGAGTTCGAGTGGGTCGGAGCGGCAGTTGCGCGATGTCGCAGCGATGATCAGCGTCCATTCGCTCGGACTTGATGTGGCGTACCTTCGCCACTGGGCAGCTGAGCTTGGAGTGTTGGAGCGGCTCGATGAGATGATCGGTCGCAACGACACCCACAACCTGTAGATCCTCAACCGGAGAGAAGCCTGAATGACCGTGATCGTGGACCAAGAGATCGTGGACCGCGCGCGAGCGCTGGCGCCGATCATCGAAGCTGAGGCCAATCAGGCGGAAGCCGATACCACCACCACGGGTGCGGTCGTGCGTGCGCTCACCGACTCGGATCTCTTTTGGTTGCTCGTACCCAAGGAGTTCGGCGGTCTCGATACCGACATCAGCACCGCGCTCACGGTGTTCGAAGACTTGGCTTACGCCGACGGATCCACGGGTTGGTCGGTCATGGCCAACACGACGTCGTCGTGCTTCGCGGCGATCTACACGGGGGAGACCGCGGCCAAGGCAATGTTCACCAACGGCAGCCGGGGCATCCACGCCGGGATGCTCGGTCCGGTGGGCTCGGCCCGACGCGTGGACGGCGGCTACCGGGTGAGCGGTCGCTACTCGTTCGGTTCCGGATGTGCGCACGCGAGCTTCATCGGGGCCGGAACCGTTGAGACCGATGACGACGGAAACCAACTCACCACCGAGTCGGGGTTGCCCGCGATGCGTGTGGTCTTGATCCCGCGCGATCAGGTCGAGTTCCGGGGGAACTGGGACGTGATCGGTCTGAGTGCCACGGGTTCCTATGACTACATCGTGGACGACGTCTTCGTCCCCGAGGACTACACCTACTCCCTGTTGGAGCACACGCAGCAGCGAGGCGGCGCGAACTACGGCCTCGGCCTCTTTGCGATCACCGGTGCCGGCCACGCGGGGTTCGCACTCGGCGTCGGCAGGCGTGCGCTCGACGAGATCACGAAACTCGCGAGCACCCGTGTACGCATGGCGGGATTCGCCACGATCGGCACCGAGCAGCTCTTCCAACACGACCTCGGGCTGCACGACTGCGCGCTCCTCGCGGCGCGGGCGCTCGTGTTCGAGACCTACGCCGCGGCCGACGCGCAAGCGCGCGCAACGGGAACGGTTGAACTCACCACCCAAGCGCGGGTGCGCGCCGTCGCCACCTACGCAACTCGGGTTGCCACCGACGCAGCTCGGTTCGCGTTCTCCTGGGCCGGGTCCGCCGGGCTGCGTGATGGCGTGATGCAACGCTGCCTCCGCGATCTGCTCGCGGGATCGCAACACATCTACGTCGACAACAACACCCTCACGGGCTACGCCACCGCGCTGGTTGCCGACGCGTCGACCTCCTGACCGCTGCGCCCAACGAACTGACCGTGCTGGTGTACCGCCACGGTGCATGAGCACGGTCAGAACGCCGCGACTTGTCCGGGGGGAACGCCTTCGGGGTTGGTTCAGGCTGGCGAAAACGAGTGGAGCCAGGCCGGGAATCCGAGGAGGGACGCGAGCACGGTGTCGGCACCGGCCGCGTGAAACTCTGATTGGCTCACGGGTCCCGATGCCACCATCACCGGGTGGGCGTGCCCGACGCGTGCAGCTTCAAGGTCCGGCAGCGTGTCGCCCACATAGACATGCGCGCCGTGATCCAGGAGCGTCTCACCCTTCTGGGCGCCATGGCGCCAGCCGATCACATGGTCGACGGCAATGCCAACGTGCGCAAGGCAGAGGTGCGCGTTCGGCTCGTACTTCGCGGTGACGACCAGCGTGGTTCCTCCTCGCGCGCGCACGGCGTCGACCGCTTCGGCCGCACCGGGAAGCAGCGAACACCCGGGCGGTCCGATCTCCGAGTAGATCGCTCGATAGCGGTCACACGCGGCGGTGATCTCGTCGGGCGGGAAGTACGCGGCCATCTCGGACTCGAGGGCGGGTCCGAGGCGCGACGCGAACAGCTGCCCGTCGATCGCGGATCCCATTTCGACGTTGAGTGCGTCGAAGCTGGCAATGACGCCCGGACGCGAGTCGATCAGGGTCATGTCGAGATCGAACCCGACGACGAGGTTGGCCACAACGGCGACCATAGCGAAGCGCTGGTGAGCTTCGGTGATTGACGCCGTGTCCGACGCGTGCTTGGATCTGCCGATGCGCGTTCGTCTGCTTGCCGTTCCATCCGCCGCCATGCTCACGATCGCGCTGCTCAGTGCGGCGGGGCCCGCGGCCGCGGCGCCGCTTTCCCGCCCGGCCGACCCGGTGGTGCTGACGGGTGCGAACCTGCCAACGCTCGTGAACGGACCGCGCGCCAACATCGTGGGTTTCCGGTGGACCGGCTCGGCGTGGTCGCAGTTGCCGGTCCAGATCGACGAGCGCGCCGTCGTGAGCTTCGGGAAGGTGTACAACAACCCTGCGGCGGTGTTCTACGGCAGCCAACCGAGCCTTGTGAACGAACTCGTGTACACCGGCACGAACACGTGGACCGGGAACGATCCGGACGTCAAGTTCGACAGTAACGACGAGCTGGTGTTCATGGCCCGCGATGCGGGGGTGGCCGCTCCCGTCGGTGCACTTCCGCTGGGCGCGGCGCCCGGCTCCGGCGTGCAGGTGCAGATCTCGGATCCGCTCGATCCGGGTGCCGAGGGGTTCGTCTATCTCTTCCGGAAGGCGGTTGGCTCGAGTCTCAAGCAAGGTGCCGGGGTCAGGTACGTCTCGTATGCATTCAGGTTGGTGTCGGGGAACTACAAGCTCACCTATCAACTCACTTCGGGTCCGAACCCGGAGAACACCTTGTTCACCGGCGCGACCTACCGGCATCATTTCGCCGATCGGTGGTTGAGTGATCGGCTCGAGGTCACCGCACCGGGCGCGACCGCGGTGGATGTCCTCGATCGTCACAAGGCGCTCTTCAGCCCGACCACGTGCGTGCGCAGCGAGGACACCTTCGATGCGCCGGGCCCGTTTGGAAGTTCCGAAGGCGCGTTCGTGACGAACAAGGTCGGCCCGGTGCGGGTGATCCGTTCCTACGTCGGAGCGAACAGTGGTCCCAATACGCAACGCACGCACGTGTTCTACGACCGTCGTGAGGACATCCGCACCGACCTTCGGGTCCACTCGATTGGTTCCATCATGGACTTCTTCGACTACTCGGCGGCGGCCACCGGCATGACGTATCGCAACGACTTCAACCAAGCCGGACTCACCATCGACGGCAATCCGGAGACGCCCGCCGCGGGTCTTCCTTCATGGGAACAGGTCACGGGTCCGCAGGGCACGATCAACCAGGTCGGCACGTTGCAGACCACGTGGACCCCGAGCAGCATCATTCCGTACTACCTGGATGACTCCACTCCGCCCACCTTCCAATGCACTGGCGACACCGCGGCGTACGGTTCGAGTGGGATCTTCCTCAACAGCACCCTGCCGAACACCGACCCCGGAACCGGTGGGGTCGACCACCTCGTTGGGACCCGAACGATGTATTTCGAGAGTCCGGGCGGGACTGGCGCGGATGGTGTGGCACGCCGGAATCAGGTGGTCTTCCCGCTCACGACCACGGTGACCGCTGGTCCCTGACCACGATGGTCCGACCCGTCCGTTAGGGTAACGGCATGGTTCGAACAAGTGTTCGTAGAAAAGCCGTATTCGGATGCACCGAGTGCGGGGCGCAGGCGCCGAAGTGGTTGGGGCGATGCCCCGAGTGCGGAGCGTGGTCATCACTGATCGAGGAACGGCCACCGTCCGTCGCCGGTGCGCCGGCAGGCGACGCGGTCGTGATGGCCCTCGCCGATGTCGACCCGATCGCGGCGGTCGGCCGGTCCACCGGGGTCCCCGAACTCGACCGAGTACTGGGCGGGGGATTGGTTCCCGGATCGGTCACGTTGCTCGGTGGTGAACCCGGCATCGGGAAGAGCACCTTGCTGCTGCAGTCGCTTGGTCGGATGGCTGCCGCCGGGGCGCGCTGCCTGCTCGTCAGCGCCGAGGAATCCAAGGAGCAGGTGCGCCTACGCGCCGATCGGCTCGGCACCCTCGACCCGAATCTGCTGATCGTGACCGAGACGTCGTTGCCGGCAATTCTCCAACGGATCGTCGAGACCGCGCCGGATGTGGTGGCGGTCGACTCGATCCAGACGGTGATGGATCCGGAACTTTCCGGCGCGCCCGGCTCCGTCGGTCAGGTCAGAGAGTGTTCGCACCGGCTGGTGCGCGTGGCCAAGGATCGGGGGATGGCCACCGTGTTGGTGGGCCATGTCACCAAAGAAGGGCTACTCGCGGGGCCGCGGGCGATGGAGCACATCGTCGACACCGTGCTCGCGTTCGAAGGTGATCGCCATCACTCGTTGCGGATGCTGCACGCGCTCAAGCACCGGTTCGGGACCACGAACGAACTCGGTGTGTTCGAAATGACGGAAGCCGGGATGTCGGAGGTGGCCGATCCTTCCGCGCTGTTCCTCGCCGATCGGCGCCCGGGTCTCCCGGGTTCGGTGGTCACGGCAACCCTCGAAGGAGTTCGGCCATTGCTCGTTGAGGTGCAAGCGCTGTTGGCCTCCACCGGCGCGCCCGCGCCCCGCCGTTCGGCGCGGGGTCTCGACGCCGGCCGACTCGAGCTGTTGTTGGCCGTACTCCAAGCGCGCGCCGGGCGTCACGTTGACCGGTTCGATGTGTACGCCAGCGTGGCCGGAGGCGTGAAGGTGCACGATGCCGGCGCCGATCTCGCGGTCGCGCTCGCGGTGGTGAGTGCGCTCACCGGCGAGCCGGTTCCCGGCGGTCTGGTTGCCGTCGGCGAGGTAGGCCTGGGCGGCGAACTCCGCCAGGCATCACAAACCGTTCGGCGGCTCGGTGAGGCCGCGCGGCTCGGGTTCCGGGTGGCGGCGGTGCCGGCATCTACGCCCGATGTCGAGGGCATCCGGTTGCTGCGGGCCGATCGCGTCGGAGATGTTCTCGAAGCTCTCGATCTGGCCTGATGAGATGGTGAGCTGCGCATGACGGCGGCGGTGTCAGTGTCTGCACCGATCCCTTTGATGACGGTGGTAGAAGGGCTCCAGAACTGGGGCGGCGTGGTCGATACCGGTGACTTGAACACTGTTGAAATCGCGGCCGCCACTGGTATCGTTGTGTCCGCTTCCGCGGCAACGTCGGCCGTCGAGTCCAACGGCTTGGCTCCCCGTCCAGAACCAAAGGAACATCCTGTGCCTGCAGAGCCACGATCGGAAGCGATGCTCTCCGCGTTGCGGCTGGTGGCGCCCGGACGGCCCTTGCGGGAAGGTCTCGACCGCATCCTGCAAGCCAAGATGGGCGCGCTGATCGTGATCGGCGATGGTCCGGAAGTGCTGTCGCTCTGCTCCGGCGGGTTCCTCCTCGATGCCGAGTTCACGCCGCAGCGATTGTCCGAGCTGGCCAAGATGGATGGCGCGATGATCCTCTCGGCCGATTGCACCCGTATCGCGCGGGCCAATGTGCACCTCGTTCCGGATCCGAATATCCCCACCAGTGAGACCGGCACCCGGCATCGCACCGCGGAACGGGTCGCGAAGCAGATCGATGCGCCGGTGATCAGTATCTCCGAAGAGCTGTCGCTCGTGGCTGTCCACCGTCGTGGTCAAAAACGCACGCTGGAACCCGTGGGACGCGTGCTCAGCCGGGCTGACCAAGCCCTCCAGATCTTGGAGCGTTACAAGACTCGCCTGGATGGAGTGAGCGCATCGCTTTCCGCGCTCGAGATCGAAGACCTCGTGACCGTGCGCGATGTAGCGGTGGCGATTCAGCGGGCCGAGATGGTGCGAAGAATTGCAGTCGAGATCGAGGAGTACGTCATTGAACTCGGGGCCGACGGGCGTCTGATCCTGCTGCAGCTCGAGGAGCTCATGGGCGGGGTGGAGGACGATCGCCGGCTCTTCGCCAAGGATTACTTCGTCGAAAGCGTTGGGTTCGATGCCCACGCCGCGTTGAGCGTGTTGGTGGATCTCGACACCGAGAGCTTGCTCGACGTGCGTGAGGTTTCTGATGTCCTGCGCCTCCCGCGCGACGCCGGCTTGGACACGGCGGTACAAGCCCGGGGCTATCGCCTGCTGCACAAGATCCCGAGATTGCCGGAACCGGTCGCCGATGCGGTGATCGAGCGGTTCGGGCTCCTCTACAAGGTCCTGCGGGCGAGTGTTGCGGACCTGGTGGAAGTGGAAGGGGTCGGCGAGGCGCGGGCGAGATCGATCAAGGACGGTCTGGCGCGTCTCGCGGAGTCCTCAATTCTCGAGCGGTACGTCTAACACTGCCCGGCGTTCGCTACCGTGCGGGCATGGCTGCACTGCGCGAGGGACCGTTCGACGTCGAGGTCGAAACCATTGAGCTTCGGGGCGAAGACGGTGATGTGATTCCTGCGGTCCATGCGCGTCCGGATGGCATGCCCACCCGGGGACTGGTCCTGCATCCCGATATCGGCGGTCTCCGGCCGTTGTTCGAGGACTTGTGTCGCCGGCTCGCAACCCATGGCATCGCCGTGTGCGCGCCGGAACCCTTTGCCCGCGCGCAGTCGTCGGGGGTTGATCTCAGCGATCTCGACCGCCGCATGGCCTATGTACCGCAACTGTCCGATGAGCTTCAGCTCGGTGATTTGGAACGTGCGGCCGACTATTTGGTGGTGAACGACGACGTTGCCGATGTGGCGATTCTGGGCTTCTGCATGGGCGGGATGTATGCACTGAAGGCGGCGGCCACCGGACGCTTCGATCGGGCGGTCTCGTTCTACGGCATGGTTCGCGTTCCCGAAGGTTGGCGGGCCGACGAACTGGCGGAACCACTCGATACGGCGGGCGCGGTCTGTCCGACGCTTGCCATCTTTGGTGACGCCGACCCGTCCACCCCCGCGGATGACGTCGACGCGTTACGCGCGGCGTGGACTGGCCGCGACGATTGTGAGATCGTGGTGTACGAGGGCGCGGAGCATGGCTTCGTGCACGACCCCGATCGCCCTGCACACCGAGCCGAGGATGCGGCCGACGCGTGGCGGCGAGTCCTGACATTCCTCGAGTAATCCCGAATCGGAACCCCAGATCCGAAGTGAGGCGATGGGGATCGCGGTCGAGCCGATGGGCCGCCGAGCGGGGCCCGAGCGGCCTGCGACGTCGTCGCAAGAGCGGGATTGCAGGTTACGGGTTGGCTCTGAGTTCGAGTTGTTCGCGGTCGAGGATGCGGTAGCGGCTGCGGCCGGTGGCGACGACCCAGTCGAGGCGGACGAACATTGCGATGGCCTTGTTGACCCGTTCTCGTGATGCGCCCACGAGACCCGCTAGATCTTCTTGAGTCATCGGGAGCTGGAACTCGTCGGCGTCACCGGCCAGCTCGAGCAGCCGCTTGGCGGTGCGGGCGGGAACATCGAGGAACACTGCATCCGCGAGTGCTTCGTCGGTGGCCCGGAGTCGCTGGGCGAGGAGGCGCACGACCGCCCACAGAACCTCGGGCCGTTCCTGGACCGCAGCCCTCACGTCGTCGTAGCTGATGCCGATCAGTTCGGTGTCGGTGAGCGCCCGGGCCTCCGCCGATCGGGAACCCCCGTCGAACAGCCCCATTTCTCCGAACAGGCCGCCGTTCTCGAGCACCGCGACCATCGATTCCCGATTGTCTGATGACCGCGTGGAGATGGCGATTCGGCCGTCCAGCACCACGTACAGCTCGGAGGAGCCGTCTCCCTGGGCGAAGAGTAACTCTCCCTTGGCGACGTGACGATCGACGGCTTGCCCTCGGAGCCGCTCCACCATGTCCTCGGGCAGGGATGCGAAGAGCTCGGTCGAACTCAGGACTCGTCGGTCGGGCACGCCCGAAGACTATCCACGGATACGCTCGTCGGCACTGACTCCGGTAACATCGGCGGCTCTCTCTTTTTCCTCTGTAGGAGCTCTTCGCGTATGCCGTTCGATGTTGGTGACAAGGTTGTGTACCCACACCATGGTGCGGCCACGATTGAGCGGCGTGAGCGCAAGGAAGCGTTCGGCAAGAAGCAGGACTACCTGGTGCTGCGGCTCGCCTATGGCGACCTGACCCTGATGGTCCCGGCGGAGAACGCCGATCACATCGGCTTGCGTGATGTGATCAACGACGAAGAGGTCGAGGAAGTGTTCGCGGTGTTGCGTAAGAAGGAAGCGCGCATGCCCACGAACTGGTCGCGGCGCTTCAAGAACCACGTGGAGAAGCTGAAGAGCGGCGATATCTACCAAGTGGCGGAGGTCGTGCGAAACCTCACGATTCGTGAGAAGGACAAGGGGTTGTCTGCGGGTGAGAAGCGGATGCTGGCGCGGGCGCGTCAGATCCTCGTGTCCGAGCTCACGTTCGCGCTGAACGTTGATGAAGACACGGCCGAGGACAAGCTCGACGAAGTGCTCGGCAAGCCGCTGAACGTGGGTCGTCGCAGCTCGATCGATTTCGACGACGACGGCGCGCTCACCAAGCCGCCCGCGCCCTACGTTCCGCCGAAGGTGCGCAAGGCTCCGGCCAAGGCGGCGGCCAAGCCCGAGGCGAAAGCCGTGAAGGCCGCGCCGGTGGCCAAGGTGGCCGCGGCGAAGACCCCAGTGGCGAAGACCGCAGTGGCGAAGACCGCAGTGGCGAAGACCCCAGTGGCGAAGACCCCAGCGGCGAAGGTAGCCAAGAAGGCCCCCGCCAAGGCACCGGCCAAGCATTCACCGGCGAAAGCCGTGAAGACCACGAAGGCCGTCAAAGCAACGAAGGCCACAAAAACCAAGTAAGGCCGTTCCGACTGCTTCTCCATGACGAAGCAGTCAAGGTGACTGCTCCGCGCGCCGATTCAAACGGGCGGAGGGTCATCGTGTTCGTCGAAATCACGCGTCTTTTTACCGTCGTGCTGTTCACCGCGCTCGGATTCATGGTGGGCCGAGACGTTGGCGTGTCGGATCACTTCGCGGCCACGTTCGGGATGGTGGGGTGCCTCTCCGGCTACTTGATCGGCGGACTGTTGGGCCGGCTGCTCGAACGGGCGGTTGGGGTAGCGGAACGCAAGTCCGACCGCGTGCCGATTCCCCAGCTGCTCGCCGGGATCTTGGGCGGTGCCGTGGGTGGTGTTGCGGGCGTGGCGATCGCGATACCGGTGGTCTTGTATCTCAGCCCGGAACTCGGATTGCCCGCCGCGGGGATCGTCCTGTGGTTGTGCCTGTACCTGGGCTATCGGGTTGCATCGCGCCGCACCGAGGAACTGTTCGCAATGGCGGGACTCTCCACCCGTCCGTTGGTGCGCGCCCGTGCCTATGACGACGCCGACGGCTTCGTGGTTGACTCCTCGGCGGTTATGGATGCCCAGCTGTTGCCGTTGTCGCGATCGGGCTTGTTCCGTGACGATCTCCTCGTGCCTCGGTTCATTCTCGACGAGTTGCAGGGGATGGCCGACGCGGGGGACGAACGTTCGCGTCGCGCGAAGCGCGGGCTCGAGACGCTGGAAGTGCTGCGCGCGGAGGCGCCGAACCGCGTGTACATCCTCGATGATGAGGTTCCCGAGATTGCCGAGGTCGACGCGAAGTTGGTGGCACTCGCGCGTCGCCTCCAGCTGCGGTTGCTCACGAACGATCTCAACCTCGCGAGCATCGCCGAACTCCAAGGTGTGGTGACGGTCGTCCCGCGGCGGCTCGCCGCTGATCTCGCGCCGGGATTGGTCGCGGGCGAAACGATTGAGGTCATGCTGAACCGGATCGGGCGTCACGAAGGGCAGGGCGTTGGCTTCCTCGAGGACGGATCGATGGTGGTGGTAAACGGCGGTGCCGACCTGGTGGATGCAGGGCCGATGTCGTTCGTCGTTTCGTCCATCGTGCCCACGAGTGCAGGCCGGATCGTGTTTGCCCGGTTGCAGGACACACGCCGACCCGAACCGACGCCCGGCACGGCCATGCCCTTGGTCACGGCCGTGGGTGAGCCCGGTGCGCCATCATGAACCGATGTCAGTCTGGGCCATCGTGGTTGCTGCCGGAAGTGGCGAGCGGTTTGGCGGCCCGAAACAACTGATGGTCCTGGCCGGCCGGCGGGTGGTTGACCGCTCGGTGGCCGCGGCTGCGGCGTCGTGTGACGGCGTGGTGGTGGTGGTGCCGGCCGGAACCGCCTGGGAGATCCCGAATGCGATTGCCGTGGCCGGTGGCGCTACTCGATCGGATTCGGTTCGAGCGGGGCTCACCGCAGTACCGACCGATGCCACGATCATCGTGGTGCATGACGCGGCTCGCCCGCTTGCCGACCGTCCGCTGTTCGATGCCGTCATCGGTGCCGTGCGTGACGGCGCGGATGGTGCGGTGCCGGGCTTGGCGATTGCCGACACCGTGAAAGAAGTACGCGACGATGTGGTGGTCGCCACGGTCCCGCGCGAGAAGCTGGTGACCGTGCAAACCCCGCAGGCCTTTCGGGCGCCCGTCCTCCGATCCGCGCACGCGGCCGGAGCGGAGGGAACCGACGACGCGGCCGTCGTCGAAGCCATTGGCGCTCGGGTGGTCGTGGTGGCGGGACGGTCCGAGAACGTGAAGATCACCACTCCCGAGGATCTCGCACGCGCCGAGTCGTGGTTGACCGAGCCGGAGCCACCTCGATGATGCGGGTTGGACTCGGATACGACGTGCATCCCTTCGGGACCGACGGCGTGCTCGTGATCGGCGGAGTCGTGATCGATGGCACGCCGGCGCTCGTCGGGCACTCTGATGCTGACGTCGTCGCGCACGCGGTGGCCGACGCGCTGCTCGGTCCCGCGGGCTTGCCCGACCTCGGAGAACTGTTCCCGGCCTCGGACCCCGTGTTCGCCGGGGCGTCGTCGATCGGGTTGCTCGCCCAGGTTGCGATCGAGGTCGCGGCCGCGGGCTGGTGGGTGGGCAACGTCGACGTCGTGATCGCGGCCGAACGGCCCCGGCTCGGTCCACACCGTCTGGCCATGGCCGCGAACGTGGCCGCGGCCTTGGCGGCGGCTCGTGAACCCGGCACCGAAGGTCTCCACGTATCCGTGGGCCCCAAGCGCGGCGAAGGCCTGGGCTTTGTTGGGAGAGCCGAGGGAATCGCGGCCTGGGCGGTCGCGCTGTTGGAACGCATCTGATTTGGAGCAGACCGCTCGGAGGCGGGGCCCGAGCGGCCCGGCGACGCAGTCGCCATGAGCGGGAAGCCAGAGCCGAGGGAATCGCGGCCTGGGCTGTCGCGCTGTTGGAACACATCTGTTTTGGAGCGGGGCGGGAACGAGGCGCACCGGTAGCCTCAGACGATGGTGCGGATCTTCGACTCTTTGGCGAAACGCGAGGTCGAGCTGTCGCCTCGGGTCGTCGGACAGGTGTCGATGTACGTCTGTGGGCCGACCGTCTACGACGTTCCTCACGTGGGCCACGGTCGTACCGCGCTCGTGTACGACGTCATTCGCCGCTACCTCGAGTGGAACGGCAATACCGTGACGTTCGTGGGCAACGTGACCAATGTGGAAGACAAGATCATCGCTCGGGCCGCCGCCGAGGGCACCAGCGAGCGCGAGCTCGCGGATCGTTATGAGGCCACCTACTGGGCGGAACTCGACCGGCTCAACGTTCGGCGGCCCGACGCAGTGCCGCGCGCCACGGAGTTCATCTCCCAGATGGTCGACCTCATCCGCGAACTCATCGCGGCCGGGCACGCGTATGAGATCGAGGGTGAAGGTGTCTATTTCTCGGTGGGTTCGTTCGAGCAGTACGGCGATCTATCGGGTCGTCGAGTCGCGGATCTCGTCGAGAACGCCGGGGCGCGGGTCGAGGTCGACGAGCGGAAGCGCAGCCCGGTTGACTTCGCGGTGTGGAAGGCTGCGAAGCCGGGCGAACCGGATTGGGAATCGCCGTGGGGACCGGGGCGTCCGGGTTGGCACATCGAGTGCTCCGCGATGTCGCTGGAGCTGCTCGGAGATGGCTTCGATCTCCATGGCGGGGGTGACGATCTCGTCTTTCCCCATCACGAGAACGAACGGGCCCAGGCCGAAGCTGCGGGTCACCCGTTCGCCCGCCATTGGATCCACTCCGGGATGGTGATGGTCGGGGCTCAGAAGATGGGGAAGTCACTCGATAACTTCACGACCCTCGGCGCGGCCATCGACGAGTTCGGCGCGGCCGCCTTCCGGCTCGCGGTGCTCCAGGTCCACTACCGATCGCAGATGGAACTCACCGCGAACGAACTTGAACCGGCGAGGAAGGCGATGCAACGCGTCGACGACCTCGTGCGGCGCGCCGAGCGCCACGGCCTGGAACTGGGAACTTCTGATCCACTGACCGTGGCCGCGTTTCGCGCCGCGATGGACGATGACTTCGGGATGCCAGGGGCGATCGCGGCGGTATTCGATGCGGTTCGCGCCGCGAACTCGGCGCTGGACGCGGGTGACGAGCCGGGCGCGGTCGGCCTCGTGAGCGCGGTGATCGAACTGGTCGACGTGCTCGGTTTCCCGAGGGCCACCACGACGCGTGCAGACGATGCCGACGAGATCGATGCGCTGGTGCAGGCTCGCAACGACGCTCGCTCCACTCGCGACTTCGCGGCGGCCGATTCGATCCGCGATGAACTCGCCACGCGCGGCATCGTGATCGAAGACACCGCGACCGGTTCGGTCTGGCACCGATGACGCGCGGCAAGCAACAGCCCCCACCCCCGAAGAAGCGAACCGGCCGTGACCAGAGAAGCGGAGGCGAGCCGCGAGGCAGCGTCCCGACCCGCGGGTCGCGGTCATCCGAGCGAACGAGCAGTCAAGGTGCGCCGGAGCGCAGCTCCCGGGACAGCTCTCGGGGGTCGAGTCATCAAAGCAGCGATGACTTGGGCGGCGACCAAGTTGAAGGGTTTCATTCCGTTCGGGAGTTGTTGCGCGCCGGCAAGCGATCGGTGCGCGAGGTCTGGGTCGTCGAACGCGCCAATGGCGCAGCGGAGATCGAAGCGCTGGCGTTCGACGCAGGTATCCGAGTGCGGCGCGTGTCTCCGGATCAGCTCGAGGATCGCGCGCGATCTGAGGCCCCCCAAGGTGTGTTGGCGCGCACGGAAGCGGTCGCGCCGGCACGCGTCGATGATCTGCTTGCGGCGCCCGATGCGTTTCTCGTGGCGGTCGATGGCGTCACCGATCCCGGAAACCTCGGCGCGATTCTTCGCACCGCGGAAACCGCGGGCGTGACGGGCTTGGTCATGCCCCGCCACCGCGCCGCACGCCTCGGCCCCACGGCCCTCAAAGCGGCGGCCGGAGCCGTGGAGTACCTCCCGATCGCGTCGGTTGGGGGTATCCCCACCTTCCTTGATCAAGCTCGACGCGCGGGCGTCTGGACGGTAGGGCTCGACGCCGGTGGGACCACCACGGTCAATGATTTGGCCGTTGCCGATGGCCCCGTCGTCATTGTGCTCGGCGCCGAAGGTCGAGGCCTCTCTCGGCTGACCGGGGAACGGTGCGACGTGATCGCCTCGATTCCTTTGCATGGTCGACTCGAGAGCCTGAATGTCTCTGCTGCCGCCGCGATTGCCTTGCACGCCGTCGCCGCTCGCCGCCGTCTCAGTGGTCGGTGACCGGGCTTGTAGCCTCTGCGCTTCGCCGGAGTAGCTCAGTTGGTAGAGCAGCGGTTTTGTAAACCGCAGGTCGTCGGTTCGATCCCGGCCTCCGGCTCCACGTCGGGTTCCGCGGGGCGGCTCCACCCGTTGGTACATGAGAGCCGATAGGGTCGAGCAGTCAGGGTCGAGCTCCCCGGACGCGTTGATCGAGTGATCGGTTGCGTCACCGGGGCCGGTATTTCGAGGCACGTGTGATGGACGATTCCGATGAGTTCCCGGGTGAGGGCAGCGGCCGTCGACGGCCACCCCGACCCAAGAGTGCGGCCGGGTTCAGCGCGGCCCGCGGCGCCGGCTTGGTGGCGCTGGCCGTGATCGTCGGCATCGTGTTGCTCAACGCGATCGACGATGGCAACGACGGTCAAGTGGGCGATGGCGGCGGTAGCTCTACCTCCACCACGACCACCACGTTGGCGACGGGCACCGGAGGGTCGTCGAGTACTTCGTCCACCACGAAGACCTTGCCGGTGGCGGCGCCGGCCCAGATCACGGTGAGGGTGCTCAACGGTGCCGGTGTCGACGGAGTCGCGAGCACGCTGACCAACACGTTGAAGGCAAAGGGCTACCAGACGCTGCCCGCCACGAACGCGCCGGTCCGGAAAGGGACGGTCGTCTTCGCCAAATCCGGCAAGACTGGTGAATGTACGACGGTCGCCACGTCGGTTCCCGGCGCCAAGGTGCAGCCGATGCCCGCGCCGATCCCGGGCGGTACCGAAGCGGACTGCATCGTCGTGCTCGGTAGCTGACGTTCCACCGATTTTGTTCGGCCGGAGTTGATGGTGCTCGCCGCGCTCGACGCGTTGATCGAACATCCCGCCCGCACCGCGTTGTTGATGGATTTCGACGGCACGCTCGCGGCGATCGTTGACCGTCCGGAAGCCACCGCGCCAATGCCGGGAGTGGCGGCGCTGCTTCGCAGGCTCGTCGCACGGTTTGGTGTTGTCGGCATTGTGAGCGGACGGCCGGTCGCGTTTCTCCGGGAGGCATTGCCGGTCGATGGGTTGGCGTTTGTGGGTCAGTACGGGATGGAGCACTGGGACGGTACCCAGGTGGTGGTGGACCAGCGGACGGCGACCTATCACGCCTTGATCGCCGAGGTCGCGGACCGCGCCGTTGCCCAGTTCCCCACCGTGCTGGTGGAACGCAAGGGCGAGGTCGCGGTCACGTTGCATTTTCGCGAGCACCCTGACGTCGAGGACCACGTGCGGCGCTGGGCCGATGTGACCGCGACCGAGATGGGGCTCGTTCCGTACCCGACGCGGATGGCGGTGGAACTCCGGCCGCCGATACGCGTGGACAAGGGCGAAGCGGCCGCCGGACTCGTGACAGGGATGGAAGCCGCGATGTTCGCCGGCGATGACCACGGCGATATTGCGGCGTTTGATGCTCTCGATGCGCTGCGCACCGGCGGAGCGCTGGCCCGGGTGGTGCGAGTCGCGGCGAGTTCCCTCGAGGCGCCGATTGAACTCGTGCGCCGGGCGGATCTGGTAGTGGATGGTCCCGCGGGGGTCGTTGAGTTCCTGACGCAGCTGATCGCCGCGGTCGACCAGTCGGGCTAACGAGCTGGGCTCACGAGCGGAGCTAACGAGCCCGGCTCACCAGCTGGTCGAGCCAGAGGTCGGCGGGGCGCGCGAGCGCGGCGGTGCGAAGTCCAAGGGCACGGCGAGCGCGCTCGTGGGTCTCCATGTCGAGGGCATCGTGGAGCGCATCCGCGGTCTGACTCACGTCGAACGGCTGGATCGCCAGGCAGTCGCTCGCAAGCAGATCGAACGCCCCCGCTTCGCGCGAAAGACACAGCGCCGCGTCGCGCTGGTTGAGCAAGGGGCCTTCGAGTGCCACCAGGTTCAAGCCGTCCTTCACGGGATTCACGAGGATCACATCCGCGCGTTGGAGTGCGGCGACCGATCTCGGGAAGTCGTCGCGCGTGTCGACGATGATCGGTTCCCAATCACCGGTCGCCCACCGTTGATTGACGCGCTCGGCGATGGCTTCGACCTCAGTGCGATAGTCGCGGTACTCCGGGAGCGTGCCGCGCGATGGGTTGAGCATCGCCACGAAAGAGACCCGTTCGCGCCATTCGGGATGGCGGTCGAGCAACTCATCGAACGCGATGAAACCGCGGCCAATGTTCTTCGAGAGTTCCATGCGATCAGCCCGCACGATGCAACGGCGATCACCGACGCGGGCATCGAGCGCGGCGCGAGCATCGGCGGTGGCTGCGAGTTCCGCCGTGGCCGCGAGGTCGTCCGCGTCGGGGCCGAACGATGCACAGAACGCGTCGGGCGCGGTTCCGCCGACGACCTCCATCGCGCTCGCGCGATAGGCCTGCGCCCACCGTTCGCTATGAAACCCGGCGGCAGTGGTCCCGAGGGACTCGCAAAGTTCGCGGGCCATGTGATCGGGCAAGACCCGCATCGAGTTGGGTCCACAGAACGGCGTGTGGGTGAAGTGCGACACCGAGAGATCACCACGGAGTTCGCGGAGGAACGCCGGGACGAGGAGGAGTTGGAGATCCTGGACGAGCACAACATCGTTCTGCGGTGCGCGCTCGGCGATCGCTTCGGCGAACGTTCGGTTCACCAGTCGATAGGCGTCCCACGCGTTGTGCAGCGCAGCATCGAACACCGGCTCGCGTGCCAGGTCGAACAGGCCGTGGAAGCAGAACCAGAGAATCCGATTCGAGATCACGTCGTAGTGCTGCCGATGGGCCTCCGCGTCGAGCGCGAGCAGCTCGACGTCGATGCCATCGACCGCTACGGCGCCGGCGGTGACCGCAGCGCGGTCGTCGTCGCTGATCGCGGCCGCGATCCACTGGGCGTCAGCCCGACCGGCGAGCAGCGGCGCGAGTGCGCTGACCACACCACCCGCGCCGCGCCGGGTCACGAAGGTCCCGTCCGGCTCGCGGCGGAAACTGACGGGGCCGCGATGCGAGACGACGATCATGGTGTTCCTAACTCGCGAGCTGGTTGTACAAGCCGAGCCAGTCTTCGAGTTCGCGTGTGGAGAGGTAGTTCCGGCGCACGTGTTCGCGCCCGGCTACCCCCATCGCGTCGGCGCGCGCGGGATCGTGGAGCAACTCGAGGGTCCGAGCCGCGCACTCCTCAACGGACGAGACCAAGAAGCC
This sequence comes from Acidimicrobiia bacterium, assembly GCA_046598395.1. GTDB lineage: Bacteria > Actinomycetota > Acidimicrobiia > IMCC26256 > JAENVU01 > JAENVU01. The sequence goes on from JBKJIQ010000011.1 coordinate 55,283, forward strand.
GGTCTCACCGGGCTGGATCTGGGGAACGATGCCACCCACGTTGCCGCCAATCACGGGTCGTCCCTTCCAGAGGCCCTCGCTCACCGTGAGCCCGAAGCCTTCGCGCAACGACTTCTGGATCACGACGTCGGCCGCGCGCTGGAACGCGTTGATCTGGACGTTGCCGACCTGTTGGATATTCGACAACAGATGAATGTTCCGGTCGCCCTGGCGCGCCGCGTCGACCTCTTCCCAGACTTGGAAGCCCTCGGGGTCGTCAGTAGCCATGGAACCGGCGAGGATGAGCTGAACCTCGGGGATCTGCTCACGCACGATGCGGTATGCATCGATGACCCCGATCGGGTCTTTCCAGGGGTCGTATCGGCTCACCTGACACATGATCGGTTGGTCGGGGTTGATGCCGTACTGCTTGCAGATTTCGGCCACGAACGGAACCGGAAGCTCCAGGTTCTTCACCGACAACGGATCGATACATGGCGGCGCTTGCACGATGCGGTCCATCGCAAGGGATGCCGGCACGAACTCGGGCATGGTCCACACCGAGGCATCGTGTTGTTCCACGTAGGGCCGAAAGAACTCCCAAACGTCGGGGTTCGCGTTGGTGAGGTCGATATGGCAGCGCCAGATCCATTTGGTGGTCGGACCGTTCACGCTCGACGCACCCGAGAGCGCGCGGATCGCCGCGGGTTGGGGATCGTGAATGACCACGTAGTCGAACTCGCCTTCGAGCAGGAGTGCGTTGTCCAGCACCTTCTCGAGGTAGGTGTGTTGCATCTCGTGGGTCCACTCCATGGGCGCACCTTGCAGTGCGTTATGGACGGCTTTGGTCACGGCGAAGAACTCTTCGCTGCCGTGCATGACCTGCCATTCGGCGTCGATACCCAGGTCGCGCAGCAGGGGCACATGGGTGGCGAGTAACTCGGCCACCCCGCCTCCGTAGGCCGTGGCGTTCACGTGGAGAACTCTGGCGCCGTGGAGCGGCGCGGCCGCGGCACGAATGCGTTCGATTGCGTCCTCTCCGGCGACGGTGCCGTAGTCGGCGAGGCTCTTTTCCAGCAGGGGAACGCGTTCGAGCACGAGATTTCCTCTCCGGGGACGGGGAACGGGTCAATCTATCTGTCGTGATCGGCACGGCAGTCGCTTGTCCTGACAAGTTTCGCGGCACTCTGTCTGCCGCCGCGGCCGCCGCCGCGATGGCTCGGGGCTTGCGGTCAGCCGGGATCGAGGACGTTATCGAGCTTCCCCTGGCCGACGGTGGCGAAGGAACGCTCGATGTGATCCTCGCCGCGCGCGGCGGCGCGCGGCGGACCACCACGGTGACCGGGCCGTTGCGTGAATCCGTGGATGCCGAGTGGGCGATGCTCGGCGACGGGACTGCCATCATTGAGATGGCGCGCGCGAGTGGGCAGGCTCTCGTGGCCGTTGAGCGACGCGATCCACTGGAGGCCAGCACGCGCGGAACCGGTGAGTTGATCGCGGCGGCGTTGCGTGCGGGCGCGAAGCGGGTGGTGGTCGGCGTTGGTGGGAGCGCGACGACCGACGGCGGGCTGGCGGCAGTGCAGGCACTCGACTGGTCGCTCGGCGGAGTTCCCGTCACGGTGGCGTGTGATGTGCGCACGATGTTCCTCGACGCGGCGGTGGTCTTCGGTCCCCAGAAGGGCGCGTCGGCCGCGCAAGTTGGGTTGCTCGCTCGCCGGTTGGAACAGGTCGCGGGTTTGTACCGCGATCGCCAAGGTGTCGATGTCTCGAGTTGGGAAGGCGCCGGGGCAGCCGGCGGTTTAGCCGGCGGCCTCGCGGCGATCGGCGCGACGATCGAGCCGGGCTTCGATGCGATCGCCGAGATCGTCGGACTCGAAGCAACGCTGCTCGACGCGGATCTCGTGGTCACCGGCGAGGGCAAGCTCGACCGCACGAGCTTCGATGGCAAAGTGGTGGGTGGCGTGCTCGAACTCGCGTCCGATCTGGCGGTGCCGCATCGCGGCGTGATTGCCGGTCAGGTGACCGACGATGCGCGCGAGCAGATCGAACTCGCGGGCGCGGTGAGAGTGCTCGCGTTGACCGACCGGGTCTGGCACGCGGGCGAGGCCTTTGGCCGGGCCGCGCTCTTGGTCGAGGAGGCCGCCGTCGAAATCGCGCGGTTAGCCGGTGGCGCGTAGGTCGATGCCGAACTTCTCGCAGTAGGCGCCGATGGCGGCCATCGGCGGCCGTTCGCGCACTTCCACGTTCACTGCTTCATACTCGTTGTGTTCCGTGAATCGTCGGAGCATCGGCGCATCGTGATGGGACAGGCCGGCGCGCCCGAGTGCAGTTGCGAGGATTGCGGTGGCTTGGGGGCCGAGATCTTCGAGCGGTCGGTTGCGGTGCTCGCGTACGCCGAGGTCCACCTGCGCGGTCGCGCCGAGGCCAACTTGGGCCACGATGTCGATGAGCAGTCCGACCTCCACACCCCAGCCTTCCACGAACGGAACCTGCTCCAGCAGCGAACGGCGGCCCGCGTATTCACCACCGAGCGGTTGGAGAAATCCGGTGAGCTCGGGGAACAGCAGGGAGAGCGTGGGGCGGGCGACGAGTTCGGTCACGCGCCCGCCGCCGGTGGGCTCACCGTGGAGTGGTCGGCGGTAGTACCCCTTGACGAACGCGGTGTCCGGATTGGTGAGGAGGGGACCGATCAGGCCGGTCACGAAGTGGTGACCGAAGTTGCGGATATCGGCGTCGACCCAACACACGAGATCACCGCTCATTGCGTAGAGCGACTTCCACATAGCGTTGCCCTTGCCGGCCCCTGGACCCATCTCCGGCAGGAGTTCATCGACCGAGAGGACGCGTGCGCCTTCCCACCGCGCGACCTCCGCGGTCGCGTCGGTGGAGCCGTCGTCGAGGACCACGACTTCGTCCACGAGCGGGACGGCTTCCATGAGCGTCCGTCGCACGGTCGCCACGATCTGGCCGACGGTCGCTTCCTCGTTCTTGGCCGGCAGACAGACCGAGATGCTCACACCGTGCGCGGCCTTGAGCTCGAGGAGTTCGCCTGCATCGAAGTCCAGGCCGCACAGCGGCTCGGGGACTGGCAGGGGGACCCGCACGGGGGACGTCGCCACGGCCGGGAAGCGTAGAGGCCGGAGAAGTGGGCTACGGCACGGGGTGACGGAAGTGACGTGGACCCCGTTGAGCTCGATCGGCGGTGAATCATTGGCGCGACCGGGCAACCGGTGGTCTACAATTCCCGCTTCGTAATGACGCGCTCATCAAGAGCGGCCGAGGGACGGGCCCGACGACGCCGCGGCAACCAGCGAACTGCTGTCACCGACAGCGGGGAGCCAGGTGCCAATGCCCGAACGATGAGAGAGCCAAGAGCTTGGACCCCGGTCATCCGGATCCCGCTTGAGGCGCTCGAACCGATGGACCGCAAGGTCCGAGTCAGAGCGTGAAGAGCAAGGAGTGGGCAACCACTCCCGGGATATGACCAGGAGAATCAATGGCACACGTTTCGGCACTTCGCTGTCGGGAATGCGCACGTGAGTATGACGTCGCCCCGATTTTTACCTGCGAGTGGTGCTTCGGCCCGCTCGAGGTGGCCTACGACTACGACGCGATACGAGCGTCGGTTTCTCGTGAATCCATCGCGGCAGGACCGCTCAGCATCTGGCGTTACGCCGATCTGCTGCCCGTCGACCGCAATCCGGCGGTCGATCTCGGAGCGGGGTTCACGCCGCTGGTGCGGGCCGACCGGTTGGCGGCCGAACTCGGACTCGGGGAGGTGTGGATCAAGAACGACACCACGAACCCCACCAACTCGTTCAAAGATCGCGTCACTGCGGTCGCGCTGAGTAAGGCGCTCGAGTTCGGTTTCAAGGTCGCGGCGTGCGCTTCCACCGGCAACCTTGCCAACGCGGTGGCGGCCCACGCGGCCCACGCGGGACTGCGGTCGTTCGTCTTCGTGCCCGCGAACCTGGAGCAGGGCAAGATCGTGACGACCGCGGTCTACGGCGGCAATGTGGTGGCGATCGATGGCAACTACGACGATGTCAATCGGCTGTGCGCGGAACTCGCGGGAACGTATCCGTGGGCATTCGTGAACGTGAATATCCGAACGTTCTACGCCGAGGGTTCCAAGACGCTCGCGTTCGAGACCGCCGAACAACTTGGCTGGGAGACGCCTGACCACGTGGTGGTTCCGGTCGCGAGCGGATCGCTCCTCACCAAAATCCGCAAAGGGTTCGAGGAGCTGCACACGGTTGGCTTGCTCGATCGCTTGCCCGAGGTGCGGGTCTCCGGCGCGCAGGCGTTGGGGTGTTCGCCGGTCGCCACCGCGTGGCTCGGCGAATCCGACACCATCAAGCCGGTGAAGCCCGACACCATTGCCAAGTCACTCGCGATCGGCAATCCGGCCGACGGCTATTTCGCCCTCGACGCCGTGCGGCAATCCGGGGGTGGCTTCGCCGCGGTGACCGATGAAGAGATCGTCGACGCGATCCGTCTGCTGGCTCAGACCGAGGGAATCTTCGCGGAGACTGCTGGGGGCGTGACGATCGCCACGTTGAAGCGCCTGGCTGAAGACGGCACCATTCGCAAGGACGAGCGAGTGGTCGCCTACATCACTGGTCATGGATTGAAGACGCTCGACGCGGTGGTCGGCCACGTAGGCCCCACCGCCACGATCTCACCCACCATCGACGCGTTCCACGCCGCGTTCGACCCCGAGGACCTCCTCGCATGAGTGAGGTCTCCACGATGAACCACTGCCTGGCCGGCAGAGAGGACAAATCATGACTGTCACTGTTCGTATCCCGACCCAGCTCCGCGAACTCTGCGGTGGAGCCCCCGAGGTTTCGCTCGCGCCGGGCCCGTTGGCCGAGGTGCTGGCTGAGCTCGAGACCACCCATCCGGGTTTCCGGCCGCGCCTGTTTGGCGACGATGGTGAGCTCCGGCGGTTCGTCAACGTTTTCGTGGCCGAGGAGGACATCCGCTTTCTCGATGGCCTGGCAACGGTGGTCGCAGACGGCACGACGGTGAGCATCGTCCCCGCGGTCGCCGGTGGCTGAGTCGATCGACCCTTGACAGGAAATTGCGCGATCAAGTAAGGTAAGGGCAACCTTACCTGCTGGATGGTGTGTGGTGTTCTCGAACTTTCTGATCGGGCTTCGCGAAGGCCTGGAGGCGGCGCTGGTCGTCGGCATCCTCGTGGCGTACCTCGTCAAGACGGACCGGCGCGATCGGTTGACCCCGATTTGGATCGGAGTCGCAGCGGCGGTTGTCATCAGCCTTGGGTTCGGTGCCGTTCTCACGTTCACGTCCCGGTCGCTCAGCTTCGAGGCCCAGGAGGCCTTCGCTGGCTTCATGTCGATTCTCGCCGTCGGGTTTGTCACCTGGATGGTGTTCTGGATGCAGCGGGCGGCCCGATCGATGCGCTCCGAACTCCATGGCCGGATCGATGCAGCCATGGCGATGGGGACCGCCGCACTGGTGGTCACCGCGTTCATCGCCGTTGCTCGCGAAGGATTGGAGACCGCGTTGTTCTTGTGGGCCAACGCGCAAGCCACGGGGTCCTCCGCGCAACCCCTGCTTGGAGCGGTGCTCGGATTGGCGAGCGCGGTGGTCCTCGGCTACTTGATCTACCGACGGGCGGTGGCCATCGACCTCGCCAAGTTCTTCACGTGGACGGGCGCGGGACTCATCATCGTTGCCGCCGGGGTTCTCGCGTACGGGTTCCACGATCTTCAAGAAGCCGGAATCATCACGTTCGGAACATCGTCGGCGTGGGACATCACCTCGTGGTACTCGGCCACGAGTTGGTACGGATCCGTTCTCAAGGGGATCTTCAACTTCTCACCCAACCCGAGTGTGCTCGAGGTGTGCGTATGGTGGGCGTACGCCGTTCCCACCATGACCTTGTTCTTCCGGGGACTGCGGCGCCCGGTGGCCGCGTCGGGCGCCGCAGTTCCGCAAGCGCCGAGGCCGCGCATCGAAGCACGCGTGGGGGAATCCGCGTTCTGACCAGGATCGGATCCCGCAGTTTCCTCACTCCCATTTCCAAGTCAGCGATTGAAAGGCAACGCCGTGTCTCCTCCCTTCGTCACCGCAGTCTGCACCCTCGCGATGCTGGTGCTGTTCGGCGCGTGCTCTTCTGATGCGAGCACCGAGGACGCCATTGCCGTCAGCTCGTCGGACACGAAATGCACGGTGGCGAAGACGAATCTCGTTGCGGGGAAATCGACGTTTCTCGTGAAGAACGACGGTGGCGATGTCACCGAGGTCTACGTCTACGGAGCTGGCGACGAGGTGAAGGGCGAGGTCGAGAACATCGGGCCCGGAACCTCACGGTCATTGACGGCAGACCTCACCAAGGGGACGTACGAAGTCGCGTGCAAACCCGGCCAGAAGGGTGGAGGCATACGAACGAAGATCACGGTGAGCGGCTCAGGCGGCCGCGCGACGCCGAAGCCAACCCAGGTGGTCGAAGTCGCCGCGATGGACTTTTCGTTCGACGGTCTCGAGGGAGCCAAGTTCAAGCAAGGCGCAACGGTCGAGATTCGGCTGCGCAACGGTGCGCCGGTTGAGAAGCACGAACTCGAGGTCTTCGCGCCGGACGGTGATGTACTCGGCGAGGTTGGTCCTACGAAGCCCGGCGCAACGGGTCGCGTGGTGCTGACTTTCAACGCGCCGGGCGAATACCGGTTTGTCTGTGGTATCGACGATCACGAGCAGCAGGGGATGACGGGGACGTTCACTGTCGTGGGGTCCTGAGCTATGCCGCGCTGACCCAGATCAGATGAGCGATTTCCCGGCCTACGGTGTGTTCTCCCGTACTGGTGCGAACCCGATCACCGGCGGTGGTGCCGGCCAAGACCGCCACATCGCGGCCGGGGATGAGTCCAGCGTCGACGAGGAACTTCAAAGCGCCGTCGTCGAGTTCGAGCTTCTCGCTAATCCGCGCGACCACGAATGACCCGGGCTGAGCGTCTGCCAACGCCACGTGGCGGCTCGTGTCATGGCGATGACCCGAACCCGGAATGGGGTTGCCGTGCGGGCAGGTGCTCGGATCCCCGAGGAGCAACACGAGCTTTTCCTCGACGTCGGCGGAGATCGCGTGTTCCCACCGGTCGGCTTCTTTGTGGACCTTCTCCCACTCGAGGCCGATGACATCGACGAGCAGACGTTCCGCCAGGCGGTGTCGGCGCACGATGGTGGTGGCGAGTGCTCGACCCTTCACCGTGAGGCGCAGGCTGCGGTCGTCCATCAGCTCCGTGAAGCCACCGTCGACGAGCCGGTTCACGTGCTCGGATACCGCGGGCGCGGAGACGCCGAGGCGTTCGACGAGCCGGGCCCGGATCGGCACGATGCCTTCTTCTTCGAGCTGGAGGATGGTCTCGAGGTATTCCTCGGTCGCGTCGTGCATCTCCGCCATGTTCGCCACGCTAACCCCCGCGCTTCGCGGCCGGGGGAGCTGATGGGGTCGGGTGCTCCCATGGAGCCGTCTCGGTACCATGCGAACGATGGACGACCAAGAGTTGGCGCGGCGCTATCTCGCCCGGCTCGGACTTGATACCGAGCCGCCGTCGGCCGCGGCGCTCTCACGACTGCACCGGGCTCACGTGGAGCGCATTTCATGGGAGACGTTGTGGATCCATTGCGGCGAGACGTGGGGCACGGACCCGGTCGACTCCGCCCGCCGGATTGCTACCACCGGCAGAGGTGGATACTGCTTCCATCTGAACGGGGCATTCGGTTGGCTCCTGGCCGCGCTCGGCTACGACGTCCGCCGCCACGTGGGCGGGGTGCACGGACCTGAGGGACCGAGCGCCGAGGATCTCACCAACCATCTCGTGCTCACGGTGCACGCGCTTGGGACCGACGGCAATCCCGAAGGCGATTGGTACGTCGACACGGGGCTCGGTGATGCAATCCACGAGCCGCTTCCGCTCTCCGAGCAGGACCATACGTCCGGCCCGTTCGCGTTCCGTCTGACTGCCACCCCCGACGCGGTCACCGACTGGCACCTCGACCACCATCCCGGGGGAGCGTTCACCGGAATGGCGTGGTGCGACTCCCAGGCTTCCATGGCCGATTTCACGGCGACCCACACCTACCTCTCCACGGACCCCGAATCTCGTTTCGTGCAGTTCCTGGTGCTGTCGCGCCGTGATGCGGACGGCGCCGACCTGCTGCGCGGTCTCGGCTATCAGCGCTCCGGCAGTGGCGCGACGCGCACGACGATCGGTTCCGAGAGGGAGCTCTTCGCGCTCCTCGGTGACGTTTTTGGAGTGGACGTGGCCGGAATCCCGTGGGCCACCCGCCAGGCCGTGTGGAACCGGACCGATGCGGCGCACCAGGCGTTCCTCGCCGCCCGGGCCGGTCGCCAGAACTGAGAGGCTGGGTGGCCGGGCAACTTGCACTCGCCGCCTGAGAGTGCCAACATGGGTTAGCACTCGTTTGAGTCGAGTGCTAACGGATCCCACCTTGGGGATCCGAACCCCGTCCTCGATCCCCCAGGGGGTACACCGCAATGTCGAAGCAGATCGCCTACGCCGAGAACGCTCGTCGGTCACTGGAAGCGGGCATGAACAAGCTCGCTGACGCTGTCCGGGTGACGCTTGGTCCAAAGGGCCGCAACGTTGTCCTCGAGAAGAAGTGGGGCGCACCCACGATCACCAACGATGGTGTTTCCATCGCCAAGGAGATCGACCTCGAAGACCCGTTCGAGAAGATCGGCGCCGAGCTGGTCAAGGAAGTCGCGAAGAAGACTGACGACGTTGCCGGTGACGGCACGACGACCGCGACGGTTCTGGCCTGGGCGATGGTCCGTGAAGGTCTGCGCAACGTCGCAGCCGGCGCGAACCCGATGGTCTTGAAGAAGGGCATCGAGGCTGCCGTGGTGACTGCGGTCGACTCGATTCGCTCGGTATCCAAGAGCGTCAAGACCGACCCGGCGCAGATCGCCAACGTTGCGGCCATCTCGGCGGCTGACGTTGAGATCGGCAAAATGATCGCCGAGTCGCTCGAGAAGGTTGGCACCGACGGTGTCATCACGGTCGAGGAGAGCCAGACCTTCGGCATGGAGCTCGACCTCGTCGAGGGCATGCGCTTCGACAAGGGCTACATCTCCCCGTACTTCGTGACCGACCCCGAGCGTATGGAAAGCGTCCTCGATGACGCCTACGTGCTGCTCGTCAGCTCGAAGATCTCCGCAGTGAAGGACATGCTGCCGGTGCTCGAGAAGGTCATGCAGTCCGGCAAGCCGCTTGCGATCATCGCCGAGGATGTGGAGGGCGAGGCTCTGGCCACGCTCGTCGTGAACAAGATCCGCGGCACGTTCAAGTCGGTGGCCATCAAGGCTCCCGGGTTCGGCGAGCGCCGCAAGGCCATGCTCCAGGACATCGCGATCCTCACGGGCGGACAGGTCATCTCCGAGGAGGTCGGCCTCAAGCTCGAGGGCATCGGCTTGGAGTTGCTCGGCAAGGCCCGCAAGGTCGTCGTCACCAAGGACGAGACCACCATCGTCGAGGGTTCGGGTTCACGCTCGGACGTCGCCGGTCGGATCAACCAGATCCGCGCCGAGATCGACAACACCGACTCGGACTACGACCGCGAGAAGCTCCAGGAGCGTCTGGCGAAGTTGTCCGGCGGCGTGGCGATCATCAAGGTCGGTGCTGCCACCGAGGTTGAGCTCAAAGAGAAGAAGCACCGCATCGAAGATGCAGTGCAGACCACCAAGGCTGCGGTCGAGGAAGGCGTGGTCCCCGGTGGGGGCGTTGCGTTGCTCCGGGCCCAGGCCAAGGTGCTCGAGCTGGCCAAGACCCTCAGTGGCGATGAGGCCACCGGCGCCAAGTTGGTTGCCCGTGCGCTCGAAGAGCCGCTGAAGCAGATTGCGATCAACGCCGGCCTCGAGGGTGGCGTCATCGTGGAGAAGGTCCGCAGCCTCAAGGGTGCGAACGGCCTCAACGCCAGCACCGGCGAGTACGAGGACCTGGTCAAGGCCGGCGTCATCGACGCCGCCAAGGTGACCCGTTCCGCGCTCCAGAACGCAGCCTCCATCGCGGCGCTGTTCCTCACGACCGAAGCGGTTGTGGCGGACAAGCCGGAGAAGGAAGCCCCGGCCATGCCGGGCGGCGGCGACATGGGCGGCATGGGCGGTATGGACTTCTAAGTCCAGCACTTCCCAAACTGCTTCACCAGTACTGCACCACCAAGTACGAAAGATCGGGTCGCCCTTTCGGGGCGGCCCGATCTTTCGTACACCGGCACAGGAAAGTCGATCGCGGTTCGATCTGAGGACGCGAAGGTCACCCGGTAGCCTGAGCACTATGCCGTTGGAACCTGTGACCCCATCGATCGGATGGGGTGTTCTGCACCTCTATTACAACGTGGATCGCGATCGGGCGGAGGATCCGGGTGCGGCGTTGCGCATCCTCGATGCCATCGCCGCGCTCGTGGCCGACGATCACCAGGTCATGATGTTCTCGGTGCTGGGACACAAGGCCGACCTTGGCCTGATGGCCGTCGGTCCGGATCTTGCACGGTTGCACCAATTCCAGCAAGAGATGCTCGACGGTCCATTGATTGCCGACTTCTCCTACGTCTCGCTCACCGAGCAGTCGGAGTACGCGCAAACCGAGGACGACGAGCGGACTCGCCTCGCGGCTGATGAGGACGTCACGGATCCAGCCGAAGTCGAGGCGCGTTTGGTGGTGTGGCGCGATCGGATCACGCATTACCGCGAGCAGCGGCTCCATCCCACCTTGCCTGCGAAGGCGGCGATGTGCTTCTACCCGATGTCGAAGCGGCGCGACGGCGATGACAACTGGTTCTCGCTTACCTATGACGCGCGCAAGACGTTGATGGCAGGTCACGCTCGCGTTGGCCGGACCTACGCGGGCCGAGTGCTGCAACTCATCACCGGTTCCACGGGGCTGGACGAGTACGAGTGGGGCGTCACGCTGTTTGCGGACGACATCGTCGCACTGAAAGAGATCGTGTACGAGATGCGGTTCGACGAAGTCTCGGCGCGCTACGCCGAGTTCGGGCCATTCATCACCGGTTTGATCGGAGCGCCCGCGGCGGTGCTCGAGTCAGTGGGGGTCCGATGACCAAGATTCGTCTGCACGTGTCGTTCCCGGAGGAGCTCGTGGATCGCCCGATGCTCTACGAGATGATGAAGGCCCACGATGTGATCCCGAACCTGCGGCGCGCCGCGGTGGAGGCTCACTCGGGCTGGGTCATTCTGGAACTGTCCGGCGAGTCTGTCGCGGTCGACGGTGCGATTGCCTACCTCGAAGGCGTCGGCTGCACCGTGAATCGCATGGAGGGTGACCTCCTCGAAGGCTGACCACCGACTTTCGTTCGATTCCCCACCCCCTGAGGGGGGAAACCGAACGAAAGTCGGCGGGCGGACGGCCGTCTGAGCTTCAGGACTCGACCTGCCAGAGCGGGAACGTGAGGTACTCGACTCGGTCGACGGTGGTCATCCGGCCCGCGGCGCGTAGCGCCGGGAGATGGAGGCGAGCGGCCGTGAATCCGAGCATGCGCTTGTAGTCGGCCACGGCCACGAGCAGCGGGCCGTCGGCATCGCCGTCGCGGATGAGGGCGTCGACCACGAGTGTGGGGTGGGCGCCATCAGTGGTGTCAGTGCAGTGGCAGTGGTACACGATCCGCTCGAACACCGACAGCGCCACGATCCGCATGCAACCATCTTGGCCGTGACGACCCCCGATGTTCCTGATGAGAGCCTGCTGGAGCAGCTACGGGTGGTGGGCGATGAGATCGTTGCGGGGGTGGAGCGGGAACTCCCGGGATGGACCGTTCGCGAGGTCGGGCGCATCCTGGAGGCCTGGGGTCGACTGGATCCGAGCCAACTCGACCGGGCCATTGAGAGCACGAAGACGTCCGGCGAGGCGGTCGCGGCACGAGTCGGGGGTGAGCTCCGGGCGTTGTTCGCCCACGATCCTGCCGAACAACGTGAGACGCCACTCCAGATCGTGCGCCGCGCCACCGTGGAACCCACTGCGGTGCTCGCCGGTTTGGGCATCCCTGCGGTCGTTCGTGATCCCTTCGACGAACGGACGAATCCGAGCGATGTCTATGGTCTCGCCCCACGGACTCTTGGCGACCTCGGTGATCCCGAGATGGGCCCTCTGATGCTCGCGTGGGGGGTGGCGAAGGCCCGTCTACTCCGGAACCGGGCTGTGCTCCCTCCGTTTCGACGAGCCGAGTAGGTCTGCTGGCACTCAAGCGGCTGCCGTTCGGCGCCGAGATTGAGGGCGTGAATCGAACTCCGCCAGTTTCTGGTGCTGCCCGCCCTGATCGCGCCGCGGGTGACGTTGGTGTTCGTGACCCGCTGGACGCGGTGACTGAGCTGGACCGACTTGCCGAAGATCGCCCGGTTGGCGTCTTTCGCGGCACCACCGCCGACGGCCTCCTGCGGGTCAACGCTCACTTCCTGGCGATCACCGGCCTGAGTGCTGGCGCGGCGCGCGGATGGGACTGGCTCAGCGCAGTGCATTCCGAAGACCGCGACCGGCTGCGCCGTGCTCTCGACGCGGCGTGCCAGACCGGCGCGGGTTCGGCGTTTCCCATTCGCGTGCAGGTACGCCTCGGAGTGATCGAATCGCTGAGGGTCACCGTGATGGCGTCTGCGGTCACCGATGACTCGTGGATCTTCGTCGGTGGGATCGAATCCGAATCAGTTCGAGTCCCGACCCGTTCGACCAGGAGTCCCGAAACGAACGGAGCGTCGGCCGACCTGGTTGGCCCTCACGCTGTGGCCCACGACCCGTTTCGGGTTTTGGTCGAGACGTTGCCGACGGCGATCGCGTATGCCGCGCCCGATGGTGTCATCGAGTTCGCCAATGACGAATGGCGCTCCCGGACCGGGGTGGGGATGGACGCCAACATCTTCACCGCGCTCGCGATCGCGGCGGACGATCTCGATGACGAGTTCTCAGTCGCGTGGTTGACCGACGCGGCCTGGTCCGGAGTGCGTCGGGTCGGGAGCAGCGATGTGTCGGTGGCGATCGCGGCGGTACCGGCGGTATCCGGCGGTGGCCACGTGGTGACGTTGTCCGCGGCTCAGCCCGCGCGGGTCATGGGCCTGGAACAGCAGATCGAAATCTTCGGCGCACTGGCGGATGTGTCGCCTGACGACATCGCCATCACGAGCGTTGATGGACAGTTCCTTCACCTGAATCCGGCAGCGCGCGAGAAGCTTGGAATATCCGCCGACGCGGATCTGGCTGGCCTCAACGCGGCTGATGCGCTTCGGTGGGTTGACCAAACCGACGACTCGCTGGCCGCCAACGCGCCCGAGCTACTGGCCGCTGATGGGCTGGTCCGGCGCCAGGGAGAACTCAGCTATGCCAACGGTGAACCACGACCCACCGACCTTTTGCTCTACGCGCTCCATGGGCCAGACGGCGAACATGCCGCGACCGTCTGCATCGGACGCGATCAGACCGAGATGCACGAGGCGCGCCTCCAGGTCGCGGCGAGCGAGCGCTGGTACCGAGCCCTGGTGCAACACTCGGCCAACGTCCTGACCGTGGTCGACGACGCGATGCGCATCACTTTCGTGAGCCCGAGATGCTCAGAACTCCTCGGGTTTGAACCCGACGAGCTCGTGGGCGAGAGCCATTTCGAGATCATCCACGTCGATGACCGGGCTGCCATCGGCGCGGCCATGGCCCGATCACGCGAAACTGCGGAGCCAATCGTGGTTCGTTTCCGCATCACTGACCGTGACGACGCGCCGCGCGAGCTCGAGACCCATATCGAGAACCTGCTGCATGACCCGGTGATCAAAGGATTTGTGCTCAACACCCGCGACATCACTGAGCTCCGGGCCCAAGATCGGGCATGTGAGCGCAGCAATGAGGAGCTTGCGCACCGCTCGTACGTCGATCACCGCGTCGCTGCGCTCGCGAGGTCGTTGGCCGGAGCGGTCCCGGCCACCGTGGAGAAGCGGACGACCGAGGCGCTCGCCGAGGTGGCCTCGGACTACGGAGCGACAGCCGCCGCGCTGTTCGTTCGCTCCGTGGTGCAGCCCCGCTTTGTGTGGTCGGCGGGCGGGACTCAGCCCGATCTGCCCGCGTTGAGCCTCGACCTCGGTATCGATACCACTATCAACCCTGACGGAGTGCCGGAGGCCGGAGCGTTCGTCGTTCCGGCGCAGGACGGAGTGGCGCTCCGACAGGGTGGCTGGGTGGTTGCCGGAGCAGGCGGGGCGGTCGGCGTTCTCGCGTTGCAGTGGGACTCACTCAACGATGTCACGGTCGAAGATCTCCAACCGCTGGAGATTGTGGCGACGGCGCTCCTCGCCACGATCGAGCGGGTGGATGCCGAGTTGGCCGTCCGTGCGAGTGAACATCGATTCCGCGCGCTAGCGGAGCACGCCACCGATCTGGTCGTCGTGGTCGGAGCCGACATGGCGCTCCAGTACTTGAGTCCGGCTGCCGGCCGATTCCTGGGGATGGATCAGTCCGCGACGTTCGACTCCAAGAACTCGGTGCTGCACCCGGATGATCTCGACGGCGTCGTGCTGCGGATGGCCGAGATCGCGAGCTCGAGCGATGGAAGCCGTTCCGAGCCGATCATCGCCCGATTCCGGCGCGCCGATGGTGTCTTTCGAACCTGCGAGCTCGTGGTCACCAACCTGCTGCACGAACCGGTCGTGGCCGGCATCGTGATCAACGCTCGCGATGTCACCGAGCGCCGCGCGGTCGAGGAATGCCTGCGCGCAAGTGAGCAGACGTTCCGCGGCTTGGTGCAGAACCTTGCCGAGGGGGTCACCGTTCTCGGTGTCGATGGAACCGTCAAGTATTCGAGCCCTTCCGCAGCACGGATGTTGGGATTCGCCGAAGGCTTCGGCGAAGGATTGGCGGGCCTCGAGTTCGTCTTCGACGAGGATCGAGAGCGCACCGCCGAGATCGTTGGCCGGGCCTTCTCGGAGCCTGGCATCCAGGGTCCGATCACGCTGCGGGTTCATGCGGCCGACGGCGGATTTCGCGTGGTCGAGGCGCTCGGGCACAATCGGCTCGACGACCCCGATGTTGAAGGCGTCGTGGTCACCACCCGTGACATCACCGAGCGCGTGTTGGCGGAGACGGCCGCGGAACGTAGCGATGCGCGACTCAGTGCGCTGGTAGAGAATTTGTCCGACGTGGTCACCGTGGTGGACGCAGACGGGCAGATCATCTACACCAGTCCCGCGGCGCAACAGCTCTTCGGCTTCGTCGAGGGCGACGACAGTTGGACCGACCCGATGGCACGGATCCATCCCGACGATCTCGCTGATGTCACAGAGAGGATGACCGAGCACATCGCAGGCCGGCACCAGGAGCCCGTGCGGTTCCGGCTGCGCGCGGCCGACGACAGCTGGCATGCAGTGGAGGCCATCGCGTCGAACATGATCGATGACCCCGCGGTCGGCGGCGTGGTGGTGACGACCCGTGACGTATCCGCCCGGACTCGCGCAGAGTCTTTGGTGGCCGATCAGGCCAGTGTTCTCACCTTGATCGCGCGCGGCGCGGAACTGCAGAACACGCTGGCCGCGATGTGCGCAGTCCTCGAACGCCACGTAGAGAAGGCCGTCTTCGGTGTGCTCCTCGTCGATCCAGAGCGCCAAGTGCTGCGCCTCGGCGCCGGGCCGCGTATTCCGATGGAACTCGCAGCCGCCTGCGACGACATCGCCATTGATGCGGCTGCGGGAACGTTCAACACCGCCGGACTTGGTTCGAGCAGTGTCCTCGGAGACGAGGACGCCGATTGGCGGACTGAACATCTGCGGACCGTGGCGGAGCGCGTTGGGATCGCGGGCATCTGGTCCACACCAATTTTTGACTCACTCGGTGAGCGGGTCATCGGAGTCGTGGCCGGGTTCTTCGACTCCCCACGCGAACCGGATGCCCACGAACGCACGGTGGTGGACATGTTCGCCCAAACCGGTGCCATCGCGATCGAGCGTCAGGTTTCCGAGGATCTGCTGGCGCACCGCGCGAACCACGACTCGTTGACGGGCCTCCCGAACCGGGTGTTGTTCTTGGAGTTCCTATCGCTCGCGCTGGTGCGCTCGAGTCGGGATCGCAGCACCGTCGCGGTGTTGTTCCTGGATCTCGATCGGTTCAAGCACATCAATGACGGACTCGGTCACGAAGCGGGCGACGAGTTGTTGCGTGAGCTTGCGTGCCGCCTGCGGGACGCAATGCGCCCGAGCGATGTGGTGGCGCGGTTCGGTGGAGACGAGTTCACCGTGCTCTGCGATGGGCTCGACCCGAGCCGCGCCGAGCAACAGGCACAAGAGATCTCACGACGGCTCCTCGACGTGATCGAACTCCCGGTCACCCTTGACGATGAGGACCGCCGCCTGTCCGCCAGCCTGGGTATCGCGTTGGTTTCCGAAGGCAGCACCGCCGAATCGCTGCTGCGCGATGCCGATGCCGCGATGTATCAGGCGAAGCAGCGCGGCAAGGCGCGATGGGAAATTTTCAACGACGAGATGCGGTCGACGATGGACGAGCGCCTTGATCTCGAACGGCGCCTCGAACGCGCTATCGAGCGCGATGAGTTCCGCTTGTTCCTGCAGCCGATTGTGGATCTCACCAATGGTCGCTGTGTTGGCGCGGAGGCACTGCTCCGGTGGCAAGACCCCGATGTGGGACTCGTCTCGCCCGATGCGTTCATCGGTCTCGCCGAAGAGTCCGGTCTCATCATCCCTATCGGGGAATGGGCGCTTGCAGAGGCGTGCCGGACCGTCGCCCGGTGGGAGCAGGCGGGACTGCTCGAACCCGACTTCACGATGGCGGTGAACCTGTCGGCCCGCCAAGTGGCGCAATCCGCACTTGCCGACAAGGTGCGTGCGGTTGTCGAACGCAACGGACCGATGGCATCCAGAATCTGCCTCGAGATCACCGAGAGTGTGTTGATGGAGGAGTCGTCGGTTGAAGTGATGGCCGCGCTCAGGGACCTCGGCGTGCGTCTCTCGATCGATGACTTCGGAACTGGTTACTCCTCACTCGGCTACCTCAAGCGGTTCCCGGTGGACTCCGTGAAGGTCGACCGCTCCTTCGTGGACGGTCTCGGGACCGACGGCGAGGATTCGGCCATTGTGGCCGCAGTGGTCAGCCTCGGCCATGCCCTGGGACTTTCGGTGGTCGCAGAAGGGGTGGAGACGAGTGGCCAGTTGCAGGCGCTCCTCGCCCTCGGGTGTGACCGAGCGCAGGGGTACTGGTTCTCAGGTCCGCGTGAACCGAATGAGTTCGCCGGACTCCTCCACGCCCAGCCGTGGATCGAGGGCCGGTCGACCTGGACCGGCTCGCACTCTTGATCGAGAGGCGCACCGCCCGCCGCATCTGACACACTCACGTCACTTCCGGACGAGGAGATGACGGTGAAGTTCAACGCGGGCGATACCGCCTGGGTACTGGTGGCTGCGGCGCTGGTGATGTTCATGACGCCGGGGCTCGCCCTGTTCTACGGCGGGATGGTGCGGGCCAAGAACGTGCTGGGCATGCTCATGCAGAACTTTTTCGCGCTCGGACTCGTGAGCGTGCTCTGGGGAATTGTCGGGTTCTCACTGGCGTTCGGAGGCACCAACGGCTGGATTGGCAACTTCGATTTCGCCGGGTTGCATCACGCGTCCACATCGTTTGCTCCCGGCTTCGAAGCACTCACGATCCCGCCGCTGGCGTTCATGTCGTACCAGATGATGTTTGCGGTCATCACGCCCGCGCTCATCACGGGTGCGATCGCGGATCGGATGCGGTTCTCGGCGTGGGTGTGGTTCCTCGGCCTGTGGGTGATCCTGGTCTACTCACCGGTTGCGCACTGGATCTTTTCGCCCAGTGGTTGGTTGTTCAAGCGTGGCGCACTCGACTTCGCCGGCGGCGCAGTCGTCCACATCAACGCCGGGGTCGCGGCGCTGGCCGTGGTTTTGGTGCTCGGCAAACGACGCGGCTGGCCGAAGCATCCGATGCCACCTCATTCACTGCCCCTGACGTTGATCGGTACGGGAATCCTCTGGTTCGGCTGGTTCGGGTTCAACGCGGGCTCCGCGCTCGGCGCGAACGGACTGGCCGCGCAAGCGCTCGTCAATACCCATATGGCGGCTGCGGCCGCGATGCTCGGTTGGTTGATCATCGAGAAGATCCGCACCGGCCATGCCACCACGTTGGGTGCGGCGTCGGGCGCGGTTGCCGGGTTGGTCGCGATCACGCCGTGTGCTGGGTTCGTCGGCGGGATGGCGCCACTCGTGATCGGCTTCGTCACTGGTGGAGCGTGTTTCCTCGCGGTGAGCTTGAAGTTCCGCTTCGGATTTGATGACTCACTCGACGTCATCGGCGTTCACTTGGTCGGCGGGGTGTTCGGTTCGCTCCTGCTCGGGTTGTTTGCGGATCAGGCCGTGAATCCCGCCGGACGCGACGGCGTGTTTCAGGGTGGCGGTTGGGGTTTGATGGGCGAACAGCTCCTCGCCGTTGGCGTCACGCTCGTGTTCTCGTTCGTCGTGACGTATGCGATTTGCATGGTGTTAAAAGCCGTACTTCCTGGCGGGCTGCGCGTCTCGGAAGAGGACGAAGAGACCGGTCTGGACCTTTCGTCGCATTCCGAAGTCGGCTACGCGATGGATCGGGTTTGAGATAGTGCTGACGAACAGGATCGAGGAACAATGAAACTCGTCACCGCGATTATCAAGCCATTCCGGCTCGATGAAGTGAAGGATGCGCTGAAGGCCCACGGGGTTCAGGGCCTGACCGTGTCCGAAGTCCAGGGGTTTGGACGTCAACGCGGGCATACCGAGGTCTACCGGGGCGCCGAGTATGAGATCGACTTCGTGCCCAAGGTACGGATCGAGGTGCTCGTCGATGACGTCGACGCCGCGTCCGTTGCCAACACGATCGTGGAAAGCGCGCGTACTGGCAAGATCGGTGACGGCAAGGTGTGGGTGACCGCGGTTGAAGATGTCATCCGAGTTCGTACCGGCGAGGCCGGACCTGACGCCATCTAAGGCCGGTTCCGTGCCGGGCCCGCGCGGTGCCGATTGGATCCGTGCCCACCGAGATGCTTTGGTGGCCAATGTCGAGCTCGGTGGCGCAGATTTCGGGCGCGCCCTGGCCGAGATCATCGACGAAGCGATCCGGGCGGTCCTGGACGCGATTGGCGGTGAGTCGATCGCGGTGGTGGCCCTTGGTTCCTACGCTCGCCGCGAGTTGTGTCCCGGCTCCGACATAGATGTGTTGCTGCTCCACGAGAACCGGCCGGACCTGAGCGCCGTCGCCGACGCCCTTTGGTATCCGCTGTGGGATGCCGGATTCGTCCTCGGCCACGCGACCCGTCGAGCCAAGGAATCGCTGAAGCTGGCGGACAAGGATCTCGACACGCTCACATCGCTGCTCGAGGCGCGTGTGGTGGGTGGCGGCATCGAACGAGCGTCCGCCGGTGTGATCCACGCAGCTCGCGCCCTGGCTGCGGGGAAACGGCAGTCGCTGGTCGCCGAGCTCGCCGATGCGTCGGTCGTGCGCCGATTGCGGCCGGGGCCAGTCGCGGAGATGCTTGAACCGAATCTCAAAGAGGGTGCGGGCGGGCTTCGAGATTTGCATGCGCTGGCCTGGGCCGGTTGGGTGGCGGGACCCCCGGGCGGGCGTGCCGCCCTGGGTGAAGCGGGCATCCTGCGCCCCGACGATTGCGCGGTGTTGGATGAGGCGGGCGATCAACTCTTGGCGGTTCGCGTCGCACTCCATCGCGTGACCGGTGGTCGATCGGATGTGCTGGCCCTCCAGGATCAGGACGCGGTGGCGACCGTGCTGCAGGAGCGCGATGCCGATGCATTGGCCCGGACCCTCGCGGCCGCGTCGCGCAACGTGGCGTGGATCGCCGAGGATGCCTGGACCCGGATGCGTACCGACACCGCGCGGCGCCGAACCGAGCCTCGCGTGCAGGTGGTGGCGGAGGGCGTAGTCGAACGAGCCGGCCGCATCGCCCTCACCGTACCCACCCCGGCACCGATCGATGGTTCCGTCGATGGAGCACTGCTCTTGCGCGTGGCACGCGCCGCGGCGGAGGGCGGGCTCACGATTGATCGCGATGCGTTGGCGATGCTGCGGGCCGCGCCCACGCCGATGTGGTCAGCAGATACGCGTGCGGACTTCATGGCGGTGCTGCGCTCAGGCGCGCGCGGGAGCCATGCTTTCGAGGCGCTTGATCACGAGGACCTGATCACGCGGATCCTCCCCGAGTGGGACAACGTCCGGTTCCGCCCGCAGCGCAACGCCTACCACCGCTACATGGTCGATCGACATCTGCTGGAGACGGTGGCCGAGGCGGCGGCGCTCTTGGACGATCCGTCGGCGCCCGATGCGCGGCCCGCCGACGGCCTCGGCGAGCCCGATCTCCTGCTGTTGGGCGCGCTGCTTCATGACATTGCCAAGGGTCGTCCGGGAGATCACGCGACCCTCGGCGCCGAGGTTGCGCGTGAGGTTGCGGGTCGGCTCGGTCTCTCGGCACCGCAGTCCGAGACACTCGTGTGGCTGGTGCGGGATCACTTGCTGATGGCGGATACGGCCACGCGGCGTGACCTGTCCGATCCGGTGACCATCGAACGGTTTGGAGACCGAGTGGTCGACGAGCCTCGCTTACGCCTGCTCACACTCCTGACCGTCGCGGATTCCCGCGCCACCGGTCCGGCCGCGTGGGGTCCGGGGAAGGCCGCCTTGGTGCGGGAACTGTATGACCGGACCCGAACCGCGTGGAGTGGACGAACCCCGGTCGCCTCCCCCGGGTTGTCGGCCCCGGACCCTGCCTTGCAGGGTCCGGGGATCGTGGTCGTGTGGGAGGAACTGGGCGACGGGCGACTCCGGTGCGCGGTGGGTGCGCCGGACCGGCCGGGGCTGCTCGCCGGAGTGGCGGGCGCGCTGAGCCTCGAAGGCTTCGACATCGCTACCGCCGAGGGTCAGTCCCTCCCGGGCGGGCGGGCGGCCGAGTTCTTCGTGGGTACGGATCGCTTTGACCGGCTCGTCGATGACGGTGACCGGGAGCGGTGCGCGACCACGATCGTGGGCGTGCTCGCGGGTGAGATCTCGGTGGCCGACGGCCTGCGCGAGCGACGGGCCGCGTATCGCCGATCGGTCTCGGGCGCGATGGCGACCCGGTCGCCGGAAGTGCGGGTATCCCATGAAGAGTCCGCCGACGCCACGGTGGTGGAGGTCTTCGCTCCAGATGAGTTTGGATTGCTGGCCACCGTCGCCGGGGTGTTCGGGGAACTCGGACTTGATGTGACGGTCGCGCGAGTCGCAACCACGGGGGAACAGGCGGTCGACGTGTTCTACGTCAGCGACCGCGGCGCCAAGGTGACGGACCCGGAGCGGGTGGCAGCACTTAGGGTTGCGCTGTTGGGAGCGCTCGCTCGCGATTAGGTTCCGCGCGATGGATCAACCGGTTGCAGCATCTGACGTTCTCCGGTGGGCCGAGACCTTGTCGGCCATCGCTCGCACCGGCATGGGCTTCACCCAGAGCCTCTACGAACATGAACGGTTCGACGAGGTCCTCAAGGTCGCGGCCGATATTCGAGCCGCGGGGATCGACGAGGCCGAGTCCGAAGCGCTCTACGACGAATGGTTGAGTACCGTCGGCGAAGGGGTCGCGGGGTACGTGACGCCCAAGGTTGCCGTGGCGGCGATCGTCGGCAACGACCAGGGTGAAATCCTGCTCACCCAGCGCTCCGACAGCGGGATCTGGCTGTACCCGGTGGGGTGGGCCGACGTTGGCTACTCGCCGTCGGAGATCGCGGTGAAGGAGGTCTACGAAGAGACCGGTATCGAAGTCGAGCCGGTGTCCCTGATCTCCGTGCTCGACGGACTCCGACTCGGGTTCGCCCGTATTCCGATGTACTCGATCTTGTTTCATTGCCGGATGATCGGCGGTGAGCTCAACGGTCATCCGCTGGAGACTCGATCCGTGGGGTTCTACCCGCGTGACGCGTTGCCCCAGCCACTCGCCGGTGTACACCGATGGGGTGAGCTCGCGTTTCGAGCGATCGACGGTGAGCGGTATCCGGCAGACTTTGATCTCCCGCGCACCCCGCCCTGGCGCGAGAGCCCGCCGAACGTCTAGCCGGAGAGTTGGCGGATCAGGAGTTCGAGGACCGACACCGTTCCGCCGCTTAGTTCCCACTCATCGCCAATGGTGTCGTGGTCGACCATGCCGTTGAGATCGGGATCTCGGTCGAGTGCTTCACGCACGCGTGCAACGACCGCGGCTGGTTCGAGTTCGTCGCCATAGGCGGGGAAACACTCGAGGCCGTCCCAGAGATCACCGAGGGCCACGGTGGAATCACCGAGTGGAAGTGCCTCGGGTGGCGCGCCCGCGATGATCGAGCCGACAACGAGTTCCCACAGGTCATAAGGCGACACGCCCTTGGGCGGTTGGTATCCGGCCACCGGATGGAGTCGCCACTCCAGCGCCGGTTCACCGGTGAACCACGTTTGCGACCCATTCACGTAACTATCGACCGGGAGTCCGAGGTGCTCCTCGAGGGCGAGGATGAGTTCGGGGGAGATCCGCCAGATGGCGGTTGCGGTGCGCATTGCGGGCGACGCTAATAGGGCGGCTGTGTGGGAACCACAAGGCTCTCCGTGGCCCCGGTGCCAGGTACGGTGCCGGTCGTGATGCGGATCTCTTCCTCGGCGCGCCCACGAGTACTGAGTTCGATCGCCGGGCTCCTGGTTCCGCTGACGTTGGTGGTGGGTGGTTGCTCCTCGAATCCTCCGTTGAGCCCGGCCGAATATCGCCGCGCCGTGGGTGCGGTCTGTCGTTCGACCGCCGCGACTATCGCGGCGCTCCCGCCGCCAGATCCGCTTCACGTCGATCGGATGATTCGCGTCGGACGGCGCTCGGTAGCCCGCCAACGCGACTCGCTGCGACAGATCCAGGCGCTCGACGCCCCGACCCAAGACGAGCGCCACGTTGCCCACTGGTTGGATCTGGTTGGCCGCGTGTTGGACGCGAGCGCTGCGTCGTTGCGGGCCCAGTCGATTGCCGATCTCACCGCGGCCGGACGCGCGAACGCCAAGGGCGCCGCGCTGTCCTCCCGCGCGGATGTAGCGGCGCGGTCATTGCACCTTTCGTCGTGTGCCACGCCGTTACCTCCGGTTGCACCCGCGGGATCATGAGCGACGCGAGCGTGCACGGATACGACCGGCTTTCCGCGCTCGATACCTCCTTCCTGCATCTGGAACGCGATGAGACCCCCATGCATGTCGGAACACTTGCGACCTTCGAGGCGGCGCCGTTCTTCGACGCGTCGGGTCGGTTCCGCCTCGCCCAAGTGCGTGATCTCGTTGCGTCTCGGTTGCATCTCATCCCGCGGTTCCGCAAGCGGCTGATGACCGTCCCGATGCAGCAGGGACGGCCGATTTGGGTCGACGATGCCCGGTTCGATATCGCGTACCACGTGCGGCTCACCGCGCTGGCGTCACCGGGGACCATGGCGCAACTGCTCGCCCTCACGGCCCGCATCGAGGGACAGCTGCTGGATCGGACCCGTCCGCTGTGGGAGCTGTGGTTCGTCGAGGGTCTCGAGGGAGACCGCATCGCGCTGGTCCAAAAAACCCATCATTGCTTGGTCGATGGTGTGTCGGGTGTCGACGTTGCCACCGTGTTGCTCGACGTTGTACCCGAGCCCGACGTCTTCGAATCGCCGCCGTGGATTCCGGCGGGAACGCCCGCGCCGAGTCGTTTGCTCGCCGACACGCTGCTGGAACGGAGTACCGAGTCCACGGAAGTGATGCGGACGCTCCGTGGACTGGCTCGGACGCCGCAGCGGGCGGTCGAGCGCTCCAGCCAAGTTGGTCGCGCGTTGCGGAGCCTGGTCGACGGCTCACCGCTCGCGCCGCGGACGTCGCTCAATGTTGCGGTCGGACAACACCGGGTGTTTCTCGGGGTACCGATCCCCCTCGACCTCGTCAAGCGCATTCGCGCCGAGTCGGGAGGAACCGTGAACGATGTGGTGCTCGCCGGAGTCGCCGGCGCGTTGCGGCGTCGATTCGCAGGTCGCGGTGAGGTCATTCCGGATCACCTTCGGGCATTGTGTCCCGTGTCGGTCCGTGACGACAGTGAGCACCTGGCGCTGGGGAATCGAATTTCCGCGATGTTCGTCGACCTCCCTATCGCAGACAACGACCCACGATCCCGGCTCGCAACCATTGGCGCGAGGACCCACGATCTGAAGGAACGCGAACAAGCAGTGGGCGCAGCGTTCTTGCTCGACCTCACGCAATACGCCGCGCCCACTTTGCTCGGGCTCGCGGCGCGGCTCGTGCATCGCCAACCGTTCGTGAACCTCGTGGTGACGAACGTGCCCGGCCCTCAGGTGCCCTTGTATCTCATGGGTGCTCGGATGTTGGAGGCATACCCGATGGTGCCGCTGACCCAGAACCTCAGCCTAGGAATTGCGATCCTTTCCTATTGCGGCGTGCTCCACTTCGGCCTCTTCGCCGATAGCGACGCGTGTCCCGACCTGGCCCAGCTTGGGGATGATCTGCGGGCATCGTTCGACGAGTTGGACCAAGCTGGTGACCTTCATGGACGCGAACAAGGAGCGACGGCATGACGGAGCTGTGGGAACGCGATGCTTGGGACCTGGCCGACGCGATTCGTGGCGGTGACATCTTGGCTACCGACGCGATCGAGACGGCGCTCGCTCGAATCGCGAGCCGCAATGACGAGTTGAACGCGGTGTGTTTCATCGACGCCGATGGCGCGCGGGCGCGGGCGAACGAGATCGATGCCATGGTGCAGCGGGGCGAAGACCCCGGTCCGTTTGCCGGGGTGCCATTGGGAGTGAAGGAACTTGCGCAGGCGAAGGGTTTCCCCAACACCCACGCCTCGGTGGTGTACCGCGACGACATCGCGGAACAGGACTGCCCCGAGGTGGCACGGCTGCGAGGGGCGGGTGCAGTTGTCACCGGCCTGACCACTGCGCCCGAGTTCGGGATCCCGAGCTACACCAACTCACCGCTCCACGGCGTGACCCGCAATCCGTGGAACACCGAGCGTACCCCGGGTGGCTCATCCGGTGGTTCGGCCGCGGCCGTGGCAGCCGGGATGCTGCCGATGGGTACCGGCAGTGATGGCGGCGGTTCCATTCGGATCCCCGCGGCCTACTCCGGTCTGCTGGGGATGAAGTCCACCTTCGGTCGTATTCCGCAAGGCAACGCGGAATGTCCATTCGACACCGGGCTCACGTCGGTGAGTGGTCCGATGGTGCGGTCGGTGCGAGACGCGGCGCGGTACTTGGATGTCACGAGCGGTCCCGCGGTGGGCGATCCCACGTCGCTGCCGAAACCCATGGCCTACGAACCACTCGTCGCGGATGTGGAACGCGCCCACGAGCACCTGCGGGGCCGGAAGGTCGCGTGGACCTCCACCCTGGGGTATGCCGAGACCGACCGCGATGTTGAACGCTCTACTCGCGCGTCGGCCGAGGCATTGGTGGACGCGGCGGGACTCGAGCTGATCGAAATCCCGATGAACTTCCCGAAGCCGGGCCGGGCATGGGGTGTGCTCGGTGCCGGCAACATGGCGGCGTGGCGGATGGATGTCTGCGCCGAGCATCTCGACGACCTCGACTTCCTCGCGCGCGTTTCGGTCGAGGGCATGCCCCATCTCCGTGCCCGCCACCTTGGTGCGGCGATTCGCCGTCGTCAGGAGATCCTGCTGGCCTCGGCCGCGGTGTTCGAACAGGTGGACATGCTCCTGATGCCCACGACGCCCACCACCGCGTACCAAGCGGAGGGCACGCTCGTCGGCGATCTGAACGGCCGCGAGGTCGACCTCCTGATGCTGAGCGCTCCGTTCACGGCACCCTTCAATATGACCGGCCAGCCGGGTTGCTCGGTCCCTGCTGGTCTGGTGGGCGGCATGCCGTGTGGTCTGCAGGTCGTCGCTCGACGCCATGAAGATGATCTGTGTCTGGCTGCGGCCGCGGTCCTCGAAGCCGTCCGCCCGTGGCCAAAGTTCGCCCCCGGATCCCCGCCCCCTCGAACTTGCGCCACTTTCCGACGCCACACGTGGGAAAATGGCGCAAGTTCGGCGTGATTCCCCGGGAAGTACGCTCCGGCGGTGACCGACGTGGCGAAATCGCCGGGCGACCCTCGGGCGTCCAGGCCTCCCAAACAGGAACAAGAGCAAGCATCCGAGGAGGTGAGCGAGGTCGCCCCGGGTGTGCTGCGGATGCAGCTGCCCATCTGGTTGCCGGGCCTGGGTCACGTGAACATGTATGGGCTCATGGACGATCGGGGGCTCGCGGTCGTGGATCCGGGGCTTCCCGGACCGTCGAGCTGGAAGGCGCTCAAGTCTCGCCTCGCCACCGCGGGCTACAAGGTGAAGGACATTCATACCGTCATCGTCACCCACTCGCACCCCGACCACTTCGGGGCGGCAGGTCGGATCAAGAAAGAGGCGGGCGCGCAGTTGATCGCGCACAAGGCCTTCACCACGTGGTCGTTGCAACGAGGTGGCGCGACCCTGAGCGAGCTCGATGCCCAGCGGTTGGAGCAGGAAGCCATCGACGAGGCCGCGAACTACCACGGTCCGTCACTCGATGAGCTGCCTGCACTCGGCGACGATGACTACGCCGCGCTGGACGAGATCACCACTGAGTCCCAGCGCCAGTCGGTGCCGTGGGGTGGAACCACACCGTGGGGCGGGAGCAAACATCCCATGCCTCCGATGTCGCGCCGGGTGATGATGCGGGCCATGCGGCTGTTGTTCGTCCCGCCGGATCCCACGCGCCGAGTTCGTCATGGGTCGCCGATCCGTCTCGCGGGACGCGACTGGTTGGTGGTTCACACGCCGGGTCACACGCTCGATCATCTCTGCCTCTACGACCCGGAGAACGGCCTGCTCCTCTCGGGTGACCATGTGTTGCCCACGATCACGCCGCACATCGCGGGCTCCAACCAAGGCGACGCGTTGAGTTCCTATCTTGCGACCCTTGATCTCGTGGCGTCGCTCCCCGACGTCCGCCTCGGCCTGCCCGCGCACGGCCATCCGTTCGCGGATGTGCCAGCTCGCGTCGAAGCGATCAAGGAACACCACTTCGAACGGATGGAGAAGTTACGGGCCACCGCCGTTGCGCTCGGACCTTCGAGCGTGGTCACGCTGTCGCACGAGTTGTTCCCTGAACGCCATTGGGGAGTGATGGCCGAGAGCGAGACGTTCGCACACCTCGAGCACTTGCATCGCTCCGGCGCGGTCGAACGCTTCGACGAGTCCGGCGAGTTCATGTATCGCGCCGCCGCCGCGAGCTGACCGGTGCCGGTACCCAACTCGGCCCGCGAGCGCTACCGTGCCGGGCATGGCCGACACCCTCGCGAACGACGCGACCGCCTTGCTCCAAGACCTCATTCGCAATGCGTGTGTGAACGACGGCCAGGTCGCATCGGGTGAAGAAGTCCGTAACTCCGACCTACTCACCAGCTACCTCGACGGGTGCGGCGCCGACATCGAGTACTACGAGCCCCAGCCTGGCCGCCGCAGTCTGCTCGCCAAGATCGAAGGTACGGATCCGAGCGCACCGTCGCTGATGTTGATGGGTCACACCGATGTCGTGCCCGTGAACGCCGACGGTTGGACGCGCGAACCGTTTGGCGCCGAGCTCGACGACGGCATGATTTGGGGTCGCGGCGCGGTCGACATGCTGAATCTCACGTCCACGATGGCGGTCGCGTTTCGCCAGCTCGCGCGGTCGGGATTCAAGCCGCGCGGCACGTTGATGTATCTCGCCGTTGCCGATGAAGAGGCTCTCGGTACGTGGGGCGCGAAGTACCTGGTGGAACACGAACTCGACGCGGTACGGACCGACTATGTGATCACCGAGTCCGGTGGATTTCAGGTGCCCACTCCCACCGGTACTGGGTTGCCCATCATGGTGGAAGAGAAGGGCACGTACTGGTCCAACATCACCGTGCACGGCACACCGAGTCACGCATCACAGGCCTACCGCACGGACAACGCGTTGGTGACGGCCGCGGAGATTGTGCGCCGAATCGCGTCCTACCTTCCCAAGGCCCAGATCGGCGAGACTTGGCGGCGCTATGTGGACGCCATGGGATTGCCGGCGGAGCTGGTGGACCCCGAGCGGGTCGACGAGTACATCGCTGAGCTCCCGCTCGCGCTGTCGCGCATCGCGCACTCGTGCACCCACTCCACGATGGCGCCGACGGTTGCGCACGGTGGCACCAAGACCAACGTCATTCCCGATCGCGTCGACCTGCAGGTCGACATGCGAACCATGCCGGGTCAGTCCGGCGATGTCGCGCGAGCGATGCTGCTCGATGCCATTGGCGATCTGGCCGATCGGGTGGAGATCACATCGAACGACGATCCCGCGACGTCGTCGCCCACGGACACGCCGCTGTGGGAATCGTTGGAGCGGGTGACCAGCCGGTTGTGTGAGGGTTCGGCGCTCGTGCCCACGATCATGACCGGCGGGACTGACAATCGATTCTTCCGGCGGGCTGGATCCGTGGGATACGGATTTGGCTTATTCAGCAAGCGCATCGGATTCTCGGACTACGCCAAGATGTTTCACGGTCACGATGAGCGGGTCGACCAGGAAAGCCTCGGCCTCTCCACGCAGCTCTGGCTCGCGTTGGCCCAGGACCTGCTCGCGTAACGCTTCGCCTACGCGCCCTGGTCGCGTAGGTATTCTTCGAAGGCTTCGGCGATCGCGTCACCGTCGGGGATGTCCGCCTCGGCGAGCCCACCGGACTCGGGATCGGCGTGTTGGGCTTCCAGGTTGGTGACGTAGGTGCGGAGGTCGTCGTCCGCCGCAACCGCAGCGTCAATCCGCGCCCGCCATGCCGCGGCACCGACCGAGAGTTCGCGGAGGTCCAGATCCAGGTGTACGCAGCGTCCGAGCCCGGCGAGTAGCGCCGCGATGGCCGGTGGGTTCGGCGGCGCGGCAACGTAGTGCGACACCGGTACCCACAGTGACGCGGAGGTGAAGCCTTCCCGGCGGCACGCGTCGTGAAGGATCCCGACGATGCCGGTCGGCCCTTCATAACGCGAGCGCGTGAGGCCGACGCGGTCCATCATTTCCGGGTCGGTAGTGCTCCCGGTAATGCGCGGGGCCCGGGTGTGCGGTGAGTCGGCGAGCAATGCACCGAACGTCACGACATTTGCTGCGCCCAGCGTGCGTGCCGCGTCCATGATCGCGGTGCAGAAGCCGCGCCAGTCGTAATTGGGTTCGGGACCGGTCACGAGGACGAGGTCGGGCTGGTCATCGGGTGTTGCCGCACTCCGCAGGGTGTAGCGCGGCCACTCCAGTGAGCGGGTGACTCCATCGACCAACGTGACGGTGGGACGTTGCGCTTGGAAGTCCACGTGGACTTGTTCGTCGATCGTGGCGAACTCCTGGGCGCCGAAGCGAGATGCGAGCCAATCGACTGCGTCGGTCGCGGCATCGGCGGCGTCGTTCCAACCGGTAAACGCGGCGACCACCACGGGGTCATGGAGGACCGGCTGGTGCTCCCACTGCAGCGAACTCATCCCGAAAGGCTACGGGGTCGAGTTGTCGGTCCTGGCCTCAGCCCGGGACTTGGAGATTCTTGGGGCTGGTGGGGTACCCGCCGCCGTCCACGATGGCGCCCGACCATGGCGCAATGTGGCCATCGCCACGATGCTCACGTACGAGATCTGCGGCGCGCCAGAGCGCGCCCAATGGTGAAGTGGGCCAGTCGAGCACGGAGAGCCCGCGAACAACGCGCGGCCCGACGGATCAGCACCGTCGGTCATGTCGAAGAGGATCTCGGTCGCGCGCTCCACCGCGACGAACGCGGCCGCGACCAGGGATCAGACCGAGGCGAGCGCCAGACCGGACGCGGCCAACGCGAGACCGCCGACCACGCTGATCGTGACGTATCGGATGCGCAGCGGGTTGGAGAGGCGAGTGGTCTCCACCGCAAACGTCGAGAACGTGGTGAATGCGCCCAGGAAACCGAGGCCGAAGATCTTGGCGACGTCGAGGTCCCCGCGGTGATACTCCACGAGTCCCGCGAGCAGGCCGAGCGCGAACGAACCGAGAAGATTGACGCACGCGGTGCCCCAGGGAAACTCGTGACCATGACGGCGGGTGATCGCACGTTCGAGCAGAAATCGCGCGGGCGCGCCGAGCGCGCCGGCGCACGCGATAGCTACCGCGATCACGCTTCGTCCTCGGGTATCAATGCGGGAGTGGCGCCGACCAGCCGTTCACCGAAGCGCGCCGCGAGCAGCCCGACGCCAACCGACGCGATCACGTACACCGCTCCGATGAGCAACCGATCGGAGCGCGCGAGTTGCACGGTCTCGACCGCGAATGTGGAGAAGGTGGTGTAGCCACCGAGCAGACCGACGCCGACGAGCGGGCGCCATACCGAGTCCCGGAGCGGGTGACGGGCCAACGCGCCGAGGAGGAGGCCGAGCGCAAACGCTCCGGTGATGTTGATTGCGAATGTGGTCGCGGGGAAGGACCGAGGCGCAACTGGTGTGAGTTCGCTCAGGGTGTACCGAAGCAACGTGCCCGCTGCGCCACCGACGGCGATGAAGGCGAGGGTCGAGGCGGAGGGAGATGCGGCTTCGCTCGTTTCCCGCTCGGGCTGGTTCACCCGCGCAGGGCGACGATTTCGGATCGGTTCGCATGGTCGAGCGCGCCGTCGATGAGGCCCGAGACCTTCGCGCCCATTGCCTCGAATCCGTCGCCGAGTGTCTTGCCCATTTGATAGCGGGCGTTGATTCCTTCCACGATGATCGCCAACTTGTAGGAGGCGAGGATCACGTACCAGTCGAGTTGCGCGACGGATCGGCCGCTCACGTTCGCATACCGCTCGATCACCTGGTCGCGGTCGAGGAACCCCGCTTGTTCTTCGATGGCCGCGCCGGTGGCGACGACCTGAGCGTTGGCCTGACTCCAGTAGAGCAGGAACAGTCCAACGTCGGTAAGAGGATCGCCGAGCGTCGACATCTCCCAGTCGAGGACCGCCACGATCCGGCCGGGATCGTCCGTGGCCATCATGGTGTTATCGAGTCGATAGTCGCCGTGCACGATGGTGGGTGGTCCCGACTCTGGGAGCGCATTGCGCAGCCGTCGAGCGACTTCATCCACCGCGGGCATCTCACGGGTCTTGGACCGTTCCCACTGCTCACTCCAACGGCGCACTTGACGTTCGAGGAAGCCGTCGGGGCGGCCGAACTCGCCGAGTCCAACGGAGCGATAGTCGACGGCGTGGATTTCGGCGAGTACATCGACCAAGGCTTCCGAGGCTCGGCGCGCGTCGTTCGCATTGAGCGCGGCGATCGAACCGGAGTCGCGATAGATCACACCTTCCACGAGTTCCATCACATAGAACGGAGCGTCGTTGACCGCGTTGTCTTCGCAGAGGGCGAGCGTGCGCGGGACGGGCACCGCGGTGGAGGCCAGGGCCGACATCACGCGGTACTCGCGAGCCATGTCATGCGCGGTGGGGAGCACGTGACCGAGCGGGGGACGGCGCAGTACCCACGTGGAGGCGCCGTCGGTCACCGAGTAGGTGAGGTTCGACCGTCCGCCCGCAATGAGCGCGGCCGTGAGTGGCGCATCGATCGCGCCGTCGACCTCGTTGACAAAGAACGGTCGGAGCCGTTCGAGATCAACGCCGTCGGGAGTGGCATCGTTGGTCATCCGCTTCCTTTCGACAAGGCGCGGAGACTAGACGTCGGTGACGGGGCTCAGAAGGTCCGCGGCGCGGTGAGCGCCGTGGCTACGCGACTTTGCTGTTGCGCGGTGCGACGGGAGTGCCGTTGCCTTTGGGGTAACGAGCAACCCGGCCGACCGGCATGTCGACACGGAAACCGGCAGCGGCGCGCTCTTCCTCGGACTCGCCGCCCCAGAACCCGTACTCGCGTTGGTCGCGGGCCCAGTCGCGACACGCGAGAAGTACCTCACACTCGGAGCAGACCGCACGGGCCTTGCTCTCGCGCACCGCCCGGGCCTCGGGCCGCTCGCCCGCCGGGGCGAAGAACAGCTCGGTGCGTCCGGCGCAGCCGGCATCGGCCGTCCAGGACAGGGGGCCGGTGAAAATCAGGGTGGAGAGGCAGTCGGTCGCCATGATTCCTCAGTGTCGGGGGAAGTCCGAGTGGTAGAGGCCTCGGAGATGTGAAAAAGGTCGGGGAGCCGGCGGGGGGTTCCGGCTCCCCAGATTTTGTCTACGCCCACTATGGAACACCCTCCGACCATGATCTGTCCAACGGGTAGTATTGATAGGTACCATCGTTAGATCAGATGCATTGCGACCCATGGTGCGGTTTGACCATACGTAGCAATGGTTTTGGAGGAACCATGGAGCTGCGACATCTCGAAACGCTGATTGCGATTGAGGAAGAAGGCACATTCACATCGGCCGCCGATACCTTGCGGACGGTCCAATCCAACGTTTCGGAGCAGGTTCGCCAACTCGAGACCGAGTTGGGGGTCACGTTGCTCGCCCGGGGACGGGGTGGCGCGTCGCCCACCGAATCCGGGCGAGTCGTGCTGGCGCGGGCTCGACGCATCCGCCGAGAGGTGGCCCTCCTGCACGAGGAACTCGCCGCGTTGAAGGGACTCCAGGTCGGTAACGCGACCTTCGGCGTGGTGGGCACCGCGAGTCGGTGGCTCGTACCGCAACTCGTCGCCCACCTCAACGCCGAGGCGCCGGGCATTCGCTTGTTGGTTCACGAGGGCGCGTCCGAGCGGTTACTCGGTGAAGTGGCCACGCAGGCCCTCGCGCAGGCGGTCGTCACCGCACCAGTGCGCGATTCGCGCATCGTCTTCGAGCATCTCGCCGATGAACCAATGGTCGGTCTCGCGCCGATTGACGCGGATCTCCCGCCCGGCGAGTTGAAGGTGAATGACCTGGCGCGCATGCGGTTGGTGTTGCCGCCCGAGGGCAACCCGCTGCGCGGTGAGATCGAGCTGGCCGCGGCGAACCTCGGGGTGCAACTCGACGTTCCGGTCGAGGTCGAAGGCATTCGCTTGATCGCGGACCTTGTCGCGGCGGGTGCCGGGATCGCCGTGCTTCCCGAGACCGCGGTTCCCCCGAACCTCGACGGTCTCCGCACATTTGAGATAGCGGATCTTCCGCCACGTCAGCTCGGGCTGGTGACGCTGAAGGGAGCGCCGTTATCGCTCGCCGACCGTGCGGTTCGCGAAGCAGTGCTCGGCATCGTGGGCTGGACCCGTCGCACTTAGGACCCGCGCGGGGCCTCAGGACGGGCGGATCAGAATCGGTGCGCCGCTGAGGTCGGTGGTGCTGTCGGGGCGATCCTCGCTCCCGTCGCTCCCGTCGCTCGCGCGGGAGCCTTCGAGGCGGAGGAAGCCCGCGCGATCCGCGTCGACGATTCGCACGCAACCGCCGCCGGGCCACACCAGGTCGGTAGCGTCGGTGAGGTTGTCGGTGAGCGTGGCGCCGAGGAGGCCGGTGAAGAAGGCGGTGGCAGCCGTTCGATCCGGTGATCCGAGCACCACGCGTTGCAGCGTGACCGGGTGCTCGCCACGCGCCGGTGGGGCTGGCCACCACACCGGTGTACCCATGGGCTCACCACTGTGTTCGGCCGCGTTGATCGCGTCGCTGATCTGCCAGTCGTCGGAGGTTTGGGCGAGCTGCACCACGGTTCCGTGGGACTGCTTCGGCTGGAGAAATGCCTCGCGCCACTGCGGGTTGTCGAGGTTCACCCCCACCGGTTCGATGCCCGCGGCACTCAAGCGGGCGAGCGCGGTTTCGATGTCGCGGACCTTGAACGTGATGTGATGCACCGCTGGTCCGTGGCGCTCCAGGAACCGGGCGAGGAAGTCGTTCACCTCCGGTTGCCAGACGGTGAGGAGTTCGACGGTCATACCGTTGGTGCCCGTCATTCGCGGCGTGCCCATGCGGGCCTGGAGCCACCGGAATCCGTAGCCATCGCCGCCGTGAAACACCACACCTCCGAGTTTCCCGACCGCGGTCTGCAATGCGGCGCCGATGTCGAGCGTTGCGATCGCCACGTGATCGAGATCGAACTCAGCCTTCGGGGTCGCGGGCGTCATGCGATGCTCGTCATGCGATGCTCGTCATGCGATGGCCCTCATGCGAGAGACGGTAGGCGTGGTCGTCCGGCGCGGGTGATCACGCGGGCGGCCACGTAACCGATGCCAAGAATCGCGAACCCGCCCACAGCATCGAGGATGTAGTGGTTCCCCGTGACCACGATCACCGTCACCGTCATCGCGGGATACAACGCAGACAGGAGTTTCGCCCACGCCGACTTCACGCGCGGTACCAACACACAAGCGCACCACAACGCCCAAGCACAATGCACGCTGGGCATCGCCGCGAACTGGTTCGAGATCTTCTTCATCGCACCCGAGTTGAAGCTCCAGAACGTGGGGTATTTCGCCAACGTGTCGACGAAGCCGTAATGGTGTGGAAGGAGGCGCGGTGGCATCAACGGCCAAAAGCGAAACCCGATCAGCGCGAGCGCGGTCGCGATGGCGAGAGTGTTGCGCCAAAGCGGAAAGTCGTCGGGATACTTGCGGAACAGAAAGACGGCAACGCCGATCGTCACGACGAAATGCAACGAGCCATAGAAGTAGTTCGCACCGACGACGAGCGGTTCGATCTTGACGGCCCAATGATTGATCGCCTGCTCGTGGTAAAGGCCGAGCGTGCGTTGGAGCGCAATGAGTTGGCGGGCGTGGTGAAACGCGCGTTCCGGATGCGCGGCATCGGCGTTGCGCACCGCCGAGTACACGAGGTAGTAGGTGAGAACCGCGACGACTTCGAGCCACCAGTAGATGACGCAGCCGCCGGTA
Organism: Acidimicrobiia bacterium; assembly: GCA_046598395.1. Lineage (GTDB taxonomy): Bacteria > Actinomycetota > Acidimicrobiia > IMCC26256 > JAENVU01 > JAENVU01. Next base: position 90,105 of record JBKJIQ010000011.1, read on the forward strand.
AGCACGCGCCCCCCGGGCAAGCGGCGGAGGCGGCGCTCGGTGCCAGGAGCGTTGAGAGGCGCCCCCGGATTGGAGTCGGGCGTGATCGTGGGAGTGGTCATCGAGCAGAGGGCGTGGCCTCGGCCGTGGCGCGGTGACCGACTGCGAATGCGGGCGCGCCGAGGAGACTCACGATCAGCATCGTCGCGTACCACGCGAGACCAATCCCGACCGCCTTCCCGGTGGAGACACCGAGCGGGTTGAGGAGGAGGGCCAGCATGCCCTCGCGGATGCCGAGGCCGGAGAGCGAGATCGGAACGACCTGGGCCATCGCGACCACCGGGACGAAGGCGACGATCGCTGCGAACGGCACTCCGGCATCGAGGGTGAGCACGATGAACCCCACAGTGGCGATCACCGAGATTTGGTAGATGATCGCGGTTCCGAGCACGCCGACGACTTGGCTCCGGTCGCGGCGGAGGTTGCCGATGCCGATGTGCACGGCACCGATGAAGCGGGTCCAGCTCTCGTGATCTTGGAACCGTCCGGCGGCCCGGGGGTGGCCCGCCAGGAAGAGAATCGTGCCGAGCGCGGCTAGCGCGATCCCCGAGATCAGCAACGCAACCCACGCAGTGCTGGTGCCGAGCAGACTCGGATCGAGGATGAGCCCGCAGATACAGAGCAGCGGGAGCGCGAGGAAACCGGTGAGGCGTTCGAGCGCCACGGCACCGAACGCGGTCTCGGTCGATCCGATGTTCTTGGCGCTGCGCGTGACGCGCAGGACGTCGCCTCCGATGGTGGACGGCAAGACGTTGCCCACGAACTGGCCCGCGAAGTAGTGGGTGCTGAGGGTGCGCAACCGCACGTGGACCCCGAACGCTTCGATCACGCGCTGCCACCGCCACGCGGAGAGGATGATCCCGAGGCCGGCGCAGGCCAGTGCCAGCGCGAACCACACGAGCGCCCCGAGGTGGCGTTGACGCGGTGGGACTGCGGCGTCGAAGTCGATCTGGCTGATGAGGATGGCGAGCAGGACTGCGCTGACCACGATCCGAATGCCGAGGGCCACCCCGCCTCGCCGGACGGGGGCGTCCGGTGCTCCGGTTTCGGCCTCCTGCATGACGACCTAGCCTATGGGGTCCTTTGGTGGCGGAGCGGCCGCGTGAGATGTGGTGTGGGAGGAAATCGTGCGAATCATGACCGACGATGGTGTCGGCCTGGAAGTACTCGTCCGGGGAACCGGTCCGGCGCTGGTGCTCGTGCACGGACACGGCGGCGCCAAAGAAGACTTCTTCGATCAGATCGACGACCTCGCCCGGGATCACTGCGTGGTGACCTTCGACCTGCGCGGTCATGGTGAGAGCGACGGGCCGGAGGACGAGTCGTGGTATTCGCTTGATCGGTTTGCCGCGGACATCGAGAACGTGGTCGACCACCTCGAACTCCCGACGGTCAGGCTCCTCGGTCATTCGATGGGCGGAATGATCGCTCGTCGCTTCGTCCTTGCCCATCCGGAGCGCGTCGCCGCGCTGATTTTGATGAACACCTCACCCGGGCCGCCGCCGAATCTCGATGCCGGCATGATCGACCTCGGAGTGCAGATCGCTTACGAGCAGGGCATGGACGAACTCAAACGGGTGATGGATGCCTTCTCGCCTCTCGGGACGCCGGCGTACGAGCGGATGCTCATCGATCGGCCGGGCTACCGCGAGTTCGGGGACGCGAAATGGGCGAACGTGAGCCGTGCGATGTACACCGAGACGATGGTCGAGATTCGGGACCAGCCGGATCAGCTGGCGGAACTGGCGCGCGTGCGGTGCCCGACCCTCGTGATGGTGGGCATCGAGGACGAGCGATTCTTCGGGGTGTCCGAAACGATGGCCACCACGATCCCCGGCGCCCAACTCGTGGTCATCGCGGGTGCGGGCCACTCACCACAGTTCGAGAACGGCCCGGCCTGGTTGGAGACCCTCGGCGGCTTCCTCGCCGGTGTCGACGCACTCAGCCCGGCGTAGCGCGGCCCGGACCTCAACCTGTTTCGTGTCGCGAGCCCGTCGCTACAACGACGGAATCGCCACAAGAAACGGGGGTGGGTGGCCTCCGACCGGTCGGGTCAGGCGGTGCCGTTGGCGCGGGCGAGGAATCGGCCCTCTTCCACGACCACTCGGGTGATGCGTCCTGCCGCCACCAGACCAGCGCGGTACTTCACCGAGACCCGGAACGTGAGGCGGCGGCCTTCGATGGTCTCGAGCACGGCCTCGGTGGTGACTTCGTCGCCCACGGGAACCGGGGCCAGGTGATCGAGCTGCACTCGATAGCCCACGGTCGTGTGGCCGGCAGGCACGTGGCCCTCGACCGCGGCGACCGCAGCTTGTTCGGCGAGTCGCACTACGTGCGGGGTGGCGAGTACCGGGACCGATCCCGTGCCCTGGGCCAGCGCGGTGTCCTCGTGGGTGACGGTATGAGTCACATACCCGGAGAGTCCAGCGTCGATCGGCACCGCCGTACCCTAGGACTCTCTTGGTCGGTGAACTCCTCTTCGGCTTCCTGTCGATCCGGTTTGGAGGAGTTCACCTTCTCTTCCCATATTGTCGCGAGGCCGGTGGTTGGGTCCGGCCACGTATTTCGCGAGAGGGGAATGCTCATGATCGAGACTCCGGTGGTGGAAGCCACTTTGCGCCGAGCGTTGGCTGGCGGTGGCGATTTCGCCGATGTGTTCGTGGAGGATCGATCGTCCACTTCGGCCACCTACGACGACGGCAAGGTCGAAGAGATGCGGTCCGGGCGTAGCCGCGGCGCGGGAATACGGGTCGTGCGGGGCGAGACCACCGGGTTCGCGCATACGTCGGACCTCTCCTCTGAGGGTCTTGGTGCCGCGGCGGATGCGGCGGCCGCGGCGGCGCACGCGGGTGGGCCGGGCACGCAGGTAGCGCCGCTACAGAAACGCAACGCGCCGGTACCCCATCAGGTGGCGACCCTGCCGGAGAGTGTGAGCAAGGCGCGCAAGGTCGAGATGTTGGCCCGCGCCGATGCCGCGGCTCGCGACGTCGCCGGTGCGATCACGCAGGTCACGTCGAGCTACGCAGACGGCCGCCGCCGGATTCTGGTGGCGAACTCAGATGGTGTGCTTGCGACCGACGATCAGGTCCGCACTCGGTTCGCGGTTACTTGTGTTGCGGCGAGCGACACCGGACTGCAGACGGGAAGCGAAGCGCCCGGCCGCACGATCGGTTTCGAGTTCTTCGACGAGCACCCGCCCGAGGAGATCGCGCGTATCGCGGCGGCTCGGGCCGTCTCCAAGCTCGATGCGCGCCCCGCGCCGAGTGGCAAGTTGCCGGTGGTGCTGCGCCGAGGCGCGGGCGGTGTGCTCTTTCACGAAGCGTGTGGCCACGGTCTCGAAGCCGACCTCGTGAATCGCGACGCTTCGGTGTTCCGCGGCCGCGTGGGCGAACGGGTGGCCAATCCCGGCGTGACGCTGGTGGACGACGGGTTGCTGGCTCGCGACTGGGGTGCCTGCGCGATCGACGACGAAGGCGCGCCCGCGCAACGCAACGTGCTGATCGACGACGGCATTCTCACCGACTACATGTGGGATCTGCGCAGCGCCCGGCGCGATGGCCGGGCGGGTTCGGGCAATGGCCGCCGCGAGACGTATCAGCATCTGCCGATGGTGCGGATGACGAACACCTACATCACGCGCGGCACCGATGACCCGGACGAGATCATCCGCCAAACCCCCTACGGCCTGTATTGCGTGGCGCTCGGAGGTGGTCAGGTGAATACCGCGACCGGAGACTTCGTGTTCGGTATCACAGAGGCGTACATGATCGAAGACGGTCAGATCGGTGCACCGGTGCGCTCCGCCCAGCTGATCGGCAACGGGCCCGAGGCGTTGCGAGCGGTCGATGCAGTCGGTTGGGACTTCGACACGTGGACCGGTATGTGTGGCAAGGACGGTCAGAGTGTTCCCGTCTCCTCCGGCCAACCGACGTTGCGGGTGGCTGAACTCACCGTGGGGGGTACCGCGTCGTGAGTGGACCGGACCTCGGCACGATCGCACGGGATATCGCGGGCGCGGCACTGCCCGGCGAGCAGCTCGAGGCGTATGTGGTGCACTCGCGTGAGACCGAGATCAAGGTGTTCAACGGTGAGGTCGAGTCGCTCTCGGTCGCTGCGGTTGCAGGGATCGGCGTGCGGGTCATTGCGCAGGGTCGCCAAGGCATCGCGTACGCGGGAACGCTCGACGCCGATGTGATTGCGGCGACGCTGAGCGACGCGCGCGACAACGCGTCGTACGGCGCGCCGGACCCGGGTTATGGGTTGGCCGAACCTTCTGACGTTGATGGCATCGAACCCATTGTGCTGGATCTCTGGCGTGACGATGTGCTGGGTACCTCCACGGCTGAGAAGGTTGCCCTCGCGATCGCGACCGACCGCGCGGTGTTGGCCGCAGACTCGCGCATTCGTGGGGTTGAATCCACCGATTACGGCGACGCTGCGTTCGAGATGGCGATGGCCGCGTCCACCGGCGTGACCGCCGCGCAAGCGCGCACGGTGTGTTCGGTGTCGAGTACCGCAATGGCCGGCGAGCGCGACGCGACCCAAACCGGCTCCGGCTTCGATGTGGGCCGCGGGTTCGGTGATCTCGTCATCGACCGCGCCGTTGCCATGGCCGCGCAACGTTCCACCCGCCTCCTCGGCGCGACCCAACCCAAGACCCAGCGACTACCGGTGGTCTTCGATCCGATGGTGACCGCCTCGGTGTTGTCACTCATCGGCGCGGCGCTGAACGGCGAAGCCGTCCTCAAAGGCCGGTCGATGTTTGCCGACCGCCTGGGCGAGATAGTGGGCGCGTCGAGCGTGACGATCGTCGACGATCCCACCAACCCCGCCGCGTTCGGCGCGAGTCCGGTGGACAGTGAGGGAGTGCCCACCCGTCCCACCACGTTGATTCGTGATGGTCGTCTCGATGGCTTCCTGCACAATCTCTACACCGCCCGCCGGACCGGCGCGCCGACCACGGGCTCCGCCGTGCGCGGCTACGCATCCACGCCCGGAGTCGGCGCCCGCGCGCTGCATCTGCTTCCCGGGGCGAAGTCGCCGTCCGAGATCATGGCTTCGGTCCCGGAGGCGCTCTACGTGCAGTCGGTGTCGGGCTTGCACTCGGGCACCAATACGGTGAGTGGTGACTTCTCGGTGGGTGCTGAAGGGCTCATGGTGCGCGACGGTCAGTTCGCGGAACCCGTGCGTGAGATCACGGTTGCGTCCACGCTGCAACGAATGTTGCTCGACGTCCTGGAGATCGGCTCGGACCTCACCTGGCTTCCGGGCAGCACCGCCGGACTCACGCTGCTCGTGGCCGACATGACCATGGCCGGCGCCTGAGGAGGCCGGTTAGGAGATGGCGGTGCCGCGGCGGGCGAGGATGGCGTCGAGTTCGGCGACCGCGACGAATGGGTTGTCGCCCACGCGCACCGTCTCCATCCCGAGCGAACGGCCCGCGGCCACGTTGTCGGCGTTGTCGTCGAGGAAGACGCATGCGTCGGGTGCCACGCCGATTCGCTCGCAGGTGAGCAAGTAGATCTCCGGGTTCGGCTTGCGCAACTTCACTGCGGAGGAGTCGACGACGATCGCGAAGAGTTCGTCCACCGGGAAGGTGGCCCGCCAGTGGTCGCCCCACTCCACCACGTTGTTCGTGAGCAGCGCGATCGGAGTGCCTGCGGCTTTGAGCGCGCGGGCCTTGTGCACGATGGGCCAGTGCACGCCCACGGGCATGTCGGCCATGAACTGGAGGTACGCACCCATGTCGATCTCTTGGCCGAGGACCGCGGGTGCCCGCCGAGAAACACCCTCGAACCATTCGGTCAGCGTGAGTTCGCCCACTTCGAGTCGATGCCAATCATGAGTGACGGACTCGGTGGGTAGTGCTCGTTCCACTTCATGTGCTGCGCCTTCAACGCCCACGTAGGCCTTGTCGCCGAAGAGGAGTTCGAGCACCGAACCGGACGGATAGCCCATCCGGGTTTCGAAATCCCCGATGCCCCGGAACAACGGGCTGGAGAACACGCCGCCATAATCGAAGATCACGGCTTCAATCTTGGGCTGAGTCACGGGCGGAGGGTACTGGAGCGCGGATCAGCCGCGGCTGGTCGCGGCTTCGGGCGGCGCGAGGGCGAGGCTGAGCGTGCCACTGGCCGTGGAGAACGCGAGCCGGCTGGCTTGGTGTGGGCTCACGAGCACGGTGATGCCCACCGTGTCGCCCGCGGCACCGGTGCCCGTGCCGGTGGAGTCGCCGGTGGAGTCGCCGGTGGGGTCGACCGCGATCACCATCACGGCGGGGGCCACGAGGACGGTTGGATCCAGGTTGTCGCCCAGGGTCTGGGGATCGAAGGTGGCGTACACGTCCACGAGATCTCCCGCGGTGGGGCGGAGCCCGTGCTCGATCACGAGCCGGACCGCGCGTTGGCCGTTGGGAACCACATCACCGAGCCCGGACCGACGCGTTGCGCTGAGATGGCGGGTGGTCACCAACGCACCGCGCAACATCGGGACGCGTACGACTCGTCCGACCGCGCTCGCGGTGACGCGCACGGTGTCGGTGGCGGGCGCCTCACCGCGGAGTTTGCTCACGGTGAGGTCGGAGTCGGTGAGCCGGGTTCCCACGGGAAGGTCATGGCGGGTGACCACCACGGTATGGAGGCGACCGAAGGTCTCGTCTTGATGGCGCAGTGACGACACCATGCTCACGACGGTGGCTGCGGTGACGATGGCAACGATGGCGGATGCGGCCCAGAGGAGCGCGGCGCGAGGAGAACGGCGAAACATTTCAGGACCCCCGAAAGGTGGCGAACATCATTCGGGGAAAGCTGGGGGTGGCCGGTCGCACGGGTTGAGGGTGCGCGAGTTGAGGGTGCGCGGGTTGAGGGTGCGGGCCACGAGGGTGCGGGCCGTCGCCCGCCCGGGGGAGTTTAGGCAGTTTTCTTGGTCTCTGTCTTCTTTGTACCGGTTGACTTCGACGACCCGGATCCCGATCCCTCGCCCGATGACCCACCCGATGAACCGCTCGACGGGTCCGAAGAGCCTGACGAGCCCGAGGAACCCGACCCCGAGCCTGCGTCGGAGGTCTTGGAGGACGACCCGGAATCCGAGGACTTGGAGTCCGAGCTGCTCGAACCCGATGAACTCGATGAACTCGAGCTGTCGGACTTTTCGCTGCTCCGTCGAGACGAGGACGGGTTGTCGGTCTTGTAGAAGCCCGATCCCTTGAGCACGATCCCCACGGCACCGAACACCTTGGTGAGCTTGCCGCCACAGCCAGCGTGCTTCTTCAGTGGTTCTTCGCTGAAGGTCTGATATTCCTCGATATGTTGGTGACATTTCGAGCAGACGTATTCGTACGTGGGCATTGCTGGAGCTACCTCGTTGGGGGTCACGGGGGAGATTTTCCGAACCATCCATCCTACCCGACGTCTCCGTGGCCTTGAATGGGCGGGTGGAACCACCCTCGAACCGCGGACCGGCCGACTATGACTCCCGATCGTGACTGACGTCGCGCTGGTGGCGCTGCTTGGCGTCGCCGCCTACTTCTTGGGAACGTTTCCGACCGCGGTACTCGTGGCCCGGGCCGGTGGCCACGATGTGACGGCCGAAGGATCGGGAAACCCCGGGGCGTCGAACGTGGCGCGGATCATGGGGTGGCGGGCCGGCCTGCTGGTGATGGCGGGCGACCTGGCGAAGGGCGCGATCGCCGCCGCCATGGGACTCGCGGCGGCGGGCACGGGAACCCGAGGCCGAGAGCTTGCCTACCTCCTCGGGATCCTTGCCGTCCTCGGCCATACCTATCCGGTGACTCGGCGGTTCAAGGGCGGCAAGGGTGTGGCCACTGCGGGCGGCATGCTCGCGGTGCTGAACCCGCTCGTGGTTGTGGTCCTCATGGCGGTGTGGTTCGTGGCGGCGCGCGTCCTCAAGCTCGCGTCCGTCGGGTCCCTGATCGTGGCCGTGCTGTTCCCCGTTGGGGTTGCGCTCACTGGCCGCGCGGGCTGGGAGATCGGGGTGACGAGCGCCCTCGCGGCGCTGGTGGTGGTGCGCCACCTGCCGAACCTGCGGCGATTGATCCAGGGGCGTGAGCTGCGCACCGACGACGGTCGCGCAGATCGGCCCACTACAGATCGGCCCGCTACAGATCGGCCCGCTACAGATCGGCCTGCGTTGGAGGGCCCGTCGGAATCCGGTGTCAACTGACTCGGCCCAGGTGTCGAAGACATCCGGACCAGGCAATTGATGCAGGCAGTACCGTCACTCCAATGAGGTGGATCCGCTCATGACTTCGCGCGTTCGCAAGGCCGTCATTCCCGCCGCCGGTTTAGGCACGCGGTTTCTTCCGGCCACCAAGAGTCAGCCCAAAGAGATGCTGCCGGTGGTGGACAAGCCGTCGATCCAGTACGTGGTGGAAGAAGCGGTGCGCGCCGGGCTCACCGACATCCTCATCATCACGGGCCGCGGGAAGCGCGCGATCGAGGATCACTTCGACCGCAACTTCGAACTCGAGTTCTACCTGGAGCAGCAGGGCAAGACCGATCTCCTGAAGGAAGTCCAAGAGTCGTCCGAGCTCGGCGATATTCACTACATCCGGCAACGGGATCCGCTCGGTCTCGGTCATGCGGTGCTGGCGGCCCGTGAACACGTGGGCGACGAACCGTTCGCGGTGATGCTCGGTGACGACATCATGGTCGACGATTCCGCGCTGCTTCGCTCGATGCTCGATGTGCATGATCGCTACGGACGGTCGGTACTCGCGCTCAAAGATGTTGCGCCGGAGGAGATCTCGTTCTACGGCTGCGTGGAGCCCGAAGAGGTGGGCGAAGGTCTCGTGCGAGTGCGGTCCATTGTGGAGAAACCCAAGCAAGAGGACGCGCCGTCCACGCTCGCCGTGATCGGCCGCTACGTCTTCACGCCGGAGATCTTCGACGCCCTGGACCGGATCGAGCCCGGTGCCGGCGGCGAGCTCCAGCTCACCGACGCGATCGCGCTGCTCAACCAGGACCAGACGGTCTACGGCCAGGTCTTCACCGAAGGCCGGTTCGACATCGGCCAGAAGGTCGATTTCCTGCGGGCCAACATCGAGCTCGCGCTCGACCGGGACGACCTGCGTCCGGAACTCGAGCGGTTCTTGCTCGAAACCATGCGTCGCCGCGGCATCATCTGATCTGTTGGCCCGCATCGCCGGAGCACCTTGGATGGGAGATGGCTGTGGAGAAACTCGAGGTCGTGCAGGCAAGGATCCGCGCCGCGGTCCCCGCAGCGCGCACCGGGATGGTCGCGCTGGGTGACGCGCGAGGTCTCGTGCTCGCCGCCGAGATCGTGGCGGGAGAGCCGGTGCCACCGTTCGCCAACACCGCGATGGACGGATACGCGGTGCGCTCTGCAGATACCGAGACCGCACCGGTGCGGTTGCGAGTGGTCGCTGATCTCGCGGCGGGCTACGAGGCCGCGGTGGCGGTGGGGCCCGGCGAAGCGATTCGGATCATGACCGGCGCGCCGATGCCTCACGGCGCCGACGCGATTGTGATGGTCGAACGCACGGAGCGCGATGGCGACGACGGCGTGTTGATTCAGGTGGCGGCCGCGCCAGGTGATCACGTGCGCGGCGTGGGTGGTGATGTGGGTGACGGAGATGTGGTGTTCACGCCCGGGGCCGTACTCGGACCCGCTCATCTGGGTGTGCTCGCGTCGCTCGGGTTCGCGGAGGTCCCGGTGTATCGGCGCGTACGCGTGGGTGTGATCTCCACGGGTGACGAGTTGCGTGAAGGGCCGGTGGAACTCGCGCCTGGTCAGATCCGCGACTCGAACCGACCGATGCTCCTGGCGCTGGTGGCCGAAGCCGGCGCGGAGGCGGTGGACCTCGGGATCGGCCGCGACGACGAAGCCGCGGTGACCACGATGTTTCGCGACGCGGCTGCGAGTTGTGATGCGATCATCACGAGCGGCGGAGTGTCGGTGGGCGACTACGACGTCGTGAAAGCGGTGCTCGGTCAGCTCGGCGCGCTCGAGTGGTGGCAGGTGGCGATCAAACCGGCGAAGCCGCTCGCCTTTGGGCTCATCGACGGCACGCCGATCTTCGGGCTGCCGGGAAACCCGGTGAGTTCCCACGTGAGCTTCGAACTCTTTGCGCGCCCGGCGTTGCGCCAGATGATGGGACACGCGGCGCCGGATCGTGCCGTGGTGCAAGCGACCGCTGGTGCTGCCATGCCGAGGAAGGCCGACGGCAAGCTCTCCCTCGATCGAGTGCGGGTGCACTACGCGAATGGCGGTTACGTGGCGGTGCGCAGTGGCGCGCAAGCAAGCAACGTGTTGTCGGGGATGGCCGCGGCCAACGGCCTGGCGTTGATTCCTGATGGCCCCGGTATTGCGGCGGGCGAACCCGTCGACGTCATGCTCCTCACCTGACCCCTCACCTGACCGCTCATCGGGACGGGCGCGCCACCAGGATGGCGGTCAGCGGGTCTCGGCCTGGCGGCGGTTGAGGAGGACGAGCACGTAGGCGGCGGCTCCACAGAGCAGGACACCGAGGCTGGCCAAGACGAGCACGGTTCCTGACCCAGAGGGATCGGGCAGCGCGGCCGACGACGCCGTTGTCGTCGACCGTGCCGATGCCAGGGCGACGAGTGCTGCGGCGGATGCGGCACGATCACCTCCTGGAAGCAGCGGCGGTGTTGAAGCCGCGCTGCCCGAACCGACCGCGTCCGTTGCAACGGTGACCTCGTGATGAGGCACCGCAGAATCGATCGCGGCCGGGATGTTGAAAGTGAGGTGGGCCGTGACCGGGGTCCCCCGATCCACAGTCACAGCCACCCCACGAAGTCGACCGTTCGAACCGACGAGCTCCACGCCCCCGGTGGCCGCTTGGAGATCCGGCGCATGTTCGCCGGACGCGGTCACCGAGCAGGCGGTGCCATCGGTGAGGTCGTTGATCGTGAGCGTTGTTGAGTCGTTGGCGGCCACCGCCACGTCGTGACGTGATGCGGTGGCCGCGCTCCCGATCTCGACACCGTCATGGGACGACGCGGTCGGGGTCTCGCAACTGACGACGACGGACACTGCAAAGGGCCCTCCGATTCCGGTCACGACCACGGTGAGCGGTGTGGGCGCGGAATCGGGGGTGCTTGTGACATCTGCTGCACCCGCGGCGGTGCTCAGAGTCAGCGCACTCAGGCCGGCCACGATGAGGCTGGCGGTGAGGCAGCGGACCCGGCAAGCCGGAAGTGAAGGGAGCGACAAGTTGGAACCTCGGGTGCGTCGTACGCGGAAAGACCGGCCTGGCAAAGCGCTTGCCAAACGGGGCCGGTTTCGCACTGGCTCCCCGCAGGCTGATGCGACCATTTGCGCGCCTACGGATCAACGCCTCCCCGAGGTGTGACCTGTCTTTTCTGTCAGCGTCCGCATGCCCGCCTCCCGAGCGGCACTTGGAACGTGTCGTATGTAACCACTCTCCGCGCGCAATGGGAATGGTTCGCACGACCCAGCGTGGTCATCAACACTGGGGAAATAGCCAGCCACGTCGAACTGACCATGCTGGTATAACGCCACGGTGCATGAGCACGGTCAGAACGAAGCGTCGGTCCGCTTGCGCGCACCTGCGCTCCGGTGGGCACAAGCCACAGCACATGCCGCCCCGGACCGCCCCGGACCGCCCTGATCGACGAGGGCGTACTCTGGCGTGATGCCCGCCGCGGTTCCTCTCGTTGATCCCTTTGCCCGGCGGGTGCGGGACCTGCGGCTCTCGGTCACGGACCGGTGCAACTTCCGCTGTACCTACTGCATGCCCGCCGACGGTTTGGCGTGGCTCGACCGCTCCGAGTTGCTCACCTACGAAGAGCTCACGCGGATCGCCACGGTCTGCGTGGCGCGGTGGGGGTTCGACGGCATCCGGATCACCGGCGGCGAGCCCACGATCCGGCACGGACTCGCGCGCCTCTTCGAGATGCTCGCACCGCTGGGTGTGGATCTTGCGATGACCACCAACGGGGTGAAGCTGCCCGAGATGGCGGCCGACCTCAAGGCCGCGGGTTTGAACCGCGTGAACGTCTCCCTCGACAGCCTCCGGCGCGAGACCTTCCTCGCGCTCACGCGCCGCGATGAGCTGGACCGCACGCTCGCCGGCATCGATGCCGCGATCGCTGCAGGCCTCAACCCGGTGAAGGTGAACTGTGTGGTGATTCGTGGCGTGAACGACGACGAAGTGGTGGACCTCGCCGCGTTCGGACGCGAGAAAGGCGTGGGGATTCGCTTCATCGAGTTCATGCCCCTCGACGCGCCCGGAGACTGGAAGATCGATCAAGTGGTCTCCGCGACCGAGATCATCGATCGCATCAACGCGGTGTTCCCGTTGGAACAGACCCACGCCGACGCCGCCCACGTGGAGCCCGCGGCGCGGTACCGGTTCCGCGATGGCGTGGGCGACATCGGCGTCATCGCCAGCGTGACCGAGCCGTTCTGTGAGAGTTGCGATCGCGTCCGCATCACGTCGGAAGGCAAGTTCCGTACGTGTCTGTTCGCACTCGACGAGACGGACCTGCGCACCATCCTGCGCGATGGTGGTACCGACGACGAGTTGGCGGATGCGATCACCGCGGCCGTCGGCACGAAATGGGCCGGGCACAACATCGGCGCGGTGAACTTCATCCGCCCGGACCGTTCCATGAGCCAAATCGGCGGGTAACTCGGGCCAATAGACTTCCTCGATGGCTTCTGAGTTCACGCATCTTGATCCGCTGGGTCGCGCCCGCATGGTTGACGTCACCGCTAAGGACCCGTCGCACCGGCGAGCGATTGCGCGGTGTCGGGTCTACATGGAGCCGGACACGGCCTCCAAGATCGCCTCGGGTGCCATCACGAAGGGCGATGTACTGGCGGTGGCGCGAGTGGCGGGGATTCAGGCCGCGAAACAGACGTCGAACATGTTGCCGCTCTGTCATCCGCTGCTCGTGGGTTCGGTCTTGGTGAACTTCCGGATCGAGGAACGTCACGTTGAGGTGGAGTGTCAGGTGGAGACCGTCGACCGCACCGGGGTGGAGATGGAGGCCCTGCATGCGTGCGCGATTGCGGCGCTCACGATTTACGACATGTGCAAGAGCGCCGATCGGGGCATGACGATGGGTGATCTGGCGCTCTGGGAGAAGACCGGCGGGCGCTCCGGCGTGTGGCGGCGGCCCGGCGGCGACGACGACGATTTCGGCCTGTAATACCTGAGGTCATCGCCCGGTCCGACGGTGCGGGCCGGGGTAGCCGCGCGGCGGGACGCCCACCAAAAACGAACAGACGTTCGTGGTTCGGCTCGACTCGGGAGAGATCACCCGTCTAGGGTCAGGTCACCCCAGCAGCGCTTCGGCGTGCGATATCCGCCGTTTGGTGTTTGCTGCTTGTTAGCGTCCTCGACACGGAAAGCGACCGGGAGCTTTGAAGATTCCGATCATTCTGATTCTTGTGGCGCTCTGGGCGGCCTTTTTCTTGTGGCCGCTCGTGCAACGTCGAATGGGCGGCAACCGCCGTGACTCGATCGGCTCGTTCACCAAGAAGGTGACCGTGCTCGGTCGCGCCGGCGGTCATGGTGCCAAGGTTGGGGGGCCGGCCGCGCCCACGTTCGCTCCTGGTCTGGCGAGCCTTCGGCCCAAGGCCCGGGCCCTCGGTGCTCCCGTGGGATTCAAAGCAACGGGTGGGACCGCTTCGGGGCTCCCGATGTCGTCCGTCGCCCAGAAGCGGCGCCGTGATGCGCTCGCGATACTGGCCTTCGCCGCGGCTGGCTCGTTGGTCCTTGCCGTGGTGCTCTCGAGCCTGGCGCTGTGGGTGGCCCAGATCGTGGCCGACCTCCTGCTCGTGGGTTACCTCGCGCTGTTGGTCCATCTCCGGCGTCGAGCCGATGAACACCGGGCGAAGGTGCACGTCCTTCCCCAGCCCACGGTGTCGTCGGGCGGGGCACCGTCGCCGAGACAGTCCTCCGCGCTGGTCCTGCGCCGCTCCGTCTCTTCCTGAGCCAGGTCTCAACCGATGGACCGAGCGGGCGAGATCGCCGCGGTCCGTGACCACGCTCGAGCGGTGCTCGACGCCAAGCACGGCGCCCGCGAGATCACCCTCGGTGCGTGCCGTCGGGCCATTCAGAGTTGCGCCGCCGCGATACGCGCTGTGCAGCGCGAAGAGTTCGAGCGCGCGGTTGGGTTGATCAAAGAGGCGGGCGGGCATCTCGCCCGAGCCGATGCTGCGGTGAGTGCCCATCCCGACGTTCGCCACGGCGGCTACCTGCACGACGCGAAGAAGGAGTACGCGGAGGCGCACCTCACCCTCGCGTTCGTGCGGGGCGATCCGTTGCCGAGCGCGACTGCGATCGGGGTGGAGATTCCCGCGTACCTGAACGGGATGGCCGAGGCCGCGAGTGAGTTGCGGCGCCACACGCTCGACTGCCTGCGCGCGGATCGGTTGGCGCGCGCCGAAGAGCTCCTCGCGGTGATGGACGAGGTGTACGCGCTGCTCGTGACCGTGGATTACCCGGACGCAGTCACCGGTGGGTTGCGGCGCACCACCGACGCGCTGCGGGCGGTGATCGAACGCACCCGGGGCGATCTCACGAACGCCCTCGTGGCCCAGCGGCTCCGCTCCGCGATCGAGCAGCATCGGATCGCCGACGCCTGAAGCTTCGGTGGCGGCGAGCGGTTCGAATGGCGCTCGGTTCGCCAACGCCTACAATCCGGACCTTCCGGACGTTGGTTCGGGCCTTGGGGGGTTGCGGTGACGGTCAAACGAATCACGGTGGTGGTGCTGTTGGCACTCATCGGAGCGGGATGTCACTGGTTGGATCCTCGCCCGGGGTTCGGCCCGGTGCTCCAGGTTCGGGTTGGTCCTCCGGGTGCGGGTGGGGCCCGAGGCGTCGATGTGATCGCGGCCGACCTGCCCGATGGCACCGCGGCAACCACGTCGGTGCGCCTCGATACCAAGAACGGTCCGCTCGTGGCCACGGGTACCACGCTGCCGCTGCACTTCACCTTCGATGTGGGTCAAGCGGGGCCTGGGTTCCATTTCCTGTTCGTGCGCACTCGCGTGAGCAGTGAGGAGCGGCGCCGCGGGATCGGTTCGTTCTCCGGAGGGATTCGGTTGAACCAGATGCAGGCGCTGGGGACGCATAACAGCTATCACACGTATCCGAAGCCGCCCATCGACGTGATCGAGTCGCTCCAATACTTCGAAGACCCGCTCGATGTGCAGCTCCAGGATCAGGGCGTGCGTCAGTTCGAGCTCGATGTGAACGTGACCAACGACGGCTCCGACTCGTTTGCCGTGGTGCACGTGCAGGGGATCGACGAAGGCACCACGTGCCGAGCGTTCATGGATTGTTTGACCACCATTCGCGACTGGTCGCAGGCGCATCCGCAACACGCGCCGATCGCGATCCTGCTCGAGTTGAAGGACAACGACTTCGCGTTGCCGAACCTCCCGTTCAGCAACTGGTTGGCGCCGGATCTGAACCGGCTCGACACTGCGATCCGCTCGGTGTTCGCCGAGAATGAAATGTTCACGCCCGACGATCTGCGCGGCGGCCACACCACACTGCCGGAAGCGATCGCAACCGACGGCTGGCCCGAGATCAATGCGGTACGCGGCCAGGTGATGTTCATGATGGACAACGGCGCGCCGTTCCGCGGCTGGTACCGCGACGGACACCCGGGGCTGAGAGGACGGGTAATCTTCACGAACGCGAATCCGGGCGACGACGATGCGGCATTCGTGAAGCGCAACAACGCCACCGGGTCGTTCGCCGATATCCAGTCGCTCATTGCCCAGGGTTACGTGATCCGCACGCGCACCGACGGCGACACCGTGGAGGCGCGGGTGAACGACACGAGCGTGCGCGATGCTGCGTTCGCCGGTGGTGCCACGTGGGTCAGTTCCGACTTCGTGGTGCCCGGCCGTGCGTTTGGCACGCCGTACGTGGTGGCGATTCCTGGTGGCATGCCGGCGCGCTGCAATCCGATCAACTCGCCGAGTTGGTGCACGTCGGACCTGGTTGAGGCGCTGCCATGAAGGCCAGCGCTCGCCGCGGGTTGATCGGTCTGGCGATCGCGGCCATCGCCTGCGCTGGTGTGGTGGTCCCGGCCGGAGCCGCACGACGCGTCGAGACGCTCCGCTCGGCGGGCCGTTCGCCGGTCAGCCTGGGTGCGGTTGGCGTTGATCCCGCCACCGAATCGCGCTGTGATCCGATCGGCGGACAGTGTCTGCTCCCGCTCCCGAACGACCACTTCACCGTGGCCGACCCGTCGACGGAGACCGGCCGGCGCCTGGCGATTTCCTCGGACTCGATGCCCGCGAATGTGGCCGGAGTGCACGTCGACGTCACCGACCAAAACCGCGCGGACGGGTGGAGCCCGGGCTCAACGATCTTGGCCGAGATCAAGGGCGTGGACGTGCGGCGGTCACGGATCCCGACGATCGCAGATCCGTCCGAGTCGCTCGACGCCGACGCGCACATCGTTGTCCTCGACGCCACGACCGGCAAGCGCGTCCCGTTCTGGGCGGAGCTCGACGCGCAAGCCGATTCCGGCGAGCAGCCGCTGTTGATGCTCCACCCGGCGCGCAACTTCCGCGACGGTCATCGCATCGTCGTTGGAATGCGCAAGCTGCGTGACGCGCGGGGTCACAAGATCGCGCCGTCAAATGCGTTCGCCGCGTATCGCGACGGGCAACGGACGACGGACCGCACGTTCGAAGCTCGCCGCCCGGCGATGGAGCAGATCTTTGCGGACCTGAAGCGCGCCGACGTGAAGCGGGGGAGCCTGCAACTCGCGTGGGACTTCACCGTCGCCAGCACCGAGAGCCTCACCGGCCGGTTGATCGCCATCCGTGACGACGCGTTTGGTGCGCTCGGCAGGTCCGCGCCGCAGTTCACGGTGGACACGGTCACCGACAATCTCAACGAGTTCTTCGCGCGCCGGATCGAAGGCACCGTCTCGATGCCGTTGTACCTCACCGATGGCGGTGCCCCTGGCGGCCGGCTCGTGCTCGACGCGCGCGGCGTGCCCCAGCGCCAGCGCGGGACGTTCGTGGCGAAGTACATCTGCAATCTGCCCAAGACTGCGCTTCCCGGTCCGGCGCGGCTCGCGCTGTACGGGCATGGGCTGCTCGGGGATCGGTCCGAGGTGAACGGCAGTCTCACCAAGCGCATGGCCGTTGATCACAACATCGCCTACTGCGCGACGGACTGGTCCGGCATGGCCGAGGAAGACATCGGGAATGCGGCGGGGATCCTCCAGGACCTGTCGAAGTTCCCGTCGCTGTCGGACCGGTTGCAGCAGGGTCTGCTGGCGTTCCTGTACCTCGGACGCGTGATGGTGCACCCCGACGGGTTCTCCGCCAACGCCGCGTTCCAAGTGAACGGCCAACCCGCAATCGACCGGCGTCATCTCTATTACGACGGCAACAGCCAGGGCGCGATTCTCGGTGGCGCGCTCACGGCCGTGGCGCAGGATTTCACGCGGTCTGTGCTCGCGGAAGCGGGGATGAACTATTCGATCCTGCTCGACCGCAGCGTGGACTTCGACGACTACCTCGGCGTGATGCGACCGTCGTATCCGAAGCGGTACGACCGCGTCATCGGGCTCGAGATCGCGCAGCTGCTCTGGGACCGGGGCGAGACCGACGGCTACGCGAACCACATCACCGAGCATCCGTTGCCGCACACGCCGAGGCATCGCGTGTTGCTGATCGGCGCGGTCGGTGACCATCAGGTCAGCGAGTTCAGTCTGCGCGTCGAGGCCGCGACGTTGGAAGCCGACGCGCACGTTCCCATCGCCGCGCGTGGCCGGATCGTGGATCGTCATCCCGACGCTTTCCTCGATCCGATTCGCCGGTATCCGTTTCCCGGCTCGTCGTACTGGCTCTGGGACACCGGCTCGCCGTCGTCACCGGCGGAGAATCTGCCGCCGCGTGCCGGACACGACCCGCACGACGACACGCCGAACATTCCCCGTGTTCGCGAGCTGAAGAGTGCGTTCTGGCAGCCGCACGGATCGGTCACCGACGTGTGCGACGGCGGTCCGTGCCAAGCACCGGTCCCTCCGGAGAACGCCGACTGATCTGCGTTGCTCTCGTGACCCCGGACCGGTGTTTGCTACCCTCGCAGTTCCTTCGGGGGTGTAGCTCAGCCCGGTAGAGCGCTACGTTCGCAACGTAGAAGTCGTGGGTTCAAGTCCCATCACCTCCACTCCGTAAGTCCTGGTCAGAGGCTTAGAACTGCGAACCGGCCGCCTGACCGGGCGCCATTGGCAACCGATTGGCAACGGATTACGCTCCCAGGCCATGCGGGGGCATCTCCGCAAGCGCGGTCCTTCCTGGCAGGTGCTGGTCGACGCTGGACGTGATCCCATTACGGGCAAGCGGCGCCAGGTCTCTCGCAACGTGCGCGGCACCAAGAAGCAGGCGGAGGAAGTCCTCGCCCGGATGCTGGTCGAAGCGGGTGTCGGCGAACACTCCGGCACCTCGAACGCGACGGTCTCCGAGCTGATCGAATCGTGGTTCGAGCTTGCGAAACCCGATCTCTCTCCCTCAACGGTCCAGACGACGCGATGGTTCACCGACCTCTATGTGCGTGACCGCATCGGCCGCGTCCCGCTCCGGCGCCTGACGGTCGCGAAGCTGGATCGCTATTACGCCGAGCTTCGTCAAGGCGGAGGAGCGAACGGCAAGCCTCTCTCACCGCGCACAGTTCGGCGCGTTCACAACATCGTGCGGCGCGCGCTCGAGCAGGGGCTGCGGTGGGGTTCGATCGGAACCAACCCGGCTGCACACGCGTCCCCTCCGAAGCTGCAGCGGCGGGAGCCGACCCCGCCGACCCCGGACGACGTACAGCGTCTGCTCGACGCCGCGGAGGCCGATGATCCGAATTTCGCGATGTTCCTGCGCGTTGCCGCCGCGACCGGCGCGCGTCGTGGCGAACTCTGCGGACTGCGATGGGCAGCGATCGACTTTGACCGTGGAGCGCTCGTCATCGACCGGAGCGTCGTGCGCGGTGACGACGGCAATGTCGAGAAGGACACGAAGACGAATCGGGCGCGTCGCATCGCGATCGACGCGGCCACGGTGGCGATGCTTCGTCAACACCACGAGCGCGCGGCCACGCGGGCACGCGAGTGCGGCGTGGCTCTCGCCGTTGACGCTTACGTGTTCTCGTACGAGCCGAACAGTACGAAGCCGTGGGCACCGTTGACCGTGTCGCAGCGGTTCGGTCGGCTGCGCGATC
>JBKJIQ010000020.1:0-51113 GCA_046598395.1 Acidimicrobiia bacterium
ACACCACGAGCAGTCCCGCATGATCCGCCGCTACATCGCCTGGCGGAACCGCAACGCCCACGACCGCGCACTCCGCGAAATCGTGAAACGCGCAAACGTTGCCTGACACAGCACTAGGTCAGCCCTTGGGTGAGCCGCGCACCGCGTGGGACCGCGTCAGGCCCGGACGGGTTGATTCTCGCTCGACCACCACCGGGCCGTCGGCATGTACCAGTAGCGCCACGTTCACCCCGAGTGCCCCGAGGGCAGCGCCGCTGAGGTTCACCGACACGCGACCGGTAGCCGGGACTTTGACCCGAGCAATCACGCGGCGGCCGGCATCGGTAGCGCGTGAGATCTGAACTCGATGCGCGTGACCGTCGGTTGAGACCACCGAGATCGTGTCGTCAGATCCTGATGCGAGCCGGCTCGGGACGACGGCCCATTCCCGTGCCCCGCCGGTGAGACCGAGGTCGGCGGCGATGCCCCGGACATCGGCCGCCTGCGGGGCGGCGCTCGAACCCACCATCTCCGCAACGATTGGATCTGCCGCAGCCACCACCAAGGAGAACCCGATATCGGGCGGGACCCGGGAGAGATCGACGCTGATGACCGAGGTCCCGGGCAGCACCAACGACTGCGGTTCGATCGCCGCGGCCGCGTCGAGTGCGAACTTCACCGTGACACGCGTCGCGTGCGTCGAAGAGTTCGAGATCACCAATCGTTCGCCATGCCCCGACCCGGTCAGTCCGATCGGGAACCACCAACGGCGAGCGGCTTCCGCACCCAGGGTCAACCCAAGACCCCGACGGCCATCGGAACCGTCCAGGGCAAGCGACTGCTCCGCGATGACGCGCCCGCGCCGGGTAGTGACTTCGGTTGCGACCAGATCGACCCGGGGCACGCGATCGTGCATCGGGACGCTGAGCCGAGAGAATCGGGGCACCACCAGACCCTGCAGAGATCCCGGTGCACGGATCCCGGACCCCGTGGTTGCACGCACATCCACAATCGCGTCATCGGGGAAGGGATTGAAAAGAGCCAACCAGAGCTCGGCGCCCTTACTGGTGGTCCCAGCCGCAAAGCGCGTGGTCGACGCGGGTTCTCGCGCACAGGGTCCGAGAGCAACGTCGTCACCACGTGAAACGCGATGTTCCACCACCGTGCGTCCGCCGCTCACCTCCACCAACACTCCCGGCTCGGGCACCGCGACAAGATCCGCGACGCGGACCCGAACGACCCGACCGGATGGCACGGCATATTTCCGGTGGATCGGCGCAACGTCGCTGCCACCGAAGACCGTCACGATCGCATGAGCCGCGCGCGTGTCCACGTTGCCGATCTCGATCTCCTCGTCGGCGCGGCCATTCGGTGAACTCGTGCCCTCCGCGCAGAACCAGGCCGCCGCCCCCTGACCCGCGTTCGGAAGCCGTGGGCCGCTTGCGATCGCCGCGCCGCGGTCGCGCTGCTGGTCCGTGACCACGGCCGCCACCACCAACACTGCCGCGATCCCGACGACCAACGCCGCGCGGCGTGCGCCGATCATGACGAGACCTCGTGCTCGACGACCGACCTCGACTCGCTCACGCCCGACTCGCCCTGACCACGCCGCCGGCGTCGAGCACCGCGACCACGGCGGAGCGCTTGGCGAGCCAGCACGAGCACGATCGCCAGCTCAATCAACACCAGCGGCCAGCGCCACCACTGGTGAGCGAACGTCACCACGACCGGGCCACCCGGCGATGCGAAGGCATTCGCCCACTCCACCCTGGCATGGCGAAGGTCGCCCCGCGTGCCGTGCGCCTCCCACGCACCCGAGAACTGCTGGGACCACAACACGGTGCCCGCAGGGGTCGAGCGTGCGCCGATCCCAGAGACCGGCTTCGACCGTTGGCCCGCCACGGTGGCCTTCACCGGCATGACCGCCTGCCCGGGAATCCACTCCGCGTTCTCGAAGAGCCGCAGGCCGGGGGCCGCATCGATTTCGCGGAGATCGAGTTGATCGGCGAGCGCCACCGCCAGCGCCGCTTCCGATCCCGTGCGATCAAGCACCGATCCGACCGCTGGTCCAGGATCCACCCGGGTCGGCACTGCGATGTATCGAACGGCCATCCTCCCGACCAGGCCACCGAATCGGACAGTGCTGCGGGTTCGGAGGCGAGCGACCGCATCAGCCGCCGCTTCGAAACCTGCGCCGCCCGGTGGGGGCAACGCGTCGCGGAGATCGCCGGGGCCGTTGTTGGTCAGGGCAAACCCATCGCGACCAGACCGATGGATATCGCCGGGAACCACGTTCGGCGCGCCGATCCACAAGACCCGAAACTCTCCTTCATCGCGTTGGGAACTCATCCACGAGAGCGTTTCGTTCCAGTCCTTCGTTGGCTGGTGCCAGCGGCCGCCAACGGTGTCACCGACGAACGCAAAGGTCGCAACCACGAGACCGACGGCTCCAAGGACCGACACCACTTGAGGCCAACCGAGTCCCTGGCGTCGAATCTCGCCGAGGAAGGCCGCTACACCGATACCGGCCAGCATCGCCATTGCCAAGGCGGCCGGCACAAGAACGCCGTCGACCGCTGGGCTGGGGGTCCCGACCCACATGGGAAACGCGGCGAGGCACCACGAGACCAGGGCCATTCCCCAGAGCCGCGCCGTCCAGACGCCGCGATTGCCCGACGCCACGAACGCCACCACCACGCCGACGGCAACAAACGCCCAGGTCCCAATACTTCCGCCGTTCGATCCGGTGAGGAATCGCAGCAGGTCACCAAAGGATCCGGTGGGCTCGAAGACGATGCCGAGCGCGCCGGTGCGATCGCCGCCGTCCAGGAACGCTATCGGCCACGGAAATAGGACGAGGAGCCCCAGTCCGGTGGTCACCGCGGCGGCGCGAACGGCGAGCCGGATGCCAGCCAACGTGTCGCCCGTCCATGGTGCTGCGATCACCGCTCCGACCAGCACCACGAAGGGAAACGCGATCGCCAGTGGCCACCATGCGGCGGCGACCGCCACGCCCAGAGCTGCGAGTACCGCAATACGACGCCGAGGCCACCGATGGGGCAACCAACCACTCAGCTGCGCCACACCGAGCAGCACAAACGGAGCAGCCACATAGAACATCAGCGGACCAATCCGGCCGGCCTCGATCGCGTTGCGAGGGAGCGGGACGATGCCGTACACCGCGGCGGCCATCGCCCCCGGCCAGCCCGATCCGGCGATGCGTCGGCCTAACCGTTGCGCACCGATCATCGCGACCGGGATTGCGCCCACCACCAGAAGTCCGCGTCCGAGGCCGCCCGCACCCAACACCACGACGCGGATCGCGCCGACCAACGCGAACAACGGCGGCGCCGGAGCTTGCGACCCCAAATCGGCGAATCGCCACGCGGAAGTAAACGAGCGCCACAGCTCGTTCACACCGGGCCACGAAGTGATCTGGCCCACTATCGCAAGGCGCCCCATGAGCAGATCGCGCGCTCCGATGACCGCCATGCCCGCGACCGCGAGCAGCGCGAGCCCTCTCAGACTATGGAACCGAGTGGCCGCCGAATCTGCTGCCAGTCGGCCCCGCTGCGAGATAACCCGCACCCGATCTTCGGCGTGCAGCGAACGCGACAGAAAGCCGGTGACGCGAGCGCTACCGCGGAACTGGAGCGAATAGATCTCTCGGTCGGGAACCGTCCGGGCCGCTTGGGCGCGCCGACGAGCAATCCGCAATCCCCCGAGGTGTCTCAGGTTCCACGTCCAGGCTCCGAGCAGAATCGCCGCCCGATCCCGTCGGCGACGGGCCAAGAAGATGATTGCCTCTACCAAGTGCATCAGAAACGCGACCGGCGCGATCCACAGCAATCGGGCGGTGGAGGTGGACACCAGGAGCGCGCGCACACGATGCCGCTGTTCCAGGGTGCGGTCTCGATCTCCAACGGGATCGTCCTCATAGTGCCCGACCCGCGCGTCAGGCGCGATCAGGACTCGAGCCCCTGCCAGCCGGGCCCGCCAACATAAATCGAGCTCAGCTGCGCCGGGGTCAGCTGCCGGGTCGAAGCCGCCGAGTTCGGTGAACAGATCGGCCCGCACCAGCATGCAGGTGTCGCTCACGAAAAAGACGTCGCGCACACCGTCGTGCTGCTCCTGGTCGAGTTCGTCGCGCTCAAGATCAGAGTGCGGAACCGCGAAGCGATCAATGGACCAGCCAACCTCGCGCAAGATTTCAGGGCGCGCCACGTCGACCACCTTGGGGCCCACGATCGCGGCATTCGAGCGATACGCCTCTTCGACTAGCACGCGCAGGGCTGTGGGTTCGCACACCACATCGTCATGGCAAAACAGCAAGAATGGCGCGCCGGCGACAGTTTCGATCGCCTCGTTGGCTCCCGCGGCCCGGCCTTTGATCGCTACCGAGCGCACGAACGCCGACGGCATCACCGCGGCGACCCGCAGGCGCAGATCCTCATCGGTCTCGGCCACCACCAACACCGTGAGGTCGGGATAGTCCATATCCCGGAACCCTGCGAGGCACTCCTCGAGGTGTGGTGCCGCACCTCGGGCCACGACCACGGCCACCACCGAAGGGATCGGTGCCGCACGCTCTGTCGTTTCCGCGTCCGCGGACAGCTCCTCGGCATCCATGGGCGGCCACGAGCCTAACGGCCTGCCCTGACCGGGGTGCGGAGCGCCCATCACGAGCTGCGCCACCGGGGTGACTGTCGTCACGAGGGCTCCCCAATGCTTGCTGGAGTTAGCACTCTGCTGTACAGTGCGAGCACGGCGCCCGAACACCAGCGCCGAACGCCTGATCCGTTCAAACCAAAACTTCAGTAGGAGAGCCTCATGGAACTCGACCTTCGCAAGACCGCCGCCGACGCCGCGTACATCGCAGTTGGCGCCGGCGTCCTCGGCTTCCAGCAAGCCCAGGTCCGCCGCCGTGAAGCGAGCCAGCGCATCACCACCTTCGCCAAGGACGCCCAGGGCATCGTGGGAAGCCAGTCCGAGGCAATCCGCACCGCCGTCACTGGGGTCACCGGCACGGCCGGCGCGACCCTCGAGAACGCGACCGCCACGATCAAAACGCTTGACCCCCGCCAGTGGGTCGAGCCGGTCATCGGCGACGTGAAGTCCCGGGTCGAGCCGGTCATCGAGCAGCTCAAGGGCGTCTCGGTCACGGCTCCCGTGCAGGCCATTCCCGAGCATCTCGCGAAGGCCGTCGAAGTCGGCAAGACCCGCGTTGCGGCACTGCGCGGCCAGTCCACCAACTAATCACCCCCCCCCCGTCGCCGCGTCGCCGCGTCGGCCGGAAACCACAACGACCCCCTCTTCGGAGGGGGTCGTTGTGGTTTCCGGCCCCTACGCTGCACCGATGGTTGTTGCACTCGCCGGAGGGGTTGGAGCCGCAAGGTTTTTACGCGGACTGGTACGCGTGGTCGACCCGGCCACCGTCACCGTGGTCGTCAACACCGCCGACGATGACCGCTTCCACGGTCTCGCGGTCTCTCCAGATCTCGACACCGTGACCTACACGCTGGCGGGCGCGGAACACCCCGAGCAAGGGTGGGGCCTCGACGGCGAGACATTCAACGTGATCGAATCACTCGATCGCTATGGCGACGACACCTGGTTCCGTCTCGGCGATCGAGACTTGGCTACCCATCTCTTTCGAACTCGGCGCTTGGCTGAGGGTGCCACCCTCAGCCAAGTCACGGTCGAGATCACCAAGGCATGGGGAGTCGTCCCTCGCCTGCTGCCCATGAGCGATGACCGGGTCGCGACCCGCGTGACCGTGCGCCGACCCGATGGATCCGTCGAGGTCTTGGCTATGCAGGAGTGGTTCGTACGCGAGCGAACCCTTCCGCCGGTGGTATCAGTTGAGTTCGCCGGGGCCAACACGGCGAAGCCCGCTCCCGGAGTATTGGCGGCGATCGATACCGCTGAGACCATCTTGATCTGCCCATCCAATCCCGTAATCTCCATCGGTCCGATCCTGGCCGTCCCCGGCGTGCGAGATGCGCTCGTTCGCCGCCGAGACCGCGTGGTGGGTGTGAGCCCGATCATCGCGGGTTCGCCCGTGAAAGGTCCCGCCGATCGCCTCATGGGCCCACTGGGGATTGAGGTCAGCTGTGTTGGCATCGCTCGCGCTTATGCGCCGTTCTGCGGAACTCTGGTGATTGATGCCGGCGACGTGCATCGGGCGGCCGAGGTAGAGGCCGAGGGCGTGCAGGCAGTGGTGGCCGACACCCTGATGCGCGATGCGCGCATTGCGGCCGCGCTGGCCCAACACACGCTCGACGCCGTCGCCTGATGACGGCGCTTTCCATCATTCCGATTGACGGCATCGGCGAGATTCACCCCGGCGACGCGATCGGTCCCATCGTGCTCGCCGCCGCCGGCGCCCAGAACACGCCGCTGGCCACCGGAGACTGCCTGGTCGTCACCCAGAAAATCGTGTCGAAAGCCGAACATCGCCTGGTACCACTTGACCACGACGATTTCGAGGCGCGCGCAGAGATCATCGCGTCGGAGACCGTCCGGGTTCTGCGCCGACGCGGCGATCTCGTCATCACCGAAACCCGTCACGGGTTCGTGTGCGCCAACGCCGGCGTCGACCTCTCGAACGTTGATGCCGGAGTGGCCGCACTCCTCCCGCTCGATGGCGATCGGTCCGCTCATCGGATTCGCAACGCGATCATCGCGGCCACCGGTTCCGAAGGCGGCGTCGAGGTGGGCGTCGTGATCTCCGACACCTTTGGGCGAGCCTGGAGGAATGGCCTCACCGATGTGGCCATCGGAGTCGCGGGAATCGCGGCGGTCGTTGATCTGCGCGGCGGGATCGACGACCGCGGTCAGGAGTTGCGCGTCACCGAAGTGGCCATCGCTGATGAGATCGCATCCGCGGCCGAACTCGTGATGGGAAAAGCCTCGGGTATCCCCGTTGCGATCGTCCGGGGACTCGAGGCCTCATGGTTTCGTGATGGGTCGGTTCGAGAACTCGTTCGCGCCTCCGAAGACGACCTCTTCCGGTAGCCATGAAGCACACCGTTCCGGCATTCATCGAAGCGCGGCGATCGATCCGATCGTTCACCGGTGAGCCGGTGTCGCGCATACTGCTCGACGCCCTCGTGGAGGCCGCATGCAGCGCGCCGGCACCGCACCACTCGCGACCGTGGCGGTTCGTGGTGGTGGACACCACCAATGGCAAAGCCGACCTCGCGCACGGCATGGGCACCCGGTGGCGCAGCGATCTTGCCTGCGATGATGTGAGTCCGACCCGCATCGATGAACTCGTCGCGAAATCGCATCTCACGATCACGAGCGCGCCCGCACTGATCCTCGGGTGCCTCACGTGGGACGGACTCGACCGATATCCCGACGAGACCCGGCAGCGAGCCGAATGGGGAATGGCGTTGCTCTCGCTCGGCGCGGCCATGGAGAACCTCATGCTGGCGGCGGCGGCCACGGCGCTCGCGTCGTGCTGGGTGGCGGCACCAATCTTCTGTCCGGAAGCCGCCCGTGACGCCCTCCGGCTTCCCCCGGCGTGGCTCCCGCACGCGCTGGTGGTCGTGGGCCACCCCGACCCTGCGTACGTGGGTCGCGTGAGACCGCCGATCCCGCTCGATCAACTACGCGAGCGTCGATAACTCCTGCACGAATCCGAACTGCTAACCCCGACGCTCGCGGAACCAATCGAGCGTGCGCGACACACCTTCGTCGAGCGAGGTGAACGGTTTCCATCCGAGCTCGGTTTCGGCGCGGCGCACATCGAGCGCGGAGCGGGCCAGCTCACCCACACGGGCGGGCGCATAGCTCGGCTCGTGCGCCGACTTGGTGGCCCGCGCCATCGAGGCGTAGAGCTCGTTCACGCTGGTCTCGACCCCGGTCCCGATATTGATGATGCCGTTGCCGCGCTCACCCGCCCGCGCCAACGCATCGACCACATCGTCGACGAACACGAAGTCGCGAGTCTGCTCGCCGTCGCCAAAGATCGTGGGGCGTTTCCGATCGAGGAAGAGGCCCGTGAAAATCGCGACCACTCCCGCTTCACCGTGTGGGTCCTGGCGGGGCCCGTACACGTTCGCGAACGCGGTCGCCGCGAACTCCAAACCGTGGATCTGTTGGTAATAGAAGAGGTAATCCCCGCCCGCCTTCTTCGCGACGCCGTACGGTGACTCAGGCCGCTGCGGGTGGGTCTCCGGGGTGGGGATCTGCTCGGGCGTTCCGTAGATAGTGCCACCGGAACTCGCGAACACCACTTTGCGGGCGCCAGCGGCGATCGCGCCTTGGCAGACGTTGAGCGTGCCAATGATGTTCACCTCGGCATCAAACTGCGGCCGCGCGACCGAGACGCGTACGTCGGCTTGCGCAGCCAGGTGAAACACCACATCGGGCTTCCGGGATTCGATGAGGTCCGACACCGCGGCGTTGCGAATGTCGATTCGGTGAAACGAAAACCGTCGATCCCCCACGGCGCGCGCACCGGCGAGATTCGCCAGCGATCCGCTCGAGAGATCGTCGGCCACATCGACCGACCAACCATCGGCCAATAACCGATCGGCCAACGTCGATCCGATGAACCCTGCCCCGCCGGTGATCAACGCTTTCACTGCGCCCCCGTAACCTCGAGCCGAGCCTCTGCGCCCAGCACCGTTGCATTGATATCTGCGCCCGCCGGAACCTGGACCCCGGCAAACACCACGCTGTTCGTGATCGCAGCGCCCGCACCGAGGACCGCACCCGCACCAAGAACCGTGGCGACCACGCGAGCTCCGGCTTCGACCCGAGCGCCCGCACCCACGAGGGATGGCCCGACGATTTCAGCCGTTGGGTCGATGAACGCCCCCGCTTCGGTCCACACGCCGGCGCGGAGTTCGGTCGCTCCCGGCGATGGTGGGTAGCCGACCCGCCCCGCCAGGACGTCCCGGTGAGCCTCGAGATACTTCTCCGGGGTGCCAATGTCGAGCCAATAGCCCTTTGACCGCATCGCGTAGAGCCGACCCGGACGTTCCAACATCCGCGGGAAGATTTCACGCTCGATCGAGACATTCAGCCGCGGCGGAATCGATGCCAGGACGGATGGCTCCAAGACGTACGTCCCGGCGTTGATCCAGTTCGTCGGCGCCTGTTCGCGTGGTGGCTTCTCCACGAACGCGATCACCTCGCCGTCGTCACGGGTGGGCACCACGCCGAACGCGGACGGGTCGTCCACCCGCGCCAACGAGATCGTGGCTTCGGCGCCGCGTGATTCGTGGAACGCGACGAACTCATCGAGATCGAGGTCGGTGAGGACGTCGCCATTGCACACGAGCACCCGCTCGTTGATGCCTTCGGCGGCAAAGCGAATACCGCCGGCGGTACCGAGCGGCTCATGCTCCACTACGAAGCGAAGTTTCACGTCGCCGAAGCGCTCGTCGGCAAAATGCTGCTTGAACGCGTCGGGGAGATACCCCAGCGAGAGTACGGCTTCATCGACTCCGAATGAGCCGAGCCACTGAAGTTGGCGCTCGAGAAACGCGACATTGACGATGGGGAGCAGTGGCTTGGGCGTCGTAAAGGTCAGTGGCCGTAAGCGGGTACCCGCGCCACCGACCAGGACGACCGCTTTCACGGCTTGGACGAGCTGGTACTGCCTGCCGGGCTGCTGCTGACACTCGTTGAGGGCGACTCCGTGGCCGCCGGAACCGTCGTACTCGAGGCATCGCTCGCGGGTGTCGCTGATGGCGATGATGCTGTGGTGCTCGAACTCGGGAGCGCCGACTGGCCTTGCAAGTCACTAATGCTCTGGAGGGCCTCGTCGGAGCCCGGCGGCTGCTCGAGCTTGTCGCCCTTGGGCACGAAGTAGATCGCGATGATGTCGCCGTTCTTCATGTGATAATCGGCCGGGTTGCCGGTGCGCGACTTCGTGGGCCAGGGCTTGCCGACCACGCCGACCTTCCACTGCATCTCGCTCCCGACCTTCGCCCCCGGGCATTTCTGGCCGTTGCGGTACGAAGCGCCCGGTGCCCACTGGCTCCAGAGCTTGAGCGAAGTATCAGATACCTCGGACTGCGCGTAGGAGAGGTACTTACCAAGAGTGGCCTTCTTGCCCGCCTCGTCACTCGCGAACGGGTGGTCGTGGATCAAGAAGTCGGCATGCGAATGAATCCCGGCCCGGGGGGTCGCGTTCGGATCGTTGCTTCCATCGCGGCCTTCGAATGCCGGAACCGCAGGCTCCCATTTGCCACACAGGTTCACACCGAGATAGGCGTGGAAATGGTCGCCCAGCTTGGGCGCAACCTGCTGGAGGTCCTGGCGATCTTGGTAGCTCAACACGATCAGCAGGACGCCGACCGCGGCGATAGCGAGCGTGGCGATCATCCAGCCCCGTGATGCGCCGGCACGTTTGGGCTTGCGCACCTTGGATCGGATCCGGGCGCGGCTGTACTTACTGGGCTTTGGTTTGGCCATGGCAAGCGTCAGGTTACCCGCTGGCGACCGAAAATCAGGGACGCCCCGGCGGTGAATCCGATCCGTGACGCAACCGCCGAGCCCGCACGACGGCGAACCCCGCCCCAACGCCGGCCCGCACTGCCAAGAATCCAGCCGCCATCGGAAGCGCCGCTCGCTTCGGCCCGGTCCACCACTTCTCCGCGTACCGGAACGCAGCCCGATGATGCAACCCAATCGAATGGGCAGGCCTCGCAGCACGGCTGGTGCCCACCACGTGGACCACCTCAGCCGCCGGTTCGTAGCGGATACGGCCGCCGCTCGCCCCGATCGACCGACACACATCTACATCCTCGAAGAAGAAGAAAAAACGTTCGTCCCACCCGCCCACCGCATCGAGTGCGGTTCGGCGGAACCAAAGCGCGGCGCCGGACACCCAGTCGACGTCGCGAGACGCCGAGGGATCGGCATCGAGTTGCCGGTACGCAACCGTGAAACGGTTCCTGGGCGCCACCGAACCAAGGACTGCGTGTCCGACCGCGACCCCCGCTCCGGGAGCGGTCCGCGCCGAGGGGTACACCGATCCGTCGGGGTTGGTGATTTTCGGACCCACGACTGCGACCGCCAGGTCAGAACGAAACGCGTCGAGAACCGCTCCTGCAGACCCGGGCGCGACGAAAGCATCCGGGTTGAACACCGACACAATCGGCGCGACGGTGGCCGCGATTCCCAGGTTGGCGGCGCGGGCGTATCCGAGATTCGCACCGGGGCGAAGCACCGGGACGTCGGGGTAACGGGAGCGCAGGGTATCGACCGAACCATCCTCGGACCCGTTGTCGACCACCACGATTTCGGGTGTGCCAGCGCTCCCATCGGCGATGAGGGCATCCACACAATCGGTCAGCATCGACCCCGACCGGAAGTTCACCACCACCGCTGCCCACTGCGCCGGCTCCGGCGCCGGCGGTTCGGGCGTGGTCTTCTTGGGCGTGGTCTTCTTGGGCGGGACGCCAGCAGACCCCTCGGCGACCATCAGCGGACGAAGCGGAACTTCACCAACGCGTACAGGGCCGCGAAGCCATCGCGCCACGTGATCTTCTTGCCCTCGTGGAACTCGCGCCCCGTATACGAGATCGGTACTTCGTAGATCCGAATGCCTTTGCGGAGAATCTTGGCCGTGATCTCCGGTTCGAAATCGAAGCGGTCCGATCGGATCGTGATGCCGTCGAGCACGCGGGCGTCGAAGAGCTTGTAACACGTCTCCATGTCCGAGAGCGTGGTGTTGTACAAGATGTTGGTCACCAGTGAGAGCATGCGGTTGCCTAGCCAATGCACGTAGAGCATGTTGCGGCGTTCGCCGGTAAACCGGGACCCGTAGACCACCGTGGCCTTACCGCGAAACACCGGCGCCAGGAGCTTCGGCCAGTCCTCCGGGTCGTACTCGAGATCTGCGTCCTGAATCAGCACGAGGTCTCCCGTCACGTGTTCGAGCGCGGTGCGGATCGCCGCGCCTTTGCCCATATTCGTCCGGTGCAGCACCACTTTGGCAGTGCTGTCGCCCAGCTGGGCCAGGACCTGACGGGTGCCGTCCGAGCTGCCGTCGTCCACGAGGATGAACTCGCGCTCGATCGGCAGATCCACGGCCCGCATGCGGCGCATGATCTCCACCACCGTGTTGCGCTCGTTGAAGATCGGGACGATGACCGACAACTTCTGGAAGCGGCCGGTATCGACCTCAGCCATTCTGCGCCTCGAACTCGGCGCGGTACCACGCGAACGTGCGCTCGAGTCCCTCCCGAAGTTGCACCTCGGGTTCCCAGGAGAACAGGGACTTCGCGAGGCTGATGTCGGGCTTGCGCTGCATGGGGTCGTCCACCGGAAGGTCTTCGAACACGATCTCCGAACTCGAGCCGGTGATGTCGATCACTGCCTCGGCGAGTTCAAGGATTGTGAACTCGTTCGGGTTGCCGATATTCACCGGACCCACGTAGTCGCAGTTCAACAACGCGTAGATACCTCGGATCTCGTCGTCCACGTAACAGAACGATCGGGACTGCTTGCCGTCCCCGTAGACCGTGAGCGGCTCGCCATGGAGCGCCTGGACCAGAAAGTTGGAAACGACTCGGCCATCACGCGGTCGGAGCCGAGGCCCGAACGTGTTGAAGATGCGGATGATGCGGACATCCAGATCATGCGTGCGGTGATACGCGAGGGTGAGCGCTTCCGCGAATCGCTTCGCTTCGTCGTACACGCCGCGGGGGCCGATCGGGTTCACGTGACCCCAGTAGTCCTCGGTCTGCGGGTGCACCAATGGGTCGCCGTAGACCTCGCTCGTGGACGCCAGGAAGAACCGCGCGCCTTTCGCGAGCGCGAGGCCAAGCATGTTGTGGGTGCCGAGCGAGCCCACCTTCATCGTCTTGATGGGGTGTTCGAGATAATCCACCGGACTGGCCGGACTCGCGAAGTGCAAGACCGCGTCCACGCCGCCCGCCACGTGCACAAAGTTCGTCACGTCGTAGTGCTCGAACGTGAACTCTTCCCGTCCGAGCAGTCCCTCCAGGTTTGCCATCCGCCCGGTGAGGAGATTGTCGAGGCCGACGACGTCCCAGCCCTCCGCCACCAACTTCTCCGAGAGATGCGATCCGAGAAATCCGGCCGCGCCGGTGACCACCGCCCGCCGTCGTGGCGCGTCGGTCCCGCGCCGCCGCGGATGGTCGGTCATGAGCGGCCCACACCCTCGTAGACATATCCGAGACGGCGGAGTGCGGCAGGGTCGAGGAGGTTCCGGGTATCGAGCACGGTCGGAGTCTGCAACATTTCCGCCACCCGGTCGAAGTCCATCCAGCGGAACTCGTCCCACTCGGTCAGGACGGCGAGGGCCATCGCCCCATCGCACACCTCATACGGGTCGGCCACCACCTCGAGACCAGGGACCATCGCGGAGGCGCCTTCGCCGGCCGCGGGGTCATACGCACGCACCGTCGCGCCTTCTTCGATCAGCCTGCGCACAATCACGAGTGCGGGCGAGTCCCGCAGGTCATCGGTGTTCGCCTTGAACGTGAGTCCCCAACACGCGATGGTCACACCGTGGAGGGTTCCCCCCACGAGGTTGGTCAGTTTCGTGACCATGCGCTCGTGCTGTTCCTGGTTGACTCGCACCACGCCTTCGAGCAACGAGAAGTCGTAGCCCGCAGTGCGCGCCGCGTAGAGCAACGCTTGGGTGTCCTTCGGGAAGCACGAGCCGCCATAGCCCGGCCCCGGATGCAGAAACTCGAAGCCGATGCGCTGGTCGTAGCCCATGCCCAGCGCGACCTCGCGTACATCCGCATCGACCGCCTCACACAGATTCGCGATCGCGTTGACGAACGAAATCTTCGTGGCCAAGAATGCGTTCGACGCGTACTTGATCATCTCGGCTGACGCGGGGTCAGTGACCAGGATCGGCGCGTTGAGGTTCTTGTACAACTCGGAAACCCGGACCGCGACTGACGCGTCCGTGCAACCGATCACCACTCGGTTCGGCTCCAGGAAGTCCCGGATACTCGTGCCCTCGCGCAGGAACTCCGGGTTCGATGCGACCATCACATCTTCCGGTGGTGCACCGGCCTCGGCCAGCACCCGCTGCACCATCCGAGTGGAGCCGACCGGCATGGTCGACTTGTTGATGACCACAGTCCCCGGACGCAGCACCGGCGCAATCTCACGCGCCACGGCGTCGACGAATGAAAGATCGGCCGAACCGTCTTCGGCCTGCGGAGTAGGAACGCAGAGGAACACGAATCCCGAAATGCTCGCGGCGTTCTTGGCGCCCAGGACGAACCGCAGTCGCCGCGACGACAACCCTTCGGCCAGCAACTCCGGCAGACCATCTTCGAGGATCGGCACCTCGCCCTTGTTCAGGCGCTCGACGCGCTCTGCGTCGATATCGGCGCACACCACTTGGTGGCCAAGATGCGCCAAACACACCGCGGTCGTGAGCCCCACATAGCCGGCCCCGATAATCGCAACATCACTCATGGACAGTCCTCACCGTTGGTTCCGCATCGTTCGTTTCTCATTGGTTGCGTGTTTCCGGTTTTGCCCATGCGTCTTCCACGACCGGTGCGCGATCCTTCAGGGGTTCCCACCAGTCACGGTGCTCGGCGTACCAGGCGACGGTCGCTCGAATTCCGGCATCGAACTCGATCGTGGGGGCCCATCCGAGCTCACTGCGCAGCTTCGTACTGTCGAGCAGATAGCGGCGGTCATGGCCGGGACGATCGGGCACGATCGTCTTCAGCGACTCCGGCTTGCCCGCCGCGTCGAGTACCAGATCCGCGATCTCGGCGATGCTCGCCTCGACCCCGCTGCCCACGTTGTAGGTCTCACCCAGCCGGCCCGCCTCCAGGACGAGTTCGATAGCCCGGCAGTGGTCCATCACGTGGAGCCACTCGCGTTGGTTCGCGGTGGACTCATACAACGGCAACGCTTCGTCGTTGAGCGCGCGGGTGGTGAACAGCGGTACCACCTTCTCGGGGAATTGGAAGGGGCCGTAATTGTTCGAGCAGTTCGTGATGGTGATCGGCAGCTCGAAGGTCTCCGCATACGCCCGCACGATGTGATCAGCCGCGGCCTTGGACGCGTTATACGGCGTGCGGGGGCGGTAGGGGGAGTCTTCGGTAAACGCACCCGGGTCGTCCAGCGCCAGGTCGCCGTATACCTCGCAGGTGGAAACGTGGTGGAACCGTTGGATCCCCGCTCGACGGGCCGCATCACACAGAACCTGGGTCCCGAGTGCGTTGGTCCGCATGAACAGGCCCGGATCCAGAATCGCCAGGCTGTTATGCGACTCCGCCGCGAAGTTCACGATCACGTCGACGGCGTGGTCCTGGAGCGCGGCGAGCATCAACGGGCCATCGGCGATGTCAGCATGAATGAACGTGATCCGGTCCTCGAGATCCGCCAAATTCGGCCGATTTCCGGCGTACGTCAGGAGGTCGACCGCGACCACCGCATCGTTGGGGTGGCCCTCCACCCAATGCCGCACAAAGTTCGAACCGATGAACCCGGCAGCACCGGTGACCAGGAGCGTAGGCATCAGAAGATTCTAGATGCCCGAGAAGTGCCACCGGTCAGCGTGGAATACCCAGATTTCGGGGATCAACAGCCCGGGACACCGGGTACGACCGGCTTGGAAGCGGCGCCGTTCGAAGACTTCGAACCACTGGCTTTGGCCGCGGTGGTGCTCGACGTCGCTAGTGGTTTCGCGGTCTTGCCCGGGCTGTGCACACGGCGCCAGTCGGCACCGATGACCACGGCAACGTCCGCCCCGGCCAACGCGGGATCCTCGATGAGCGCCCCGACCCCGCCGAGATACCGACCCACCAGCTCGGCCTTGGCGAGCGCATTCGGTGCGTACCGGATCTGCGTGATCGCGGTGGCCGACACATTGCCGATGGGACTCGTTGCCGCGGGTCCGAACGCCCGCTCCTGGAACGCGGCAAGCGAGCGGCCGGCTTCACCGTTCAGCTTGTTGTTGCCGTTGAGGACGCGCACCGTCACGTCGGCGGGTTGCACCTTCGCCGGAGCCGCCGGCGCGGCTCCGAACGCGCGGAGCCGAGCGAGGACTTGGTCGGCTTCGGGCTGCTTCGCCACGAGGCGGTTCGGATTCGACGGCGACGGAATCACCGGCAACGTGACCATCTCGAGCGCCCCGGGCTGAGAAGGATCCACATTTCGGAACGTCTTGACCAGGCGCAGGATGTCGTCTGTGCTCAGCTGCTGGTCGACCGTGAGTTTCGGAACCACCGCGTTCGCGATGTCGATGGCGGCGAGGGGGTTCGAGCCCGCCTTGGCCGATGCAGCCGACGCGAGTTTGCGAATGAAGTCCTGCTGGCGGTTGATCCGGTCCAGGTCACCCCGACGGCTCGCATCGGTCCAGCGCTCGGTCTGAGGATCCTGGACCTCGAGGTGACGAGCCCGCACGTAGGCCAAAGCGTTATTGCCGTCGAGTTCCGTGCACCCCGCGAACCCGATCGAGAGTCCCGAATAAGCGTCGCGAGACGGGCCATCGAAATAAACCGGGATTTTCCCCACCGCGTCCACCACACCGATGAACGCTTGGAAGTTCACCTGCACGTAATGGTTCACGCTGATGTCGAAGTCGGCCTTCATGACGTCGATCACCTGTTGGGGGCCATCGTTGAAGGCGGCATTGATCAGGTCGCGACCGTGGCCCGGGATCTCCACCAACAAGTCACGCGGGAACGAAACCAGCAGATTCGTCTTCTGCTGGGGATCGATGTGCAGGACCATCATCACATCGGCTCGCTGACCACCCTGTTCCGCCTTGGAACCGAACGCGCCCTCCTGGGTCGCGT
Source organism: Acidimicrobiia bacterium (assembly GCA_046598395.1). Taxonomy (GTDB): domain Bacteria; phylum Actinomycetota; class Acidimicrobiia; order IMCC26256; family JAENVU01; genus JAENVU01. Next base: position 16,752 of record JBKJIQ010000020.1, read on the forward strand.
TCTCCACGAACGCACGGGAGTCGGAACCGATGATCAGGTAGTTGCCGCCCTCGGCCGGGCCGTCGGGGAGGACGACACTGACCTTCGTAGTGCCGGCCAACGTGTCGCCGACTTTCAAGTTCAGGCCAACGATCCCCGCCACCATGAGCAGGAGCGCAGAAGGAAAGGCGATCAGGTATCGACGCCGGAAGACACGCCAGGAGGCGGGGGTCAGTGCCACGGCCCGTCGATGGTAGTGGTGACTCCCTCCCCATCTCGGTCACCGCCGACGATCTCGGTGCACAACACCGCCATCGAGCGGCGATTCGATCAGTAGCCTCAGCCCTGATGTCGTTCAGCTCGGTGCTCGCCGCACTCCCGGCCACGCTCCCGGCTGCGGTCGTGCGCGACCGCACCCGGCTCATACTCGCCGTCGGGGCCGAGGAGCAGTTGGAGAGCCGGATTGGTGATCCCCCCGATGAGCGCGACCCGTTCTCCGCGCTCAATGCGCTCCGCCACGGCTGGTGGGCGGGATTCGCAAGCTATGACCTCGGTCGACGGGTCGAGCGCGTCGAGACCAATCGCACGGTGTCCCCCACCGACATGCCCGATCTCTCCTTCATCCGGTTCGGTGCGCGTGTGGAACTGGCGGTCGACGGCACGCTGACGCGGCACGGGAGCGGGCCGGCACGGGCCGCGCTCGACCGCGCGATCGACGCTCCTGCAGCCGTCGCGGCTCCGGCCCCCAGCGCGGCGTGGTCCACGAGCCTCGACCGGCTCGCGTACGAGCGCGGTGTGCGCATTATCCAGGCGTTGATCCGCGCCGGCCACTGCTACCAGGTGAACCTTGCCCGCCAGCTCACCGGGCCGGTCGTGGATCCGGTCGCGTTGCACGGTGCCGTCGCGTCGGGAAATCCTGCACCGTACGGCACGTTCTGGCGCGATGGGCGCGGCCTGGCCATCGTGTCGGCGTCTCCGGAACGGTTCCTGCGCATCGATGGGCGCGCGGTGGAGACGCGCCCCATCAAGGGCACCGCGGTGCGAGCGGCGCGCCTCCGGGCGAGCGAGAAGGACCGCGCCGAGAACGTCATGATCGTGGACCTCGCCCGCAACGACCTCGGCCGCGTGTGCGTGCCGGGTTCGATCGCGGTCCCTGAGCTGTGCAGCATCGAGCCGCATCCGGGACTCGTGCATCTGGTGAGCACCGTGCGCGGTGAGCTCCGGGCCGACGTCGGTCTCGGCGAGCTGCTGCAGGCCACGTTCCCACCCGCATCGATCACCGGCGCGCCCAAGCCACGCGTCATGCAAGCGATCGAGGATCTCGAACCGGTTCGGCGCGGCGTCTACTGCGGGGCACTCGGTTGGATCGACGCGGATCGCGGTCGCGCCGATCTCGCGGTGGCAATTCGGACTTTCACTTGCACGCCGGCCGCCACGACCTTTGGCGTTGGAGCCGGCATCACCATCGATTCCGACCCCGCGTCGGAATGGGCGGAAACTGAACTCAAAGCCGCCCGACTCCTTCGACTCGCGGGCGTTGAACCCCCGGTACCCGCGAGCGCGTCCACCCCGGCCCAAGTCCACGGAGCTGTCTCATGAAGGTGTGCGTCAACGGAGTCCACGGCGACGCGGCAGACCTGCGCATCTCGCCCCTCGATCATGGCCTCCTCGTCGGTGATGGCGTCTTCGAGACACTCCGGGTCTACGACGGCGTGCCGTTTGCGTGGACTCGTCACCTCGAACGGTTGGAGCGTTCCGCCAGTGGCCTCGGGCTCTCGGTGCCTTCGATCGCCACCCTGCGCCAGCAAGCCGACACGGTCATCCTCGCCAACGGTCTCCGCGAGGCACGGCTGCGCATCACCATCACCGGCGGTCCGGCTCCGCTCGGATCCGAGCGTGCCGCAGTTGACCCCACGGTCGTGATCGCGGCAAGCGCGCTCACTCGCTGGCCCTCCACTGCCGACGTCGTCAGCGTTCCATGGCTGCGGAATGAGCGCGGCGCAACCGCAGGCCTCAAGACCATCTCGTATGCGGAGAACGTCCGTGCCCTCGCCTACGCGCACGAACATGGCGCAGGTGAAGCCATCTTCGCGAACACGCGTGACGAGCTCTGCGAGGCCACCGGTTCCAATGTGTTTTTCGTACGCGACCGCGCGCTCTTCACTCCACCGGCGGACAGCGGTTGTCTCCTCGGCGTGACGCGCGCACTGGTGCTCGAACTCGCGGCCGTGCTCGAGATCGCGACCACCGAGACCGCGCTTCCGCTCGGCGCACTCGCGACCGCGGACGAAGCCTTCCTCTCCTCCACCACCCGCGAAGTCCAAGGCATCGCGCACGTGAATGGCATCGCACTACCCGCCGCGCCCGGCCCCGTCACCGCTCAGCTGGCGGAAGCGTTCACCGCGCTCATCGCCCGGGATATGGACCCGTGATCCGTTGATCATCGACCGCGCTCGCAACCGGCCTGATCGACACGGCGTCACGCGACGAACTCGAAGCGATCTTGGCCTACAAAATCACCGCCATCTTTGGCGCACCGTGACGCGGTTTGATGCTCCGCCTGCAAGCGTGGGCCTTGCGAGGCCATTCGCGACGCTTGGGGTTGGGCTCCCCGCCCTGGTCCGACCCCTCGAATATCGTCGTCCTCGGAAGGAGCGCCATTGACCGAAACCATCACAGGACTCGACGACACGCTCGTCGCGTTCACCGAAGGAAAGACCGCGCGCCTCCCCAGAGTCAGTCTGCGTCACCTCCGATATCTCCCCTTTTCGATTCGAAGAGATCCGGCCGCGGTCGAAGGGTTGAAACAAGCGGCCTCTTTGCGGCTTGCCGCGGTCACTCGGTACGCAGATGGACCACGTCGCCCACGGTGATGGGTTCGACCGTTCCGTCATCGTGTTCGAGCAGAAGATGGCCGTGTTCGTCCACGCCGCGAGCCACACCGATGAGTACTCCGTCGGTTTGCTCCACCCGTACCCGCTGACCCACCGTCACCAGACGCGCCTCGTAGGCCACTCGGGCGGCATCGAGGTCACGGAGCCGAGCGGAGTAGCGAGCGAGGAACTCGTCGAGCACCACGGCACGGGTCGCCGCGGCACCGCCCTCGAGGTTGCACGCCGTGGCGATCGACGCCAGCTCGTCGGGCACCTCGGACCACTCGATGTTCACGCCGATCCCCACAACGAGTGCGTCGCCCGACGCCTCGGCGAGGATCCCGGCGAGCTTCCGGTCGCCGACGAGTAGGTCATTGGGCCACTTCAGTACCGCAACCACCCCCGTGGTCGCCTGCACCGCCTCGGCCATGGCCAACCCCGCCGCCATCACCAGCACATGCCACCGTTCGACCGCGATCAACGGACGCAGGAGCACCGACACCAGGAGCGACGCCCCTGGCGGTGCGACCCACGTGCGACCCAGCCGCCCTCGCCCCGCGGTTTGGTGATCGGCGACGACCACCAACCCCGCGGCGGCCCCCGCTCGGGCCTCGTCCATCACGTACCGATTGGTGGAATCCACCTCCGGAAGCCAGCGGACGTCGGTAAACGTGGTCGGACTGGCCAGAGGCATCGGCACGGCCCGTAGGATACGGCGTTCCATCACCGGGCCTGCGGGAGATATCCGTGTTGCAGAAGATCCTGATCGCCAACCGTGGCGAGATCGCGGTGCGAGTCATGCGCACGTGTCGCGAGCTCGGTATCACCACAGTTGCGGTGTATTCGGAGCTTGACCGCGACGCCCTCCACGTTCGCTACGCCGACGAGGCCTACGCACTCGGCGGTCAGACCGCCGCGGAGAGCTACCTCAACACCGACGCCATGCTCGACATCATCGAGCGGTGCAGTGCCGACGGCGTCCATCCGGGCTACGGCTTTTACGCCGAGAACGCCGACTTCGCTCGGGCCGTTGGCGCGCGTGGCGTGGCGTGGATCGGGCCCCCGCCCGAGGCCATGGAATCCATGGGCGACAAGATCTCGGCTCGAAAGGCCGCAGCCAAGGGCGGGGTGGAAAGCGTCCCCGGCACACTCGAGGAAATCGGCAGCGTCGACGATGTGATCGCGTTCGGCGAGAAGGTCGGTTGGCCCGTGGCCATCAAGGCCGCATACGGCGGTGGCGGCAAGGGCATGAAGGTCGTCAACGACGCGAAGAGCGCACAGTCCGCGCTGGACTCGGCCCAACGTGAAGCCACCGCCTACTTCGGTCGGGACGAGGCGTACCTCGAGAAGTACCTCACCAACCCGCGCCACATCGAGATCCAGATCTTCGCCGACACGCACGGCAATGTGGTCTGGCTCGGCGAGCGCGATTGTTCGGTGCAGCGCCGCCACCAGAAGCTCGTGGAAGAGTCCCCCGCCGCGGGCCTCAGCGAGGAGACCCGCTCGGCAATGGGCGCGGCGGCGTGCCAGGTGGCCACCGCTACCGGCTACACGAACGCGGGAACCATCGAGATGCTCTACCAGGATGGCGAGTTCTACTTCCTGGAGATGAACACTCGGCTCCAGGTGGAGCATTGCGTCACCGAAATGGTCACCCAACTCGACCTGGTCGCCGAACAAATCCGCATCGCCTCCGGCGAGCCGTTGTCCTTCACCCAAGACGACGTCATTCGGCGCGGTCATGCGATCGAAGTGCGCATCAACGCCGAGAACTCGGCCAAGGGATTTCTGCCGTCGCCCGGCACGCTGACCGAACTCGCAATCCCGTCGGGCCCCGGAGTGCGCTGGGACGGCGGCTACGAAGCCGGAGACACCGTCTCGCAGTACTACGACAACCTCGTCGGCAAGCTCATCGTATGGGCCCCCGACCGCGAGCGCGCCCGGAAGCGGATGCTCCGTGCCCTCCAAGAGCTGCGAGTCCAGGGCATCCACACCACGGTCCCGGCGCACAATCTGGTCCTCTCTCATCCCGACTTCGCCGCCGGCACCCATTCCACCCGCTGGCTCGAAGAGCAGGTGGACCTCTCGGGCTTGGTGTCGGACGCCGGCACCACGAGCGCGCCCGCCGACGCTCCGAGCTCGCAGGTGCTGCCCGTAGAAGTGAACGGCAAGAAGTTCGACGTCAAGGTCTTCCTGCCCGACGGCCTGCTGACCGCGGCACCCTTGGCCGGCGGCGGCACGCGCAAAGCACCGAAGCCGAAGTCCGCCGCGTCGAGTGGGGCGAGCGGCAACGGCACGATCCTCGCGCCGATGCAGGGCACCATCGTCAAGGTGACGGTTGCCGTGGGCGACACCGTCGAGTCGGGCCAGTCGGTCCTGGTGCTCGAGGCGATGAAGATGGAGAACCACATCAACGCCGAACAGGGCGGAACGGTCAAGGACATCAAAGTCGCGGCAGGTGACACCGTGAGCGCGGCCGACGTGCTCATGGTCATCGAGTAAATCTCGCCGTCCGCGTTCGGTCCGGCGCGTAGCTTCGAAGCCATGAGCACACCATTATTCTGGGTCGACGCGTTCACCGATACGCCCTTCCGCGGCAACCCCGCGGCCATCTGCCTCCTCGAAGCGCCCGCCGAAGACGCGTGGATGCAGGCCCTGGCGTTCGAGCTCGGGCTCGCGGAAACCGCGTTCGTGGTGGCGACCGGCGACCATGAGTACCGGTTGCGTTGGTTCACCCCCACGGTGGAGATCGCACTCTGTGGACATGCCACCCTCGCGAGCGCCCACGCATTGTTCGAGTCGGGGCGCGCAACGGGACCGATCACGTTTCACACGCAGTCGGGTCCCTTGATCTGCACGCGAGTCGGTGATCAGCCGGATCAACGCATCGAGATGGACTTCCCCGCCGTGCCCCCGAGCGCAACCCTGGCTCCGCCCGGGCTCATCGAGGCCCTCGGTGTGAATCCGGTGGCGGTGCTGGACAACCGCCAGTGGTTCATCGTCGAAGTCGCGACCGCGGCGGAGGTGGAACAAGCCACGCCGGACCTCGCCCGGCTCGCCACCATCTGTGACGGTGCCTCGCTCACCGCTCGGTCGGATCGGCCGGGCGTCGACATCGTGTCGCGCGTCTTCGGACCCGGTGTCGGCGTGGATGAGGACTCGGTCACCGGCTCGGTGCACTGCGCGCTCACGCCCTACTGGTGCGAGAAGTTGGGGAAGACCGAGCTCGTCGCCTACCAAGCCTCCGCCCGCGGCGGCACCCTCCATCTCCGATTGGCCGGTGACCGCGTCTTCCTCGCCGGCCACGCCGTCACCGTCATGACCGGCGAACTCGCGATTTGAGTGTTCATTGTCCGTATTCCCTCTGGGGAAGCGATACGCGCACAATGAACACCGGGGTATAGGTCCGACCGAACATGGACTCCTGCCACCCTCGTTAGCTACTGGCCTCTGCGAGTGATTCGGCCATCGACGGGTGGACGAGCAGCGAGTCGACGATGTCGACCACTCGGAGATCGTTGGTCACCGCGATCGCAATCACGGAGATCAGTTCGGCGGCGCTGCGCCCGACGATCGAACCACCGAGCACGACGCCCGTGGCCGGATCTGAGATGATCTTCACGAACCCGCGCGGGTCGCCCTTGATCAACGCCTGGGCATTGGTGGAGAACGGCACCTTCGTCACCCGAATCTTGCGGCCCGACGCGAACGCCTCGGCTTCGGCGAGGCCCACATCGGCCACTTCGGGCTCGGTGAAGATCGCGGACGCCGCCTTCTCGTAATCGAGGTGACGATGCTCGAGCGCGTGCAGCCCCATCAGATGCTCAGCGATCTTGCGGCCCTGCATCGCGGCAACGGAGGAGAGTGGAAGCTTCCCGGATACGTCGCCCGCCGCGTAAATATGCGCTGCGGTGGTGATGCAGTTGTGGTTGATGGTGATGTACCCGCCATCGTCCATGGCGATCCCTGCGGCGTCGAGTCCCAGGTCATCGGTGTTCGGAATCGAACCGATCGCAAGAACCACATGACTCGCGTCGACACGTCGACCGTCGTTGCAGTTCACGCGCACTGCATCGCCGGTGCGCGTCATCGCTTCCGCGCGCGCCCCCTTTAACAAGTGCACCCCGCGCGAAAGGAACTCCGCTTCGAGCACCGCCGCCACCTCGGGGTCCTTCTGGGGCAAGACCTGTTGGCGTGACACCACCAACGACACCTCGCTCCCGAGCGCGGAGAACATGTGCGTGAACTCCACTCCGGTCACGCCAGACCCGATCACACACAGATGTGTCGGAATCTCGGGCGGTGGGTAAGAGTCGCGCGTCGTCAGCACTCGTTCGCCGTCCACGGGCGCCCACTCGGGAATGCGCGGACGAGAACCGGTTGCAATCAGGAAGATGTCGGCGGTGATCTGCTCGACGCCGGACCCCGTGGTCACCACCACCGTGTGTGCGTCGGTGAATCGCCCGGTGCCCGCAATGATTCGTACGCCTTGGGACACCAACAGATCGTTGACCGATCGACGTAACCGCTCTTCGATACCGCGTACGCGTTCACGCACGGCAACCACGTCGAGTTCACCGGCGGCCTTCAAACCCATCGTGTGCGCCCGGCGCAGATTCGCGAGTTCGCCACCCGTAGCGATCATCGCCTTCGACGGAACACAATCGAGCAAATGCGCGGCGCCACCAATCACGTCTCGCTCGACGAGCGTGACCTCCGCCCCCAACGTCGCTGCCACTGTGGCCGCAGTATTGCCAGCGGGACCACCACCCAGAATCACCAACCGTCTCGTCACCGCGCTCACCGTATCGGGACCTAGCCTGCCCGACGTGCCCGAGTACCGCCACGATCCAATCCTTGACCGAACCGTGATCATCGCGGCCGAACGCGCGGCCCGCCCGTACACCGCACAGACCGGATCGCCGGCGCGCACCGGTCCGGAGACCTGCCCGTTCTGCGTCGGACACGAGGAGCGCACCCCACCGGAGACGTACCGAACCGGCGACGGTGCGCCCGACACCCCGGGTTGGCAGGTTCGGGTCGTTCCCAACCTTTACCCGATCGTCGGCGACCCCCACGTGGTTGAGTCCGGCGGCGCGCCCAGCCCCGCCGACGCCACCGGCACCCACGAGGTGGTGATCCTCTCCCCCGACCACGACGCCGACTTCGCCCGACTCACACCCGAGCACGCCGCCGAGGCGCTCACCGCTGTGCGCGACCGTTCGCGTGCACTCCTGGGATTCGGCGCGGCGTACGTCTCGGCATTCATCAACCACGGCCGTGGGGCGGGCGCATCGATCGAACATCCCCACGCGCAGGTTGTCGCACCCGACATCCTCACCCCTGCCGTTGCCGCCATGACCGCGCGGTTCACCACTGATCTCGTGGCCCGCGAAATGGCCGACGCCCGCCGCAACGGCCTCGTCGTTGTCGACGGTCCGGCGATCGCATGGTGTCCGCCTGCGTCCTGGTCGTCGTACCTGGTGCGGGTCGCGCATCGATCCACGCGGGCGCGCTTCGATGAAGCCACCGACGCGGAAGTGCGCGTCGTCGCGGATGCCCTCGGCGACGCGCTACGTCTCATCGAGGTGGCGCTCGGTGCCGTGCCGTACAACGTGGTGCTCCACACGGCGCCGCCGAACCTGGCCACCCTCGAGATGCATTGGCATCTCGAGGTCATCCCGCGCACCGGCGTGATCGCCGGCTTCGAGTTCGGCACCGAGGTGTTCCCGAACGCGGTCGTTCCGGTCCACGGCGCCGCCCTCCTGCGCGGCGAATGAAAAGGAGCGACTCATGCACATTCATCTCTGCACGACCATCGGCGCGCCAGTGGCGTCAGTGTGGCGAACCGTCGAGAACATCGAGACCCATACCAAGTGGATGGCCGACGCCGAATCCATCACGTTCCGCACCGAGCAGCGCGCCGGCGTCGGCACCGAGTTCGACTGCCTCACGCGCGTCGGACCGTTATCAACGGTCGACACGATGCGGGTCACCGAGTGGGAACCAGGCGCCGTGATGGGAATCGAACATCGCGGGATCGTCACCGGCCGCGGTCGATTCACCTTGCGTCACGCGGGGAGCGGCCTGACCGAGTTCTGCTGGACGGAAGATCTCGTCTTCCCCGCCCGCCTCGGTGGTGGGGCTGCAGAACGGTTGGGCCGACCGGTCTTGATGCGGATCTGGGCCGCGAACTTGTCCCGGCTGCGCGTGCTCGCCGAACGCGACGCCTGACGAGCATTACGCGCCGGAGAAGTCGGCTTTGCCCGGGCCCTGTTCGAGGAAACTCACAACGCCGGTCTGCGCATCCTCGGTACCGAACACCTCCACGAACGCGGCGGCTTCCACGTCGAGCCCGCGATCGAGCGAGCCGTCGAGACCGTCGTCGATCGCGCGCTTGGCCAGGCCCATCGCGACCACGGCCCCGGATGCCAGCTCCGTCGCCCACGCCAGTGCGGCCGCCTCTACTTCGGTGGCCGCCACTACCCGATCAACCAGGCCGATCGCGAGCGCTTCGTCGGCCTTGACGATCCGCCCACTCCAGACCAGCTCTTTCGCGCGTGCGGGACCGATCAGCCGAGGGAGCCGTTGCGTCCCACCCGCGCCCGGAATGATCCCGAGCAAGATCTCAGGCTGGCCGAACCGGGCGGTGTCCGCCGCGACCCGCAAATCACATGCGAGCGCAAGTTCCATCCCGCCGCCCAGCGCAAATCCACGAACTCCCGCGATCACCGGCCGCGGGATCGCAGCCAAGCCGTCGAAGGCTCGCCGGAACGTGGCACCGATGACGCGCGCTGCGTCCTGATCGCCGAACTCCTTGATGTCGGCTCCCGCCGCGAGTGCCTTCTCGCTGCCGAGCACCACGACCGCCTTCACCATCGGATCGCCGTGCAGCTCCTCCGCGGCGTCGCCGATTGCGGTGAGCAACGCCTGAGAGAGTGGGTTCATCGGAGGCCGATTGAGCCGCAGCGCCACGACGCCACCAGGATGAGTCTCGAGCAGGACCAGTTCGTCAACCATGGCCAACAACACTACGACCCGGAGGCCACCAACTCGGCGGCGGCGGTATGCGGATCGAGTTCACGACGGCTCACGGCATCCAGCAACACTTCGAAGCGATCCCCGCGGCACGCAAGCGCGGCCTGATCCTCGAGGCGCGCGGTCACGATGGATCGCAGTTCGTCACGGAGGCGGGCCACCCGGCGGCGTTCGAGACGGCCCTCTGATTCCTGGAACGCGCGGTGCTCCCCAATCGCGCTCCAGAGCTCATCCACTCCTTCACCACGGGTCGCGACGGTCTGGATGATCTTCGGTCGCCACTCGGTATGGGCAGAGAGGTCGAGCATCATTTCGAGGTCACGGATGGTCTCGGCCACACCATCGCGGTCGGCCTTGTTCACCACAAACAGATCGGCGATTTCCATGAGCCCCGCCTTGTTCGCCTGCACACCGTCGCCCCATCCCGGGTTCACCACCACCACAGTGGTGTCGGCCGCACCCGCGATCTCCACTTCGACCTGGCCCACTCCCACGGTCTCCACGATGATCCACGGCTTACCGGCGGCATCGAGCACCCGCGCCGCGCGCGGCGTGGCAATCGCCAGCCCGCCGAGGTGTCCGCGGGTGGCCATCGACCGGATGTAGACGCCGGGGTCGGTGGCGTGGTCTTGCATCCGAACGCGGTCACCGAGAATCGCACCGCCGCTGAACGGACTCGTCGGATCGATGGCGAGGACGCCTACCTCGACTCCGGTGTTCCGAATACAACCGATGAGCGCATCGGTGAGTGAAGACTTCCCTGCGCCCGGCGCTCCCGTCAGACCGACGGTGTAGGCGTTCCCGGTGTGGGGATAGAGCGCCGCGCCCGCGGCTTGCGCGTCGGGGCCGCCTGATTCGACCATCGTGATCAGCTTGGCGATGGCGCCACGATCACCAGTAATGGCGCGCGCGACCAGCGCGCCGGGATCACGAGACACGGTGAGCAGCAGTCAGTCGGCGACGACTTCAGTAATGCCGGGAACCCGATCCTTGATGATGCGCTCCACGCCAGCCTTCAGTGTCATCGTCGAGACCGGACACGTTCCGCAGGCGCCCAGGAGTTCAACGTGGACCACCATGTCGGCATCGATCGTCTTGAAGACGATGTCGCCGCCATCGGCCTGCAGGGCAGGGCGGATCGCGTCGATCGCCTCGAGCACTCCAGCTTCCATCGTGTCTGTGGCCATGGGGGCACCTCCGGACGGGTAGGAACGCCAAGGCTACCCGAGTTGTTCCCCGGGCCCGTCAACCCTTTCGATATCGGCACCGAGGCTCGTGAGGGCACCGACAAGGTCGGGGTAGCCGCGGTCCACGTGGAACCAATCGTCGATAGTGGTCTCGCCGTCGGCGCGCATACCCGCGAGGGCGAGCGCGGCCCCCGCCCGTACGTCCATAGCCCGTACCGGCGCGCCGGAAAGGCGGGCGCGCCCGCGCACAACGGCATGGCGACCTTCGTGTCGGATGTCGGCACCCATCCGGGCCAGTTCCTCCACGAACGACAGCCGATTGTCGAAGACGTTCTCGGTCACGATGCCGGTGCCTTCGCTCACGGCGAGCACGGCCACGGCCATCGGCATGAAATCGGTCGCGAAGCCCGGGTACGGCAACGTCTGGATGTCGACGGCACGCATCGGCTCGATGCACTGCGCCCAAATGCCGTCCGGTGTGGATGCCACCCGCATGCCCATCTCGCCAAGTTTCACCCCCACCATCTCCAGATGTTCCAGGCGCACACCGACGAGTTCGATCTCACCCCCGGCGATCCCGCACGCCATCAGGAACGTGCCCGCCTCGATCCGGTCGCCCATGATCTGGGTGTCGGCTGCGACCAGTTCCGTCACACCTTCCACCGTGATCGTGCTGGTCCCCGCACCGATCACGTGCGCCCCCATGCGATTGAGGAACGCGGTGAGGTCGGTGATCTCCGGTTCGCGCGCCGCGTTCTCGATCACCGTCTCGCCCTTGGCGAGGACCGCCGCGGTCAAGAGGTTCTCGGTGGCGCCCACACTCGGAAAGTCCAAGACGATGCGCGCACCGCAGAGCGCATGGCACCGCGCCGAGACGTACCCGTGGTCAACCGCGATCTCCGCACCCATCGCCTCGAGGCCGCGAATGTGCATGTCGAGCCGACGACTCCCAATGTTGTCGCCACCCGGGAGCGCGACGCGCGCTTCACCACAGCGTGCGAGGAGCGGTCCGAGCACGTTGATCGACGCGCGCATCTGCCGGACGAGTTCATACGGTGCCTCGGGTTGCAGCGGCCCGCTCGTGTCAAGGGTGAGTTCATCCTCGCCGGTCCACTCCACCGTCGCGCCGACGGCGCGCAGGACGTCGAGCATGACGTCGAGATCTCGCACTCGCGGGAGGTTGCGCACGTGGGTGACCCCGGACGCCAGCAGGGCAGCCGCGAGCTGTTTCAGCCCCGAGTTCTTGGTAGCTCCCGAAACCGTGATGGTCCCCGAGAGCGGTCCTCCGGGCCGTACCCGCACCGCGTCCATACGGTCCAGGGTACCGGCGCGTCCACCACGAACTGGTCTCCTGATCTACAACTCGTATACTGCTCCGTATGACAACACCGGTTCCGACTCGGTTCAACGATGAAGAGCTCTCGACGATCGATGCGCTGGTCGCGGCAGGGGTTGGGGCAAACCGCTCCGACGTGATCCGCAATGCCGTCGAACATCTCAGTTCCGCAGTACAACGCGCCAGGACCGGTGAACTCATCGCCGAGTCGTACCGGACGGTGCCCCAGACGGCTGAGGATGACGCACTCGCAATGGCCAATGCGATCGCCATGACGGAGGCCGAGCCGTGGTAGCGCAGTGCGAGCTCTGGCTCATGGAGCCACCGAACGCCAAACGTCGACCCGTCCTTGTGGTCTCGCGCGACACGGCAATTCCCGTCCTTCACAACATCGTTGTGGCCCCCGTGACCTCCACCATCCGCGCCATTCCCACTTGTGTACCGGTCGGTCGCGACGAGGGCCTCGACCGCGACAGCGTTGCATCCTTCGACAGCCTCGGCGCGGTTCCGAAATCGGTGCTGACGGTTCGCCTCGGCGTTCTTGATGCCCGCGGTCGAGAGCGAATGTGCGAGGCACTCCGAGCACTCGCAGACTGCTGACACCGTGACGGACCGCGGCGGATCAGATGCTCAACCGGTTGACGAAACGAGCGCGGACGACACGCGGAGCGATGTCGACCGGGCTGCCGACATCAACGCGACGCTCGCCCGGCTGGAGCGCCTCGTCTCACCCGTGGTGGGGACCGGCAAGGATGCAATCCGCGCGGTTGGCGATCGCGCCCGACCCGCGTGGCGACAGGTCACCGACGTCGAGTCTCGCGTCGCGGTGTCGGCGGCAATGGCGATCGCGATTATCTTGCTCGCCGTTCTCCCGAGCCGCGTGGCGAACCATCCCCGCTGGTTGATTCCGGGCCTTGCGGGGCTGCTGCTGCTGATCGTGATCGTCGTGAATCCGATTCGGGTCGACGCGCAGGCGCGTCGGTTACGGCCGATCGCCTTCGCGCTCCTCGCCCTCGTGAGTCTCGGCAACGCCGTTTCGGCAGGCCGCCTCATCGTGGACCTCGTGAACTCCTCCGGGATCCGTCGACCCGAGACGCTGCTCCTCACCGGCGCGGCCATTTGGGCTACCAACGTGATCGTGTTCGCAGTGTGGTACTGGGAGTTCGACCGCGGCGGTCCCGCAGCGCGGGCTCAGGCCCGCCACCCCTACCCCGACTTTCTCTTCCCCCAAATGTCGGACCCCGAGTTCGCACCGCCCGAGTGGGAGCCCAACTTCGTGGACTACCTCTTCCTCTCGTTCACGAATGCCACCGCGTTCAGCCCGACCGACACGATGCCGCTCGCCACCTGGGCCAAGCTCACCATGCTCGGACAAGCCGCGGTCTCGATTCTGACCCTCGCGCTCGTGATCGCCCGAGCCGTCAACATCCTGCGGTAGCTACTCCCCGCGGTAGGGCTCCAGATATAGGGTACCCTACCCACCTATGAAAAAGACCAGCATCTATCTGGATCCAGAGCTCGACCGGTCACTCGAGCGTCTCGCCGCCGAGAATGGAGTCAGCAAGGCCGAGGTGATTCGCCGCGCGCTGCGCCAAGCGGTCGCGAACGTTGAACGCCCGCGCGTCCAGGCCATCGGCGTCGGATCCGGGCCCGGTGATGTGGCCCAGAACATCGACCGTCATCTCGCCGAGACCGGCTTCGGAACGTGATCATCGCGGATACGTCGGTGATCTTCGCCCTCCTCGACGGTGCGGACGCCGACCATCAGCGGGTGGTTGCGTGGTACCAGACCGCGGATCCAACGTTTGTCACCACCCCGCTCGTCCTCGCGGAGGTCGACCATCTCGCGGGCGCCCGAGCTGGGGTGACCGCGCAGCGCGCCTGGCGGGCCGATCTCAGTGCCGGCGCCTACGTCGTCGAATGGTGGGACGACGCGGCGAAGTCGTCCGCTGCTATCGCGGATCAGTACCACGATCTCGGAATCGGACTCACCGATGCGTCGCTCGTGGCGCTCGGCGAACGGCTCGGAACGGTCGAGATCGCGACGCTCGACGAGCGCCATTTCCGAGTGATCCGACCGCGCCAAGGCGCGGCTGCGTTCCGGCTCTTCCCCGCGGATGCTTGACGCGAAATCATCACGCGGCGGCGTCGCCCGCGCGGTCAACATCCTGCGGTAGCTACTCCCCGCGGTAGGTGGGCTCGCGTTGCTCGATGAATGCGGCGATCGCTTCGCGCATGTCCTTCGACGGGAGACACACGCCTTGGCCTTCGGCTTCGACCCGCAAGCCATCGGCCATTGGCAGGTCGAAACTCGCATTGATGGCGCGCTTGGCTTCGCGAATCGCGAGCGGTGGTTGCCCGGCAATGCGTTCGGCCAACGTGTGCGCCGCGGATTCGAGCTCCTCGTCGGGCACCAACTGCTCGCACAAACCGATGCGATGCGCTTCGTCACCATCGAGACGAGCCGCGGTGAAAATCATCTCCTTCGCTTTGCCCGTACCCACGATGCGCGGCAGCCGCTGGGTGCCACCAAGATCGGGGATGATCCCGTATTTGTGCTCGAGCAAGCCAACGCTGATCCCGTGGGCAAAGATCCGAATGTCACACGCGAGCGCAATCTGGAGTCCCGCGCCGAGGGCGAACCCGCGCGCCGCGGCGATGGTGGCGAACGGTGCGTCTTCCAACCAGGAGAACGCTTCCTGGGTCGCCATGATGCCGTCGACCAGCGGGTTGGCGTGGCGACTTCCGGCATCCGACTCCCGGGCGACGCCCGCTTGGTCTCCGCCCGAGAACACCGAGGTGTCGATTCCGCTGGAGAACGCCCGACCCGCACCGATCACGATCAACGCGCGCAGGTCACCGGGATCGGCCAGGAGGCCTTGACCGAGCTCACGGAGCTCGCGCCACATCTCGATGGTGAAGCAGTTGAGCTTGTCCGGCCGGTTGAGGATCAGCCGACCGACGTGACCGTCGCGCTCCAGGCGCAGGGTGTTCATCGAAGACGTGTTCATCGAAGACGTGTTCATCGAAGACGGGTTCGTCGAGGTTTCCATCGCGGCAGAGTAGCGAGCGACGGCGATCAATCGCGAGGGAGTGGGACCTCGCCGGTCACTTCGAAGCGCGACGCGTGCACGAGACGCACCACCTCCACGGGGCGGGCCAGCCCAGGGATCACGTGCACCCCGGCCGGAATCGCCGCGATGCCCGGAGGGACTTGCTCCCCCACATCCACGGTCGCCAGGACTTCCAGTGGAGCGGCCAGGTCACACAGCCGCGACGCGAGGTTGATCGCGCCACCGGTGTAGTCGTCACCCTCGAACAGGATCACGTTGCCCGCAGCCAACCCCGCACGCAGTGGCAGGAGTCCTTCACTCGCGAACCGATCGGCGAGCGAAACGGTTGCCTCCACGAGCGAGACGGTGTCGACGGAGACGAGCATCGCGCCGTCGCCCAGCCACTTTGCGATCCGGACGCCGATGTCCGAGGCAGTCGAGCGCAGCGCAACACGGAACTGCGTGAGCACGGCCACGGCTTCGTCGTCGCCGTGGAGATCGGTGAACTGGGTGAACCCGGAGAGGTCCACGAACGCGAACGCGCGAGGAACCCGCACTCAGATACTCCAGCCCGCGGCTTTTCGTTCCTTGCAGGTGGGACAGACCGGATACGCCTTCGGGTCACGCGTGGGAACCCACTTCTTTCCGCAGAGCGCCACGATCGCCTCCCCCGTCACGTACGCACGGGTGACGTCGGCCTTGCGGGCGTAGTGCGAGAACCGATCGTGATCACCGTCGTCGGTGACCGGACGGCTGGGCGACTCGACCGGAGCCTCGGCCGGGGCAATGGTTGGAGCGATCGTGGGCGCGATGGTGGGAGAGGTGATGGTGTCGGACACAGGCGGAGGCTATCCGGCTAGCCAACGAGTTGGTCGGGGTAGACGATGTCGATCTCCTCGATCGCCGTTGCATCAAAGTCGCGGCGATTGTTCGTGATGAAACGGTCGGTGCCAGCCATGATCGCGGTCGCGAGATGCGTGGCGTCCAACCCCTTCAGTCTGTAGGCCACCCCGACGGTGACCGCGAGATCCACGACTGCGAGGTCGACGGGTTGGAGATCCAGCCGGCCCAAGAGCACCAAGAGCGCATCCCGTTCGGAGGTGTCGTGAGTACGGGTTGGCTTGATCAATAACTCGGCGATGAGCAGCACGGAGCCAACTCCGGCAACACCACCCGAGGCCTGGTCGAACAGGTCGATGATGCCATCCCCGAGCTGATCGCCGCGCGCGGCATAGATCAACACATCAGCATCAAATGCGTCCACCGATCAGCTTGCGTCGCGGTCGGCCCGAAGCTCGGCGATCCGCTGGTCCGTCACCGCGGGGTCCAAGCGAACGGACGGCAACGCCAGATGGCGGGCCGCTTCCATCTCAGCGCGCAATGCGGTGGCCTCCTCTTGGAGCTTGAATGTCCTGCGCATCCGGGCGCGATCAGGGCGAATCACCACCGCGACCACCTCGCCGTGGCGCGTGAGTGCGACCTCAGCGCCTTCCTGCACCCGATCGAGGATCGCGGGAAGCGCGGCGCGAGCTTCGGTAACCGTCCAGGTGTCCATCACGAAAGTGTACAGGACCGTACAGAGATGTACAGAGACAGGTCAACTGGGGATCACAGCCTCAGCCGGGCAGCGCGAGGACCCAGTCGACGGCCGCCGTGGCCACGTCGGCGAGAACGCCATCGACGGTCAGCCCACTCGACTTCAGCGGCTTGAAGCCGTGGTCACCGGTGTCGATCCAATGAAAGGTGCGCGCACCCTTCAGCTTCCGCGCCGCCTTGGTGAGCGCGTCCTTCGACGCGAGCGAGTCCTTCGTACCGCTCACGAACAAGATCGGCATCGCGAGCCGCGGGAAGTGGGCGCTGCGTTCCTTCTCGGGCTTGCCCGCTGCGTGTAACGGATATCCGAGGAGCAGCAGACCAAGGCACGGAACCGGATCCCCCACATCTTTGGGCATCCCGCCCGCGGCAATCATCGACATGTATCGACCGCCCATCGACCGCCCACCGAGCACCAGTCGTTCGGGTGGGAGCTTCGTGCGCCGTGCGAGTTCCGCGGCCGCGCAACGCGTCGCGCCGAACAGCATCGCGGGCGGGTTCGGCGCCTTCTTGCCCGCGCTGCGATAGGGGTACTGAAACCGGAGACTCGGGATGCCGGCTTCGCTGAGCGCATCAGTCACGCTCGTGAGGGTGGCCGCATGCATATCGGCTCCCGCACCGTGCGCGAGCACCACCGCGCGGTCGGTGACCTTCACGACTCCGCGCTTGGCGCCCTGGTACGCGTACTCGAGCTTCATTGCTCCGCCCCCACGTTGATGACCCACCGCTCGAGGAACGCCAGCGTCCGTTCCAACTCGTCTTGCACGGTTTCGATCTTGGACCAGCCGTGACCCTCACCGGCGTAGACATGATGGTCGACGTGTCCGCCCGCGGCGCGCACCGCGTCGACGAGGAGCTGTGCTTGTTGGGGCGGCACCACGTTGTCGTCGTCGCCTTGCAGCACGAGGATCGGCACGGTCATTCGCGCGGCGTAGGTCACGGGAGATTGCGAACGAAACCGGTGGGCGTCGTGCGGTAACACTCCGACCAACTCGTCGAGGTATCCCGACTCGAACCGATGCGTGGTGGCCGCGAGGTCAGCGAGGTCGGTGACGCCGTACGCGGAGACCACCGCACGCACGAGGTCCGGATACTTTGCACCCACCAGCAGCGCGGTCAGCCCACCCGCGCTGCCACCGGCGATGGCGACTCGCATCGGATCGCACCACCCCTTGGCCCCCGCCGCCCGGATCCCCGCCGCCACATCTTCCACGTCGTCGAGGCCCCATGAACCCTGCAAACCCTGCACGAATGACCGCCCGTAGCCCGTGGAGCCTCGGTAGTTCGGCCGCAACACCGCCCACCCGCGATTCGTGAAGTAGCGCAGCCAACCGTCCCACGCCACGGTCGCTTGGCCGGTTGGTCCACCGTGGACGTCCACCAGCATGGGCGGCAACCCACCATGCGGCGGTTGGTTGTCGGGTGGATACAACAACCCGTGCACGGTGACGGCGTCGCGTTCCCAGACGACCGGTGTCGGCTCGCACGCTCCGAGTTCGATCCCCGCTGGTGCGCCGCGCGCGACCACGCGGCGCGCACTCGTCGCTGGGTCGCACACCGCAATTTGCGGTGGCGTCTTCGCACCCGACCGCACCGCGACGATTCCCGGCGTTCCCCAATCGATTCCATGGTGCCAACCCTTCACGATCTCGGTCACGACCCCATCGAGGGTCACCGTGATCAGCTGCGCGAAGCCGTTCTCGTTGCGACACAACGCGATCGCACCCGAATCCGGCGACCACGCGAACGATCGTTGACCGGGACCCCACGCCGGCTCCGCGTGGTCGTGGGCCTCCGACAACAGTGGGCGACCCGCCGATCCGTCGGCGTTCGCAACGTACACATTCCAGAATCCGGACTCGTCCGAGACGTAGGCGAGCCGCGCGCCGTCCGGTGAGAACCGCGGCTGGCCCACCGAGATGCCGGTACCGCCGGCGACCACGCGCGGGATGCCACCGTTGCGATCAGCAACCACGATGCGCGAGCTGGTCCATGACATCGCACTCAGATCCCACTCATGCCACGCGACCCAGCGACCGTCACCCGACACTGCGGGGTCCCAGGCGAAGTCGGCGGAGGACCAACGACGGCCCGCGGGCACGCCACCGGCCAAGACCGCGGCGGGCACCTCCACCACATCGAGCGCAACGTCGCGCTGCGACGCGAACAACAATCCATCCGACCACGCGACAGGGGCCGCGGCCTCACCGTCGTGGGCAATCACCACTCCCGCGCCGCCGTTCACCCCGATCACGGCAACGGATCCTTCGGCGGTCACCACCGCGAGCCGAGAACCGTCGACCCAACACCAGGCCCCGCCCCGGTAGGCGCCCACCCGCCCCAGCGCGTGTTCCGCCGTCACCACCACGGGCGGACCGGTTCCGTCGCCGGCCATCACGACGAGGCCACTCCGACCGTCGATCGATTCCAGCCAGCCCAACCAGGCCCCATCCGGCGACCAGCGGGGCTCTGCCACCGCCTTCGTTCGGGCAATGGCACGTGACGAAAGTCTCGATTCCATAAGGCGGAAGCTACGCCAGGACGGATCGGCAAGGCCTCATCTAGGCTGCCCTCTCTCATGGTGACCTCCCCCCGACTCCCCGAGTCGCTCCGCGTCGCCTGGCTGATCTACCGGGGCAACCCCCACTGTGGCGGTCAAGGCGTCTATACGAAATACATCGCCCGCGAAGCCATTGCGCTTGGCCACCATGTGGAGGTCCTCTCCGGACCCCCCTACCCGGAGCTCGACGATCCCCAGGGACTCATCAAGATTCCGAGCCTCGATCTCTACCCCACCGGTAATCCCTTCCGCGTTCCGTGGCCGTGGGAGTTTCGCGATGCGATCGACCTCGGCGAGTTCGGTCTCATGTGTACCGGCGTGTTCCCCGAACCGTGGGCGTTCACGCTGCGGGCGCGCAAGTGGCTCCAAGCCCACCGCGCCGATTTCGACCTCGTGCACGACAACCAGTCGTTCGGCTCCGGGCTCGCCGGGATCATGAACGACGGTTGGCCCGTCTGCGCCACACTGCATCACCCCATCACGGTCGACCGCGATCTCGAACTTGCGCACGCGAAGAACGCGTTCCAACGTTTCAATCTCCGACGGTGGTACGCGTTCCTCGACATGCAGATGAAGGTCGCACGCCAAGTGCCACGGCTCGTCACCGTGAGCGAGAACTCACGCAAAGACATCATCACGCAAATGGGTATGCGCGACGAGCAGTTGCGCATCGTGCCGGTCGGCGTTGATCAAGACGTGTTCCGTCCCCTCCCGCACGTGGCCCGCGTCCCTGGTCGGTTGTTGGTGACCACATCTTCGGACCAACCCCTCAAGGGACTTGTACCGCTCTTGGAAGCGGTCGCGAAGGTCCGCACCGAACGCGACCACGTGCATCTCGTGGTGATCGGCAAGCCGAAGGACGGCTCGAAGATCCCCGCGCTGCTCGAGAAGCTCGGGCTGCGCGCGCACGTGGAGTTCGTCTCCGGCGTGTCCACCGAGCGCATCGTGGAGCTGTACGCCGAGTGCGAAATGGCAGTCGTCCCGTCGTTGTACGAAGGTTTCTCGTTGCCGGCGATCGAAGCGATGAGCGCGGCCGCGCCGCTCGTGACCACCACCGGTGGCGCGCTACCGGAAGTGACCGGCCCGTCGGGTGGTGCCGCCCTCACGGTGCCGCCGAACGATCCGGGCGCACTGGCCACCGCGATCGTCACCATGCTCGATGACCCCGAACTTCGGACCCGGATCGGCGCAGCCGGTCGGGCGCGGATTCTCGACCGGTTCACGTGGCGCAAGACCGCGATCGGCATGATCGAGAACTGGTACGAGACGTTGGAGATGCACCAGGCCGCGAACGCGGTTCCGGCCCCCCGAAGTGGCCCACCCGTGTGGACCTCGACCACGTCAGGTACGTAACGAATGCTCACCGTTGACTTCGATCGGTTGCAATTACGCCCCGGTGACCGCCTCCTCGACATGGGGTGCGGCGGAGGCCGCCACGCATTCGCCGCAATGAAGCGGGGCGCGTCGGTCATTGCGCTCGACTACTCCGAGGCCGACCTCAAGGACGTGCGCGCCACCGTCGCGGCGATGCACGAGGCGGGCGAGGTCCCTACCACGCAACCGTGGATCGGCATCAACGGCGATGCACTCCGACTCCCACTGCCGAACAACTCCGTCGACCGCATCGTGTGCTCCGAAGTCCTCGAACACATCTGGGATTACCGCGGCGCAATCGCGGAACTGGTTCGCGTCTTGAAGCCCGGTGGACGGATGGCGGTCACGGTCCCAACCCGTTGGCCCGAGCGCATCAACTGGGCGCTCGATTACGAGTACCACGATCAGCCCGGCGCGCACGTCCGGATCTTTCGTCAGCATGAGCTGGAACAGGACCTCGAAGCGGCCGGCGTGTGGCTCCGCGGTTCGCATCACGCGCATGGTCTTCACACGCCCTATTGGTGGATCCGTTGCGCCGGTGGCGTGAACCAACCCGACCGGAAGATCGCGAAGCGCTATCACGACATGCTTGTGTGGCAACTCATGAAGAACCCGAAGTGGCTCGCATCGGTTGACCGGGCCATCAACCCGATCATGGGCAAGAGCCTCGTGATCTACACGCAGAAGGTGACGTCATGACGGTTGAGGGCGTGTTCGACGCCGCGCAACTTCAGGCGACCGTCGAGGCAATCGCGTCGGTGCAAACCGCTGATGGCAACATTGCCTGGACCCCCGGCACCAAGACCGACCCCTGGAACTTGGTCGAGGCCGCAATGGCACTCGATGTTGGCGGTCTCCATGCCAATGCCGAGCGGGCCTACGGCTGGCTGCGCTCGATGCAACGGCCCGACGGTGGGTGGCACTCGTACTACGTCGGCAACGACATCAGTGACCCCACGCTCGACACCAACGTTGCGTGCTACATCGCCACCGGCGTGTGGCACCACTACCTCTCGACCGGCGACACCGCTTTCCTGCGCGACTACTGGCCCGTGGTCGAGCGCACCATCGATTACGCACTGGAATATCAAACCGAGACCGGCGAAATCGCGTGGCGCGCCGACATCCCTGCCGACGGTGCGCTTCTCACGGGATCCTCGAGCATTCATCACAGTCTCCAATGCGCGATCGCGATCGCCGATCGGCTCGGTCACGACCGGCCGGATTGGGAACTCTCGGTGGGCGCGCTCGCCATCGCGATCGCGCATCGACCCGACCGTTTCCTCGACAAGTCCCGGTGGGCGATGGACTGGTACTACCCGATCCTCGGTGGCGTGTTGCGCGGCCAAGCGGCGCAGGCGCGCGTCGCGGCGTTCTGGGACAACTTCGTGGTCCCCGGTCGCGGAGTGCGGTGCGTCTCGGATCAGCCGTGGGTGACTGCAGCGGAGACGTGTGAACTAGTCATGGCCCTCGACGCGATCGGTGAGACCGACCGCGCCCACGATCTGTTCCGGTCGGTGCAGTTCCTGCGTCACGCGGACGGCTCGTACTGGTGTGGCATGAACTTCGAGGGCGGCCGCTACGACGAGCCCGGCGAGTACTTCACCGCGGATCAACCCACGTGGAACTCGGCCGCAGTGGTGTTGGCCGCGCACGCACTGGGCGGCGACGGTCCCACCGCGGGCCTGTTCCGCGGCGAAGGCCTCCCCGTCGGGCTCTCGGCCGAAGAGCTCCTCGCCGCCGGCGTGGAGATCGAGCGCGAACGCGCCTCATAGCGCTCCGCCTGCTATCAGCGCGGGTCAGGCGAACGCCCTCGACCCGTTCATTGTCCGTATTCCCTTTGCTCGAAGGTCAACCGCACAATGAACGTCGGAATCTGGCGGGCACGGCGGCGCTATCGGCGCAGGGTGCGGAGTGAGCCGACGGTCAAGACTGGGGTAAAGCCCTCGGCTAGGGCGCGTTGCCACACGTGGAATGGGGCTTGGCCGCCCGCGTCGGGATCTTCGAAGACATCGTGGATCGCGAGCACCCCGCCGGGCATCACATGGTGCGCCCAGGTCGTGTAATCCGCCATCGCAACGGCTTCCGCGTGGCCACCGTCGATGAAGAGGAAACCGAGCGGAGTGGTCCAGTAACGGCCGACGGTGGGTGAGTCGCCCAGGATGCCCACCACCGCCGATTCCAAACCCGCGGCTTCGATCGTGCGCCGGAAGTAGGGCAGCGTGTCCATCCGGCCGGTGCGAACATCGACGACGTCGGTGTCGTGGTGTTCCCATCCGGCCTGATTCTCTTCCGAGCCGTGGTGATGGTCGATGGTGAACAGCACCGTCTCGCACTGCCGAGCCGCGGCACCGAGATAGACGCCCGACTTCCCGCAGTAGGAACCGATCTCCAACAGCGGACCGACGCGGCCACCATCCAATCCCGCGTCGTGCAACGCGAGGCCCTCGTCATCGGGCATGAACCCCTTTGCGGCGCGCGCCACTGCCAGTTCGAGTTCGGTCATCATCAGCTAGAAGACCGGGGTCTCGCGGTAGCGACCGAACACGTCGGCGAGCGCGTCCATGGTTTCGCCCACCGTCGCGTACGCACGGGCGGCATCCAACAGCGCCGGCATCACGTTCACCTCCGGGTCGGCCGCGTCCGCGCGCACCCGCGCCAGCGCGGCCGCATGCGCCTCCACGTTGCGGTCGGCCTTCACCGCAGCGAGGCGCTTGAGCTGGTCGTCTTCACACTCCCGGCCGATCTCGAGAATGGGCGGTGGTGCGTCGTCGTTGCCTTCGTAGAAGCCGGTGACTCCCACCATGGTGTGGCGGCCATCGTTGAGTTTGCGTTCAACGTCGTAGGCCGCTTGGGAGATCTCCCGTTGGTAGTAGCCGTTCTCGATGCCGACGAGGGCCCCTTCCAACATCGACCCGCCACCCAGCGATTCCACGTGCGCGAAGATCGCTTCGGCCTGCCGCTCCATCTCGTCGGTGAGCTCCTCCACAAACCACGAGCCGCCGAGGGGATCGGCCACGTTGGTCACGCGTGTCTCGTTCGCGATCACCTGCTGGGTCCGCAACGCCAGGCGCGCGGCCTTCTCCGTGGGCAACGCCAGCGCTTCGTCGAACGAGTTGGTATGCAAACTCTGGGTCCCACCAAGGACTCCGGCGAGCGCCTCGATCGCGGTACGAACGAGATTGATCTCGGGCTGCTGCGCGGTGAGCGATACGCCTGCAGTCTGGGTGTGGAACCGCAACTGCAACGACCGCTCCTTGCGCGCGCCGTAACGGTCGCGCATCCATCGCGCCCAAATGCGACGCGCCGCGCGGTACTTCGCAATCTCTTCAAAGAAGTCGATATGCGCGTTGAAGAAGAACGACAAGCGGGGCGCGAACTCATCGACGTCGAGGCCCGCCGCAATCGCGGCTTCCACATAGGCGAAGCCGTTGCCCACGGTAAACGCGAGCTCTTGGGCGGCCGTGGAACCGGCCTCGCGGATGTGGTACCCAGAGATGGAAACCGAATGCCACCGCGGCATCTCTGCCGCGGTGAAGCGGATCACGTCGCTCACCACCCGCATACTCGGGCGCGGCGGGAAGACGAACTCCTTCTGCGCTTGGTACTCCTTCAGAATGTCGTTCTGAAGTGTTCCGCCGAGCCGGGCCCGCTCAACTCCACCGCGCTCGGCTGCTCCCACGTGCATCGCGAGCAAGACCGACGCCGGTGAGTTGATCGTCATCGAAGTGGTCACCGTTCCCAGGTCGATGTCCGCGAACAGATCTTCGACGTCGGCCATCGTGTCAATCGACACGCCACACTTGCCGACCTCGCCGAGCGCAAGCGGATCGTCGGAATCGCGGCCCATGAGCGTGGGCAGATCGAACGCCGTCGACAAGCCATCGGCACCAGCATCGAGGAGTTCCTTGAACCGACGGTTGGTGTCGGTTGGTGTCCCGAACCCGGCGAACATGCGCATGGTCCACGGCTTCGTGCGGTACATCTGCGCGTACGGACCGCGGGTGTAGGGCCACTCCCCCGGGCGTTCGCCGTCCGCAGGCCCATAGACCGGGTCGACCTCGACGCCCGAGTAGGTGGAGAAATCGCGGTCCGACATCAGCGGAGTATCCCACGCGGGGCGCTGGACTCTCGCAGGTCAGATCCAGCGGCCAGAGGGGCCGTCACACGACCACCACGACGACATCCACGCTGCGCGCTTCGGCCAATATCCGAATGTCGGTCGGATCGCTCGTCAGGATTCGGTCCCCCGGCACCGCGATGCCGACGAGCAACGCGTCAACCACTTCGGCCATACCGCAGGTCCCAAGGAGTTCACCAGCCCGCTGCGCGTCAACGAGGGCAACCGGGATCACATCAATCATCGACAGGCTCCGGGCCAGACGCGCTTGACGAGCACCGTCTCGCCACGCCTGACCAACGACCGGGACCGACGTGATGAGAGTGGCGCCAGCCCGCCGACCGATTTCGATATGTGCAAGGACTTCGCGGTCCCTGTGGTCGATCCCGATGAGCGCGCCAGTATCCAAAACGAGGTTCATACCGAAGCCGTCGCCGGACGTCCGGGGGGCAAGTACGCGATTCCAGCTCGCTCAGCCACGGCACGGAGCTCGTCTTCATCAAATGCTCCGCACTCGTCCTGATATTCCGCAAGCCACTCGTCGACCAGACGACCGCGCACCCAAGCGGTGAGCGCACCCGAGACCAGCGAGGAGAACGGAACCCCGGCATCGTCGGCGGCCCGCTGGACCACGTGCCGCAACTCTGCCGGCAACGAGACCGTGACCCGTTCAGTTGTCATACCGATGAGTGTACCTGAGTATGCGGACTGAACTCCCGTGCTCAGTGGTGGTGGCCGTGATGGCGCTCGGGGTCCTTCACGGCGAGGACACGGAATGCGCCACGCATGAATGGATGCACCCGACAGAAGAAGGTGTAGGTCCCCGCCGGCAGATCTGCAGGAGTCGTCCATGACAGGCGGCCGATCGTCGGCTGACCGTTGTTGCCCAACTGGCCCGAGTCGAACTCGATCGGCCCGTCAGCCAGGGGATAGGCGACCCCGGTGGTCTGGTTACAGGGTGGCGCGCACGCGGTGATCGAGTGCCAGGTCCCGTCGCCGAACGCGGGCGCGTCCAGATTGTTGAAGGTGATCGTTTGGCCCGCAGTCACCGTGGGCACCTGGGTAGCGAGGTCGAGGTCGGTCGGCTCGTACTCGTAGGTGTCGATGTTCACGAGGCTCGTCAACGGACCGTCGGGGAGCGCCCGGGCATCGGGAAGATCCGGGTCGAAGCCGCCGCCGTGGTTGTTGTTCTCCGCCAAGTGTCCGTGGGTGAGGTGGCCGACCTTCCAGTCGATGCGGTGCTCGCCAAACGGATCGGTACCGGTCTCGTTGGGCACGAACCACGCGATCATGATCCCCATCACTTCGTACCACGAGGCCCGCTCGGAGTCATAGGTGGTGGTCGTGCGCAGGGTGTCGCCGGCGCGCAACTGCGGACGCCAGTCGGTGTTGGTCACGGTCATCGAGACATCCCACGACACTGCGCCGGCCGGCTCGTAGTAGTGCGCATCGGAACGGAACAGATGACGCGTCCGAGTCTTCGTCGGGGTATTCCGATCGACCCAAAGGTCATCGTGCAGACCGCCCGGATGGAGGTGGCCACCGGTGGCCAGCAACACGCCGTCGGCCGGAACCGTATAGGCGTTCAGCTTGGGCCCGCCGCTGTACGGATCAGTCGGCGCCTGGTCGGGGTAGGTGTACTCGCCGTCGGTGCCACTGCCGCGGTGTACATCGAACACGGGGTAGATCGAACCGTTCTGTATGTCCATCCAGATCGGCCGCGCATCGGTGAGCGTGATCCCGGAACTTGCGGGCACGAAGTCGAGGTCGTAATCAATCCAAAGGTCGAACGGCCGGTCGACGAGATCGTGGATCATGTAGTTGATCAACCAATTGTCGCCGCTCCGGAACTTGTAGCCGTAGCCCGCCGGTAACTGCAGTGCCGTCTTCTCTTCGCCCGCCGCGAAGAATCGTTCGGGCAGACCCGGCGACGTCGTGTCGCCTCGAGTCAGGTTGAGCCACACACCGTGATGGAGGTGGATCACATCAACCGGCGGAATGGTGCCGTCGGCCAGGTGGATGTTGGGGCGGATGCCCACAATCCAGCCGTCTTCGGTCGGCCGCGGAACCTGCCCGCCGCTGTACTCGATGTTGTTCTGGCCGGCCCGGAGGTGGACGGGCCCGAACTCGTAGTGGCGGTGCTGCACCCCCGGCTGATCAGGCGCCCCGATGACCGACGGGTTCTTCGACGAGTTGTGATGGGCCGCGGCGACGCTCGCCACCCCCATGCCCATCAGCGACACGATCAGGACGACTGGTGCAAAACGGCGCAGCATGAGCCGAGAAGGTAGCCGGAGCGTCCAAGCGGCGTCGAGACCGTCCGGGGCTCCGCGCCCGATTGCGTTCGGTACCCCTCAGGCCAGGCCCATCAGCTCACTCACGCCATGACGATGGCCCGCGGTGTACCCACCGTCGACGGGCAACGCCACACCAGTCACGAACGACGCGTCGGCCGAACACAGAAACCAGGCGGCCGCGGCGATCTCTTCCGCGCGGCCCAACCGACCGAGTTGGTGCGCGGCGGTGATGTCGGCCAACACACTTTCCATCCCGCCCATCGCAAACACACCTTGCAACATGGGCGTGTCGATGAATCCGGGGCAGATCGCGTTGACTCGGATGCCGGATCGCCCGTAGTCAATCGCCATGTTCTTGGTCAGGATGACCACTCCGCCCTTCGCGGCGTTGTACGTACTCCCGCCCTCGGTACCGGCCAGTCCTTCCACGCTCGCGATGTTCACGATCGAGCCGCGCTCACCAGCGATCGCGTCCTGAGCGAGCATCGCCACCACCGCATGCTTGCCCACCAGGAACGTTCCCTTGAGGTTGATGTCGACCACTCGGTCCCACTCCTCAGCGGGGATCGAGTGCACCGGGCCGCCGCCCGCCACGCCCGCCGCGTGGACCACTGCGTCGAGCCGACCGTGATCGCGCACGACCGCGCCAAACGCTGCCGAGATCGCGTCTTCGTCGCGCACGTCGAGCGCCACATCGCATCCCGGCTTGGCACCGTCGAGATCCCACCCGATCACCGTCGCACCCTCGGCCCGGAACCGCGCCACCGTCGCCGCGCCGATCCCCGAAGCGGAACCCGTCACGACTGCAACCTTGCCGGCCATGGCCGTCATCGGGCCTCCTTCATCCGCAGATAGAACGCGTTACTGTCCCCGGATTCCGAACCCCCGTCAAATCACCGGTAGCCAGTCATGTCGATGGATTTCGCCCTCTTCTACGAGATCCCGGTTCCGCAACCGTGGGGCCCGGACAGTGATCACATTGCCTACAAGAACACCATCGCGCAGGCAGTCCACGGCGAGAAATCTGGCTTCACTTCCTTTTGGACCGTGGAGCACCACTTCCTCGATGAGTACTCGCATTGCTCGGCACCCGATGCGCTCTACGGCGCGATCGCCGCGCAGACCACCACCATGCGGATCGGCCACGGCGTGCGCCTGCTCCCCTATCCCTACAACCACCCCGTGCGCGCGGCCGAAGCCGCGGCGGTCGTGGACCTCGTATCCGACGGCCGCCTCGAGTTCGGCACCGGACGCTCTTCCACACGCGCCGAACTCGAAGGGTTCGGTGCCGATCCCAACCTGACGCGCGCCCAATGGGAGGAAGGCCTCCGCCTCGTGGTCGACGCGTGGACCAACGACACGTTCGAGGCGAACGGCCCCACCTGGACCGTGCCGCCGCGCCGCCTCCACCCCAAGCCGCTCCAACAACCGCACCCACCCCTGTGGGTTGCGTCCACCAACCCCGACAGTCACGCGATCGCGGGCGAGCTGGGACTCGGCTTACTGAGCTTCACCATTGGAGTCCCTCCCGAGGAACTCGCGGAACGGATCAAGATCTTCCGAGACGCCCAGACGCGCGTCTCGAATCCCATCGGCAAGTTCATCAACCACCGCGCCGCCACCTTCACCATGGTGCACTGCGCAGAGACCGACGAGCAGGCCTTCGCCGAAGCCGCGGAATCGTTCGAGTGGTATGTGCGCACCGCGCTGTGGCACATCGGGACCGTCGCCGAGTGGCAAGCGGGCAAGCCGCTCGGTACCTACGACTACGCCGCGGCGATCAACGAGCTGGATCTCACCCTGCTCACCTTCGACTACCTCCAGTCCTCCGGGGCGTGCATCGTGGGTGGCCCCGAACGATGTTTGGAGGTGGCCCGCCGATACGACGCCGCCGACTGCGACATCCTGCTGTGCCTCCTCAACCCTTACAAGATGTCGCATGAATCCGTGATGCACTCCATCGAACTGCTCGGTGAGCACGTGATCCCAGCACTCGAGGGATAACCGGCCGGCGCGCCCACCAGTAGGATCTCCCGATGGAAACTGCCCCTCAGCTCCCCGACCGCAACCTCGCCATGGACTTGGCGCGTGCCACCGAAGCCGCCGCCCTCGCCGCGGGCCGCTGGTTCGGGCGGGGCGATAAGAACGGAGCCGACGGGGCCGCCGTCGACGCCATGCGGCTCGTTCTCAACTCGGTACCCATGAGTGGCGTTGTGGTCATCGGCGAGGGCGAAAAGGATGAAGCTCCGATGCTCTTCAACGGCGAAGAGATTGGCTGCGGCGGGCCGGAGGTGGATATCGCGGTCGATCCGATCGACGGCACCACCCTCACATCCTTGGGTCAGAACAACGCCATCTCGGTCATCGCGGTCGCCGAGCGCGGCACGATGTTCGACCCCGGACCGTGCGTGTACATGGACAAGATCGCGGTAGGGGCCGAGGCGGCCGACGTCGTCGACCTCGACGCTCCGATCAAGGCGAACCTCGAAGCCGTCGCCAAGGCCAAGGGCGAGAAAGTCCGCGATGTCACCGCCGTGATCCTCGACCGCCCCCGCCACGAAAAGATCATCCAGGAGTGCCGAGAGGCCGGCGCTCGAATCCGACTCATCACCGACGGCGACATCGCGGGTGCGATCTCGGTCTCCTCGCCGGGTTCCGGTTCCGACATCCTGTTCGGCATCGGCGGCACGCCGGAAGGAGTCACCGCGGCCTGCGCACTGCTCTGCACCGGCGGTTCGATCATCGGCCGGCTCTGGCCCCGCAACAAGGACGAAAAACGAGCCGCCCTCGACGCGGGCTACGACCTCAACCGGATCCTCACCACCACCGATCTCGTATCCGGTGAGGAGGTCTTCTTCGCGGCAACCGGCATCTCCGACGGCGACCTCCTGAAGGGTGTGCATTACCGCGGCGACGGCGCCAGCACCGAGAGCCTGGTGATGCGGGCGAAGTCCGGCACCATCCGCACGATCCACTCCGAGCACCGCTGGCAGAAGCTGATGCGCTACTCAGCCGTGAAGTTCGACTGACACTCTCGTCCTGCGCTCGCTCGGCCAGGCGCGCTCGATCTAGCTCGCGTGCGCGACTTCGAGCCGAAGCTCGGCTCGAGCCAAGGCGGCGTGGGCCGCTTCGTCGTTCCCGTCGGCCGCGACCCGTTGGTCCGCGGCTTCCTTGGCGGTCTGCGCGCGCACGACATCGATCTGATCGGGCAGCTCGGCCACATCGGACAGGACCGTCACGGTGTCGTGGCTGACCTCGACGAAGCCTCCGTGCACGGCAATCGCGAGTTCACCCTTGTCGGGCAGGATGATCCGTACTGCCGCGATCCCGAGCGCGCCGACGAACGGCACGTGTCCGGGCAAGAACGCGATCTCGCCATCGGTGGTGCGACACACCACCATCTCGGCCTCGCCCTCATAGAGGACGCGCTCCGGAGAGACGAGCTGGACAATCATCGCCATGGGCTAGGCGTCTCCCAGGGTCTTCGCCTTGGCCAGCACGCTCTCGACGCCACCCACGTTGAAGAACGCCTGCTCCGGGATTTCGTCGAGCTCGCCGTTGACCAACGCTTCGAAACTCTCGACCGTCTCTTCAACGGGAACGAAGATACCGGGCAGACCGGTGAAGACCTCGCCCACGAAGAACGGCTGGGAAAGGAACCGCTGAATCTTTCGGGCCCGCGAGACCGTGATCTTGTCTTCCTCGGACAGCTCGTCCAGGCCGAGGATGGCAATGATGTCCTGGAGCTCCTTGTAGCGCTGCAGGACTTCCTGAACCCGCCGCGCACAGTCGTAGTGGCGCTGGCCCACGACCTCGGGCGCCAAGATGTTCGACGTTGACGCCAACGGGTCGACCGCCGGGTAGATACCCAACGCCGCGATCTGACGAGACAGCTCGGTGGTGGCATCGAGGTGGGTAAAGGTCGTGAACGGTGCAGGGTCGGTGTAGTCGTCGGCCGGCACGTACACCGCTTGCAACGAGGTGATCGAGTGACCCTTGGTGGAGGTAATCCGCTCTTGGAGTTCACCCATCTCATCCGCCAGGGTCGGCTGGTACCCCACGGCAGAAGGCATGCGGCCCAGCAGCGTGGACACCTCGGACCCGGCCTGTACGAATCGGAAGATGTTGTCGACGAAGAGCAACACGTCCTGATTCTTCACGTCGCGGAAGTACTCGGCGACGGTGAGCGCCGAGAGCGCCACGCGGAGACGCACGCCCGGCGGCTCGTCCATCTGGCCGAAGATCAACGCGGCTTTGTCGATGACGCCCGACTCCTGCATTTCGATCCACAGGTCGGTTCCCTCACGGGTGCGCTCACCAACACCGGCGAACACCGACACACCACCGTGCTGGGTGGCGACCCGGTTGATCATTTCCTGGATCAACACCGTCTTGCCCACGCCGGCACCGCCGAAGAGGCCGATCTTGCCGCCTTGCACATACGGCTCGAGGAGGTCGATCACCTTGATACCGGTCTCGAACATTTGCGCGCGCGCTTCGAGTTGGTCGAACGGCGGAGGATCGCGGTGGATCTCCCAGTAATCGTCGATATCGGTGAGCTCGTCAGCCGAGACGTCGATGGGCTCGCCGAGCACGTTGAACACGTGACCGAGTACGCCGTCGCCCACGGGCATCGTGATTCCGCGGCCGGTGTTGCGCACCACGGTGCCGCGCTTCAGGCCGTCGGTCGGGCTCATGCAAATGACCCGGCACCGGCCGTCGCCGATCTGCTGAGCAACCTCGGCGGTGACCGTCAGCTTCTTGCCGTCGAGCTCAATGTCGAGCTCGAGCGCAGTGTTGATCTCGGGCAGTGCGTCGGGCGGGAACTCGACGTCGACCACCGGTCCGGCGATCGCGACGACGCGTCCCTCCTTGAGGGTGGTTTCGTTGTCGGCAGTCATCGTCATGAGCAAGCTCCTCGCGGCTTGAGAAACGCGGTGATCACTCGGGGTCGCCGAGGGAAATCGGGGTATCGAATACTTCGCCATGCGTTGCGTGGTCCGACTGGAGGGCCTCTGCGCCGCTGACGATTTCCATGATCTCGGTCGTGATCGAGTCCTGCCGGGCCCGGTTCATGATCCGAGTGAGATTCTTGATCAGTTCCTCGGCGTTGTCGGTGGCCGCCTTCATCGCTCGCTGGCGTGACGAGTGTTCCGAGGCCGCGGCGTTGAGGAGCGCCGCGAAGATCCGGGCCTCCACATAGCGCGGCAGTAGGGCGTCCAAGATCGCGTCGGGTGCCGGTTCGAACTCATAGCTCGCGCCGGCCGCGCCCTCGACATCATCGGCCTTGCCGTCGCCGCCGGCGACCACATCCCGCTCGAGCGGCACCAACGGGCGCCGCACCACTTCCTGATGTCCCGCGCTCACGAAGCGGGTGTAGATGAGCTCGACGATGTCGAACTCTTCTGCGAGAAACGCCGTGGTCACCGCCTCGCCGATCCGTCGAGCATCTTCGTAGGTCGGGCGATCCGAGAATCCGGTGAACGCGTGATCGATGCGGAAGTTGCGGTACCGGAAGTAGCTCTCGGCCTTCCGGCCGACGACGATGAGTGCGTAGTCGCGTCCGAGCGCGTCCTGCTCTTTCATCGAACCCTCGGTCGCGCGAATCACCGATGAGTTGTACGCGCCACATTGGCCGCGGTCGGCCGCGATCACCACGTGGGCCACCCGGCGGATTTCCGGGCGCGGCGTCAACAGCGGACTGTTGAGTCCACCACCCGTGGCACCAAGGTCCTTGACCACCTCGGTGATGCGATCGCTGTACGGAACCGCTGCGTGCACCGCTTGTTGCGCCTTGACGATCCGACTCCCGGCGATGAGCTCCATCGCGCGCGTGATCTTCTTCGTCGACTGCACACTGCTGATGCGCCGCTTCAGAATCCGCTCTTGACCACCCGCCATCTCTATGCACTCGCTCTCTGCGGACCCGAGCATGCGACCGCCGTCACGCGTCCGACCGGGGCGCGCGTCACGACAAGGGTCCGCGGACGTTCGCTTGCTGGGCGAGCATGCTGCGCTCGTCCCTCGCTGCGCATGCCGCGGGTTACGCCGAGTGTGACGGGAAACACGAGCGTCATTCCGTGTCGAGGGTCTTGGCGGATTCGGCGGCGCCGAGAGCTTCCGCGTCAGTGTCGGTCACGTCGGCCGCAGCGGTGACCGCATCGGCAGATGCGTCGGCCTGCTTGGCCACGAAGGCGGCCTTGAAGTCATCCACCGCTTGGCGCATCAGCGTGTCGTCGGGCATTGCGCCCGTGTCACGGATCGTTCCCATGAGATCCGCGTGGCGGGTGCGGAACGTGTCGAGCAGTTCGGTCTCGAACGCCTTCACTTGGGTGACCGGCAAGTCATCGAGGATGCCCTTGGTGCCGCAATAGATCGACACCACCTGCTCCTCCATCGACATCGGCGAGTTCAGCGGTTGCTTCAACAGCTCCACCAAGCGGTACCCACGGTCGAGCTGCGCCTTGGACACTGCGTCCAACTCGGAACCGAACGTGGCGAACGCTTCGAGGTCACGGAACTGCGCGAGGTCCAGCTTGAGCGTTCCCGCGACCGACTTCATGGCCTTGGTCTGCGCGGCACCACCCACTCGAGACACCGAGATACCCACATCCACCGCCGGGCGCACCCCAGATTTGAAGAGGTCGTCCTGGAGATAAATCTGGCCATCGGTGATGGAGATCACGTTGGTCGGGATGTAAGCGGAGACGTCGCCCGCCTTGGTCTCGATGACCGGGAGCGCGGTCAGCGAACCCGCGCCGAGCTCATCCGAGAGCTTGGCCGCGCGCTCGAGCAGGCGGCTGTGGAGGTAGAAGACGTCGCCGGGGTAGGCCTCACGTCCGGGCGGGCGACGCAGCAGCAGCGACATCTGGCGGTAGGCGACCGCCTGCTTCGACAGGTCGTCATAGACGATGAGGGCGTGGCGGCCGCTGTCGCGGTAGTACTCGGCCAT
>JBKJIQ010000016.1:0-51001 GCA_046598395.1 Acidimicrobiia bacterium
GAGCCGCCGTCGGCGTGGATGGTGGTGCCGGTGACGAACGCCGAGAGGTCCGATGCGAGGAAGAGCGCAACGCCCGCTATGTCGTCTGCGGTACCGAAACGGCCGACGGGAACCCAGCTCGGGATGCGGTTCCGCTGCTCGTGGGGCACCCACTCGGAGTAGGGCACCTGGAGCGACTCCACGAGGTCGGGCGCGATCGCGTTGACCCGCACGCCGGAGTTCCCGAGATCCACGGCGAGACTGCGGGTGAAGCCCGCAACCGCGGCCTTGAATGCGGCGTACACCGGCCGGTTGGGAATGGCGCGAAATCCCTCGACCGAGGAGATGTTCACCACACTCCCCCGCTTGCGTTCGATCATGCCGTCGACGAACGCGCGAGTGCAGAGGAAGATGTGACGCAGGTTGGTGGCGTAGAGGGCATCCCATTCCTCGGGGCCGTTCGCGAGGAAATCGTTACCGCGCGTGAGGTAGTGCCCAACGTTGTTGACGAGGACATCCACGGGCCCCGCGTCGCGCGCCAGGCGCGCGACGTCGTCGGGGTCGGTGACATCAACGACGATCGCGGTCGCGTCGCCACCCGCGGCCGTAATCGCCCCGACGGTCTCATCCGCGCGCGCCGCGTCGATCTCGGCCACCAGGACCCGCGCACCTTCCACGGCGAACCGCTCGCTCATGGCGCGCCCAATCCCTCCCCCACCACCGGTCACCACCGCGACCCGGCCCGCGAGCATCGGACCGTTCACAACACCCCGCGGCCCATTAGCCCAACCGTCCGGATTCGCGGGCCGCGCCACTCCCGCTCTGAAGGGCCGCTCGGGCCCCGCGGCTCATTAGCCCAACCGTCCGGATTCTTGGGCCGCGCCACTCCCGCTCTGAAGGGCCGCTCGGGCCCCGCGGCCCATTAGCCCAACCGTCCGGATTCTTGGGCCGCGCGCTCCGCGGCAACGAGTTGCTGTTCGACGATCGCGATGCCGCCGTCCCAGAAGCCGGGATCCGCGAGATCACAGTCGACGATCTTGCCGAGCTCCTCGGGCGACTTCGAGCCACCGGCGCGCAACAACTCCAGGTACGCGGGCACGAAGTCGGCGCCGCGCTCCTCGTAGCGGCGATACACCGAGAGTGCCAGTAACTGACCGTAGGCATACGCGTAGACGTATCCCGGCGTCGAGATGAAGTGCGGAATGTAGGACCACCACGTGCGATAGCCCTCGGTGATCTCCACCGAATCGCCGAGCATCGCGGTTTGCGTCTCGTCCCAATGCTGGGCGAAATCATCAACGCTGAGCTCGCCCACTTCGCGCCGATGCGTGTGGACCTGATTCTCGAATCGGTTCATTGCAATCTGGCGGAAGACCGTGGCGATCTGGCCTTCGAGACTCTCCGCGAGCAGCGCAAGGCGGGCATCCGGATCCGGGGTTTCCTCGAGGAGCCGACCGAACGTGACCGTCTCGCCGAAGACCGACGCGGTTTCTGCCAACGTCAACGGTGTGCTCATGTGGAAGACGCCCTGCTCGCGCGCGAGGTAGGCGTGCAGACCGTGACCCATCTCGTGCGCCAAGGTGAGGACGTCACGCCGCCGAGATGTCCAGTTGAGCAAGAGGTACGGATGATGGCTGGGCACGGTGTAAGCGCAGAACGCTCCCGGCCGCTTGCCCGCGCGCACCGGCGCGTCGATCCACGACTCCTTGAAGAACCGCTGGGCAACGTCGGCGAGCTGCGGAGAGAACGAGGCGTAGGCATCCAGCACCAAGTCACGGGCCTCGGTCCAACCAAACTCCTCTTCGACGCTGGCCACGCTCGCCATGCGGTCGTAGTCGGCCAGCCGCTCCACTCCGAGCAGACGGGCCTTGAGTGAGTACCAACGCTGCGGAATGTCGTAGCGGCGCACCACGGCGTCGACGAGCGCCTGCACCGACTCGTCGCTCGCCTCATTCGCGAGATTGCGGCTCTGGACCCAATCGGTGTGCGACCGAAGACGGTCGTCGGTGGCTTTATCGGCGAGCAACGTGTTGAACACGAACGCACGGGTCCGCAGCCCCGGGGCGAGACCCTCCGTGACCGCCGCAGCAGCCGCAGCCCGTTCGGCACGGTCCGGTGAGCCGAGCTTCGACAGCCCTTGCTCCAGGCCGATGGTCTGGCCGTCGAGCTCGATCGTGATCGTGGACGTCAACTCACTGAAGAGGCGGGCCCACGCACTCGACCCGGTCACGTCCTTCTCGACGAGGATCTTCTCCTCCGGCTCGGTCAAGAGGTGCGGTCGATATCGGCGCGCCGCACGCAAATGATGTGCACAGAACGCCAGCCGGTCATCGGCCAAGAGCGCGTCGGCCCGGGCATCGGGCACCTCGGCCCACTCGAGTTCGAAGAAGATCGCCCGAGTGGCGATCGCCATCGACCGTTCCTCAACCCGTTGCATCAGCGCGCCGCGCTCGGCATCGGTGGTATCCACCGTAAACCGCAACCCGGCATACGAACCGGCTCGACCAAGGTGCTCCTGGAGCTCCGCCACCAGTTGCATCAACGCCACCAGACCGGTGGCATCGAGAGTCCCGATGGTGCCGCGACTCGCCTCGATCTGCGTAGCGATCGCGTCGGCCGATTCAAGGTGAGTATCCACGCCGTCGACACCCCGGCCGTCAACGAGTGACTCCAGGTCCCACGAAACATCGGACGCGGTGAGGTCAACTTCGGAAATGGTCATCTCACCACGTTACGCGGTGGTCCCCACTCAGTGGAGCGACTCGCGCCAGCATGGGCCAATGACTCGGAGTCGGTTGATCGTGGTCGCATTGGCCGGCGCGCTTGCGGTCACCGGCTGTGCGAGCGCTCGCCCCAAACATCAGAAATCGGTCCGGCACGCTCCGGCGAAGGCGGGCAACGCCTCAATCGGGGATCGGTACTTTCCCGAATCGGGCAACGGTGGCTACGACGTTGCGCACTACGACGTGCGCATTCGGTACGACCCCACGAGCCCCGAGATTCGTGCCACCACCACGGTCGAGAGCACCGCGACCGCGGACCTCAAGTCTTTCAATCTTGACTTCGCGGGGTTGACGATCGACTCGCTCACCGTGAACGGCCATCGCGCATCGTTTCGCCGCCGCGGTACCGAACTCACGATTCTCCCATCGCGAACGATTGCCACCGGCACCCACTTCCTCACCCGGGTTCGTTACCACGGCACCCCTCACACGGTCACCGATCCGAGCGAGTCGGCACCATCAGAAGCCGGACAGTTGGGATGGACACGCGAGGCCGACGGCAGCGTGTTCGTGGTGAGCGAACCCATCGGCGCGCGCACGTGGTTTCCGAGCAACGACCACCCCGCCGACAAAGCCACCTTCGACATCACTCTCGACGTTCCGACCGCCATCGCCGCCGCGTCCAACGGTGCTTTGGAATCCCGCGAAACTCGAGGCAACCTGCGCAGGTGGCATTGGTCGATGAAGCAACCAATGGCCACGTATCTGGCAACGGTCGTGATCGCGCCGATGACCCAAGAGTCCACCGCGAGTCCCGCCGGCGTTACGATCCGCAACTTCTTCCCGAGCGCCGCGTACGACGAGGACGTCCCGTTCTTCGCCAAGACCGGCTCGATGATCGACTATTTCGCGACCCTGTTCGGTGCGTATCCGTTCGACCAGTACGGCGCCGTCGTCGTCAACCAGGAGTTGGGCTACGCGCTCGAAACCCAGACCCTGTCGTTGTTCGGGAGCGACATGTTGGGCACCGACATGAACGCCGAGACCACCGTCGCCCACGAACTCGCGCATCAATGGTTCGGCGACTCTGTGGGCATCCGCAGGTGGTCCGACATCTGGCTCAACGAAGGCTGGGCCACCTACGCGCAGTTCCTCTGGCAGGCCCACGCGGCGCCGACGTTCGACCTGTTCCGGTTCATGGTCAATCTGCGCGCGAGCCAAGCAACTGAGCTCACCCCACCCAACGATCCGGGCGCCGATGGGCTGTTCACCGACGCCATCTATCTGCGCGGCGCACTCACGCTCCACGCCCTGCGGATCACGATCGGGGATAGCGCATTCTTCGACCTCGCCAAACAGTGGACCGCGAAGTACCGCTTCGGCACCGCGACCACCGCGGAGTTCATCGCACTCACGAACGCGGTCACCGGGCGCGACCTCACCGATTTCTTCCACGCCTGGCTCGACGCCGACCCGGTCCCATCGATCCCCTCACCCTGAGGGGTCAAGGACGCGAGCGCCGCACCATTCAACGGGAGAGGGCCTCCGGCAGTGGTCGGGTATGCACGACCTCGAGCGTCTGGGTCGCACGCGTGAGGGTGACGTAGAGCATCCGGAGGCCGGCACGATCGGGCGCGACCAAATCGGCGGGCTCCACCACCACCACGTGATCGAACTCGAGCCCTTTCGCGTCGAGTGCATCGAACACCCCGACGGGAGCCTCGAGCGCACCGCGCGGATCTGCGGTCGCACCGATGTCGTGCAACGATTCCACGACGGCCGCGTGCAGACCGACCGGCGCAATAATCGCGGTCGTGCCGCGCCGGGTGGAGAACTCGCGCGCAGTGGCTGACGCGACGGTGACGAGATCGTCGACCCGTCGAAACTCCGGTTCGATGCCCGTGGTGCGTACCGACTGGGTGGGCGGAATATCGGGCGCCGCAACGGCCAAGAGACGATTCGCGATGTCCATGATCTCCGACGGAGTTCGGTAGTTCACGGTGAGGTCCACCCGACGCGGGGCGTCGTGGGTGGCCAACTGCGAGAGGACCTCGTCCCAACCCGATGCCGCACCAGCGCGAGATGCTTGGCCGAAGTCGCCCACGAGCGTGTACGAACCGCTCGGACACCGGCGCGCCAGCATGCGCCATTGCATCGGCGTGAGATCTTGAGCCTCGTCCACCAGGATGTGTCCGAAGGTCCGCAACTGCGGGACACCGGCTTCGCCAGTCACCGGCTCGGCGAACCGCGCCGCCAGGTCAGCCGATGTCATATAGGCGCCAAGCTCGAAATCGTCCACGGTCCGCGACGCAATATCGGCAACCGCGCGATCGGTATCCGTCCGACGGCGGGCACGGCGAGGGCGGGCGGCTTCCACTGCGCCACACAACGCGTCGGCTTCATCCACCAGCGCGATGTCGGCGTCGGTCCAGGCCACCTCGCGCACCTGGGCGGAACGCGGGCGTTCGAGCAGGAGTTGTGACTCGCGGGGAAGCACACCGTCGGCCGCAGACCGAATCAGCCCGCGGAACGAGAACAGGTCATGCACGAGGTCGGAGCCCGAGAGGATCGGCCACATTCGTTCGAGCAGCGCATAGATCTCCGGGGTGGCCTTGAGCCGGGCGCCGATCTCTCGCTCCCACTCGGGCGGGGGTGATTCACCGCGTGCCAGGGACCGGAGGACTGATGGATCCGAACCACCATCCACGTCGTCGAGCTCAAAGAGGTCGCGCTGGTGACGCGCCATCTTCTCGCGGTACTGGGCGATCAGCCGATCGATCACCATCCGCTCCACCACCGGCCGGCGTTCGTTGTGGGTCCCCGGCTTGGCCTGAGCACGTTGCGAGATCCGTCGACAATCGCGACGCGGGATACGGAGCCGCACGCCGTCGAACAACAAGTTCACGTCCGCACGCGGCGGGCGTTGCCGATCCGCCAGCGCTCGACGAATCACCGTGGCCATGCGGGCGTCGCCCTTGAGCTCCGCGATCGCGGGCGCTTCCACGACCACCGATTTCAGTTGTGGCTTGAGTCCGGTGATCGTGGCCAGCTGCACTTCGTCTTCGCCGAGCGATGGGAGGACCTGCTCGATATAACGCAGGAACACCGGACTGGGCCCGACGAGGAGCACGCCGTTCTTCCCGAGCTGTCGACGGAACGTGTACAGCAAGTACGCGGCGCGGTGGAGGGCGACCGCGGTCTTCCCAGTGCCCGGCCCGCCGGAAACAACGAGTGGCCCCGGCAATCCGGCACGTACCGCTTCGTCCTGCTCGGCCTGAATCGTGGCGACGATGTCGCCCATGCGCCCAGTCCGTTCACGTTCGAGTGCCGCGAACAGCGCTCCCTCCCCCATGACGGAGAGCCCCGCTTCGTTCACCAGGCTCGCGTCGAAGACCTCGTCGTCCACGCCCACCACTTGGCGGCCGTGCTTGGTGAGGAGGTGGCGCCGACGCACCACCCCCATTGGCGAAACCGCAGTGGCGCGGTAAAACGGCTCGGCCACGGGTGCGCGCCAATCGACCACCATCGGCGTGTGTTCGGCATCGTCCACGCCGAGGCGGCCCACGTAGAACATCGCTCCGTCGGTGAGATCGAGGCGGCCGAAGCACAGGGGCGTGTCACCGATGTCGAGCGCGGCAAGGCGGCGATGGGTGGTCTCGACCGCCACATCCCGTTCCAGGCGCGCTTGATGGGTCCCGCCCCTGCGGACATCGGAATATGCCTCCGCTACCGAGGAGGCGGAGCGCTTCATCGCATCAAGACGCTCGTAGACCGCGTCGAGATACGCCTGTTCGACAACGATCTCGGGGTCTTGCCGGGATGGCGACACAAACGACTCCTGCACCAGGGGGACCGGAGAGTTTACGTGATCACGGACGCGCCGCGCGTTGGAGGCGGAGTTCAGACCTCGGGAGGCGAGGTGACCAGCACGGTCGCGGCGTCGATGAGGACGGTGCGGCCGGTGAGCTCTAGGCCGTTGGGAACGCGGCAGATGTCGAGGCCGCCGAGGTTCGGCACCGAGTGCGGTTCGGACCCGAGCGCTTGCTCGACCACCCGAATCAGTCCGCCGTGGCTCACGATCACCACGGGTTGGTGGGCAATCGCAGCAATGTCGTGGACCGCAGCCAGGGCGCGCTCGTGGAGCACATCATTGGTCTCGAATCCGGTGGGACGACGACCGCTATCCAGAAAGCCCGGCCAGCCGGCTTCGATCTCGGTGCGGGTCTTGCCCGTCCATTCCCCCGCGTCTCTTTCTTGGAGTCGAGGGTCGAACTGGACCGAGAGGTCGAGTCGCTTCCCCATGACGGTTGCGGTCTCGTGGGCGCGCACCAACGGCGACGCCCAGATCGCCCCAATGTCCATCGTCGCGATGGTCTCCGCCGCCACTTCGGCCTGACGCCGACCGAGTTCCGACAGCGGAGGATCAGCGCGGCCCTGCCAGCGACCGTCGGCGTTCCAGGTGGACTGACCGTGACGGACCAGCAGAATCCGGGTCAACTGCGTTCCCACGGCGGTGGCGCCGCGGGTGCGTCGGGATCCACCGATGCGTCCACCAGTTCGAACTCGCCGTTGCGAAACACGAGCGCGGTGGGCAGCCCGTCGAGCGGCGGACGCAGGTTGCCTTTGCTCGGGTCGAGGTAGACCCGGATCGTGCGTTTACCCGCCGCGGTAGGGACCGTGACTCGATCCGACGCGGGCCACTTCACTGCGGACGGGGGGAACACGAGCGACTGGTACGTGCCGAACTTCTGCTTCCCCAGGCTCACGGTGACGCGATCGGTGGAGAGGGCGATGAGCGACGCGGGGAGCTTGAACTTCTCGAGTTCCTCTTTGACGATCGCCTTCAAGTTGGCGCGACCCGTGACCCGGCCTTCGAGGGCCCGGGTCCGTGCGCCGTTACACGCCTTGTTCACCCGCTCGAGCGTGCGCTCCAGGAGGTCATGGATCTCAGGATCGGGCAAGAGACGGAAGCTGATCGGAGTGCTCATAGGGCCCATGAGTGTTGCCGATGGCGCGGGTGCAGGTCGAACACATTTATCCGAGCGGCTCGAATCCGCGCTATCACCCGCTCGCCGGTCCGGGCGACCTCACGTCGCATGACGCACTCATCGACCCACAATCGTCGACTCACTCACCAACGAGCGACGAGTTTGCCCCAGGTGCCGCGGGTGGCGAGGCTGGCCAACGCGCCTGAAACCTCGGCCATCGGGAGTTCGCGCGAAACCAGTGGCGCGATCTGCCCGGCCGCGTGGAGGCGCATGAGTTCATCGTGGGTCTCGTGGACGAACGTCGGTTGCTTCAGGTTGTACAGCCCCCAGTGCACTCCAACCACTGCATAGTTCTTGATCAACACGTGATTGGTCCGCGCCTCCGCGAACCGACCACCGGTGAAACCGATGATCAGAATTCTACCCTCGAACGCAATGCACTTGGTCGAACGGTCATACGTATCACCGCCCACCGGGTCATAAATCACATCCGCGCCGCGACCGTCGGTGAACTCCTTCACTGCATCGACGAAATCGCCGGCGCGGTAATCGATGACCACCTCCGCACCCAGATCTCGACACACTTGGACCTTCTGGGCCCCACCCGCGGTCGCGATCACTCGCGCCCCCGCGGCGAGGCCGAGCTGAATCGCAGCAGACCCCACACCGCCGGCACCCGCGTGGACCAGCAGGGTCTCTCCCGGCTGCAGGTGCGCTCGCCGATGCAGCGCGACGTGGCCGGTTTGATACGTGACGTGCAGCGCCGAGGCTGCCGCGTCGTCGAGCGTCTCCGGTATCGGGAACACCATCGACGTGGGCGCGACGGTCTGTTCGGTGAACCCGCCATGGCCAAAGGTGGGAATCGCTATCACCCGCCGGCCGAGCAGCGACGCGTCGGCACCCTCACCGAGCCCGACCACGGTTCCGCTGACCTCGGCGCCCGGCGTGAACGGGAGCGGCGGCTTCACTTGGTACTCGCCCCGACACATCAGGACGTCGGGGAAGTTGAGCGATGCTGCCGCCACCGCGACCACCACATCGTTCGGACCAGCCGTGGGCTCATCCACATCCTCGAGCCGCAGCACCGCTTCCGGCTCACCCAACTCGTGCACTCTCCAGGCCTTCATCACACCGAGCGTACGCGAACCCGACCGACCTGGAACTTGCGTCATTTTCCGACCGTGACGGTCGGAAAATGACGCAAGTTCGGGATTGTGGGAGTCTCGTGCCATGGGTGAGCTCCACGGCAAGGTCGCGATCGTCACCGGTGCCAGCCGGGGAATCGGTGCCGCGATTGCCCAGCGGTTCGCGGCGGAGGGCGCAGCAGTCGCGGTGACCGCGCGCACCAACGAGCCCGGCGCGAGCCATCTCGACGGGTCCCTTCGCGAGACGGTGGAACTCATCGAGACCGCGGGCGGACGCGCGATGGCGATTGTGGCGGATCTCGCGGACCCCGCGTTCGACCCAGACGCGCTCGTGAACAGTGTGACAACCCAACTCGGACCCGTTGACATTCTTGTGAACAACGCCGCGGCGTGCTTCTACCTCCCATGGGATGTCGTGAGCCCGAGCCGCTACCACGTGATGTTCCGCGTGAACGTCGACGCGCCCTGGCGGCTCAGCACCGCGGTGCTGCCTGGAATGCGCAACCGCGGCCGAGGGTCGATCGTCAATATCTCGAGCATGGTCACCGAGCCGCCGGTTGGACCCCCGTTCACAACGTTCCATGCCCAGCACGGTGCCACCCTCTACGGCGCGAGCAAAGCCGCACTGGAACGGATGAGTGCCGGACTCGCGGCCGAGGTCCACCGGCACGGAATCACGGTCAACGTGGTCTCGCCCGTCGCCGCCGTCGCTACTCCCGGCGTGGTCGCACTCGGCTTGATGCCCGGCGAGAATACGCAGGTGGAACCCGTGGAGCAGATGGCCGAAGCCGTCCTCGCACTCGCCACCGCTGATCACGCGGCACTCACGGGATGGATCGGCACATCGCATGATCTCCTCGCCCAGCTCGGCCGCACCGTTCACGGACTCGACGGCACCGCGTTCACCCCCTAAGAACACGCGCCTGGCGCGCCCTCTAAGTTCACCCCATGGGCCAATGGAGCAGAGCAGAGATCGAGACCGCCTACGCGCACTACCGCGACACCGCGAAGCGGTGCGGGAACGGCGGGCAGCAGTGGAACGAGTGGGCCGACCTCTTCACCGAGGACGCGGTCTACTACGAGCACCTGTACGGAAAGTTCGAGGGCCGCGAGGCGATCCGCACCTGGATTCAGACCACGATGAACGAGTTCCCGAACAACGAGATGACCGACTTCCCGGCCGAGTGGTGGGTCATCGACGAGGACAAAGGTTGGGTGCTCGCGGCGGTCTGGAATCGGATGCAGGACCTCGGCGACGGTGTGGTGTACCAGGCCATCAACTGGTCCCGGCTCGACTACGCGGGCAACAACCAGTGGTCCTACGAGGAAGACATCTACAACGTCGACGAGTTCGCCGTGATGGTCAAGGCCTACCTCGCGGCACGCAAGGCAGCCAGCCGATAGTTTCCCCGCACACCCACATGAGGAGACAACCATGCGCGCCGCGATCTTCACCGGAACTCCCGAACTGTCCGTCGAGGACGTCACCCCGATCGCACCAGGACCGAGCGATGTGGTTGTCCGCATTGGCGCAAGCGGCGTATGTCATTCCGACGTGTCGGCCAGCAACGGCCTGCTGCCCATTCCGGCGCCGTGCATTCTTGGCCACGAAGGTGCCGGCGTGATCGAGTGGGCCGGCGCCGAAGTAACACGCGTCGAGGTCGGGGACCACGTCATCGCGTCGTTCGTCCCCGCGTGCGGCAACTGCTTCTTCTGTCTCCATGGCCAGACCAACCTGTGCACGATGAGCGGTGACGTCATGTTCAGCCCTCGCG
Organism: Acidimicrobiia bacterium; assembly: GCA_046598395.1. GTDB lineage: Bacteria > Actinomycetota > Acidimicrobiia > IMCC26256 > JAENVU01 > JAENVU01. The sequence goes on from JBKJIQ010000016.1 coordinate 10,611, forward strand.
CTACCCGCGCCGATGGCAGCACCCCGAACGGCTTCACCGGCCTCGGCACCTTCGCCGACCAGATGACCTGCAACCAAGCCAGCGTCGTGAAGGTCGACACGGAACTCCCCGACACCCAGCTTGCACTCATCGGCTGCGGGGTCACGACCGGAGTCGGTGCCGCGCTCAACACCGCGAAGATCGTCCCCGGGTCCACCGTTGCGGTGATCGGCTGTGGTGGCGTGGGCCAGGCGGTGATCCAGGGCGCGCGCATCGCCGGGGCGAGTCGGATCTTCGCGATCGATCCGGTGGAGTTGAAGCGCAAGACCGCCGAAGCCTTCGGCGCAACCGATCTCATCGACCCCGGCGCAGGCGACGCCGTCGCGCAACTGATCGAGCTCACCGGCGGCATCGGTGCCGACTACGTATTCGAGGTCATCGGTCTCCCGGAGACCATCACCCAGGCGTACACCATGGCCCGCCGCGGTGGAACTGCAGTGGTGGTGGGCATGCCGAAGTGGGACTCGCAGGTCACGCTGCCCGGATTCCAGCTCTTCTACGACGAGAAGAAGCTCCTCGGGTGTGTCTATGGCTCCGCGCAGGTCCGCTCGGACTTCCAACGGTTCGTCTCACTCGTGGAGACGGGACGCCTCGATCTCGGTTCGATGGTGTCGGCCGAGATCGGTCTCGACGACGTGAACGAGGCCTTCCGCGCGATGCAGGCCGGCGAGGTCATCCGCTCCGTGATCACCCACGTCTAACACAACCGCTTCAGGGTTTGACCCCGCTGACCATCCAACCCGCCGCGCCCATGCGAACGCCCACCCCAGGCTCGTAATGCGTGGCGAACGACGTGCGCACTGCATCGACCGCGAGCGTGCGCTGCTCATCCAATGCTCCGGCAAACAGGGCGCGGGCGATCCCGGTGCGGAGCAAAAAGGCCAGTGCCTCCTCCACCGTCCCGCCGCCGCCGAGCGTGATGGTGGTGTTGATCGGCGCGATCTCGATCTGTGAGAAGCCCGCGCCTTCGAGACGCGTTCGCACTGAGTTCGGGTCGCTGAGCGAGAACATCCCAGGGGCGTCGGCCGCGGTTTCGGCGGGCGGGATTTCCACGTGCGCGCCGGCTGCAGCGCCGGGCGTGAGTAACCATTCGTTGTCCACGAGCGGTCGCCATGACACGAACCCGATGCGGCCACCCGGGGTGAGCGCACGGCTGAGGTTCGCAAACGCCGCAGGCGCGTCGTCGAAGAACATCACACCAAAGCGACTCATCACCACGTCGGCGGCGGCTGGAGCAAACGCGTAGGTCTGCGCGTCGGCTTCGACAAAATCGACGTTGCTCACACCCAGTTCTGCGGCACGCGCGCGTGCCACCGCCAGCATCGGTGCAGAAATGTCGACCCCGCTCACCGCCTGGGCGGTCCGGGCGGCGCCGATCGCCGTGACTCCGTTCCCACAGCCGACATCGATGACGACCTCCCCCGACTGGGGTGCCATCGCTGCGAGCAGCGCATCGCCGAACGGTTGGAGTTGCGCGTCGTAGCCGTCGGCGGCGTCGACCCAATGCGCGGCTTCGTCTCCGTTCCAGTGTTCGCGCTGTTGATAATTCGTTGGGTTCGTCATGATCCGCGCTCGCCCATCCGTCCGGCGGTTCGCACCGCTCCGATACTCAACTGATCCACCAAATCGGCAAGTTCGCCGTCGCCCGTGTTCGCCGCGCGCTGGCGCAAACTGTTCGCCATCTCGTCCACCACCAACGATGCCGCCGATTGCGCCACGAGCAACCGGGCTCGCCGGGCGAGACCAACCGCGCGGTCGGCCTCGAGGACAGGCCACACGTGATCGCCGAACAACCTGGTGACCGCGTGCGCCTGAGCCCGCGCTCCGTCACGCAGGCCCGCGACGACTTCGAGTGCCACCTCGAGCGGAACCCCTTCACTGGTGACGTCGCCCACGAGTGCAAGCAGCGAGGCAGATCGGACGACCCACTCCCCCACGCCTCGCTCAATGATCAGCCCGGCGTCGACGGCCGCCTGCTGGTCGGGCGCCGCCGCCAAGGCCGGCACTCGCTCGATCAACTCGGCCGTCGTCAGCGTCATCGGCGACTCGTCGAACGCGGGCCGGTTTCGGTCCAACACGTCGTCGAGCGATCGGCCCTCGGCGTGCGCACTCACCAGGTCTCGGATCGCCGCCAGCGAATACCCACGCTCCTGGAGCCGGGCGATCAGCACGAGCCGGCATCGATGGGCCTCGTGGTAGCGACCGACCCGGCCGACCTTCTCCGGTGGGGCCAAGACGCCGATTGTGCGGTACTCCCGGATCGTGCGGCTCGGAACCCGCGCCCCGTCAACCCGCGCCCCGTCAACCCGCGCCAACCCGCGCCCCGTCAACCCGCGCCCCGTCAACACCTCCCCTGAGTTCGCCGCCGCGCTCGACGCCTTGCGCCACCGGGCCGGAACCGTCGAGCTGGCACTCGCGGCTGCGCCCACACCGCTCACTGGTGGGTTCTGGGCCGAGATGTGGATCTTGGATCTCACCGCCACCAACGGTGCTCTCCCTGATCGAGTGGTACTGCGGCTCGCTCCCAACGCGGAGCACGCACGGTGGGAGACCACCGTGCAGCGCGCCGTGGCCGAGCAAGGATTTCCCACCCCGAGCATCCTGGCCGCCGGTGCGGCGAGCGAGACCGTCGGGCCCTGGTCCGTCATGCAGCTCGCCACCGGGCATCCCCTCATGGCCGGACTCTCCGGTGCGGGGGCCATCGCCAAACTGCCGCACCTCGCACGCGCGCTCCCGCGGCAACTCGCGACCGCCGCGGCCCAACTCCACGCACTCGATCCCGGGCCCGTGCGCGACGCGCTCACCGCCGCGACCGGACAACCCGTCGGGCTCGATGGCTTGATCGAACATCTCGGCGCCCGTCTCACCACGATCGGCGCCGTTGCGTTGGGCGCGCACCTCGATGCGTTGGTGAGTACCCGCCCATCACCCGGACCCGAAGTCGTGTGCCACGGCGACCTCCATCCGTTCAACGTGCTAACCGATGGCGGACGACTCACCGTGCTCGACTGGACCGCCGCGCAGATCGCCGAGCGCGAATACGACCTCTCGTTTACCTCGTTACTCGTCTCGAGCCCTCCACTCAGCGTGCCCGGCCCCGTTCGGCCCGCGATCAACGGAGCCGCGCGTTGGTTGGCTCGCCGCTTCCTGACTGAATACGCGCGCTGCGCTCCGAGTCATGCCGTCGACGAGGCGCGGCTCGCGTGGTATCACCGGCTGCACACGATCCGGATCCTCATGGAGGTCGCCGAGTGGGAGGCGGTCGACCCGCTCGATGACCATCGCGGTCATCCGTGGCTCATCATGCGCGCGTCGCTCGAAGACGATCTGCCCCGTTAGCTCGTGATGTCCTTGCGCTGGAACCACCAGAATGCGATCCCCACGAACACGAGCACGTACGGGATCTGTACGAGCACGTTGCGCAGCATGTCGCCACCAAAACTCGTGCCGCGAAACAGGTCGGCCCACGCACCCGAATAGAAGGTGGGGAACCCATAACGAATCGGGCCGAGCGAGTCGATCGCGCCGAGGATCGATGTGACGATGTACAGGCCGACCGCACCGAGAATCGCACCCGCAGAGTTGTCCATCATCGTGGAGAGCATGAACCCGAACGCCGCGACCCCGGCGATTCCCCAGGCGGCGAGCAGCACCGACAGTCCCAGATTCGCCAGCAACGTGCCCACGGATTGCGACACTCCGAGCAGCGGGATCGAAAGCGGTTTGAATCCGAAGGCCAATCCACCGGCGATCAATCCCGACACGGCAACCAGTGCCGTCGCCAACAACCCGAAGAGCCCGACCACGATCAGCTTGGCGGCGAGCAGCCGCGCGCGCGGGATCGGACGGGTGAGCAGGAATCGCAGGTTCCCCCAACCGGCTTCGCTGGCGATGGCATCACCGGCGAAGAGGCAGAAGATCACCAGCAGAAAGAACTCGCTCATGAGCCGGAGCGCGGCGATCGGCACCATCAGCCCGGTTTGGGTCGCGAGGATGAAGAAGCGTGCGCCATCCCGGCCCCCATGCCCTCCGCCGTCCCCTCTGATGTCGGGTGGGCTCGTCTTCAGGGCGATCGTGATGATGATCGGCACGATGACCACGAATGCGAGCGCAACCCAGGTTCGGGGCCGGCGGAGTTGCTTGATGACTTCCGTACGAACGAGTCGCAGCATCAGGCACCCTTTCCGATGTGACGCTCGGTCTCGGTGCCCACCAAGCCGAGGAATGCTTCCTCGAGCGCGTGCCGCGATGTCACGGTCTGCACGCCGATCCCTGCGGCCACCAGCGCGGCGACGAGTTCCGGTCGAGTTGCGCCTGCGAGGGAAATGACCAGGCCGGGCGCTTCGTCGGTCACGCCACCCACTCCCGCGAGTTGTGCCAAGACCTCACGCGCCCGAACAGGGTCGTCCACTTCCACATACGCCGACGCGCCCGATGCGACGAGTTCGGCCACCGTTCCCGCCGCCACCAGCCGACCGCGGTCCATCACCACCGCGTGTGAACACACCTGCTCGATCTCCGAGAGAATGTGGCTGGAGAGCAACACGGTGCGACCTTCCGCGGCGATGCGCCGGATCAACGTGCGCACCGCCCGCATCTCCTGGGGATCCAGCCCGTTCGTCGGCTCGTCGTACACGAGGAGCTCAGGGCGGCCGAGCAGCGACCGGGCAATGCCGAGCCGTTGCCGCATGCCTTGGGAATAGGTCTTGACCCGACGGTCGATGGCATCACCGAGGCCGGCGACAGCCAGCGCGGTGTCCACGTCGGCGTCGGAGAAGCGATCCCCGCCTGCCTCCCAATAGAGCCGCAAATTGTCGATGCCCGAGAGATGCGGAACGAAGGACGCGTGCTCGATCATCGTGCCCACTCGTCGCAGCTGCGGGCTACCGGGGCGGACCTTCGTATCGAACAGCCGCGTCTCTCCACCCGTGGGCCGAGCCAGGCCTACGAGCATTCGCAGCGCGGTGGTCTTGCCCGCACCGTTCGGTCCGAGGAGTCCACACACCTGCCCGGCCTGGACCTCAAAGTTGAGATGATCCACGGCAACCACGGAGCCGTAATTCTTCGAAAGGTCGCGCACTGCGACGGGGGTTTCGGTCATTGCTTCCGACCCTACGACGCCGGGCGTAACCCAACGACCACGAAGCTGTGGTGATGCTGTGAAGACGGCTCCGGTAGGGTCCGTTTCATGGCGTCTGAACCGGATCGTTTCCAACGATGGATGACCGCGGGCGGCAACTCGGACAAGGAAGCGATCCCTGCAGCAACGGTGATCTTGCTGCGCGATACCGCGGCCGGCGTCGAGACGTTGATGTTGCGGCGGAACTCGAAGCTCGCGTTCGGCGGAATGTGGGTGTTCCCCGGCGGTCGGGTCGATCCCGACGACCATTTCGGCCTCGTCGATCGCAACCCAGCCACGACGTTCGCGGCGGCTCGCCGGGCCGCGGTACGCGAAGCCTTCGAAGAATCCGGCTTGAGCGTCGCGGTCGATGATCTCGTGGCACTGTCGCACTGGACTCCTCCGCCCCAGACGCCGAAGCGCTTTGCCACTTGGTTCTTCGTCGCGCCCGCACCGGAGGGCACCGTCACCATCGACGACGGCGAGATCCACGAGCACATGTGGCTGTCGCCCATCGATGCATTGGCACAACGAGACCGAAGCGAGATCGAACTCGCTCCCCCCACGTGGGTCACGTTGCACATGCTCGCCGGTGCCGCATCGGTCGCCGATGCCCTGGCGCTCGCGTCGGCATCCGATCCCTTGATCTTCGTCACCCGCATCGGCACGACCGACGCGGGCCTCGCAGCGATGTGGGCCGGCGACGCGGGCTACGAGACGGGCGACGCCAACACACCGGGGCCCCGCCACCGCCTGGTGATGACCTCCGGCACCTGGAGCTACGACCGTTTTGACCTCTGACGTGGTAACCCCACTGAACGAGCTGGGCTTCTATGTCTTGCCCGGCCATACCGACTCCCCCGCCGACGCCATCTTCGAGGCCCGCGACGGTGAAGCCATCGGGCTCGGCGCCGGATTCATCTCCGAACGGTTCAACGTCAAGGACGCGGGAGTGCTCTCCGGTGCGGTCGGCGCCGTCACCACGCAACTCGGCGTCGCCACCGCGGCAACCAATCACAACACGCGCCACCTCCTCGCCACCGCGACGATGGCCACCACCATGCACCGCCTCACCGGCGGACGGTTCTGTCTCGGCCTCGGGCGCGGTTTCGATTTCCTCTTCGATGTCATCAACCTCCCCCGAATCACCAACGCCCAGATCGAGGACGCGGTCGGGATCTACCGACGGTTGTGGCACGGCGAAGTGGTGATGGGCCACGACGGCCCGGTCGGGTCGTATTCGGTGCTCCATCAGGACGCTCGATTCAACGAAGCCATCCCTGTGTTGCTGTGCGCGCTCGCCGAGCACACCCTGGAACGGGCCGGTGCATACATGGATGCCGTGGTGCTGCACACCTACTTCACCGATGAGACGCTCGCTCGCAGCGTGGCCGCGGTCCGGCGTGGGGCGGAAGCTGCCGGTCGTGATCCGGCCAGTGTCCGCGTGTGGAGTGTGCTCGCCACGATCGGCGACCACATTCCCCACGACGCACAGCTCCGCAAGACCGTCGGCCGCCTCAGCACGTACCTCCAGGGATACGGCGACCTGCTCGTGCGGGTCAACCACTGGGATCCCGAAGTCCTCACGACCTTTCGCGCCGATGACGTCGTCGCTTCCATCCCGGGCGCCATCGATGCGATCGGCACGCCCGAACAGCTCGAGCACATCGCCGGCCTGTTCCCCGCCGAGTGGATGGCCGCCGCGGCGGTTGGTTCACCCGAGACGTGCGCGCACCGGATCGTCGACCAGTTCGACGCGGGTGCCGACAGCGTGATCCTCCACGGAGCGACGCCCGCGGAGCTCGCCCCGATCGTGGCCGCGTATCGGTCCGTGCGCCCGGCGAGACTCGGGAACCTGCCCGCCAACCCCGGCTGGATGACCACGCCGGAGCAGTAGCCCCCGGCGCCGGGGGCTAGCCGCGCGCGGCGACCATGCGACGAAGACCATCGCGCCAGTCGACCTGCGTGGGACCGACGAGTTCGAGCATCTTCGTGGTGTCGATCGTAACGCCGCCGATCGTGCCGTCGGTCTCCACGAAGGTCGCATCCTTGCCCACGAGTTCGCCAAGGAATGCGCACCACTCCTCGAGATCCACCGCCTGCACTCCGCCAAAGTTCACGATCGTCGCCGGAACCGTCGCGGCCTCGAGCAGCGACGGGATCATGCGGATGATGTCGTCCTCGTGGATCGGGTTGAAGCGGTTCGGCCGATCCGGATGCACCGGGACCGGTTGGCCCGCCTCGATCATCATCAGATGGAACGCGGGCCACCCGCCGTTGTCGCCGTAGGGCACGTTGAGACGCGCAATCGTGGTTGGGATCTCAAACAGACGCGCACAGGTACGCACCACAACCTCCGCCGCAATCTTCGCAATCGAATAGGTCTCCATCATCACGCGGTGGTTGTCGCCCAGCGCGTCGGTCTCCGCGAGCTGGTGCAATCCCGCGGGTTGATACACGCCAGTTGAGGAACAGTGCAACATCGCCTTCGCGCTCTGACAGTGCTGCATCAACAGGCCGACGGCCTCGGCATTCGCGGCGAGGTCGATGTCCCAGCGGTTGCTCTTCACCACCGCCAGGTTCACGACATAATCAACCTCGGACGGCACGCTCGTGAAGTCACCTGCTGCCAGGTTCGTCTCGATGCACGTGACGCCCGCTGCCTCCAGGAGCGCTCGCGCCGCCGGGTCGCTGAACCGCGCCAGGCCGATGACTTCGTTGTGCTCGGCGAGCGCGAGCGTGACGGGCAGTGCAACCTGGCCGGTCGGTCCTGTGATGAGAATCCGTTGATTGGTGAGCATGGCGCGCACCCTAGAGCGGCGCTTCGAACCTACGGCGCTACCGCGGCTCGCACCGTGGCGACCGCCTCATCACGAAAGGTCTCGCCCCACCACTCGCGTTTCCATTTACATCCCAAACTGGCGCAGAATCGCATCTGCTTGTGCGTTCGGGAGACACGATCCGCCGTCGACCACGATGTTCTGGCCGGTGATGTACGCCGCCATCGGTGACGCGAGGAAGACCACCACGTTCGCCACATCCTCTGGCGTGCCGACACGAGCCATGGGGGTCGCCGCCTCGACCGCCGTTCGTACGGCGGCGTCGCCCAGCACACTCGCGGTCAGTGGTGTTTCGATCAACCCCGGCGACACACAGTTGACCCTGATCGACGGCGCGTACTCGAGCGCGGCATCCATCGTGAGCGAGATCACCCCGGCTTTGGCCGCGGAGTAGGGGCCTTCAAACCGGGTCGGACGAATACCGGAAACCGACGCGTGGTTCACAATGCAGCCGCCGGACTCGCGCAGCAACGGCACCGCGGCGCGGATGCCGTGGAAAGTACCCGCGAGGTTCACCCCCACCAACTTCGCCCACGCGCGGTCCGAGTACTCGTGCAGCGGACGCGCCGCGCCCACCCCGGCATTGTTGAACACAATCGTGAGACCACCAAGCGCATCGGTCGCGGCTGCGAAGGCCGCCGCGCACGACGGCGCGTCGGAGACGTCGGCGGTGAACGCAACCCCATCGACCTCCGCCGCGACGCGTTGCGCGCCCTCGCCATCGATATCGAGCACTGCAATCTGCGCGCCTTCTGCGTGCATACGCCGAGCGGTTGTCGCACCAATCCCGGACGCGCCACCCGTGATGAGCGCGTGCTGACCGTCGAGAAGTCCCATCGGCGGATCCTAAGAGGGCGAATGGCGAACCCGGGCACGAAACAGGGGGAGGCCGAAGCCTCCCCCTGTTCACATCGCTGGACCTCGGTGACTTACGAGGAACGTTGAGCTACTTGCCTGCGAGTACCGCATCCTTGAACGCCTTCAACGGCGTGATGCGGGCCTTCTTGGACGCGGCGATCTTGATGGCCTCGCCCGTTGCCGGGTTACGACCCATACGAGCGGCGCGCTCGACCCGAGCAAACTTGCAAAAGCCCGAGATTGCTACAGGGTCACCCGCGGCAACGGTCTCAGTCACGACGTCGGTAAAGGCGGCCAGGAACGCGTCCGTGGCCTTCTTCTCGGATCCGGTTCGCTCCGCAAGCGCGGCGACCAACTCTCTGCGATTCACTGGCTACTCCTCCAGAAGTGGACTTTTTCGACTTCCTCAGCCTGGCATGACCACAGCCAGAAATGGCGGATTTCCGGGCACTTTTGCGAATCTTGGCGCAGAAGATGGAGGAAATACACCCTTATGCCGGGTTTTTGAAGCGACGCGGGCCACACGCCGATGCCTTGTCCAGCCTTTTCCCAGGCGGAACCCATCACCGAGACGTGGCCATCCCTACTGGGTACAACAGATTGGTCACACGGGGTCGAAGGCAATCTGGGAGCCGATGCTCAGTCAGAACGGTGAGAACAAGCGCGGCACCCAAGCGCGTCCCACGACCAGTTCCCCGGACGGGTCCAAGGAGAGCGGCGGCTAACGCGCCGGACAAACCCGTCCAGTCCGACCGGCGAGCGTCCGTCGGTGTCAGAGTCTCGGGATGACGGCGGATTTCAACGAGGTACTCAAACGCGCCGTCACCGCGTTGGGCGGCGATGATCGACCCGGCCAACGGGCCCTCGCGACGGCCGTTGCCGACGCGATCGCCACCAAACATCACCTCGTGGCCGAGGCACCGACCGGCTCCGGCAAGAGCCTCGCCTACCTCGCGCCCGCAATCGCTTCCGGCGCCCGCGTGGTCATCGCCACCGCGACCCTCACGCTCCAGGATCAGCTGTGGCACAAGGACGTGCCCCATCTTCGTGAGCACGGAGGGGTCGACTTCACCGCCGCGCTGTTGAAGGGCCGTTCGCAGTACGTGTGTCGCGCCAAACTCTCGAGCGCCCGCCACGGCGACGCGATGCTCGATGAACGTCCGGGGCCCACGGTCGAGCGAGACCTCGAACGGCTCGTGCGGTTCACCGCGTCTTCCGCCACGGGCGACTTTGCCGAAGTCGACGTCGCCGATGCCTCCCGCCGGATCGCGAGTTGCGCGCCGCGAGAGTGTCCCGGCGCCAACAAATGCGCCGACGGCGACGACTGTTTCGCCGAACACGCCCGCAAGCGTGCTGGCGCCGCGAAGATTCTCATCGTCAACCACGCGCTCTATTGCGCGCACCTGGCGTCGAGCGGCGCAGTGCTCCCAGAACATGACCTCGTGGTGTTCGACGAGGCGCACGGCCTGGCCGATGTCGCGACCACGGCGTTCGGTATCGACCTCCACCCGAATGGGCTCCGCCAACTCGCGAGTCGCCTCACGGGAGTCGGCGTGAGCCGCGGCGACGCCGACCCACTTGCGGTGGCCGCCGATGCACTCGAACGGTCCCTGGAGAATTCAGAAGGACGCCTCGACCCCACCGCCGGCGCGATCGCGGATGCACTCGGGTCCGCAGCCGAACGCTTGGCCGGCGCGATAGCGTCGATCGACGCGAGTGGAGATCCCACTGCGGCCGCACAAACCAGCCAGCTCGCGGCATCCCGGCTCGACGCACTCCGACGGCTCCGCGCGCCGGATCCCGACGAAGTGGTATGGGCCGATCGCCAGACGCTGCACCTCGCACCCATCGACGTTTCGAGGATCCTTGCGGCGCGACTGTTCGCGTTCACTCCCACGGTCCTTACCTCCGCGACCCTCGGTGGCGGCGCACGGTTCGCGGCCTTGACCCGACGGCTCGGGCTCGACGCGGCCGCGCCCATCGGACCGATCACGGTGACCTCCGACGATGAAGAGGTCCTGCGCCCCGGTCTCGGATACGTGGACCTCGCGGTCGAGTCACCCTTCGACTTTCGCGAGCAGGCGATACTCTACGTGCCCCGCCACCTTCCCGAGCCCAAGGATCCGGCATGGGCCGACGCCGCCGCGCATGAGACCGCGCGTCTCGCCGACGCGGCGGGCGGTCGAGCGCTGGTGCTCTGCACGTCACGAGCGGCGGTGGACCGCATGGCCGCGGTCCTGCGCGCCGAGACCGATCATCCCGTGCTCGTGCAAGGCGAGAGTTCCAAGGCGGTCTTGCTCGAGCGGTTCGGAAGTGAAGAGACCTCGTGTCTCGTCGCGACCCGCAGCTTCTGGACAGGCGTTGACATTCCCGGTCCGAGCTGTGTACTCGTGGTCCTCGACCGGTTGCCCTTCGCCCGGCCCGACGACCCGCTGGTGCAAGCCCGTCGGGAGCACGCCGAACGCGACGGCGGTTCTGGATTCGGAGACGTCGACCTGCCCGCGGCCGCGCTCGTCCTCGCTCAGGGTGCCGGGCGATTGATCCGCACCCGTACCGACCACGGTGTGGTGGCGGTCTTGGATCGACGGCTCGCGACCGCCGGGTATCGCAACGCCTTGCTCGACGCCCTTCCCCCGATGCGTCGGGTCGTGGACCCTGCGGTCGTAGCCGAATTCCTGGCTACGTGCACGGAGTAACCGGTACGTGCACGGAGTGACTGGGGGTCAGTAGCGTCCGCGTTCGTGACCTCCCTCCCCGCGACCCTCGAAGCCGCCGCGGCCGAGGGCCGCGTGATCTCGTGGTTCGCCGCCACGGCACCCAACCGACCAGCGGTCATCGCAGGTCGAGCGATCGTGACGTATTCGGAACTCGATGCTCGGGTGAATCAGCTGGTCCATCACCTGCGAGCGCACGGCCTCACCACCGACGACTCGATCGCGCTGGTGGCTCCCAACCGGGCCGAGTGGGTCGAGACCTACGCGGCGGCACAACGGGCGGGGCTCCGCATCACGCCGGTGAACTGGCACCTCGGCCTCGACGAGGCGCGGTACATCATCGAAGATTGCGGTGCGAAGGCCGTCGTCATGGACAGCGCGCTGGGCGAACTCGCCGCGGCGGCCACTGCCGTTCCCGTCAAGCTGGTGATCGGCGCGGCGCGCGCCGATGAGCACAGCTGGGTCGAGTGGGATGGCTACGAAACCGCACTGAACAAACAATCGGCGGATCCAATTGCCTCTCCCGAACGCGGCACCGTCATGCTCTACACGTCGGGGACCACCGGCCGACCAAAGGGCGTGTCCCGACCGCGCTCCGACGGGGTTGCCACGCTCACCGAAGCGAAGTTCTCGGGCTATCTTCCCGGCGCGGTCCACCTCGTCACCGGCCCGCTGTACCACACCGCTCCGCTCATGCTGTCGCTGAACACGCCGTTACACGGTGGCGCAACGTTGGTCTTGATGGAACAGTGGGATGCGGCCACTGCACTCACACTGATCGCCGAACATCAGGTCACCCATACCCACATGGTCCCGACGATGTTCCACCGACTCCTCGCGCTGCCCGATGATGTTCGATCGAACGCCGATACATCCACGCTGCTGGCGGTCGTTCACGGAGCGGCACCATGCCCGGTGCACGTGAAACAACGGCTCCTCGAGTGGCTGGGCCCCGTGGTCTGGGAGTACTACGGCGCCACCGAAGGCGCAGCCACGCTGGTGGACCCCAAGACCTGGTTACGCAAGCCCGGCACCGTCGGCAAGCCGGATCCGATCGACCACGTGATCGTCGGCGATGACGACGCCGTACCGCTTCCCGCGGGCACTCCGGGGAGCGTCTGGATCAAGTCGAATCCGGCCGAGCGCTTCGTATACCACGGCGACGATGCGAAGACCGCGGGCGCGTACCGCGGCGACTACTTCACCCTCGGCGATGTCGGCTACCTCGACGACGACGGCTATCTGTTTCTCACCGACCGCAGCGCTCATCTCATCGTGTCCGGGGGCGTCAACATCTACCCGGCCGAGGTTGACGCCGCGCTTCTCGAGCATCCCGCAGTTGGTGACGTTGCCACCATCGGCGTGCCCGACGATGAATGGGGCGAGTCAGTTCTTGCGGTCGTGGAAGCCGCGGCCGGAGTCGCCGCGACCGACGCGCTCGCGTTGGAACTCATCGAACACTGCCAAGCACGCATCGCCCGGTTCAAATGTCCGCGAGCGATCGAGTTCGTCACGACACTCCCACGCCAAGACAACGGCAAGGTCGCCAAGACCAAGCTGCGCGACGAATATCGACAAACCCTGGACCGCGGTCAAGCGAGGTAGCGGGTGACGGTGTCCACGACCGCCGCGGGTTTCGCGGCGCCCTCGAGTTCGATCGTGATCCGCACAACCACCTGGGCGCCGCCCGCGATTTCTGTCGCGCTCACCACTTCTCCGGTGCCGCGTACTCGTCCACCCGACGGCACCGGTGTGATGAACCGCGCCTTGTCCACGCCGTAGTTGATACCCATCGAGATCCCCCCCACCGATAGGAGCTCACCCAAGAACACGGCGCAGAGCGACATCGTGAGGTAACCGTGCCCGATCGTGGTCCCGAACGGGCCCTGCTTGGCGGCGTCGGTATCCACGTGAATCCACTGATGATCGCCGGTCGCATCGGCAAACTGGTTGATGCGCTCCTGGCTGATCGTGAGCCACTCCGTAGCCCCCAGGTCGGCGCCCACGGCAGCACAGAGGTCGGCAAGGGAACTGAATTTGGTCATGGGCCCAATACCATCACACGAGCCGAGCGCTTGTCGCATAGGTGGCCCGGGGCGCCTCCTGACCGACAAACGCTGCATGGGAATGGCCGAACCAGCCGCACGGAAGCCGGTCCGCGCCGGATGGCGGTTCCGCCGGTACCGTCGAGGCCACCATGACTCGTCATCATTCCCCTGGCGGCATCCTCGGTGGTCCGGTCGACGGCCCGGCGCGTCTCGCCGCGTCCTATCGCGCGGTACAAGCAGTGCCCGACACCCTGGTCCTGCATCGCGCCAAAGGGTTCGCCGGTCGCATCGTGAGCTTCGACGGGGCACAGGTCGTCCTGCGCGGCAGTACCGGCCTCGAAAAGACGTTCGCGGTGAACCCGGGAGACTTCGCGGTCGACGGCCACGCGGTGCATCTCGTGGCGCCCCGGGTTCAGCCTGACGCAGGAGGTCCGGACCTGCGGGGCGGCACCATCGCTACGGGCACCCGCACTGCGTCGGGCAGCCGCAAGGTCGAGGGGGCCAAGGCCCGCACCGCACGAGCGAGCCGCATCCTCGTCGAAGGCAAGCACGACGCCGAACTCGTGGAGAAGGTGTGGGGTGACGATCTGCGCATCGAAGGCATCGTGGTGGAGATCCTCGAAGGCGTCGACAACCTGGATGCAGCGATTCGGGAGTTCAGCCCCGCGCCGTCGCGGCGGCTCGGTGTGCTCGTCGACCATCTGGTGCCGGGAAGCAAGGAGGCGCGCGTTGCGAGCGCGGTCCGTAACCCAAACGTGCTCGTGCTCGGGACGCCATTCATCGACATTTGGGAAGCAATTCGCCCGAAGACCGCCGGGATCGATGCGTGGCCGCGGATCCCCATGGGAACGCCGTGGAAGGAAGGCATCTGCGCCGCGCTCGGAGTGGAGGACCCGCCCCAGTATTGGCACACGCTCCTTGGTCGGGTCACCGACTGGGGCGACGTCGACCAGACGCTCGTCGCCGCGGTGGAACAACTCATCGACTTCGTCACCGCGCCCGGCACTGCCGCCTAGCGTGAGGGCAATGAGGTTCAACCGGGCGCACTCCCATATCCGCACCTGCCTGATACCACTGGTCATCGCCGGCACGCTCGCCGCGTGCAGCAACGGGAGTAGTGGAGACGACGCCTCAAAAACAACGAAGCCCACCAACTCATCACTTCCTCCGGCGACTCGGCCGCTGCGGATCCTGCTCACCAACGACGACGGCTACGACGCGCCCGGAATCGATGTGGTTGCTCAGGCCTTGGACGCGCTCCCTGATGTTGAGCTGACGATCGTCGCACCGGCCACCAATAAGAGCGGGACCGGGAGTCAGAGCACCCCGGGAACGCTGACCGCGTCCAACCAGAAGACTGCGAGCGGGCTCCCCGCCACCGCGGTCGACGGCTTCCCCGCCGACGCGGTTCGGTACGGGCTCGACACCGTGATGACTTCGGTTCCCGATGTGGTGGTTGCCGGCATCAATCAAGGGCAGAACCTCGGGCCCGTGACGCAAATCTCCGGCACCGTCGGCGCGGCGAAGGCCGCGGCGGAACGAGAGATACCGGCGATCGCCACAAGCCAAGGCGGTGGGGTATCTCTCCAGTACGAAGTCGGCGCCCGCCTCGTGGTCTCGTGGATCACGAGCCATCGCCTGGCGTTCGTGACCGCGACCGATTCGGGCAACGCGAACCTGGTGGGCGTCGTGAACCTCAACATTCCGACGTGTGCCACCGGGAGCCTGCGCGGCATCAAGAACGTTCCGCTCGCCACCGACGGCGCGGGCGCGCTCGAGAACGGCGACTGCAATTCGAAAGTCGGCGATGTCACGACCGACATCGCCGCGTTTCTGAACGGGTACGCCTCGGTCACCCAACTCGATGCCGCAGGGGCCGCGGTGACCCCCACCACCACGTTCCCTCCGCTGAAGGCTGCCGCGCCGTGAACCTCGATCCGGCCAAGGCCACGCTCACCCTCGGGCCGCCGCCCACGCCGCCCGTCGGGTGGCTGCGCGGCGTCATCGTCGACGCCATGGACCTGGAACGACTCGGCGCCTTCTGGCAACAGGTCCTCGGCGTGGGAATCGCGGAGCAGGTGCCGGGCTGGCTGCAACTGAAGTTTGGCACCCAGGGTTCCCTCATCGCGTTCCAGCCGGTGGACGAGACCGCGCATTCGCCCATCCGCATCCGCATCGACATCGAGGTCGATGATCTGGAAGCCGCGACGACCCGCATTATCGATCTCGGCGGTGCCCTCAAGGAGATCGTCCGGTTTCGGCCCGGGGAAGAGCATCGCGTGATGACCGACCCCGAAGGCAATGAGTTCAGCATCGTTTCACCGTTTCCACCCGATCTCGCCGTTCGGTGATGGCCGACAAAGGCATCCGCGAACGGGTAGGTATTGCACCCGAACTCGCGGATGCCTTTGTCCGGGCCGCGATCGGCGGCATCTCGATCGATGGGTACCCGAGCCCACTCCAATGGGAAGTGATCGGCCAGATCGCGGCGCACGTCTTTGGTGTCGACATCGATCCGGCAACTGTCGAACCGCTCGACGCCGGCGCCGCAGGCGAACTCATCACTGCGCCGGCCCTGCGCCGACGGCTCGTGCAGGCGATCGTCACCCTCGAGCTCCTCGAAGATCCCATCCCCCCGGAACTTGCGACCCACGTCCGGAGATTCGCGCGAACCCTCCACGTGTCGGAGCCCATGGTCAACGCGGCGCGCAGTGCGGCCTGCGGCCATCTCGCAGTGATGTATGCCGACATCCAACGCAACTCGTATTACGCAGAAGAGGCCGGCCATCTCATCGTGAACGGTCACCTCTGGAGGATCTTGCGGTCGCGCTTTGCGTACCGCGACCTCGTTGCGAGCCGGGCCATCGAACGGAAATGGGCCGCGCTGGCCCACATGCCCGACGGCTCGCTCGGCCGGGCCGTCGCGGAGTTCTACCGAATCCACCATTTCCCCATTCCGGGGGCTCGTCGCGGTATCGGCGAGATCGGCGCACAACACGATTTCGTGCACGTACTCGCCGATTATCCCCCGGACCCCGACGGCGAGATCAATGTCTTCGCGTTCAGTGCGACGGCCATGGAAGACCCCAAAGGGTTTGTGCAAATGGTGATGACACTCGGCCTGTTCCAGAACTCCACCATCACCCACGTTGGCGGAAAGCCGGTCGCCATCGCGCGGTCCGGCACCATGGAGGAACCCGGCGCGGCGGCCCGCTTCGGCGACGCATTGCAGCGGGGAACCGTCTGCAAGGTCGACGCGCTCGGAATGGACCACTTCGCGATCGCCACCGAACCGCTGGTGACATTGCGCGACCGATTCGGGATACCACCACGCGAAGACACCAGCCGTCCCGGCGCACTCGATGCCCTCGACGCTCCTGTCCTCCCGGCGACTTCAGCCCTCTGAAGGCCCGACCGGTTGGCTCCGCCCGAGCGTGAGGACCATCGCCGCCACTCCCAAACAAATCCCGGCGAGCAGCAGGCTCGGCAGTACCAGCGCGTCGGTAAATGCCGCGGCCGCGTTCTCACCGGTTCGGGTTTGCTCGCCAGCGGCGAACAGTGCGCCGACTACTGCGAGACCGATCAACGCGCCGAGTTGACGGATCTCGTTGATCATCCCGGATTCCAGTCCCGCAACATTCACGTCGCCTTGCATCGCAGCCACGTTCGAAACATTAAAGACCACGCTCTGACCCACGCCCGTGAGCACGAGAGCGCCCACGAGGAACGCAGTGCCGGTGCTCGCGCTCAGGACCGCGAAGCACGTCACCGAGACCGCCACCACGACGAGCCCGCCCGCCATGAGCGGCGCCGCCGACGACGGACGAGTGATCCGTCCGACCAACGGCGACAGCACCACCAGCGGGATGGTCATCGCCAGAAACACCGCGCCAGTGGCAACCGGCTCCAAGCCTTGCACCTGCTGCAGATACAGCGACGCGAAGAAGGCCACCACGGCGAACGCGGCGTTGCCGATAAACGCGGTCGCGCCAATCGCAAAGTACCGCCGCCCGAAGAGCTTCCGGTCAAGGATCGGCCGCGCCGATCGTCGATCCATCACCACGAATGCGGCGAGCACTGCGACGGCCACCACGGCGGGGCCCAGGACCGCGGTGGAATCCCAACCGGAATCCGGTCCGGCGAGCATCGCAAACACCGCGAACCCGAGACCCACGGTGAGCAGCGCGGCTGGCCTCAGCCCGCTCCATGCCGTCGGCCGACCTCCGAACCCGGTGCGTTGATCCGGTCGAGGAGCATCTCGAGTACTTCGGAGTAACACCAGCACCACGATCGCAATGGGCACGTCGACCAGAAAGAAGATCCGCCACGAACCCAGCGCAGCAAGCGAGCCGGCCACCAGCGGGCCTAGCGCCGATCCCGCCGCTCCGACGCCGGCCCATATCCCCACCACCCGGCCGCGGTCACCCTCCGCCGCGGTGCTGCTCACCAACGACAGCCCGGTCGCCGCGAGTGCGGAAGCCCCCAGCCCTTGCGCCATTCGGCCGATGATCAGAACCTCGGCCGATCCCGCAAACCCTGACGTCAAGGCGCCCAGCGCGAACGCCACCAGCCCGATCCGAGTCAAACGGATCGCGCCGATGGAGTCGGCCCACCCGCCCATCGCGATCAACGGCGCCGCGAGGGTGAGCAGGTAACCATTGACCACCCAGGTGAGCTCGGCGGTGCTCATGTGGAGGTCCCGGCCCACCGAGTGCAGCAACACGGACGCGCCGAGGAAATCGAGCGCGACCACCACATTGATCACACACAGGACCACCACCAACCGGCCGAGCGGTCTCCGGTTGGTCATCGCACGAGACCGAGGGCGCGGGCCGCCCCGAGCTGGACACGGGGGTCGAACAGCTTCGCAAACGCATCCGAGCACCACGCACCGAGGTCGTCATCGAAGGTCGAGGGAACTACTCGCATTGCGACCCCCGCCGCGGCGGCGAGCGTCTCGCGCACGACGGGTGCCATCGGCGCGCCGTCGCTACCGCGCGGACCGAACGGCACCGACCAGAAGTCGGGCGTCTGCATTGCCGGCGCGCCGCCGGGGATGGTTCCTGGACCGTCGGGCGCAACCAGGGTGACGGTCGCAGCGCCGAGCCGCCGTGAGTTCAACAGCGTGATCGTGATCGAGTTCTGGCGGCGTGCCAGCTCGGTCGGCTGCGAACCGAGGTCGGGATCGCGCGCAAGGAGTTGGGCGTGGGTATACGCGCCGAGCGCGTGCAGGAGCGTCTCTTCGGCGTGGCCCGCGTCCGGCCCCGACCACAGAAGCGCGTGCACCACCGACGGCAGCACCAGCCGCGGGTCCTCGGCGCGATAACGCTCGTTCACCACCCGCCGGCCGGCGGTGGCATCCGCGTCGGGCCCGACGATGCGCCCCGTACTCGCGGGCGCACCGTAGGTGAGCTCGCCGACATCGGGAAGCCGCCGGGACCGCAAGGCATCCAGCGCAACCTCCCCCACCGTCCCCTCGAGTTGGGCGAGAACCGCGATGAGCTCAGCTTCTGAGTGTTCAACCCCGGCCGCCGGTGCCATCGGCGGACCGCCGGGATAGATCCCCGGCTGTCCGAACAACGTCTCGGCGCTGAATCGGCTGCGGTCGAGCGGGGGCTGCGGAGATGCCGCGAGCAGCCTTTCCACCTGGGGCATGTCCCCGGTCCGCTCGCGATCCTGATGTTCGGTCACCGGCTCGACGGTACCGGGCGCCCTTCCATGGTCCGAGGACCGTCGGCAACAGCACCGTCACGGGTCACCGCGACAGGGTCACCGCGACAGGGTCACCGCGAAGCGCTTCACGACCGCGCCACCAACACCCGACAACCTAGGTTTGTCGCGGCGCAACCTTCATGACCGACGCGCTCGTCAATGCCGGCGGGCGCGCCTGGCGCCACGCCACCGCGATCGCGGGCTCGATCAGCGCCGCGATCGTCAGTGGATAGTTCGTCAGTGGATAGTTCGTCGGTGGATAGTTCGTCAGTGACCGGCCTCTGAATCGGTCTCGACCACGATCACGGTGAAGTTCGCGTCGAGCCGGACATCGGCGATGGAACCATCAGCGCGTGTTACCTCGACCTCCCAAGTGGCGCCGTTCTCGCCGTCACGCTCGACCGCGTTCACCGTCCCACCGGTCTTGTTCACGGCTGCCGCACTCGCTCGGTCGGCCCCGGGGCCGACCGAGCGACCTTCCGGGTCGCCATTGCTCGCCATTGCCGCGGCTCCGCCCGTCAATGCAGTTGCAACGACGACGCCGGCAACGAATATTCCAGCGGTTCGTTTCTTCATGATTCCTCCTGGGGTTGGTGTGTTCCCGAGCGCGAGGGTCGGGCCCGATCAACGAGTATGGGCTCCGGCAGATCCGGTGATCGTGTGGCCAACGTGTGAACGCTCACATCTGGACGGGGATCCGGATGATCGCGACCGCACCTCCGGCCGGCGCATTGGCCACCTCGACGGATCCACCTTGTGCCGTCACCGCGGCGCGCACGATCGCCAGGCCCAAGCCAGTGCCACCTGCCGAACGAGCCCTTGTGTCGTCGGCGCGACGAAACCGGTCGAACGCGTGCGGCAAGAAGTCGGGCGGAAAGCCCCGGCCGGTGTCGTGCACCTCGATGACGGCCACCTCCGCCGCGGTCCGCAGCTGGACCGAGACGACTCCGCCCGCGGCTGACGCGTTCAGTGCGTTGTCCAGCAGGTTGTCGACGGCGCGCCTCAGGAGTTCGCGATCGAACCGCACCTCGACGTCCTCGCTCGGTGCGAACTCGATCGCGACGTCACTCCTCGCGGCGCGGGCTCGTACTCCCGAGACCGCCTCATCGACCAGCCCATTCACCAATCCGACGGCCAGTCGCACACTCCGGTCGGCGTCGTGGCTTGCCAAGAAGAGCAGCTGATTCGCGAGATGCACCAGCCGGTCGGTCTCGAGCCCTGCGTGTGCGATCGCCTCGCGCAACTCCTCGATGGTTCGGTGCGGCCGGTTCGCGAGCTCGAGCTCGGTTCGCAAGACAGCAAGCGGAGTGCGCAGTTCATGGCTGGATCAGCGCGACCACCTGGGATGAAGCGCCCGATCACATGGTCCTGACCTGTGCAGAATCTCATCATCGAGGGCTATCCGGTGGATCTCGTCGAACAACGAATCTGCGGCTCCATGACCCCGAACGTGACGCACAATCCATGTCTTGGTCATGGGTCCCACAGTAGGAGCGCGCCGCCGCCGACGCTTCAGGAGTGATCGGCGACGACGCTTCCGACCGCAGAATCGTGCGTTACGAGCAGCCGCTGGTGGCGCCGCAACTCGGACAGGCGTGACACGAGCCCGCCCGCTGCATGATGTCGCCGCAGACATAACACAGCACATGCTCCCGCTGACGCGCTACGGGACTCGTCCCGGCCGGTGGTGCCGCCGGAGCAACCGGTGCACTCGCCGCCGGAACTTGAACTGACGGTGTGGGAGGTGACGATGCCGGAGCGGATGGAGCACGGTCCTCCGGGGGGAGGAACTCCAGACCGGCTTCGGGAACCTGGGCGGCGGCGGCTTCCTCAACTCCGGGGAGGGTCGGCTGGAGCCGCTCGCCCACGGTGAGGATGCCCAGATCCTTGCGCTTCTGCGGGTCGAGGTATTCCACCGCGAGTCGACGGAAGATGTAGTCGACGAGGCTCGTCGCGAACCGGATGTCCGGATCGTCGGTCATCCCCGCAGGCTCGAACCGCATGTTCGTGTACATGTCACAGAAGGCCTCGAGCGGCACGCCGTACTGGAGTCCGTGACTCACCGAAATGGCGAACGCATCCATGATGCCGGAGAGCGTGGAGCCCTGCTTGGACACGTTGAGCCACAGCTCGCCCGGTCGACCGTCTTCGAACTCGCCCACCGTCACGTAGCCATGGCAATCGGCGACACGGAACGAGAACGTCTTCGACGATCGGACTCTCGGCAGCTTCTGGCGGACCGGTTCCTGCACGATCACATGCTCAACGACCCGCTCCACGATGCGCTCGGGAGTGGACTCGATGATCACACCGCCCTCGAGCGCGACGGGATCGCTGGCGCCCGCCTTCTTCTGGGTGGACAGCGGCTGACCGACCTTGCAGTTGTCGCGGTAGATCGCCACGGCCTTGATCCCGAGACGCCACGCTTCGATGTGGACCTGCTCGATGTCCTCGATCGTCGCTGCTTCGGGAAGGTTCACGGTCTTGGAGATCGCTCCCGAGATCCACGGCTGGACGGCACCCATCATCGTGATGTGACCCATGTGATGGATCACATTGTCGCCCATCGAACAAGCGAAGACCGGCAGGTGCTCGGGATTGAAACCTGGCGCGCCGATCATCGACTTGTGCTCGTCGATGTAGTTGATGATCGCTTCGACCTGACCCTCGGTGTATCCGAGGCGCCGCAACGCGCGCGGGATCGTCCGGTTGACGATGAACATCGTGCCGCCACCCACCAGCTTCTTCGCTTTGGTGAGCGCGAGGTCGGGCTCGATACCCGTGGTGTCACAGTCCATCATGAGCCCGATGGTGCCAGTCGGAGCCAGAACGGTCGATTGGGAGTTTCTTACCCCATATTGCTCTCCGAGCTCGACGGCTTCATCCCACGACTGCTGGGCCGCGGACAACAACTCCGGCGGGACCAACTCCTCGTCGATTTTGGCCGTCTCGGCGCGGTGCATACGCAACACATTGAGCATGGCGTCTTGGTTCTCGGCGTAGCCGGCGAACGGACCCATCCGACCTGCGGTGCGGGCACTCGTTGCATAGGCGTGGCCCGTCATCAGCGCGGTGAGCGCACCCGCCCACGCTCGCCCGGCCGGCGAGTCGTACGGGAGACCTTCGGCCATGAGCAGCGCGCCGAGGTTGGCATAACCGAGCCCCAGCTGGCGGAACTTCCGGCTGTTGTCACCGATCGCGTCCGTCGGATAGTCGGCGTTACCGACCAGGATCTCCTGCGCGGTGAACATCACCTCGACGGTGTGCTTGTAAGCCGCTACATCGAAGGCCTCGTTCTCGCCGATGTACTTCAACAAGTTGATGCTCGCGAGGTTGCACGCCGAGTTGTCGAGGTGCATGTATTCCGAACAGGGGTTGCTGGCGTTGATTCGCCCGCTGTTGGGGGCGGTGTGCCACTTGTTGATCGTGGTATCGAACTGCATGCCCGGGTCCGCACACTCCCA
Source organism: Acidimicrobiia bacterium (assembly GCA_046598395.1). Taxonomy (GTDB): domain Bacteria; phylum Actinomycetota; class Acidimicrobiia; order IMCC26256; family JAENVU01; genus JAENVU01. The sequence continues at coordinate 33,405 of JBKJIQ010000016.1, forward strand.
CGCCGCAGTGGAGACCTGGCGCATCAGATCCCGCGCGCGCATCGTAGCGACCGGGTCACCCGTGGTGACCGACTTGAGGTCCCAATCCTTGTCATCCACCACGGCCCGCATGAAGTCGTCGGTGACGCGGATCGAGTTGTTGGCGTTCTGGTACTGGATCGAATGGCTGTCCTTGCCATCCAGGTCCATGTCGAACCCGGCGGCCGCAAGAGCATGCGCCTTGCGCTCCTCGTGCGTCTTGCACCAGATGAACTCTTCGATGTCCGGGTGATCAGCGTTGAGGATGACCATCTTCGCAGCACGCCGAGTCTTGCCGCCGCTCTTGATCGTTCCCGCGGAGGCATCCGCGCCGCGCATGAAGCTGACGGGACCGCTCGCGGTGCCGCCGCCCTTGAGACCTTCGACACTCGAGCGAATGTTCGAAAGGTTGATGCCCGAACCGGACCCGCCCTTGAAGATCGTGCCTTCTTCGCGGTACCAGTTCAGGATGCCGTCCATGGTGTCTTCGACGGCGAGGATGAAACAGGCGCTCGCCTGCTGGGGAACACCGTTGACCCCGATGTTGAACCACACCGGTGAGTTGAACGCGGCCCGCTGGGTGACGAGGATGTACTTCAGCTCGTGACGGAAGGCATCAGCCTCCGCGTCGTCAGTGAAGTATCCGTCGCGCACACCCCAATCGGTGATCGTGTCGGCCACCCGGTCGATGACCTGACGCAGCGACCACTCGCGCTCGTCGGTCCCAAGGGTGCCCCTGAAGTACTTCTGGGCGACGATGTTCGTGGAGTTGATCGACCACGAGGTGGGGAACTCGACCTCGGGCTGGAAGAAGGCGTCAGTGCCGTCCTTGTAATTCTGAATGCGAGCGTCACGACGCTCCCACTCCACCCCGTCATAGGGATGTTCACCCTCACGAGTGAAGTACCGACGAATCCCGATCCCGACCTGTTCCGGCGCCATCGCCATTGTGCTGTTCCCCTTTTCCCGTTGCCTCGTGGCGACACCGTCCGGTGCCGCTTCCGCCATGGCGACGCCTTCCGACGCCGCCAGTCTGCAGTTCCGCCCTGCAGGTACTTGTGGTTTCCCTCAATCTCGCCGCAGACCACAATATATTGTGGTTGTAGTGCCAGCCACCGCGAGATGAGGGAGTAATTACATCACTGGAGTTCCATGCCTGTCAACGTCAGATCGTCCGCGTCGACACATTCCTTCGTGACCTGGGCAAACGCGAAAGCCTCGTGATCAACCGCGTTCCGGTTCGGGCAGTTTGGGCACAGTGGTCTTCTGCAGCTCGACCACTTCGGCTTCAAAATCCGCGAGATCGTCGAAGCCTTTGTAGACCGACGCGAACCGCAGGTACGAGACCGGGTCGAGTGGCCGGAGTCGTTCGAGCACTGCAAGACCGAGCGCATCGCTACTGATCTCCGGCCCCTGAGCATGTGCCCATTCCCCCAGGTCACCGGCCATCGCCTCCACCGCATCACCGGCCACCGCTCGCCCGGCCACGGCCTGGGCGATTCCACGCCCCAACTTCGCCCGGTCAAACGGTTCGGTGACCCCCGAACGTTTTCGCACCACCAGCGCAATCGACTCGAGGCGCTCGTGAGTGGTGTACCGCCGACCGCAGGCGAGACACTCGCGCCGGCGACGAATCGAGCCGCCGTCGGTGGCAGTCCGTGAGTCCACCACCTTGTCGGAGTGCTCCGAGCAGTAGGGGCAGCGCATCGCCGCAACGTAGCCGCACCGACCCGCTCGAGGTCGGCCTCCGTCCGCTTCCATTGCCGCGCGCCCAACCGATCAACGCTGCCAGCGCAGCACCTCACCCGGCATCAACGGACCGTTACCGCGCGCATGCACCAGGGCGTCGACCACTTCACGCGGATCGTGATCGGGCGCAAGTCGATGGGCCACCGTCCACAGCGAGTCACCACCCTGGGCCACATAGCGAACGACCGACGGGGCCCGCCCGGGAGCAGCGAGGGACTCGCTCCCGAGCGCGGCGCCCGCCCGCCCGGCCACGACCACCACCACCACCATGCCGATCAGCACACCGAGCCGGCGGCGGCGGAAGGTGGCGGGGGTGACCCGCCGGGCCGTTGGGATCCTCGGGGAAGAATCCGCAACGATGCTGAGCCGGAACACTCCCGACGCGGGCACTCCCGACGCGGGCACTCCCGACGCGGGCACTCGACTCCGGGGAGTAGCGGGTTGTTCGGCGATCATGACAGCGGCCATGTGACTGCTCCATCTGAAACTGACTCGGAAAACGTGACTCCCGCATCGAACCATGAGGGTGAGACACTCACCTTCATGCCTGATTTCTCGGGCGTTCTGGCGCTCTCGCCGGGAGTGGACCCGAAAGTCGACCCGGCACCAGAAGGCAAGAACATTCGTTCGGGTCACCACTAGAGCACGAACGCATGTTCCTTGTCAACGGTATTCTCGAACGCCTGTTTGCTCCGAACGCTTGATCGTGCTACCCTCGGATCCATGAGCCAAGCCGCACCCCTCACCGCCCGCCAGCAGCAGGTCCTCGAGTTCGTGGATTCCGAGGTCAGTCGCAAGGGATATCCGCCCAGCGTCCGCGAAATTGGCGAAGCCATCGGGCTGTCGTCGAGTTCCACGGTCCATGCCCACCTCGCCGCGCTCCAGGACAAGGGCTACCTCCGGCGAGACCCCACCAAGCCGCGTGCAATCGAGGTGTGCTTCGAGCCCGGCTCCCATGCGATCGTCGACCGTCGCCCGGTCCGCCACGTGCCGCTCGTGGGCGATGTCGCCGCCGGTACCGGTGTACTCGCCGCCGAGAACATCGAACAGACGATGCCGCTCCCCGCTGACCTCACGGGCGACGGGACGCTCTTCATGCTACGGGTGCGTGGCGATTCCATGATCGAGGCCGGGATCTTCGATCGGGACTACGTCGTGATCCGTGAACAGAAGACCGCGGAGAACGGCGACATCGTGGTAGCCGGTATCCCGGGTGAAGAAGCCACGGTCAAGACCTACCTGGCCAAGCGCGGCAAAATCATCCTGCGCCCCGCGAACGCCGCGCTCGAAGACATGATCTTCGAGCCTCGCGACGTAGCCGTCTACGGCAAGGTCGTCACGGTGTTGCGCAGGCTGTGAGCGTTCCCGCACGCATCTCGCTCATCACGATCGGCGTCTCCGACCTCGATCGATCGCGGATGTTCTATGACGCGATCGGCTTTGATCGGGTGATCGACGACAACGACGGCGTGGCGTTCTATCGCATGGCCGGCGCGATCCTGTCGCTGTACCCGATCACCGCTCTCGCCGAAGATGCTCATCTTTCGCCCGACCGCACGGGCTTCTCCGGCATCAGCCTGGCGGTCAACGTCGCGAGCCCGGCCGAAGTTGACGCCGCGCTCGCCCATGCCAAGTCTGTCGGTGCCACGATCCTCACGCCGGCGGAATCCGTCTTTTGGGGTGGCTACCGCGGATATTTTGCCGACCCCGATGGTTATGCGTGGGAGGTCGCCCACAACCCCCACTGGCCACTCGACGAGCAGGGTCTTGCGCGCCTGCCCTGACCGATTGCCGGGCCGGCACCCGAGTTCTTGTGCCCGACGTCGCTCACCCAAAGGTGGCGCCGGTGTGCTGGAATCCCCCGGTGCTGCACTCCGTTGAAGTTCCGACGCTCGACCCTGTCCGACTCGGCGCGCTCGTCGGGTCCGAACGTGCAGATCACTTCGCCGGCGCCGCGGCGCGAGCGCGAGCCGTACTCGATGGTCGCCCTTTCCTCAATGTGAACTCGACCGCAATCGGTGGCGGCGTCGCCGAGCTCCTCCAGACCCTCGTCGGTTACGCCCGGGGCGTTGGGGTGGACGCTCAATGGCTCGTCATCCCCGCTGCGCGTGATCACGCCATCCAACGACCCGTTCAGCCCGAAGAGCGAGCAACTGAGCCCGAGCACGGGGCCCGTGCCACCTGATGTTCGCCTGATCGCACAACTCTCGCGTTGGGACTTCCAAAAAGACATGCTCGGCGTGCTCCGAGGCTTCGTCGAGCACCTCGACCCACGGTTCGGCGCGCACGTCTTGCTCGCCGGACCATCCGTCGCGGGCGTCACCGATGACCCCGAGGGTGCCGCGGTCCTCGATCAATGTGCCGGGGCATGGCGGCCTCCTGATCGACGATCCCCGCGACCTCGCAGCCTTTGGCCGCGCGCTGAACCGGCTCTTGGCCACCGTGAGTTCGCAGCATCGCTCGGCGAACACGCTCACCGACGAGCCCGTGACGAGTTCCTCGGTGATCGCCACCTCGAACGATACGCGGAGCTGCTCGCCGATCTCCTCGGCTGAATCGGTGACGTCCGCTCGTTGGACCGCATCTCGGAGACTTCGAGCAGTGGGGCCTGAGCCCTGACGCCCGAGTCAGGACGCCCGCGTCAGGGGGCGGCACTCACGCCGCATTTCTCGGCGGCGGCGCCGAACAACAACCGCTTGTGCTCCGCGATGACGCGGCGATCCTTGCCGGCCATCTCTGCGGCGAGTTCGACCGAGACATCGAGCAACCTCGCCTCGTCGCAGGTCTCGGTCACGATCCCGAGCGCCAGTGCGTCCTCGGCGCCGTAACGTCGTCCCGTAATCATCGCGTCGTGCACGGCCTCGGCGGGAAGACGAGCAGAAACCGTCGCGGCCATTGCTGCGCTCAGCGGCAACCCGAGATCCACCTCGGGCAGACACCAATAGCCGCGATCACTGCGCATGACTCTCGCGTCGAAGCAACACGTGAGCATCGCGCCGGCGGCGAATGCATGGCCGTTGATGGCCGCAACCGTGTAGCCGGGAAAGAGCAGCATCCGCCCAAACAGTTGGTGCAACAACTCCACGGTCGGCCCCACCTCTTCCGGCGCGCGCTGGAAGCGGTCGAGGTCAAGCCCGTTCGAGAAGAACTTGCCGGTGCCGATCACCACGAGCGCGAGCGGGCCTTCGATCGCCTCGAGATGATCCACGGCGGCGTGCCACTCCGCCATCGAGTCAGGGTTCACCCGGTTCTCACCGTCGTCCCAACGCACGATCCGCACGTCACCCTGCTCTTCGATCTCGATACTCATCAGCTTTCGCCCTCCACCGCCGGCGCGCCACAACCATGCATTGCTACGCGACCCCGAGGAATCGGGCCAAGACTGCGTAGCAACCGTCGATCGACTCCCGAGTCACGTACTCCCCCGCCGTATGCGCGATCGTCGGGTCACCCGGCCCGAAGTTCAGCGCCGGGATCCCATGGACCGCGAACCGCGCCACATCGGTCCAACCCAGTTTTGGCCGCACCCCGAGATCGAACGTGCCCACCAGCTCGGCCACCAGCGGATCCCACAACATGGGCGGAGCCGCGGGCGACGCGTTCACCACCTCGATCTCGTCCGCCCCCGCGAGCAGCGCCCGGGTCTCGGCCTCTGCCTGCTCCACAGTCACACTCGGCGCGAACCGGCGGTTCACCATGATCGAGCACTCGTCCGGCACCACATTGTTGGCGACGCCACCCTCGATGCGCACCGCTTGGAGCGACTGCCGGTAGGCCAGACCGTCAACGTCGACGGTCCCCGGATCCGTTGCCGCCACCCGCGCCAACGCCTCGGCGGCTCGGTGTATCGCGTTCACGCCCATCCACGGCCGCGCCGTGTGGGCCCGTTCGCCGTGAAACGTGGCCCGCAGGTGCAGCGTCCCTTGGCATCCGGCCTCGACCCACGCGTCGGTTGGTTCCAACAGGATCGCGAGGTCACCGGCGACAAGGTCGGGACGGTTCGCAAAGAGATCACGCAGTCCATTCCACTCTTCCGCGATCTCTTCCGCCGCGTAGAACACCAAGGTCACATCGAAACGCTCGGTGCCGGGCCGAGCGGACAGTGCCTCGGCTACCGCAATCATCACCGCGAGCCCGCCCTTCATATCGGTGCTGCCAAGACCGTGGAGGGTCGCTCCGTCGCGCCGGGGGGTCGCGTTGTCGTTGGGGGGCACGGTGTCGAGATGGCCACCGAGCACCACTCGACGGTCGCGGCCGAGCTCAGTGCGCGCCACCACATTGTCGCCGACTCGCTCGACCACGAGCCCCGACGCCCGCTCGCGGAGCCGTGACACGACGAAGTCGGCAATGGCACCTTCGTCGCGGCTCACCGATGGGATCGCGCACAACTCCTCGGTCAGCGCGAGCAGATCCATCACGACCCGATAATCAGGTCGACTGCACTGGCGCTCACGTGGTGGCGCCAGTCTCGCGGAGGGCATCGTTCAGTGCGGCTTTGTCGTGACGTTCGCCTTCCGCAAGCCGCTTGATGACGAGCGCGCACGGGAGACCGAACTCCCCACCCGGGAATGCCCGCGGCCGGGTTGCGCTCACCGCGACGCACCAATCCGGTACCGCACCGCGCGAGATCTCCTCGCCCGTCTCGGCGTCGATCACCGGAATCGAACCCGACAGAATCGTGCCCGCACCGAGCACCGCTCCCGTCCCCACGCTCGCACCGCCCACCACCATGCACCGGGAGCCGATGAAGGCGTCGTCGCCCACCATGATCGGCCTCGCCTCCGGCGGCTCGAGCACACCACCGATACCGACACCACCAGCAAGGTGAACCCGCTCGCCGATCTGAGCACACGAGCCGACCGTCGCCCAGGTGTCCACCATCGTGTCCGCCCCCACTCGGGCGCCGATATTCACATAGCTCGGCATCATGATCACGCCGGGCGCCAGGTACGAACCCCACCGCGCGGAGGCGCCCGGCACAACGCGAACCCCTGCAGCTTCGTAGTGGCGCTTCAGCGGAATCTTGTCCCGATATTCGAACGGACCGATCTCCATCGTCTCCATATGGGTCAGGCGAAACAGCAACAGGATCGCCCGCTTCAACCATTGGTGAACGACCACCTCCTCGCCGATCCGTTCTGCCACTCGCACTTCACCGCGGTCCAAGAGGTCGATCGCGGACCGCACGCAGGCGCCCGCTTCCGCCTCGGACATCAGCGCGCTGATGTCGTCGCGGTGCTCCCAGAGCGCGTCGATCTGTGCTGCAAGTTCAGTCATCGGCTCAGGCTACGCACCTGCACATCTCCGACGACGACTCAATCCCCCGACCGTTCCAGCAATCGACAACTCTCGATCCCCAACCATCGGTCGCCTCCTACCGGTCGGTGGCCGCGAGTCGGTCGAGCGCGAGCTGAAGCCGATCGAGGGGCTGGGTGAGCGCAAGGCGGACATGATCCGCGCCCGCCGCGCCGTAGAGGCTCCCCGGAGCAACCAAGGTTCCCGCCTCGGCCAAACGCGCTGCGAGTTCCCACCCGTCGTCGACCTGACTCTCGGAACGCAGCCAGAGGTAGAACGGCGCCGGACCACCATCGTGTACCAGTCCGTGGGCTCGCAGCCCTCCCACCATGAGATCGCGTCGCGCTTCGTACCGGGATCGTTGGGTCACCACGTGCGTGTCATCGCCCAGCGCCGCCACGGCCGCGGCCTGGATCGGAGCGGGAGTCATGAGACCTGCGTGCTTGCGAACCTCACCCAGGTACCGCACCAACTCCTCGTCACCGGCCACAAAGCCAGTGCGGAACCCTGCCATATTCGAGCGCTTCGACAACGAGTGCAGCGCGAGCACACCGTCGGTCCCGGCTCCGAGTGCGGTCGAGGCCTCACCGCCGGAGAACTCGGCATAACACTCGTCCGCGGCAACGATGATGCCACGGTTGCGGGCCCACTCGACCGCCGCATTCACCTCGGTCGTGGATGCAACTGCCGCGGTCGGGTTCCCCGGCTCGTTGGTCCAGAGCACCAGTGCGCGTGCCGCATCGGACTCGCTCACACGCGAAAGGTCGAGATGCCACCTCGCATCGAGGGGCACCGGCACCGCTCGCAGCCCTGCGAGTTCCGCTCCCATTGCGTAGGTGGGGTACGAGATGGCCGGATACAGCACGGTGTCGCGGCTCGGATCCCGGAGGTGCAAGACGCGCGGCAACGACGCGACCAGTTCCTTGGTGCCGATACACGCCATGACCTGCTCGGCGCTCACCGCGACGCCAAACCGACGGTCGATCCAGGCCGCCGCAGCATTTCGCAGATCGGGGGAGCCGATGGTGGCGGGATATCCCGTCGCACCCGGCGCCGCCGCATTGAGCGCCCCCAGCACGACCTCCGGCACGGGATCCACCGGATTCCCGATCGAGCAATCCACCACCCCGCCCGCGACGCCATCGGCGAGGCGCCGAAAGGCGTCCAACCGGTCGTGGGGATACGGCGGCGGGACGAAGCCGACCTCGGACATGCGCGGAGACTACTTGTGCGGCGTGGCGACGCCGTCCACCGAGGTGACCAACGCTGCGAACCGACTCGTGACCGCGTCGGGCAGCCGCGCCTGCACGCGGGTTCCAGAATCTTCGTGCACCACGACCAATACGTCGCCTTCACGGTGCAGTGCCGGGAGCACATCACCGCGGTCATACGGGATCGAAAGCTCCACCACGTGCGAGAGGGCGCGGAGCTGTCGAGCGATCTCGCCGAGCAGAGCCTCGATTCCATCCCCGGTCCGAGCCGAGACCATCAACGCCTCGGGGTACGCGAGTGCAAGGTCGCGTCGCACCTCCGGATCCGCGGTGTCGCTCTTCGTGAAGACAATCAGCTCCGGGATATCCCCTGCGTCGATGTCTCGCAGCACCGCTCGGACCGCACCGATTCGCCCACCCGGGTCGAGATCGCTCGCGTCGACGAGATGCACCAAAAAGTCGGCGTCGGCCACCTCGTCCAGCGTCGATTGAAACGACTCGACGAGTTGGTGCGGCAACCGCCGGACAAAGCCAACGGTGTCGGACAGCAGCACCGTTTCTCCCCCGGGAAGCCGCAGCCTCCGGGTCGTCGGATCGAGGGTCGAGAACAGGCGATCTTCCACCAACGCGCTCGACTGCGTGAGCCGGTTCAACATCGTCGACTTGCCGGCGTTCGTGTAGCCCACCAATGCCACCGTGGTGAGTTCACGGCGACGACGGGACTTGCGTTGCGTGTCACGCGTGTGGCCGAGGCCGATGAGATCGCGTTCGAGTTTCGTGACCCGCCGCTGGATGCGCCGACGATCAACTTCGAGCTGGGTCTCACCGGGCCCGCGAGTCCCGATACCACCACCCTGTTGGGAGAGTGAAAGACCTCGGCCGCGTAGGCGCGGGAGGCGATAGCGAAGCTGGGCGAGTTCTACCTGCTTCATCCCCTCCTGACTCGCTGCGTGCTGGGCGAAGATGTCGAGGATCAACGCGACGCGATCCACCACATCCACCTTCAGCAGCTGTTCCAGATTCCGTTGCTGCGCGGGAGCGAGTTCGTCGTCGAAGATCACGACATCGATATCGAGGCTCTCCACCAGTTCGAGAATCTCCGCCGCCTTGCCCTTCCCCACGTAATACCGAGGGTCCGGCGTGTCCCGCCGTTGCAACTCGACGCCCACCGGATCCGCACCGGCGGTATCGGCGAGCCGCGTGAGTTCCTCGAGACTCGCCTCCGCCTCCGCCGCAGTTCGCATCCCCGCTCCCGTACCCACCAGCAGCGCTCGCTGTCGGACGACATCGAAATCAACCTCGGTCGCGGTCAGTCGGCGTCGACCGCGATCGAGGTGATGCTGATTCACGGCTGCTCCCCCGGAGCCGAGCCGATGTGGAGATCGACATCGATCTCCACATCAAAGACATGGACCACCGGACCCCCGAGGAGCACCGTGTCCCCGAGGCTCACCTGCAGTACGCCTCCCGGGACGTTCACCATCACCTGCTCGCCGACCAGGCCGCGCCGATGCGCGAGCGCAGCTGCCGCACACGCACCGGTGCCACACGACTGCGTTTCACCCACGCCGCGCTCCCACACACGCATCGTCACGACGTCGGTTGCGGTGACCGCTACGAACTCGACGTTGACCCGCTTCGGGAACCGCGTATCGTGCTCGAGTCGGGAACCGTGGCGCGCCACATCGACCGTCGCCGGGTCATCAACGAAGAGCACCCAATGGGGGTTGCCGACCCCCGCGCAATCCCCGCTGACTTCCCGCCCATCGAGATCCGCCATCACACCAAACGGACTCGGCGCGGCGAGCGGAATCGCTTCGGGGTCGAACGTGATTGCACCCATGTCACAGGTGGCCCACCGCACCCCGCCCTGCTCGTCGCACTCCAGTTCCATCACTCGTCTGCCGCCACCGGTATCCACCACGAGTCGCGTCGGCGTACCCATGCCGGTGCGGCGCGCCAACCACGCTAAGCACCGCGCGCCGTTCCCGCTCATTTCCGCCACGCCTCCATCGGCGTTGAACAGGGTCATCGTCGCGTCCGCACCCTCAGCGCCCGGTTGGAGGAGGAGTAACCCATCGGCGCCAATCCCCGTGAACCGATCGCAGAGCGCGACGGCATGCCGCGCGGTCAGCGGTGCGGTCGTCACCAAGAAGTCGTTGCCGGTGGCGTGGAGTTTTGCGAGGTGAGCCATCATGTCGGGCTCCACCATGCCATCACCGCTTCCACCGGCGACGAGGATTTCCTGCTCACGCCACCGAGCGTGGGCGACTCCGCCACGTTGAACCACTCAATCCGATCGTTGCGGCGGTACCAGGCCCGCTGGCGACGGGCGAAGCGTCGACTCCGTTGCGCAGTCAGCACCACGGCTTGGGCGAAGGCAGCAATCTCGCCGTCGAGAAACGCCAGGGTCTCCTTATAGCCAATCGCCTGACGGGCCGTGCGGGACCACGGCGCCGCCGCGAGCCCGCGGACCTCATCGAGCAATCCGCGCTGGACCATCTCATCCACCCGTGCCTCGATCCGCCGCGACGTCTCAGCCGTCTCGACCGCCAACCCCGCGATCCGCACCGAGACGACGGACTCGTGGACACCGCCGATACCCGAACCGAAGGAAGAAAATGGCCGACCAGTCGACTCCATCACCTCCAGGGCCCGCACGATCCGGCGCCGATTCCCCGGCTCGATCCGCGATGCGGCGAGCGGATCCCGGGCTACCAGCGCCTCGTACGCCGCGGCCAGCGCTGCTGGTTCGTCGAGCGGTGCATCGAGTCGGGCTCGCAGCGCGAGATCTTCACCGGGGAAACCGAGATCGTCGATGACCGCTTGGAGATAGAGGCCGGTGCCACCGACCAGCAGCGCGCGTCGCCCGCGCGCTTCGATGTCGGCAACGGCCGCGCGCGCCTCGATCTGGAAGCGGGCCACCGAGAAATCCTCGCTCGGCTCGGCGACATCGATCATGTGATGGCGCACGCCGTCCCGATCGGCCCGCGATGGTTTCGCCGTACCGATGTCCATTCCCCGGTAGACCTGCATCGAATCCATCGACACGATCTCAACGTCGCCGAACCGCTCAGCGGCCACCAGCGCGAGCGCAGACTTGCCCGACGCGGTCGGTCCGACGAGCGCGAGGTGCGTGACCGCGGTTCAGCCCGCCTTCACGGGAATGCGAACCCGGGCCGAACGCGGGGCGTCGAGCACCGAGCGCAGCTCGCCCCGGAGCCAATGGGGCGCCGCACGAGTGATCTCGACCTCGACCAACGCACCCGGTACAACATCGCCGGCGAAATGCACGAGCTTGTTCTGGCGGGTCCGTCCGCTCATGACGGCGGGGTCCTTCTTCGATGGCCCTTCCACCAATAGTTCCTCCACCCGACCCACCCGCGCCTGATGCAGCTCCATCGCGTGTCCTTCGACCAGCGCGGTCAATCGATCCATCCGGTCACGAGCCACCGCTTCGGGAACGAAGTCGTCCACCATCTCGGCCGCGGTCGTCCCCGGACGCGCCGAGAAGACGAACGTGTACACCGAGTCGTACCGCGCGGCGTCGGCCAGCTCCAGCGTTCGGCTGAAGTCGGCTTCCGTCTCACCAGGAAAGCCCACGATGATGTCGGTGGTGACCGCGAGGTCGTCGATGCCGGCACGCGCCATTACTAACTTCTCGAGGTAGCGCTCGGCGGTATAGCCCCGGCGCATGAGGGCCAGTATGCGGTCGCTCCCCGACTGCACGGGCAGATGCAAGTGCTCACAGACGCTGGCGCACTCGGCCATGGCCTGCACCGTCTCCGTCCGCAGGTCCTTCGGGTGGGGCGAGGTGTAGCGGACCCGGCCAATACCGTCGACCTCGTCCACCGCGCGCAGGAGATCCGCGAACTGCGGACTCCACTGACCGGAGCCGAGATCCCGTCCGTAGGAGTTGACGTTCTGGCCGAGGAGCGTGATCTCGCGCACACCGTCACGCGCGAGTTCCGTGACTTCGGAAACGATGTCACCCATCCGACGGCTCACCTCGGCACCACGCACCGATGGCACAATGCAAAAGGCGCAGCTGTTGTCACAGCCGATCTGGATCGTGATCCACGCTGCGTGATCGACCTCGCGCCGCGCAGGCAACGCCGATGGATACGCCTCGTGTTCTTCGAGAATCTCGACCACCGAGTTGCCGGTACGTGCCGCCTCGGCCAACAACGCGGGCGCGTGCGCGAGATTATGGGTGCCAAACACCACATCCACATGTCCGGCGCGTTCCACGATGAGATCGCGGTCCTTTTGGGCCAAGCATCCGCCCACCGCGATTTGGAGGTCCGGCCGGCGGTCCTTCAACGACTTCAGATGTCCGAGGTGGCCGTAGAGCTTGTTGTCGGCATTCTCCCGGATGCAACACGTGTTCAGGACCACAACGTCGGCGGCTTCGAGGTCGTCCGTCGGCTCGAGTCCGTCGGCAACGAGGAGCCCGGCGATCCGTTCCGAGTCGTGTTCGTTCATCTGACACCCGAAGGTACGAACGTAGAAACGACGGGTCACAACCGCCCATAGTACGACCCCCATAGGATCCGAGCCGATGCCGCACTCGCCCGTTCATTTCCCGAACCGCCGGGCCGACTGAGTGCCGCTCGGAATCGGCGGATGGGAACTCGTGGCTGCGCTGGCGATCGTGATGCTCGGTGGCATGGTTCAAGGTGCCATCGGCTTCGGGCTGAACCTCATGGTGGTCCCGGTGCTGGCATTGCTCGCCCCTGGCTCCGTACCCGGTTCGATGGTGCTGCTCAGCATGCCGATGACGCTCACCATGTTGATCCGTGAGCATCACGCGATCGACTGGCTCGGTGTTCGCTGGATCGCCGTCGGGCGGATTCCCGGAACGGTGATCGGCGTCGCAGTCGTGGCCGCGGTACCCGACGCTGAACTCGCGCTCGTTGTCGGCATCGTGATCATTCTCGGTGTGGTGCTGAGCGCGCTCCACCCTGGATTTGCCGTGACCCGGCACTCTGGGGGCGTGACCGGAGTGGTCGCCGGAGTCACGGGGACCGCGGCGGGGGTGGATGGTCCCGCTCTCGCGCTTCTCTACCAACACCAAGAACCCCACACCCTGCGGGCCACCCTCGCGGTGTGCTTCCTCATCGGCGCCGCGGTTTCGGGTGCTGCACTCGCCATCGGCGGCGAACTTTCACTCGAGCAGCTCGAACTCACCGCGTTGTTGCTTCCGGCAATGTTGGTCGGACTCGCCCTGAGCGGCCAACTCTCCCAACGCCTCGGTCCGGCCCAACTCAGACCGCTCGTACTCGCCTTCTCGACGGTCGCGGGCCTGATCGCCGCCGGCCGCGGGATTGCATCACTCTGACGGGCATCTCTCTGACCGCGTCGGAACCAGCGCACTCGCTCGACGGAACACCCTTCGACGGAACACCCTTCATCCGAAGAGCCGACAAAACGCCTACGACAGATGGGGACGAGCTCGTGGCGTCGTCCCCATCCGCGTTTCGCAACCACCGATGCGTTTCGCTATTCGGCGTCGACATCCTGAGGTTCAGCCAGCTCCGCGAGGTCGACCTCGGGCTCGGGCTCGGGATTGTTGATCTCGTCGATTCCCGATTCCTTGCGGACCTTGTCGCTGATCTCACACATCATGTCGATGTTCTCGGACAGGAAGTTCTTCGCGTTCTCCCGGCCTTGACCGAGCTGCTCACCCTCATAGGTGAACCACGCGCCTGCCTTCTTCACGATGCCGAGGTCCACTCCGATATCGAGCAGAGAACCTTCTCGGCTGATTCCCTTGCCGTACATGATGTCGAACTCGGCCTGCTTGAACGGCGGTGCGACCTTGTTCTTCACCACCTTGACCCGGGCGCGGTTCCCCACGATCTCGGCGCCGTCTTTCAACGACTCGATACGACGGATGTCCAGCCGGACCGACGCGTAGAACTTCAGCGCCCGTCCACCCGGCGTGGTCTCCGGCGAGCCGAACATGACGCCGATCTTTTCCCGCAACTGGTTGATGAACACCGCGATCGTGCGGCTCTTGTTCAAGTTGCCGGTGATCTTGCGCAGCGCCTGACTCATCAACCGAGCCTGGAGACCCATGTGCGAGTCGCCCATCTCACCTTCGATTTCCGCACGCGGTACGAGCGCCGCGACGGAGTCGATCACCAGAACATCGAGTGCGCCCGACCGGATGAGCATGTCGGCGATTTCGAGCGCCTGCTCCCCAGTGTCGGGCTGGGAGATCAGCAGGTCATCCACATTCACGCCGATGGCCGCGGCGTACACCGGGTCCATCGCGTGTTCCGCGTCGATGTAGGCACATACCCCACCGTTGCGCTGAGCTTCGGCGACCACATGCATCGCCAGCGTGGACTTCCCCGAAGATTCCGGACCGAAGATCTCGACGATCCGACCGCGGGGCAGGCCTCCGATACCCAGGGCGAGGTCGAGCGCCAACGCTCCCGTGGGGATGGCCTCGATCCCAACGTGTCCTCGCTCACCCAGGCGCATGATCGCACCCTTCCCGAATTGCTTTTCGATTTGCCCGAGCGCCATGTCGAGCGACTTGTCACGATCCACCGTGCTCACTCCTTCTCGTGCCGTCATCGGCTGCTTGCGATCTGTATTTGCCATGGGGGGAAGATCCGTTCTCTCTGGTGTGAGGAAACCTAGAACGAGGGTGAGACACTCCAACTTTTCCCCGATTTTCCGGGCCTTTCCGGGCTTTTTGGCACTCGGTGTCACTGCGGTTCGCACAACATCACCATCTACCGCCGCCAACCACGACCGCCAACCACCGCGGGCGAGACCCACCGAAACAACATGAGTGGAGTTCAAGCGACTTCGACACCATAGAACGAACATCCGTTCGAATCAAGCATCGATCGACCGGGGCCTGACGGTTGTCACATTGACAACGAACTGACATCCATCACGGGTTCGTGCTCCGAACACCCTGCATGCAACCAACCGCGCTTCATCTCGATCACGACGCTCACCAACTCGCCGGCGCGCCGCGCAATCGTGCCCGCTCGATCGTTGGCATCGGCGTGGCCCTTCTCCTCCTGCCGATTGCGCTCGTCGCATGCGGGTCCAGTTCCGCGTCCTCAACCAAGACCACGGTGCCCGTCGCGGAGCCACCGGCCACACCCGACGCCAGTGTCGCGGCGAACGCAGTGCAGATCAAGCTCATTGCGTACAAGCCCGCCAAGCTCACGGTCGCCAAGGGCACGACGGTCACGTGGAATCAGATGGACCCGGGCTTTCACACCGTGACCTCGGGGACCGTCGAACAAGGCAGCGCGGGAGTGACTCCGAAGCCCGACGGAATGTTCGGCTCCAACCAGCTCGCCAAGGGGAAGACCTTCTCGAACCAGTTCGACACCCCGGGAACATTCACGTACTTCTGTGAGATTCACCCCGCCACCATGCGCGGCGAAGTCACCGTCAACTAGCTCCATTCCTTCACGCCCGTACCCTCCCCCAACAGGAAGACTCACCATGAACCGCAAAACCCTGATCCGATCGGTTGCTCCGGTTATCGCACTCACCATTGCGGCCGCCGCGTGTGGGAGCAGCACTGCGAAGAGTTCCGACACCAAGAAGCCGACCACGGTCACCGCGCCCGCCTCGTCCGATGCAACCGTCGCATCGCAGACCGGCGCAGCAACCTTGCGGGCCGGACTCACCGGCCTGCTGACCGAGCACGTCGAGTTGGCCGCGTTCGCCACCGACGCAGCCTTGCGCGCTGACACGGCCTCGTTCGACCAGTACGCCGCGGCGCTGAACGGCCCGACCGACAGCAACACGGCCGACATCACCGCCGCGATCACCTCCGCGTACGGTGCCGACGTGGGCACCGCGTTCGACGGTCTCTGGCGCAGCGAGAAGCACATCCCTGCGTTCGTTGCCTACACCAAGGCCGTAGCCGCGGGTGATGAGGTCGCCAAGCAGGCTGCCCTCGCGGATCTCACCGCCTACGCAACCACGTTCGGCGAGACGTTGCATTCGGTGAACTCCAACTTGCCGGCCGACGCGGTCACCGCCGGGATCGTCATGCACGCCAAGACACTCACTGCAGTCATCGATGCCCAAAAGGCCGGCGACCAAGCAGCGGTGTACACGGCACTGCACGCGGCCACCGGACACATGGTCGACTTCGCCAAGACCCTCGCGGTCGCCACCGTGGCCAAGTTCCCGACCAAGTTCGATGGTGACGCTGCGTCGCCTGCATCCGAGCTTCGGTCCGGACTGACCGCACTCCTGGGCGAGCACGTTTGGCTTGCCGCCAGCGCGACCAGTGCCGCCCTCGGCGGCCGTCAGGCGCAGTTTGATGCCGCCGCCGCCGCATTGAACGGTCCGACCGACAGCAACACCTCGATGCTCGTCGACGCCATCGGCAGCGTCTACGGCAGCGAAGTCCAGACCGCCTTCGACGGTCTGTGGCGGAGCGAGAATCACATTCCCCAGTTCGTGGCCTACACCCAAGCGGTCGCCAAGGGCGACACCGCAGCGGCGACGGCGGCGATCGAAAAGCTGACGGCGTACGCCAAGACCTTCGGCGACACGCTCTACTCGGTGAACGCGAACTTGCCCGCCGATGCGGTGACGAAGGACATCGTCATGCACGCCACGACCCTCAAGGCCGTCATCGATGCACAGAAGGCGGGCGACGCGACTGCGGCCAACCTGCTGCGTGCCGCGGTGGCCCACATGTACGGCACCGCATCGGTGCTGGCGGATGGCACGGTGACGAAGTTCCCCAAGAAGTTCTGACCTCCTGAATACTCCGATGGTGCCCCGCCCTTCCGAGGGCGGGGCACCATCGCGTCGTCTCACCATCGCGTCTACACGCCGCTGGCGGGTGGCGCGTGCGCGATGCAGACTGGGTGGATGACAATCGAACGCTCCGAACCCGCATTCCAACTTGGCGAGCGCGAGATGCTCGACGCGTGGCTCGATTATCACCGCGCCACGCTCGCGTTCAAGTGCGAGGGACTGAGCGACGATCAGCTGCGCAAGCGCGCGGTCCCGCCGTCGACGATGTCGCTGCTCGGACTCGTACGACACATGGCGATGTCGAGGCGAACTGGTTCCGACGCGTGCTGTCCGGTGACGACGATTGCCGCAGCTACTGGAGTGACACCAACCCTGATGGCGACTTCAACGATGTCGAGACCGCGGCGGTGGAGGCCGACTTCTTCGCCCATTCGTTGCACTGAGTTTCGGCCGCGCCTTCCGCGGAGCTTGACGGAATAGCCCGTAAATCATGGGTTTTGGGTGTGGTCTCACCCTTCTGTCAGTATGCGAATAGATGTTCGAGACGGCGGGTTCCGACGAGTT
>JBKJIQ010000024.1:0-51525 GCA_046598395.1 Acidimicrobiia bacterium
CGAGCGCGACGATCGCAGCCACCACGACCAGCAACATCACCGTGATCCACATCAAAAGATTCCTCCGCCGCAGGAGCGACGAAACCTTAGTTCCCGACTGCGGGCCCCAAAGATGCCAACATGGCACCCAAGCCCGGGTGGTGGAACGGCATACACGGCGGATTCAAAATCCGCTGCTCGCAAGGGCATGAGGGTTCGAATCCCTCCTCGGGCACCGATGTCAGACAGCACAAGAACGGTGGCGGTCGGGTGGTCTGGGTCACGCGTTTTCGGAGATTCGGCTGAGCTATACGCGCGTAGAGCTCAGCGCAATTCCCGAAAGAGGAGACCGGACACCGGACGCCGTTAGGGTGACCCGATGGCAGGCGAGACCACGAGTCGGTGGACCGACGCCCGGTTCGACGCGCTGGCCCATCAAGGCGATCCATTCGCGGATGAGGTCATCGCCGATCACGCGAGGACCGCGGGCCTCGAGCACCCCGCCCAACTGGTGGCCGAGATCGGCAAGCACCTGGTCCTCCCGCCCGACCAACGTTCCCCGGCGATTCATCAGTACCTCGAAGACCGCCCTCCACTCCCGGACTGGGTTGATCCCAAGAAGATCGCGTCGAGTGTCGACTTCTTTACCGAGCACGCGCTCACCATCGGGACATCATTATTTTGCGCGTCGCTCCCGGAGGCCTACGCCGCGGCGCGCGGCGCGCGGGTTCTCACCCTCACGGCGCGCATGGCGTCGGATCCGGTCCGACGGGTCAATGAGACCGCCCAGTTGGTCTTCGATTCGATGAGTGCCGGCGGGCTCGACCCCGCGACCGGCAAGGGATACGCCGACATCCGCAGAGTGCGGTTGATGCACGCTGCGGTTCGGTACCTGATCCTGAACGACCCGGCGATTCCGAAGACCGCCGCACCTGCGCCCTTCCCGGCGTGGTGTCCCACCACGTGCGCACCCATCAATCAGGAAGACCTCCTCGGAACCCTGATGACGTTCACGCAAACCGTCTTCGAGTCACTCGACCGCGTGGGCGCGGTGTATCAACCCGACGAAGCGGAGTCGTATCTCCACGCGTGGTGCGTGACGGGCCACCTCCTCGGCATCACGGGTGATCTGCTGCCACTCGACCTCCAGGACGCGACCGAGATCACCGCCGCGATTCGCCGCCGTCAGACCGCGCCGAGTGAAGACGGTCGGGTGCTCGGCCAAGCCCTCGTGGGGGCGATGCGCGCCAGCATGCCGCTGCGGATCCTGCGTCCCATTCCGGCGGCAGCGGTCCGCTGGAATGTGGGCGCCGAGGTGGCCGCCATCAATGGCATCACGGGAGGCCGTTGGCTCGGCGGGTTCATCAAGGGCAGTCGCACCGTGATGCGGGGCATCGGCCTGGCCCAACAGCACGACAAGATGATGCGAGTCGCGTCACGACATCTGGGACACATGGTGCTCGGGTCCTTCGTCGCCGCCGGGCGCAGCGGAGGCCGTCCGCCGTTTGAAATACCAAGTCAGCTCGAAGTCCGCCCGCGCACGCCCGAGACCCGCTGGAAACTGTGAGTCTCACTGCCGAGTAACCGCCGGAACGCGGCCGACTCCGACGCGGGAAACGGCGCGGCCTGGAGACGCGCATCGCGAAATCGCGACCGGAAGAACCAACTGACCCAGTCCATCCGGTCATCCAACACGCTCCAGTCGCGTGCGGCATCGCCCCGGCCCGTTCCGCGCGTCCGGTCCCAGGTGTCGAGCGCTTGCCGGAGCGATGGCGCGCGCACCACCACGGTGCACGACGGCACCAGGTCGGCGCCGGCGAGTGGTGGGACATCGTGACCGAGCTTGAGCGTCTCGAATGGGAGTACCAGGACCATGAACCGCTTGGTCACCTCTTCGTCCCACGCCCGATCAATCATGCGTGCGACGCGTCGAACCACGGGCACGCGCAGCCGCCGTTCAAGTGAACCGATGAACTCCTCGGGCACGGAACACATCAGCGTGCTCAGGATCGGATCGAGCTGCGACTGCTCGGCGGCTCCCAACTGGAGGGCAGAGCCGAGCACGTGCTGGGCCCGGCAGTCAGCATCCGGCTCTGTCGTTGCGACGGCAAGGGCCGCGAAACCCTGCGCGAAGCAGTTCGTGCCGCGCACCGCCTGGGCACCGGCCCCGTACTCGCGCAGCCGTATTGCGGCTGTGGCGCGGGCTTCATCGGACCCGGTCTGGGTGGCCACGAACGCCGCGCCCGCGGGCGCCATCTCGCGAAACACCTTCAAGTTTCCGGCGGCGAGTCCACCCGACACTCGTGCCGCGGCTTCCTCCATCGCTTCGAACAATGCGAAACGGTGCTTGCCACCACCCAACATGTCGCCGTTGCCCACCAGCGCCCGCCGTAACCAAGACGCCAGCATCTCGCCGCGCATGATGGTGCCAACGGAGTGTGATGCCCAGACGCCGAAATGGAACCAGTTGGCGCTGGTAGGGTCTGTGAGCGCTCCGATTGCCACCGCGAGGCGGTAGTAGGTCTCGGTGATCAGCTTGTTGCGTTGGCCGCCGTCGGGCATCTCCGCGATCGCGGTGATGTTCGCGAGGTTGAGCCACCACGCATCAGCAACCGGGGCATCCGTCATCGGGGAATCACTCATTGGACACCGGCTGCTTCGAGCAATGAAGCGGACTTCTGCACGAGCCACTCTGATCCGCAGTCGACGCCGACGGCATGAGCATTCCGAGCCAGATCTACCACCTGTTCCAGATCGCGACGCCGTTCGAACAGCATGCGGGCGCGTTCGAGCTGTGAGCGTGCCGACATCAGCGGGGCCCGGGCGCGATCGGCCCACACCATCGAAGACTCGAAATGCGATTCCGCGAGTTCGACATCACCCATTCCGTTAGCGAGCAGGCCGAGATAGTGATGGGTCGGCTGGTCGGGGGCAAAGGGACTCACCAAGTGATCGCCATACGGCGCCAGCAGGTCGTAATACACCTGACAACGTTCGGCCGAGCCGAACATGGCACAGACGCCTGCCGCCTCGATCACTCCGGATTCACCGGTTCCGCCGATCGTGAGCAACGGTTCGATCTGATCGTCGTCCCAGCGCTCCCACTCCAGTGCTGCTTCGTCGACGTGTCCATCCTGGAGCAGCCAATACGCATGATGGGCAATCAACATCGGGGTCGTGGACGCCAACGTGGCGATGACCGGGAGCATGGTGTCGACGCGGTTCTGCCAGAAGCGCACTGCCAGCATCTGCCGTGAGGTCGCCACTCCGAGCGCAGAGGACGCGAGCGTCTTGATCGTGGCGAAGGCCGCGCGGATCGTCGTTTCGGCATCGGCGAGCCGGCCGAACAGAATTTCCCAGCCACCCTGTTGCAGTTCGAAATAGACCCGTTGCCGGGGGAGCAGCTCACCCGTTTCCACGATGGAGCGCATCTGGGCCACCAACGCGAGTCCTTCGTCGATGTTGCCGAGTTGTTGATGCACTTGGGCACGGTTGCCGAGCCAGATGAATCGGCGGTGCACGGGGGCGTCTCGGGCTTCGAGCAGTTGCAACATCTGATCGGTCTCGGCGAGACGAAGTTCGACGAAAGGAAGCCCTGTGTGCAACGACAACCGGTGTTCGAAGACTCGTTCGAGTAACTCCGGATCTCCGAGCCGGCCAGCCATCGCGTACGCCTCGTCCGACAGCGCGAACCGTCGGCTCTGCGGGTCGTCGTACGTCACCTCGCTCGCGAGACTGGCGAGCGCGCGTGCGCGTGCCGGGGAATCTCCCGTGGGGCAGAGCGCCAGCACTGCCTCGATCTGGCCCACCCGGCGCCGATCGACCTTGAGATACTCGGCGAACCCTCCGGTATCACTGGCCATGAGTGCCCCCACGGCGCGCTCCACATCACCCTGCGCGAGCGCACGGTCGATGACGTCGGCCAAGAATCCCTGCGCGTCGGACCGATCGAGGGCATGCAGTGCCGAACCGAACTCGATGTCCACATCGATCGCTGCGGATGCTTCACCGGTCGCGTCGGCTATCGCCTTCGCGCGTTCGAGCCATGCGAGTGCTTCCTGGGGCGCCATTTGTTCGCGCGCCGTACGCGCGGCACCACGAAAAGCGTCGACTGCCGCGGCGGGCGCCAATGCGCTTCCGGCCTCGCTGGCATGACGCGCCGCACGGGTTGACCGGTCGCCGCTCACCAACGCGGCGCTTTGCACCACCCCCGTGGCGTCGGCATGCAACCGACGGCGGCGCACGCTCGTGAGACCATCCACGAGCGCGCTCGCGACGAGCGCGTGGTTGAACTCGTAGAGGTACAACACGCCCGCCGATTGCTCGCGCACCACGCGGTGCCGTTCGCCCGCGTCGAGCGCCAACTCCACCACCTCAAAGGACGCGCCGGAAAGCTCGGCGGCGAGGTCGACCTCGAAGGTCGTGCCCAGAATGGCGGCGGCCCGAAGGAAGGCCAACGACTCGTCATCCAACGCCCTGACCTGATTCTCCAGGAGATTCACGACCGAGTCGGGGAGATCGACTTCGGCGCCGAGCTCGCCCCGGGACGCGGCCACCGCCAGCGCGAAGAGCGGATTCCCCGACGTCAGATCGTGGACCTCGGCCGATGCGTCGTCGCCGACCGCCATCTCCGCTCCGGCCAGTAGCTGTCGGGTCTCGGCCGCGTCGAGACCATCAAGGCGGAGGTGCGCGACCCGGACCGCGAAATCATGGGCCGAGGACATGAGGCCGTGCAGCGGGTCGAGGCCTGCGGTCGCCGGGCGCCGGGTACCGACCACGAGCACCCGGGCGGCGCCCTCGCCAACGAGCAGCGACCGCAAGAGATCGACGGTGGCCGGTGTGGCCCAATGCAGGTCCTCCAGCACCAGCAGGACCGGCGACTCCTTCGACAGTGCCTCCAGCCATTCGGCCACTGCGCTGAAGAGCATTTCCCGCTCGACGGACTCGTCGCCACCGGCCGACGGTGCCGCCGCGACAAGATCCGGCACCAGGCGCGCCAACGGATCGAGGCGACTGCTGAGCACCGAGAGATCCATCCGCTCGCCCACGAACCGGATCGCCTCGGCAAACGGCTGGTACGGCGATCCTCCCGACTCGTCACAGCGGCCGGTCACCACGGTGGTACCGCTTTCGTGCACGCGGCTCGCCAGCTCGCTGACCAACCGAGACTTGCCGATGCCGGCATCGCCCTCGACCAGCACGAAGCCGCGCGCGCCTTCAACGACCCCGGCCCAGGAATCGTCGAGCGCTTTCATCTCGCGCTTGCGGCCCACCATCGGACTCGCTCCCGCGGCGCGAAGTTTGGACGGCAAGGGAAGGCCGCGCCGCGGCGCCGAGGTTCGGGTTCTACGGCGTTCCGGATCGAAGGGCAGATCCGTGAGCAGGTACACGGTCTCGGGAAGATCGAGATCGCGGAGATGCTCCACCCCGAGTTCGATCAGCTCCGCGCCACCCGGCAACGACTGCGCTATCAGTTCGGCGGTTGATTGACTCACGAGGATCTCGCCGCCGTCAGCAATGCCGCGCACCCGCGCAACTCGGTTCACAGTTCGGCCGAAGTAGTCGCCCTCGCGCTCGACGGCCGCGCCGGTATGCAATGCCATGCGGGCGGTGATGAAACAATCCTCCGGCCAACCGAACTCGCGCAGCGCTTGCTGCGCGGCGATCGCGGCCGCGCCACCGTCGACCGCATGTTCGAAGATGCTGAAGGTCGAGTCGCCTTCCCCCTTCGATTTCAGCAGCACACCGTGATACGCCTCCACTGCTTCCAGGATCAGCGCGTCATGGCGAGCGAGGACGCCCGGCATGAGATCCGAATGCTTCTCCCACAGCCGCGTCGAACCGACGATGTCGCTCAACAGGAACGTGATGACCCCGGATGGGAGCAGCCTGCTCCCAGGTGGACTCATTCGTCGATCATCCAAAGGTGTTGGTCCCACAGAATCTTGGCCGGAGATCCACTGATGGCACGCGAGGCCTGCATGCCCGACATCACCGTGGCCTCGACCGCCCCGATGTCGAAACCGTTGCGAATCCAATCACCCGCGAGGACGAGATTGGTCAGCCCCGACTCATCGGCCGCCAGTCGATGGGAGACCGTGCCGGGCATCGTCTGCACGTAGCGTTCGGTGGGAGAAAAGTTGGCCCGCCAGTACTGGTGCTCAAACCGTTGCTCGCCGACGACACCGTCGGGAGCGGTGAGAATGTCCCACCGGAATCCGTCAGGACCCACCGCGTTCGGCCACTGCTCACCGATGTGATGGAGGTAATTGAGTGCGCCTTTATGTGCTCGCTCCGTCGCGGCGTCCTGCGTATCGCCTTCGGCATCGAGCAGGTCGCCACAGAAGTACCAGACCGACTTCGGAGTCGCCGTGACGCCCCAGTCCTCGGACCACAACACCTGCGAGTTGTCGCATCCGGTATCGACCGGTTCGATGAACGACGACGTTGCGGTGTGGCCATCAGGGAACCCGGTCTCCGCGGTCGTCTCGTCCATCCAGAGCTGAAACGCCTGGGTCATGATCGTGGTGGTGTGGTCGAGCATGTTCGCAAAGGCGGGGCTGGCGCTCATGACCTCGCCCGTGATCGCGGGGAGCGCAGCGGCCGAGATCGCCAGCACGACCGTGTCGAAGTGGACACCGCGCTGGAGTGTGACCGTGGGCGCGCCCGCCTCCGCTCCACCGAGGTCGAACGCAATGTGTTGTCCGGCGAGCGCGTCACCGTTCTTGATCTGTTCCCAACGCGGACGATCGGGCCAGCACCGCAGCCCCTTCACGTTGACGAGCGGGTCGTAGTCACCCACGGTCGCAACCTGCTGGACCATCTCGATTGTGTCGACCACCAACTGTTCCGCGTCCACGCCGAGGTTGGTCACGGAATGGAAGAAATTGACCCGAACGCCGCGCTTCACGAGCGTCTCGTACATCGGCGCGATCGCGGTGTCACCCATTCCCGCCCGGGCCTGCCACATGATGCTGCCGCGGTAGGGGAGTTTGGTGCGCACCAGTGAGTACAGCCCGGCGCCGGCCGCCATACCCCGCTTATTCTCCCGTCCGTCGGCCACGGGATCGGAGGCCGTCGTGGTGGGGCCGCGGTTACCGGCGAAGCACTGGTCGTAGACCACCCGAACGTCGGGCCCCTCGAGCGTGGTCGGTTGCGCGCCGTGGCTCGCCATCCAATCGGCGAAGTCGACATCGTTGATCTTGCCGAAGCCGTCCCAGAGGAGGTCGTCGCGAATCATCCCGATCATGCAGGTGAGCGAGGTGTCGGTCTGGGAAAACTTTTCCCGAACTGCGTCGTTGTCAAGATGGTCGCGCACGTGACGGCGCCAGATGCTCGCTCGCAACCGCTCCAACAGATTCGCGATCGGGTGCACCTGGCGGCGGTGCTGAGTGTCACGACGATGGTGCCGGTCGAGGGCCCGGCCCACGAGCCAGAGCAGACCGGACTCCGCGGCATCGCCCGCCGCCCGGATCGTGCGGGCCACGGGTCCGATAGACCCGGAACGCGCCGGATGTTCCGGCGAGCGCAACCAGCGGAGGTGCGCTTCAATCGCATGGAACACGCCGACCGTGAAATCCCAGAAGCGCGGGACTTCAACGACCTCCCAAGGCTTCCCGGGGTCTACGTCGAACGTGCGATACGAGGAAGACCACTTACCCTGGTAGTGGTCGTAGAGCACGACCGACGAGAGCGGATCCCAGGCCTCGTCGATGGTCGCGAGCGGACTACCCACCGGCCGATTCAGCTCCGTGTAACAGTCGGCCAGCAATCGGAACGCGTTGTCGTACCCACCGAACCACAGGTGGAGTCCGTGCTCCTCGATGCGGCTCCCGGCATCCGCGTTGCGGCCCGTGGTGCACTTGCCGCCGCAGCGCCAACCCGACTGGTACAGCGTGACCTCGTACTGCTCGCGCAACTCCGGGGTGGCGCTCAACTCGAGCGCAGCCGTGAGCCCCGCGATCCCACCACCGAGCACTGTGATTCGTTGCACCATCACTGCCCCCCACTGAGCGTGTTCGACCGAACACCGATCCTACGGCCGGGTGCACCAGAGCGATACCTGAGCGATGGAGTCAGCGGGGCTCAGGCAAGGCGACGGTCTCCGCCGCGGGCGCACGCACGAGGAGATCACGTTTGAGCAGCATGTAGGCCAGAGCGGCCAGCCCGATCAGCATCTCGACCCATTCCGACATCGCGCTGAAGGTGCTGAAGAACCACGGCGCGTCCACGAGGTCGTCCACCAGGTCGAGCAACACGTATGCAGTCATCACCACGAACCAGCCCCGGAGCGCGCGTGGCGTCGCCACTTTCGCCAGTGCAGGGATCCGAGCGGCCCACAGGCCCACGAGCCCGCCCGCTCCAAAGATGAGCCGCAGATATTCGCTCCGACCGAAGAGTCCGGGAAGGTTGTGGAGGTTGGTCTCACCCTGGCGATTGAGATGCTCGAACGATTCGGGCGTCTTGAAGAAGAAAATCCATTGCCCCCACGAGACCTCCTCCATCGCGACGAAGAACAGTGCGAGGCTCAGGAGCGCGAGGAAGCCCGACACCAATATCGTTTCGCCGTTGTGGCGGGCGCGCCGGGCCAGGCCCACACCGAGTCCGCTGGCGAGCAGCAGCGAAGCGAACGTGATGTCTTCCACCACGGAGTCTTCGCGCATCAGCCACTCGGCAACCTCGTGAGTCACGGGCACGAGGTAGAGGAGATGAAAGGCGACCGTCGTGCCGAGCACGATGGCGGTCAGTCGCGGCCCGTTCTGCAGCGTCCGCATCACCGGTGCCCATCGACTCTTGCTCATCCGTCGCTCTTGCCGTTGGGAACTGGTCGCCATCTCCAGTCTACGAGGCGATCCCGTGCCAGAACACGCTCCGCCCCAGTCAATCCGGTACGAAGCGGTATGGCCCCACGCACGTGGTCCGGAGCACCCGCGCCAGCGTGCACAGCGAGCGGTTGGCCAAGCGCCACCGGTGCTCGATTCGGACGAAGAGCAGATCCGGAACGATCCGCTTGGACCCGAGGGAGATTGCCGCCCGAGCGGTGGTGGGTCCGGTCCGGCCGGGTCTCGTGACGCGCAGCTGGCGCGGGGTCCTGGCGAGTTGGTGTCTGATCCGCGGTACCACCGTCTGTCGGTTGACGCCGCGCTCGACCGCGGCCGGGTCGCCGTGTGCCACTGCCGTCAGCACTCCAGTGAGCGAGCGCTCGAGTGCGGGCCGGGATGAGTGTGTAGTGCTGGGGAACTGATCGCGATCATCGATACCCGCTGTGCATCGGTATCCCGAGAAGACACACGTCGACCCGAACGGTCGAACTCGCAAGCCAAGGAGGGCAAGTGTGTCGAGTGCTG
Source organism: Acidimicrobiia bacterium (assembly GCA_046598395.1). Taxonomy (GTDB): domain Bacteria; phylum Actinomycetota; class Acidimicrobiia; order IMCC26256; family JAENVU01; genus JAENVU01. The sequence continues at coordinate 9,327 of JBKJIQ010000024.1, forward strand.
GGCGCGGAGCCGCGACGATGAGCACGCCGTCCCCGGCGCGGCGACACCCCAACGCGCGCCGCCGGGCCATGGCGCAGACTCCAGGTTCCGCCGGCACAAGGTACAGCCGAACGCGCGCTATCGACGCCACGGGTGATTCACCCGCGGATGCCCATCCGTTTTGCGATGACCTCGTTCATGATTTCATCGGTGCCGGCGCCGATGCGTTGCAGGCGAGCATCGCGCCAGAGACGGCTGATCGGCGTCTCGGTGAGATAGCCCGCGCCACCGAAGATCTGCAGACAGGTATCCACCAGTCGGTTCTGCACCTGCGCCGCATACTTCTTGGCCATCGAGATCTGTACCACCGGATACTCGCCCTGCTGTACCCGCCAAATGGTGTCGTAAGTGAGCGCCCGCGCGGCTTCGAGTTCGGTTGCCGCATCGGCGAGCATGTGCGCGATCACCTGGTTGTCGGCCAACGCTCGATCAAAGGCCCGCCGTTCCCGGGCATAGGTGATCGTGCGCTCCAACACGTCGAGCCCTTGGCCGATGCTCTGGGCGGCACCGGACAACCGCTCGTACTGAAGCTGCCAGGCCATCTGCGTAAATCCCTGTCCGGTCTCACCGCCGAGCAGGTTCTCCGTAGGAACACGCACATCGTCGAGCACGATCTCCGCGGTATCCGACGATCGCATTCCCAGCTTGTCGAGCTGGCGCGAGACCGACACACCCTGAAGATTGGTATCAACGATGAAGAGCGACACGCCGCGATGTTTTGATCCGGGCTCGGTCTGCACCGCCATCGTCATGAACTGCGCGCGCGTCCCGTTGGTGATGAACATCTTTCGCCCGTTGATCACCCAGGTGTCGCCGTCGCGAACGGCTCGAGTGGTGATGCTCGCCACATCCGATCCTGTGTCCGGCTCCGTGAGTGCGATCGCCCCGATCTTCTCGCCGGTGATCGCCGGTGCGAGATAGCGGGCTTTGAGGTCGTTGGTCCCGAACTCGCCGATCGCGGGTGTGCACATATGGGTCTGAACCGCGATCGCCATCGGGATCGAACCCGCCCCGCAGCGACCGAGTTCCTCGATGAACAACAAACTGCTCGCCAGGTCGCCGTCGGACCCGCCCCATGCGCTCGGGTAGTGCAGTCCCAGAAATCCGAGTTCACCGCAGCGGCGGAACACCGAGTCCGGGAACAGACCGTCTGCCTCCCATTCGTCGATGTGCGGAACGAGTTCGGTGGCCACAAACCGACGCACCGTGGCGCGCAAGGCCTCGTGTTCGGCCGTGAAGATGGGGTGGATGCTCACGTCTGCATTCTGTCCCGATCCGGGCGGTGGGTGAGGTTTTCCACCATCGGGCAACTCAAGATCGCTACCCAGCACATACACTCCCGGCCGTGTCTCGGGCTGCTATCGAACGACGTCTTCTTGATCTTTCGGATCGCATCAAGCTGACCACTACTGAGCTCGCCGTTACCGACGAGCAGCTGACCTTCCTGGATGAGGAAGCCGATTCGGCGCGGTTGCGCGCCATCGTGGCCGAGACCCCGATGGAAGTCGCCACTGCCAACGAAGCGCAGCGCCATGCCGATGCGTTGCGTCGCCACCGCGAATCGCTTTCCAAGACCCTGCGTGAACTCCGCGGGGAACAAGATGGTCTCCTCGATCGTCTCACCACCGAATCGACTTCACGATGAATCTCATGGCGCCAGAGGCACGACACCAATCGACGAGAGAAGGATGACTGTGGCAACGGAGCGCACGCGGGTTGTCGTCGCCGAAGACGAGGCGATCATCCGCCTCGATCTGAAGGAATTGTTGGAAGAAGAGGGTTTCGAGGTCGTGGGCGAGACGGGGAGAGGCGACGAAGCCGTGGAACTCGTGCGGTCCCTCCAGCCCGACCTCGCGATTCTCGACATCAAGATGCCCGGACTCGACGGACTTTCGGCAGCCCGCCTCATCACGGCTGATCGCCTCGCGGCGGTGCTCATCCTCACCGCGTTCTCGCAGCGCGATTTAGTGGAACAGGCTCGGGACGCGGGGGCCATGAGCTACATCGTGAAGCCGTTCCAGAAGAGCGATCTCATCCCCGCGATCGACATCGCGCTCGGTCGCCATGCCGAACTCAAGAGCCTCGAGACCGAGGTCAGTGATCTGGCCGAACGCCTGGAAGCGCGCAAGATGATCGATCGCGCCAAAGGCGTGCTGATGGATCACCACTCGATGACCGAAGCCGACTCGTGGCGGTTCATTCAAACTGCGGCGATGAACCGGCGCACCAAGGTCCATGAGATCGCGGCACTGGTCGTCGATGGTCAGCTCAAACCCGACGCAACCTAGACCCGACCCAACCGCGTCGGACCGGTTGGCCTTTCCGTATCAACCTGCGCTCGACAGCCTGCGGGCGTTCGCGGTGCTCGCGGTCATCGCGTACCACAACGGATACGCCTGGGCCGTGGGCGGGTTCCTCGGAGTCGACGCGTTCTTTGTGCTCTCGGGATACCTGATCACCACGTTGCTCGTGCTCGAGTATCGGCGTCTCGACGCGATCGGGTTGGTGGCATTCTGGGGGCGACGGATTCGGCGCTTGATGCCGGCACTGATCTTGGTGCTGTTGTTCGCCGCGCTCTACGGCAGGCTCGTGTTGCGCTCGTATGAGATCGGCCGACTCCGGGCCGATTCGCTCTCCAGCCTTTTCTACGTGGCGAACTGGCGGTTCATCGTCTCGGGTCAGAGCTACTTCGACCTCTTCGCCACACCATCTCCCTTGCGGCATCTGTGGTCGCTCGCGATCGAGGAACAGTTCTATCTGGTGTGGCCCATCGTGGTGCTCGCCTGCCTTCGGATTCGCCGCGGCGGGACCGGACTCTTGACGGCAGTGTGTGGCGTCGGAGGGATTGCATCCGTGGTGGCCATGCACGCGCTCTACAACGCGCAGGAGCCATCCCGGGCCTACTACGGCACCGACACCCGTGTTCACACCTTGCTGGTGGGCGCGCTGCTCGGACTCGCGCTGCTGCGGTGGCGGCCCCGACCCGGCACGATGACCGCGACCCTCCAGGTTGGGGCAGCACTGACCGCCGTCGCAATCGCCTGGTCCTGGCACGTGGTCAATGCCACCGACGCCGGGTACTACGGCCTCGGGTCACTGGCCTACGCGATCGGTGTCGCCATCATCATCGCCGCCGTCGTCCAGGCCGCGAGCCCACTCGCGCGCATGCTCACGATCCCACCGCTGCCCTGGATCGGCCGCATCTCCTACGGCCTCTACCTCTGGCACTGGCCGGTGATCGTCTGGCTGGTGCACTGGCGGGTTGGCTTCGGCGACAGTCGATTGGTCGCGCTGCGCTTGGTGGTGACGTTCGCGTTGGCCGCGGCGTCGTACTACTTGGTCGAGATGCCGATTCGGAGGGGCCGCTGGTTCGCGCCGTCGTCGCGTGCCAGCCGCTTCGCGCTTCCCGTCGCCGTCGTCGCGGCGGCCGGCGTACTGGTGGCATCAACGGTGGGTGCCACCGCACCGCCGTCGTATCTCACCGGCGGGTTTCCCATCCATTGCCCGGCGCCGATCTCCGCCGAACTGCGCGACGCGCGCCACGCCCTCTCGAAGTTGGGAAAGGACTTCCGTTCCCCAACACTGCAGCCGATCAGTGTGATCGGCGACTCCGTCTCGTGCAGCCTGTGGCCCGGGCTCGCGGCGATCCGCCGCCGGGACGGACTCCGATTCCGGATGGGGGGTGCGATCGCGTGTGGCGAGGCCAGCCAGGAGGTGTTGGCGAGCGACCACGTGGACCTCGTCCCCGTGGACACTGACAAGTGCGAGTCGCTCATGGCCCAACTCCGACGCGACGCGAATCCGCGCGGCACCAAGATCGCACTGTGGATCTCGAGTTGGGAACGCGCCGACCTCGATGACAACGGCAACCGACTCGTGGCCGGATCGAAGCGCTGGGCTGCGGTACTCACGAAGCGCATGGAACACATCGTTTCCGAACTCGCTCGGAACGAGACCCGAGTGGTGATGGTCACGATGCCCGCCAAGGCGCTCGGCGAAGTGGGAGGCGTCTCGGTGCGTTCCTCGGGCCACGACGACGCCACCTACGCGAACCTCAACAACCTGCTCCTGCAGTTCGCGGCCCGCCACGCCGCCGACGTCACCCTCATCGACTTCGCCGGCCACGTGTGCCCCGGCGGTCCGCCGTGCCCGCGCACCCTCGATGGGATCGCGCCTCGTGCCATCGACGGTGGTCACTTCACCCCGGAGGGTTCGGTCTGGGCGCTGCAGTGGTTGCTGCCCCAGATCGCGCTCAGGACCGCTGCCTAGAGTGCGACGATGAGCACCGCCGCGCCCCATTCCGGAAATCGCAAGCTGTTGCTCCTCGATGGGCACTCTCTTGCGTACCGCGCGTTCTACGCGCTCCCCACCGATCTGGCGACGTCGTCGGGTCAGGTCACGAACGCGGTGTACGGGTTCACCTCGATGCTGATCAAGGTGGTGGGCGACGAGAGACCCGACCATCTCGGTGTTGCGTTCGACACCGCGGCGCCCACGTTCCGCAAGGAGATGGACAGCACCTACAAGGCGGGTCGCAAACCCACGCCGGACCTCTTCAAGTCTCAGCTGCCGCTGATCCACCAAGTGCTCGAGACGCTGGCCGTACCGGTGATCGAACTCGACGGCACCGAGGCCGACGATGTGATCGCCACGCTCGCCGAGCGCGCCGCGGCCGACGGCATCGACGTCATCATCGTGACCGGCGACCGGGACTCCTACCAACTCGTTCGCGATCCCCATGTGCGCGTGCTCTACAACAAGCGCGGCGTCTCCGACTACGCGCTGTACGACGAAGCCGGAATCCTCGAACGCACTGGCGTGACGCCTGCGCAGTATCCCGAGTACGCGGCATTGCGGGGCGACCCGAGCGACAACCTGCCCGGCGTTCCCGGTATCGGCGAGAAGACCGCAGCCAAGCTCGTGAACGCGTACAACACCCTCGAAGGAATCTTCGAACATCTCGACGAGCTGCCACCGAAGCAACGCGCCAACCTCGGCGAGTCACGCGAGCAGGTCTTTCACAACCGCACGATGTCGATCCTGCATCGCGACGTCGCCATCGAAGTGGCGGTCGACGATCTCCACATCGGAGGTTGGGACCAGGATGCGGTGCGCGAACTCTTCGTACAGCTCGAGTTCCGCACGCTCTACCCGCGCCTGCTCGACGCGTTCGGCGAAACCGACTCCGCCGTCGACGTTGCCGCGACTGCATTCGACGTGGAGGTGGCCCGGCTCACCACCGCGGTCGCGGTGAGCGAAGCGCTCGACGCGATCATCGCTTCCGGCGAGCAGTACGCCCTGGATGCCGATTGGTTGGTGGGTCCCGGCAGCGGAGGACTGCGCGGGCTCGCAATCGCGACCGCAGACAGTGCTTCGTACGCGCCGGTTGATCTCCTGGGCGACCAGGGCGTCGTGGGTTCACTGAGCGCGCTGCTCGGCGCCGACGGTCCTCCCCTCATTGCCCACCGGGCCAAAGAGCTGATGCACGCGCTGATGCGGACCGCACGCGTGGAGGTGGCGAGCCTCGATCTTGATACTGCCGTGATGGCGTATCTGATCGATCCCGGTGAGGGGAAGTACGACCTCGGCGATCTTGTGGGCCGCTACTGCGGGATCGAACTCGTCTCGCCCGACAGTCCGGCCGCAGAGGGAACGTTCGACCTCGACGGCGACGCCGCGGGTGACGAAGCCGGCCGGCGCGCTGCGGCCACCTTGCGGCTCGCACCGGAACTGCGAAGCGTCCTCGACGCCCGTGAACTCTGGAGTCTCTACGACACCGTGGAACGACCTCTGGTTGGCGTGCTGGCCACAATGGAGGATACCGGCATCCGCGTGGATCGTGCGTTCCTCGATCACATGCGCGCCGACCTCCAGCAGCGCTGCGATGTGCTCGAGACCACGATCCACGGTCATGCGGGCGAGCCGTTCGTCGTGAACTCGGTTCCCCAACTGCGGCGCATCTTGTTCGAGGTGCTCGAACTCACTCCGGTGAAGCGCACCAAGACCGGACCCTCGACCGACGCCGATTCGCTTCAGAAGATGGCGGCCGCGAACGCGCATCCGATCCTTGCCGATCTCCTCAAGTACCGCGAGATCGAGAAGCTGCGCAGCACCTACGCCGACGCATTGCCGCGGCTGATCCGAGACGACGGCCGGATCCACGCCACGTTCAACCAGATCGCCACCACCACCGGGCGGATCTCGAGTGAGAACCCGAACCTGCAGAACATCCCGATCCGCACCGAAGAGGGCAAGACGATCCGCCAGGCGTTCGTCGCCGATGAAGGCGCCGGACTCCTCACCGCCGACTACTCCCAGATCGAGTTGCGCATCCTCGCCCACCTCGCGAAGGACCCCGGCCTCATCGACGCGTTCACCCGTGGTGTGGATGTCCACACCGTGACGGCGTCGAAGGTGTTCGCGGTCGCCGAAGCCGATGTTGCGGATCACCACCGCCGATTCGCGAAGGTCGTGAACTACGGCCTCGCCTACGGCATGGAGGCTTATGGCCTCGCGCAACGGATGGACATCCCTACCGACCAGGCCAAAGAGATCCTCGACAACTACTTCGCGGGGTTCCCCAACGTGCAGACCTACATGGATCAGACAATCGCGGATGCGAAAACCTGCGGTTACACCACCACCATCCTCGGGCGGCGGCGCCAGATCACCGAGCTCGCATCCGACAACTTCCGCATTCGCCAGATGGGGGAGCGCATGGCCCAAAACGCTCCGGTACAAGGCTCCGCGGCCGACATCTTCAAGATCGCGATGATCCGTATGGACGCCGCGCTGCGCAGTGGTGGATTCAAGACACGCATGGTGCTCACCGTGCATGACGAACTCGTCTTCGAGGTGCCGCTCGACGAACGCGAGACCATCGAGCCCGTGATCCGTGAGGCCATGGAAGGTGCCATCGAACTCAACGTCCCGCTCGTCGTCGACATCGGCTTCGGCCCCAACTGGGCCGAGGCCAAGTAGTCACGTTGCCGCCGAGTCCGTCCGGTCCGTGGTTCAACCAGATCGCCGCATTTCTCGGGCCTGCGTATTTGAAGAACGCGTTCACCAAGGGAACCGCACAAGAGGTCGATTTCCTGGTGGGCGCGCTCGGGCTGCAACCCGGGATGCGGGTGCTCGACGTCGGTTGTGGTCCGGGTCGGCATGCGCACGCTTTGGCCGAGCGGGGGATCGAGGTCCACGGCGTGGACCTCTCGCCCGAGTTCATCGACCTCGCCCGCGATTCCACCGCTGACCTGCCAGCAACGTTCGAGGTCCTCGACGTGCGAGATCTCGCGTTCGCGTCCGAGTTCGACGCGGCGATCTGCCTCTGCCAGGGAGGGTTCGGCCTGCTCGGAGGGACCGACGACGAAGCGATCATCGCCAACATCGCTCGCGCCGTTCGACCCGGCGGGGGAGTCGCGGTCAGTGCCTTCTCGTCCTACTTCGCGCTTCGCTGGATCGAGGACGGCGACGATTTCGACCCCGCCACCGGGGTGAACCACGAAGTGGCCACGCTGCGGAACGAGGCCGGCACGGAGATCGGCCGGGATCTGTGGACCACCTGCTTCACCGCACGGGAACTCCGGCTGCTCGCGGCCGCGGCGGGCCTCACCGACGTGCGCATCTCGGGTGTGACCCCCGGGGGTTACGGAAACGGCCCGGTCACACTCCAGAATCCTGAGCTCCTGCTTCTCGCACGGGTACCACCTGCCCGCTAACGTATCCGGGTTCCCGAAATCTCTTCGAGACCTTGTCCACGCGCGTCGCTGCCCGATCCGGTCGGCGACATCACGCCTAACTGTTCCCCCCTTGCAGGAGACCCACTTCCTTGACCGCCGTAGCCGACCCCACCGACATCCCCGAACCAGCGTCTGACGCAGAGCCAACCGTCGATCCCGCCGCCGAAACGACCGCAGAGGTCGTCGCCGACGAAGCCACCGACGTGTTCGAGTTCGAGGAAACCACCGATGTCGTGTTCAACGACCTGGGTGATATGTCGTTTTCCGACGCGGTCGACGCCACGCTCGTCGAGTTCGACGAGGGCGGTCTGGTCACCGGCATCGTCGTCAAGATCGACTCCGACGAAGTGCTTCTCGACATCGGTTTCAAGTCCGAGGGCGTCATCCCGTCCAAGGAACTGTCGATCCGCAACGACGTGGATCCGAACGAGATCGTCACGCTCGGCGAGCAGCTCGAAGCGCTGGTCCTCCAGAAGGAAGACAAAGACGGCCGCCTGATTCTGTCGAAGAAGCGCGCCCAATACGAGCGCGCGTGGGGCGACATCGAGCGGATCAAGGCCGAAGAGGGCGTGGTCTCGGGACCGGTCATCGAGGTGGTCAAGGGTGGCCTCATCCTCGACATCGGACTCCGCGGCTTCCTGCCGGCGTCGCTGGTGGATCTGCGCCGGGTGCGCGATCTCCAGCCGTTCGTTGGCAAGACCATCGAGTGCAAGATCATCGAACTCGACAAGAACCGCAACAACGTGGTGCTCTCCCGCCGCGCGTACCTCGAAGAGACCCAGCGCGAGCAGCGTGACGAGTTCCTCACCAACCTCAAGCCCGGAGAAATCCGGCCCGGTGTGGTGTCCTCGGTGGTCAACTTTGGTGCGTTCGTCGACTTGGGCGGCATGGACGGACTCGTGCACGTGTCCGAGCTGTCGTGGAAGCACGTTGATCACCCGAGTTCGGTCGTCACCGTCGGTGACGAGGTCACCGTCCAGGTGCTCGACGTCGACCTCACTCGTGAGCGGATCTCGCTCTCGCTCAAGGCGACCCAGCAGGACCCGTGGCAGGAGTTCGCTACCGGCCACCAGGTCGGCGAGCTGGTCTACGGACGGGTCACAAAGCTGGTGCCGTTCGGCGCATTCGTGCAGGTGGGCGACGGCATCGAAGGCCTCGTCCACATCTCGGAGATGGCGGTCCACCATGTGGAGGCGCCCGAGCAGGTTGTGACTCCGGGCGAAGAGCTGTGGGTCAAGATCATCGACATCGACCTCGACCGTCGACGCATTTCGTTGTCGATCAAGCAGGCGGCCGAAGGCGGCATCGTTGCGGCCGAGTACCAGGACCAGTTCGGTGAGCACGCCTACGACGAGTCCGGGAACTACATCGGCCCCGAGTACCCCGAGGAGGGTGCGCCACCGGAGGGTGAAGCAGCCGAGGGTGAAGCAGCCGACGGGGAAGCGCCCGCGGCGGTCGCACCGGCAACTGATGTTGAGGTTGCGGCTGGCGAAGCGCCAGATCCACCGGCCGCAGAGGCACCGGTCGAGGCACCGGTCGAAGCACCGGTCGCCGACGTCGCGCCCGAAGCCGCACCTGAGGTCGCACCCGAGGCGTGACGCAACGGCGACGCCCTCGGGCGGGCCGTCGTGGTCTGCCTGTTATCGCAGCGAGACGATTCCCATACGAACCCCGGAGATCACGGCCTGGGTGCGGTCGCGTGCGTCGAGTTTGGCGTAGATCGATGCCAGGTGATTCTTCACCGTCTTCACGCTGATGAACAGTTCGCGTCCGATCTCCGTGGTCGAATGACCGTCGGCCACCGACTGCAGCACTTCCTTTTCGCGGCGGGTCAGTGGACCGTTGGTGCTCACCGTCTCGTTCGCAACCGGCGTCTCCGGGAATTGCTCCATGATCGCGTGGGCGATCTCCGGTGAGAGCAGCACCTCCCCGGAATCAACACTGCGGACGGCGTCAACCACTTCGCGCAGTTCGCAATCCTTGGTGAGGAAACCCACGGCACCGGCACGGAGTGCCCGGGCGCGCAGCGCATCCTCGTCGTGCATGGTGAGTACCAACACCTTGGCCCGCGACCCTGAGGCCACGATACGCCGGGCGGCTTCGATGCCATCGATGATCGGCATGCTCACGTCCATGAGCACCACATCGGGACGCAGGCTGGCTTCGAGCACGACGGCCTGATCACCGTCGGCCGCTTCGCCCACCACATCGAGCCCGGCCTCTTCCAACGCTCGACGAACCGCTTGGCGCAACATCTGGTGGTCATCGGCTAACAGGACTCGCGTCACGCGGTTGCCTCCATCTCGACCAGCACCGTGGTACCGGTTCCCAGCGCACTCTCGAATTTCACGCGTGCGCCGATCGCATCGGCCCGTTCGCGAATGCCCACGAGACCGTACCGTTCGGGCGCGGGGCGTGATGGATCCATTCCCGCGCCGTCATCGCGAACGACAAGGCGCGCGTGGGCATCAGAGCAATCCCAGATCACGTGCACCGAAGAGGCATCGGCATGACGTTCCACGTTCGTGAGGGCCTCTTGGAAGATGCGCCACAGTTCTTGCTCTACCTGGCGCGGGAGTCGCCGCTCCGGACAAATAGTCTCGAACGTGGCGGCAACGCCCGTACGGTCCGACCAACGTTTGAGATAGGGCGCCGCAAGCGGGACCAACCCATCTTCCTCGGTCACCGTCGTGCGGAGTTGGTACAGGGTCTCGCGCAGTTCCACCACCACTTCACGTACCACCCGGTGCAGCTCGGGCAGCGCCGGGTCGCTGTAGCGATTGGAGAGTCGGTCGAGTTCGAATCCGATGTAGGCGAGCGACTGCGCGGTGCGGTCATGAAGATCACGAGCGATACGAGCCCGTTCCGCTTCCGCACCCAACGTACGGAGTCGACCGAACCAACGCGCGTTGTCGACCGCGAGTGCGAGCGACGACGCGATGCGCGAGAAGAGTTCCGAATCCGCGGTGCTAATGCGATCTGGGGCACGATGCTCGACCGCCACCAAGCCAACGATGCGGTCCGGCGTGCGCAGGCCCACGATCATCCCACTGCTGGCGAACTCATGGTTCCAGAGATCGTCTTGCGATCCGGTGCTCTCCACCCGCACGACGCCGGGACGGTCCAAGGCCTCACGCACTCGATTGGGCAGGTCCGCCGTCTCCAGGTGTTCCGGGACGTTCGCCCCTTCCGCGAGCTGCGTACGCCAGGACGCGCTCGTCTCATCGGCGAGGAGGACCACCAGGACATCGGGCCGGAACACCTCGCGCAAGGTGTCACGCGCCGAAGCCACCACCTCCGCGAGGTCGAGGGACTCCGGCAGTGTGCGCACCACATCATGGAGCGCGTGGAACAGATCGTTGGCGAGCGTCATCCGCGACACTTCATCCGCGCTCTCTCGTTCGCGTTCTTCGGCCTCCAGCCAGAGTTGGCGGGTATATCCGCCCACCAACGCCGCGGCGATCACCACCACCGAAGCGAGCAGACCCGTGCGGAGCGCTCCGGGGCTTGCGCCTCCCAGCACATCGGCAATGAGAATGGCGCCCGCGGTGAAGATCCCGGCGAAGCAACCTTCCCGATAGCCCCAGCCGTAGGCCGCCAGCAACACCAGCGGGATCGGCATGAGGAGGAACGGACTCGCCCAGGTGCCGGTGAACGCGATGGCACCCACCGCGATGAGCAGGTCGACGACGAGGAGGGCTTCGGCACGCCAGGTGGCCGGGTAGATCTTGAGTGGTTTCACCGTGCGGAAGACGGTGTCGGCAAGGAGCACGCCGCCGGCGATGACCCGCGCCCGGTGATCGGGCTGCTCGGTGGTCAGCGAGATCGTGGCCCCGATAATGAGAGATACCCACCGTAACCACGTGGCGAGCGGGCCCAGGCGACCAAGTTCCTCAACCGATCGTGGGTCGAGGCGCGGGCCGATGCGCCGGGCCCAGCGCGCCACCCTCAGGCGCGGACGCGAGCGGCCGACCACTTTTCTGCTCGCCCGCGATGCTCGGCGTTGCACGGCTCGGCTCGGCCGGTCAGTGCGGGCGGGAACGGGCGTGGTGTCGATTTCGCAATTGTGACCGCTCCGAAGCCCCAAGTTCGGGCAATCGAAACCGGGGGCGGCCCGCCGTAGGATCCCGCCCCATGTTGCTCGTAGGTCTCACCGGTGGAATCGGCGCGGGAAAGTCCACGGTCGCGGCACTGCTCGTGGCCCACGGTGCCGTGCTGTTGGACGCCGACCAAGTGGCGCGAGATGTGGTGGAGCCCGATCAGCCTGCGTTCGCTGCACTCGTCGACGAGTTCGGGCCATCGATCGTGGGGCCGGACGGTACGCTCGATCGCGCCGCCCTCGCAGCCAAGGCATTCGCCACCCCGGAGGCTCGAACCGCGTTGGAAGCCATCACCCATCCGGCGATCCACGCCGAGTTCGGACGCAGGATGGTGGCCGCACCCACTGACGCGATCGTCGTGATGGACGTACCGCTCCTGGTCGAGGCCAAGAACGCGGCCGAGCGTGGTTACGAAGCCGTCATCGTGGTCGAGACGCCGCCGGACCTGCGCCTCGACCGATTGGTGGATCGCGGCCTCACCCGCGAGGACGCGTCGGCACGGATGGCGGCCCAGGCCACCGACGAGGAACGGCGGGCGGTGGCTACGCACCTCATCGACAACTCCGCAGGCCACGAGGACCTCGTCACCCAAGTCGACGCCCTCTGGCGCGATCTCCAATCCCGCCACACCGCCAAGCAACCCTGACCCTCACCTCCCCCCAAACCGACCTTCGTTCGCTTTACCCACCCCTGAGGGGGTGAAGCGAACGAAAGTGGTGGGGTGGGATTGACATTGCGTGCAAGACACACCGTTCGGTGTCACACCTCGTGCGTATGGTTCGCGAATGACAGCCGACTTTGATCGGCGCGTCGAGGAGCTCGCGTCGCGACAGCAGGGCGTTTTCAGCGTCCAGCAAGTGCTCCTCCTCCAAGGAAACCCCGCGATGATCGAACATCGAGTGAAGTCGGGCCGATGGCGACGGTCCGGCCGCGGTGTTCTTCGGCTCGGCGGGACGCCGGACACCTTCGAGACTCAGGTGATCGCCGTGATCCTCGGTCTGCGGTGCGTGGCGTTCGCGTCCCATCGATGCGCGACCCGGATCTACGGCCTGCCCGGGTTCGCAGCGGTCCCCGAGGTGACGGCGGCGGACGGTGGGTTCGTGCGGCGATCGAAGCTCCGCCAGCACCGCACCAACCTCCTTCCCGCGCATCATCGCCGCGTGATCCGGGGAATCCCGATCACGTCGATCGCACGAACCCTGTTCGACCTCACCGGAGTCATCCGTGCTGAACGCGTGGAGCGAGCGCTGGACACCGCGCTGGCTCGGGGGATGGTGACGCTGCCGGCGCTCGCAGCGGTCACGAACGAACTCTCGGTCCCGGGCCGCCGGAAACTCACGGTGATGCGCAACCTCCTGACTGCTCGGGGAACCGGTTTCGTCCCGCCGGCCAGTGAACTCGAGGCACAGTTCATCCGATTGGTCCAACGGTTCGGGCTTGCACCGCCGGAACGTCAGGTTGACCTGGGGTCAACGGATGAGTGGATCGGCCGAGTGGACTTCCTCTATCGCTCAGCGCGGATCGTGATCGAGGTCGACGGCGTCGAACACCATTCCTCGCACCTGGACCGGCGCGCGGATACCCGTCGGCAAGAGCAGCTCACTCAGGCGGGGTGGAAGGTGTACCGCTTCGGCTGGAAAGCAGTCGTGGATGACCCGACCATGGTTGCGGCCACGCTTCGCTCGGCGCTCGATCGCGCGGCCTGAGGCGCGACCCGTACCCACCTTTGTTCGCTTTGCCCACCCCTGAGGGGGTGAAACTAACGAAAGTGGGCGGGTTGGGGAGGATTGGCGGGGAGGGATGGTCACACGATGTCGGTAGGGTGGCAACGTGCCTGAGTTCCAACTGGTTTCTGACTTCGCGCCTGCGGGCGACCAGCCCCAGGCAATCGCCGCGCTGGCCGCGGGAGTCGAAGCCGGGGAGCAATACCAGACGCTGTTGGGCATTACCGGGTCCGGAAAATCGTTCACCGTCGCGGGGCTGATCGCGGCCACCCAGCGGCCCACGCTGATCCTGGCACCCAACAAGAGTCTGGCGGCGCAGCTCGCCTCGGAATTTCGCGAGTTCTTCCCGCACAACCGGGTCGAGTACTTCGTCTCCTATTACGACTACTACCAGCCCGAGGCGTACCTACCGTCGAGTGACACGTTCATCGAGAAGGACTCGTCCATCAACGACGAGATCGACCGGCTGCGCCACAGTGCCACCAGCGCGCTGCTGAGCCGGAGAGACGTGATCATCATCGCCAGCGTCTCGGCCATCTACGGCCTGGGTTCGCCCGAGACCTACGCCACGCAACTCCTCACCGTCTCGGTAGGCGAGGAGCACGATCAGCGCGCCATCTTGAAGCGCCTCGTGGAACTGCAATACGAACGCAACGACATGGCCTTCGTCCGCAACAAGTTCCGGGTGCGGGGCGACACCATCGAGATCTTCCCAGCGTACGAGGAGCGCGGCATCCGGGTGCAGCTGTTCGGCGACGAGATCGAGCGGATCATGTCGGTCGATCCGGTCACCGGCGAGATGGTGGAAGAGCTGGAAACGCTCGTGCTCTTTCCGGCGTCGCACTACGTGACCCAGGACGAGCAGCTCAAGCGCGCCGCGGAGCACATCGAAGTCGAACTCTTCGCTCGGTTGAAGTGGCTCGAGGATCGCGGCAAGTTGCTCGAAGCCCAACGGCTGCGGATGCGCACCACGTACGACCTCGAAATGATGCGCGAGATCGGGTTCTGTTCCGGGATCGAGAACTACTCACGCCATCTCGACGGGCGTGAGCCCGGCGAAGCCCCGTACACGTTGCTCGACTATTTCCCGAAGGACTATCTCGTGGTGCTCGACGAGAGCCACGTCACCATCCCGCAGTTGCACGGCCAGTACGAAGGCGACCGGTCGCGCAAGGAAACCCTCGTGGAGCACGGCTTCCGGTTGCCGAGCGCGATGGACAACCGGCCGCTGCGGTTCGAGGAGTTCGGCGAGAAGGTCAATCAGGTCGTCTTCATGTCGGCCACGCCGAGCAAGTACGAGTTGGAAGTCTCCACCAAGGTGGTGGAGCAGGTCGTGCGGCCCACCGGGTTGACCGACCCGGAGATCATCATCAAACCCACCAAGGGCCAGATCGACGATCTCGTGGCGATGATCAACCAGCGCGCCGAGGCGGATCAGCGGGTGCTGGTCACCACGCTCACCAAGAAGATGTCCGAAGACCTCACCGATTACCTCCTCGAACTCGGTATCCGCGTGCGGTACCTGCACAGCGAGGTCGACACGCTCGAGCGGGTAGAGATTCTCCGGTCGCTCCGGCTCGGCGAGTTCGACGTGCTCGTGGGCATCAACCTGTTGCGTGAAGGTCTCGACCTTCCCGAGGTGTCACTCGTCGCGATTCTCGACGCCGACAAAGAGGGCTTCCTTCGCTCCGCCACCAGCCTGATTCAAATGACGGGTCGGGCCGCGCGCAACATCGACGGTCAGGTCGTGATGTACGCCGATCGGGTGACCGACTCGATGCGCCACGCCATCAGCGAAACCACGCGCCGTCGGAAGCGCCAGCTCGAATACAACGAAGAGCACGGCATCGATCCTCAGACCATCCGCAAGAAGGTCACCGACATTCTCGAAATGGTCCGACTCCGTGACCGCGACGACAGCGCAACCGGCAGCAGCGGCCGCGGTCGGGGCCGGTCCAAGCGCAGCAGCGCGCTGTTCGCCGACCTCGCCGGACTCCCGCCGGATGAGCTTGGCCGCCTGGTGCTCACACTCCAGGAGGAGATGCACGAAGCCGCGAAGGAACTTCGGTTCGAAGAGGCGGCACGCCTGCGCGACGAAGTCAACGAGCTGAAGCGCGAGATCAAAGCAGTCAACTAGGACGTTCTCGAACATGCGTTCGGTGACGGCTCCGCGGCGGGTACAGTGCGACCATGGCGGAGGCGAAGAAAGCACAGCCGGCAGCGGCGAAACCCGGGAAGAAATCGGTCAAGCGAGCGGTCAGCGCAGCGCCGAAGCCCGCGAAGGTTGTAGTGAAGGCCGGAGCGAAGCGCGCGCCCAACACCGCTCCGAAACCGGCCACCAAACCAGCCACCAAGCCAAGCACGAAGATCGCTCCGAAGACTCCGCGCAGCCCGTCGGGTGATCCGCTCATGATCTCCGTGCGCGGCGCGCGCGAACACAACCTGCGCGACATCGACATCGACCTGCCACGCGATCAACTTGTGGTCATCACCGGCCTCTCGGGCAGCGGGAAGTCGAGCCTCGCGTTCGACACCATCTACGCCGAAGGCCAACGCCGCTACGTCGAGAGCCTCAGTAGTTACGCCCGGCAGTTTCTCGGCCAGATGGACAAGCCCGACGTCGACTTCATCGAAGGTCTCTCGCCGGCCATCTCCATCGACCAGAAGTCATCGAGCCGCAATCCGCGCTCCACCGTCGGCACGATCACCGAGGTGTACGACTACCTGCGCCTCCTCTACGCCCGCATCGGCATCCCACATTGCCCAACGTGCGGCCGACTCATCACCCGCCAGACGCCCCAGCAAATCGTCGATCGGGTCTTGGAACTTCCCGAGGGCACGCGCTTCCAAGTGCTGGCGCCCGTGGTGCGCGGCCGCAAGGGCGAGTACGACGGGATGCTCGACGAACTCGCGCAGCAAGGGTTCACCCGCGCCCGCATCGACGGCGAAACCGTGGAACTCGCGGATCGTTCCAAGGAGCGGCTGGCGCGCTACGAGAACCACACGATCGAAGTGGTGGTCGACCGCTTGGTGCGCCGTCACGGTATCGAGCGGCGGCTCACCGACTCGCTCGAGACCGCGCTGCGCCTCGCCGAGGGTGTGGCCGAAGTGGAGATCATCCGGCGGGGTGATGCGGCCGCCGATCAGACGAGTTTGCCCGGCACCGGCACCGGTACCGACGAGGCCGACCAAGAAGAGTCCGAGGTACTCACCTTCTCCGAGCATCTGGCCTGTTCACATTGTGGGATCAGCTTCGACGAGTTGGCGCCGCGCAACTTCTCGTTCAACTCTCCCTACGGCGCGTGCGACCGCTGCGACGGTCTCGGCACCCGATTCGAAGTGGACCCGGAACTGGTCATCGCTGACGGCGATCTCTCGATCGACGATGGTGCGATCTCCCCGTGGAGCGGATACCGCGGCGAATACTTCGGACGGGTACTCGTGGCCGTGAGCGAAGAAGCGGGTTTCGATACGTCGGCGCCGTGGAAGAAGTTGACCAAGGCGCAGCAGAAGATCGTGCTCTACGGCGCGGGCACGACCCAGGTACAGGTGCACTACAAGAACCGTTACGGGCGCAAGCGTGAATACAAGACCCGCTACGAAGGCGTGATCCCCTGGCTCGAGCGTCGCCATACCGAGGCCGAAAGTGACCGATCGCGCGAGCAGATCGAGGGCTACATGCGGGAGGTTCCGTGTGGAGCGTGTGGTGGGGCGCGGCTCAAGCCGTCGTCGCTCGCGGTGAAGATCGGCGGAGCGAGCATCTCCGAAGTGGGGAACCTCTCGATCCGTAAGACCGCGGAGTTCTTTGCCCAGGTGGAGTTGAACCAGCGCGAGTTGCTCATCGCCGAACGGGTGCTGAAGGAAGTCAACGAACGGTTGACGTTCCTGCTCGATGTGGGGCTCGATTACCTCAGCCTCAACCGGTCGGCGGGCACGCTGGCCGGGGGAGAGGCGCAACGTATCCGGTTGGCGAGCCAGATCGGGAGCGGACTCGTTGGTGTGTTGTACGTGCTCGACGAACCGTCGATCGGGCTCCACCAACGTGACAATCAGCGCCTCATCGACACCATGATCCGGCTGCGCGACCTCGGCAACACCGTGATCGTGGTGGAGCACGACGAAGAGACCATTCGCGTGGCCGATCACGTGGTGGATATCGGCCCCGGCGCGGGCGAACACGGCGGCGAAGTGGTGGCGCAAGGCACCCTCGCCGACCTGCTCGCCGAGCCGCGTTCCATGACCGGGCAGTACCTCTCGGGTGCACGCGAGATCAGCGTGCCCGAGCGACGGCGCGAACCCGGCGACAACTGGATCACGGTGCGCGGGGCGCGCGAACACAACCTGGCAAACATCGATGCTCGCATCCCACTCGGTTGCTTCGTGTCGATCACCGGGGTGAGTGGCAGTGGCAAGAGCACGCTCGTGAACGACATCCTGTACCACTCGTTGATGCACAAGATCTACCGATCCCGCACGGTGCCGGGCAAGCACAAGAGCGTGGACGGCGCCGACGCGCTGGACAAAGTCATCAACATCGACCAGTCGCCGATCGGCCGCACCCCGCGCTCCAATCCCGCCACGTACACCGGCGTGTTCGACAAAGTGCGAGCACTATTCGCGGCCACCCCCGAAGCGAAGATCCGCGGCTACCAACAAGGGCGCTTCTCGTTCAACGTGAAGGGCGGGCGCTGCGAGGCCTGCGCGGGCGACGGCACGATCAAGATCGAAATGCACTTCCTGCCCGACGTCTACGTGCCGTGCGAGGTCTGCAAGGGTGCGCGCTACAACCGCGACACCCTCGACATCACGTTCAAGGGCAAGAACATCGCGGAGATCCTCGACCTTTCGTGCGAAGAAGGCGTGGGTTTCTTCGCCAACCAGCCCACGATTGCCCGATGGCTCCAAACGCTGGTGGACGTGGGCCTCGGGTACGTCCGGCTGGGTCAGCCTGCGCCCACGCTCTCCGGTGGCGAGGCGCAACGCGTGAAGCTCGCGACCGAACTCGGCAAGCGCTCCACGGGACGCACGATCTACATCCTCGACGAGCCCACTACGGGTCTCCATTTCGAAGACGTCCGGCGCCTTTTGGGTGTATTGCAACGGCTGGTCGACATCGGCAACACCGTCCTTGTGATCGAGCACAACCTCGACGTCATCAAGTCGGCCGATTGGGTCATCGACCTCGGGCCCGAAGGCGGCGATGGCGGCGGGAAAATCATCGCCGAGGGAACTCCCGAACACGTCGCCAAGACCGCCGGGAGCTACACCGGCCACTTCCTCGCCCCCATGCTCTCCGCATGACGAACCCGAAGGGGCAAGAGCGGGGAAACCGAAGCGACGCCACACGCCAATCCGAGTCCGGCAATCCTGGCGGAGCGGGGCCCGAGCGGCCTGCCCCGAAGGGGCAAGAGCGGATATGACAGATCCGTGGGAGGAACACGCGCAGTGGTGGCAGGACGGCTTCACTGACGGCGTCGACCCCGAGTACACCGAACAGATCTTGCCCATCGTCGTCGAACACCTCGGCTCGGCACGGCGGGTGCTCGACATCGGAACCGGCGAAGGACAACTCGCGCGCGAGTTGATGGGTGCCGGCGTGGCGAACGCCATCGGCATCGACCCGTCGGATGCACAAATCCGCGTCGCACAGGAACGCGCCGGGGGTCCGCGCTACGCGCGTGGCGCCGCCGATGCACTGCCGTTCGCACCCGCCTCCTTCGATGCGGTGGTCGCGTGTCTGGTCTTCGAACACATCGTGAATGTCGACGCGGCGCTTACCGAGGTTGCACGCGTCCTCGCTCCGGGTGGAACGTTCCTTTTCCTGCTCAACCACCCGCTGCTGCAAACACCCGGCAGTGGCTGGATCGACGACCACATCCTCGAAGAGCAGTATTGGCGGATCGGTGCATACCTCACCGAGGACGTCTCGCTCGAGGAGATCGCCCCCGGCATCATGCTGCCGTTCGTGCACCGACCATTGTCACGGTACGTCAACACCATGGCGGACAACGGTCTGGCCCTGGAGCGGATGCTCGAGCCGGCTCCACCCGCGGGTTTCCTGGCCCGGGCGCCGGAATACGTCGAGGCCCAGGCAATCCCTCGCCTGCTGGTGTTGCGCGCGCAGCGTCGGTGACGAGGACTTGACCACGCCAACTTGTCGCCGCGCCCCACCCGCTAAGTAATGTCGAGCATCCGCTGCAATGCGACGTTCGCGTTCTGCGCGGTCACTGGATCCACGCGGATCTGATTCACCAACTCGCCGCGGGCCAACGACTCGAGCACCGACGCGAGATGGGGCGCGTCGATGCGGAACATGGTGGAGCAGGGACACACCAACGGATCGAGCGAGACCACAATCTTGTCGGGGTTGTCGTGCGCCAGACGTTGCACCATGTGAATCTCGGTGCCAACGCCAATCACCGAGCCCGCGGGCGCGGCGGCAGTCCACTCGAGGATGCGTTCGGTCGATCCCACCCGATCCGCCAGCATCACGGTCTCGTGGGCGCATTCCGGATGCACGATCACGGTGCCGCCCGGGTGCTCGGCCCGAAATGCGGCTACGTGCTCGGGGTTGAACCGTTGATGCACGGAACACCAGCCGCGCCAGAGCAGAAGCGTGGCGTCCTTCACGTCGTGGTCTTCGAGGCCACCGAACTCCTTGTGCGGATTCCAGACCCGCATGTGGGAATCGTCGTAACCCATCACGAACCCCGTGTTGCGACCGAGGTGCTGATCAGGAAAGAACAGCACCTTGTCGCCACGATCCAACGCCCATTCCAGAACCGCTTGCGCATTCGAGGAGGTACACACCGCACCGCCGTGTTCACCGACAAAGGCCTTGATCGCCGCGGATGAGTTCATGTAGGTGATCGGAACGACGCGCTCGATGTCGGTGACCGACGCGATGGCGTCCCATGCCTCTTCCACTTGATCGAGATCAGCCATGTCGGCCATAGAGCACCCGGCATTCAGGTCGGGGAGCACCACCCGCTGATGATTCCCGGTGAGAATGTCGGCCGACTCGGCCATGAAATGCACGCCGAGGAACACAATGTCGGTCGCGTCGCTATCGGCCGCGAACCGGGCGAGGCGGAAGGAATCGCCGCGCCGATCGGCCCATTCCATCACTTCGTCCCTCTGGTAGTGATGGCCCAGGATCAGCAACTTCGCACCGAGCTCGGACTTCGCCGCGCCGATCATCGCTCGGAGTTCGTCGGGCGTCGCGGTGGTGTATCGGTCGGCCAGGGGTGCCTGGAGTCGCAACATGAATATGCCCCTTCGGGGAAGACTCCGATTACAGCCGGTGGGGACAGCCTGGTCGCCACTCCACGGGGTTGTCGGCTTCGGAGCCGAATATGTAGCTGGTATTCCAGGCCAGCCTCACTGGATTCTAACGCCTCCGACGCCGCGACCCTTCCCCTACCTCCCGAGCGCTTGTCGCATTGGTGGCGCCCAGCGCACACAAACCGACAAACGCCGACGGGGTGATGGAGTGGCCCATGAGTCTGGGATACTTCCTGGCATGGGGGAACCGAGAGTCCGACTTTCTGAGCCGACGGTGGGCGAGGAGGAAGTTGCGGCGGTGGCGCGCGCCGTGCGCGACGGCCACCTCGTCTTCGGCCCTGATCTTCTGGCGTTCGAAGCGGCGCTCGCGGCCGAGGTTGGCGTGCCGGACGCTCTGGCCGTCACCACCGGGACCGCGGCACTGCACCTGGCACTGTTGGTCGCCGGCGTGGCGCCGGGCGACGAGGTTTGGGTTTCCGACCTCACGTTCATCGCCTCCTTGAACGCGGCGGCCTACTGCGGCGCGCGGGTCACGCTCATCGATAGCGAACCGGCGTCATGGAACCTCGACCCGGTGATCGTGATGGAAGAGGTCGAGCGACGAGCCCGCGCCGGAGTACCAATGCCGAAGGCCATCGTTCCGGTCCACCTTCTCGGCCATCCCGCGAACCTCGAACCGATGCTCGCGCTTCTCGCAGAGCACAACATCGCGATCGTCGAAGACGCGGCCGAAGCGTTGGGTTCCCGTTGGGTCGGTGGCGCACTCGACGGTCGGGTGCCCGGCTCGGTCGGTGACCTCGGCATCTATTCGTTCAACTTCAACAAGCCGATCTCCACCGGCGGTGGCGGGATGCTCGTGGCGCGCGACCCCGCGTTACTCGCGCGTGCTCGCCATCTCGGGTCCCAGGCCAAGATCCCGAACTCCGATTACCGCCACGACGCGGTGGGATACAACTACCGCTTATCCAACATCGCGGCGGCGCTCGGAGTCGTGCAGATGACGCGTCTGCCCGCATTGATCGGTCGGCGGCGCGCGATCGCAGATCGGTACCGCGACGCGTTTGCGGGCCTCGGGATCACCGGCGGGCCCGATGAACCGTGGGCGCGTCGGTCGGGTTGGCTCTCGACGGCGATGTTTGCGGATGACACCGTCCGGCAAACGGTCAGAGACGCCCTCGACGCCCGCAAGATCGAGACCCGGACCATTTGGCCACCCATGCGCATCCAGGCTCCGTACCGCGATCTGCCGGTGCTCGGCGGCAACGTTGCCCTCGATATCGGCGAGCGCGTGCTGTGTCTTCCGTGTTCGGCCCATCTGAGCGATGAACTGCAGGACGAAGTGATCGATACGGTGCGCGCGGTGATCCGGGACTGATGCTGTCGCGACCACCGGCCGGAACGATCCCCGACAAACCGGGTTCGTACCAGTTCAAAGACCGGCACGGTCGCATCATCTACGTGGGCAAGGCCAAGAGTTTGCGCAGCCGACTCTCGAACTATTTCGGCTCGCCGGCCACGCTGCCGCCGCGCACGCTCCAGATGATGACTGCGGCAACGAGCGTGGAGTGGATCGAGGTTCGTACCGAGGTCGACGCGCTCTTCCTCGAATACAACCTCATCAAGGAACATCGACCGCGGTTCAACATCCGCCTGAAAGACGACAAGTCGTACCCGTACCTCGCCGTCACCTTGGACGAAGCGTGGCCGCGCGCAATGGTGATGCGGGGCGCGAAGCGCAAGGGCGTGCGGTACTTCGGTCCGTTCGCTCATGCCTACGCGATTCGCGAGACGTTGGACCTGCTCCTGCGTACGTTCCCGGTGCGCACGTGCACCAACGGCAAGTTCGTGCGTCACGAACGTCTCGGACGACCGTGTCTGTACGCCCACATCGAGAAGTGCTCCGCGCCGTGTGTTGGTGCAGTGACCGATCCGGAATACACCAACCTCGTGGAAGACCTGCTGTCGTTCCTCGGCGGTGAGACCGCGCCCGTGGTCGCCCGCCTCGAAGCGCTGATGCAGGAAGCCGCCGAAGAGATGGAGTACGAGCGAGCGGCGCGCCTCCGTGACCAACTCACGTCAGTCCGCAAGGCCATCGAACGCCAGCAGATGGTGGGGGAGAAGCCCGAAGACTTCGACGTCATTGGCCTGGCCGAAGACGAACTCGAAGCCTCCGTGCAGATCTTTTTCGTGCGTCGCGGGCGGGTCGTCGGGCGCCGCGGACTCGTGGTCGACAAAGTGGAAGATGTGGAAACTCCGGCGCTCGTCGCACGGGTTCTGGAACAGCTGTACGCGGATGCCGCACCCGAGGATGTGCCGCGTGAGGTGCTGGTCCCGACGGACCCCGAAGAGCACGCGCTCTATGAAGAGTTTCTCTCGCACGTGCGGGGGAGCAAGGTGCGGATCCGCATCCCACTGCGCGGTGAGAAGCGAGCGCTGCTCGAAACCGTGGCCCACAACGCCACGGAAGCGTTCACCCGCCACCGGCTCAAGCGGGCATCCGATCACAACGCGCGGGCTCGTACCCTCACCGCACTTCAGGAAGCACTCGACCTGCCGGAGGCCCCTCTCCGGATCGAATGCTTCGACATCTCGAACCTGCAGGGCACGGAGATCGTCGCGTCGATGACCGTGCTCGAAGACGCGTTGCCCAAACGTTCTGAGTACCGCCGGTTCAAAATCCGCAACCAGGAAGGACAGGACGACTTCGCGGCGATGGAAGAAGCATTGACCCGGCGGTTCCGGCGCTACCTCGACGAACGCGACGAAGGGGCGCGCGCCGGGAAGCGATTCGCGTATCCGCCGAACCTGTTGGTGATCGATGGCGGGAAGGGCCAGCTCGGAGTTGCGGTGCGCGTGCTGGAAGAACTGGGCCTCGAAGACATCAGCGTGGTGGGGCTCGCCAAGCGGCTCGAAGAGGTATTCCGGCCCGGAGAGTCCGAGTCCATTCGCATTCCTCGCGATTCCCCGGCGCTGTATCTGCTCCAACAGGTCCGCGACGAGGCGCATCGCTTTGCGATCACGTATCACCGCAGCTTGCGCGACAAGAAGATGACGGCGTCGGTGCTCGATGAAGTGCCGGGGCTCGGTCCCAGCCGGCGCACCAAGCTGCTCAAGCAGTTCGGATCAGTGAAGCAGGTCCGCGAACAGGACCTCGAGGCGCTTCAGGCGCTCACGTGGCTGCCCAGCGCCGTTGCCGCTGATCTCTTTGCCCGACTCAAGGGCGAGGTCATGCCCAGTACCGTGGACTCGTGACCAGCGCTGCGATCCCCACCGCGTTCCCGAACGAGATCGGAGGCGGCCTCGACGTCACGGTGATTACCGGAATGTCCGGCGCGGGCCGGGCCACCGCGGCCAACGTGCTCGAAGATCTCGGGTTCTTCGTGATCGACAACCTCCCACCCGCGTTGATCGGCAAAGTTGCCGAACTCGCGCGGGGCGGTTCGAGTCCGCAGCGATACGGCTTCGGCGTGGATGTGCGCACCGGCTCATTCGTCGCCGATCTCGACGACGCACTGGCCGAGTTGCGTGCCATCGGCGCGCGCACGCGCGTGCTGTTCCTCGAAGCGTCCGACGATGCGCTGGTCCGACGCTTCGACGCGTCTCGGCGGCCGCATCCGCTTGCCGATGCGGAGCGGTTGCTCGAAGGCATCCAGAAGGAACGCGCCCTCCTGGAAGAGCTGAAAGGGCGAGCCGACGTGGTGATCGACACCTCGGCCACCAACGTGCACGAACTGCGCGACCGCTTGGTCGCGATCTTCGCATCGAACACCGGCTCCACGGCGCTCCAAGTCGACATCGTGAGCTTCGGTTTCAAACACGGCCTCCCCCTCGACGTCGATCTCGTGTTCGACTGTCGGTTCTTGCCCAACCCGCATTGGGTCGATGAACTCCGTCCACTCGACGGTCGGGATGCCCCCGTACGCGAGTACGTGCTCGGTCAGCCCGTGGCCAAGGACTACCTGCATGAACTCTCACGCCTCTTCGAACTCACGCTGCCCGCGTACGAGCGTGAAGGGAAGGCGTACCTCTCGATCGCCGTCGGCTGCACGGGTGGCCGCCACCGGAGCGTGGCGATTACCGAATCGCTCGCAGAGATCCTCACCGGGATCGGCTACCGACCTCACGTCCGCCACCGCGACGTCGGCCGTGAATAGCCCGGCCGCCGAGAGTCAAGCCGCGCGCGCCTATCCCGTCAACCGGCCATCGGGCCCGACGGTCACGGCCATCGGGGGCGGGCACGGACTGGCGATGACGCTCCGAGCGGCACGCGACTATGCCGGGACGATCACCGCGGTGGTCAGCGTGGCCGACGATGGGGGATCGACTGGACGGCTGCGCCGCGACCTGGGTGTGCTCGGCGTCGGCGATCTGCGCAAGTGTCTCGTCGCGTTGGCCGACCCTGGTGCGAAACCCAGCCCGACCGGAGCCCCGTCCGTGTGGCCCGACGCGTTCGAGCACCGGTTCGCGGCGGGTGAACTCGATGGTCACGCGCTCGGGAATCTGATCCTCGTCGGCCTCGCCGAGGTCACCGGCGACTACGAACACGCGCTCGCGATCGCCGGCGAGATGCTCGGCGCCGTGGGCCGCGTGTTGCCAGCGACTTCCGAACCGGTGGTCCTGAAGGCCGAGGTCGACGGCGGCGAAGTGGAGGGGCAGGTCGCGGTCCAGAACGCCACCGCGCGCATTCAACGGGTCGCGCTCGTCCCACCCGACGCCAAATCACCTGCGGCGGTCGATACGGCGATCCGCGCCGCCGACCAGGTCGTCCTCGCGCCCGGATCCTTGTTCACCAGCCTGCTGCCGACCCTGTGTGTCCCTGCGGTCCGGCATGCGCTCGGGGAGACCGCCGCGACCATCGTGTTCGTGGGCAACCTTCACGCTCGAGAACGTGAGACTCGCGGCCTGGACGCCACCGATCATCTCCGAGCCGTCCTCGATATGGGAGTACGCGTCGACCATTTTGTGATTGATTCCGCCAGTGGATTGGCCGTCGATGAGGCCGAGATCGAGGCCCTCGGTGTTGGTTTGACCCGGGCCGATGTGGCCCGAGGCGACCTCAGCGCCCATGAACCGACCAAACTGGCGCCAGTGCTCGCCGCTCTTTCGGAGTCGTGAGCCGCTCCGCACCTCGGTGCGACACGTTGTATTGGGAAACGGGCAATGACGCCCGGAGCTGGAGGGGTCATGACAGTACGGGTTGGGATCAATGGTTTCGGTCGCATCGGCCGGTCGTTCACGCGGGCGCTGCTGGCGCGCGGTGCTGACGCCGGTGTGGAGTTGGTAGCGGTCAACGACCCCTTCGGCGACTCCCACACGATGGCGTTTCTCCTGAAGCACGACTCCGTGGGTGGCGTCTTGGCGAATGACATCCTCGAAACTGCCGACGGGTTCTCCATCGACGGCACCACCATCAAGAAACTCGAAGAGCGCGACCCTGATCAGATTCCGTGGGGCGCCAATGGCGTCGACGTCGTGATCGAGTCCACCGGCCTCTTCACCGCTCGTGGCGATGCCGCCAAACACCTCGCCGGCGGCGCGAAGCGGGTCGTCATCTCCGCTCCGAGCGGCGATGCCGACACCATGATCTGCATGGGCGTGAACGACGGGGACTTTGATTCCGCCGCCCACACGGTGATCTCCAACGCATCCTGCACCACCAACTGTCTGGCGCCGCTGGCCAAGGTGTTGCACGACAGCTTCGGCATCGAGCGCGGGCTCATCACCACCGTCCACGCCTACACGTCGGACCAACAACTCCAGGACCAGGCCGTCGCCACTCGCAGCGGCAAGCCGGACCTGCGCCGGATGCGCGCCGCGGCGCTCTCCATCATTCCGAACAGCACGGGCGCGGCGCGGGCAATCGGAATGGTGCTGCCCGAGCTGAAAGGCCGACTCGACGGCATGGCCCTGCGGGTGCCGGTTCCCACGGGATCGATCACCGATCTCGTCGTGACCCTGAAGCGCGAGGCGTCGGTCGATGAGGTCAACGCCGCGTTCGCGGCCGCGGCCGCGAACCCCAGCTTCCGCGGGGTGCTCGAGTACAGCGACGAGCCTTTGGTTTCCGCCGACATCGTGGGAAACCCTTCGTCGTGCGTGTACTCCGCCGTCGACACGATGACCAACGGACCATCGGTCAAGGTGCTCGGCTGGTATGACAACGAGTGGGGCTACTCGAACCGCTTGGTCGATCTCGTCGGCTTCATCGGCGCCGCGTAGCTACCGCGGCTCCGGAGTCACCGAAATGTCAGCCGCCAAGCCAGGTGGAGTGCCGAGCTTAGAAGATCTGCCGGACCTTGATGGTCTGCGGGTCTTGCTGCGTGCCGACTTCAACGTCCCGATGCACGACGGTACGATCACCGACGATCTCCGGATCGCGGCGGCACTGCCCACCATCCAATGGCTGCGCGACCACGGTGGGGCGGTGGTGGTGTGCAGCCATTTCGGTCGACCGAAGGGTGCGCCCGACCCGCGCTATTCGCTCGCGCCCGTCGCAGCCCGTCTCTCGGAGCTCCTCGGCGTCGACGTGCCGCTCGCGCCGAAGGTGGTGGGCGAGGTTCCGTCCTCGATGGAAGCCAGCCTGACGCCGGGCGACGTGATGATGCTCGAGAACCTTCGGTTCGAGCCGGGGGAGACATCAGATGACCCCGGGCTCGCGGTGTCGTTGTGCGAACCGATCGACGTGTACGTCAACGACGCGTTCGGTGCGTGCCATCGCGTCCACACCTCCGTGGTCGGTCCACCGCGGATCGTGCCGTCGGCGGCGGGACGTCTGCTCGAACGTGAAGTGCAGGTGCTCTCCGGAATGCTGGAGGATCCGAAGCATCCGTTCGTCGCGCTGCTGGGTGGAGCAAAGGTGAGCGACAAGCTCGGCGTGATCGACGCGTTGTTGCAGCGCTGCGACACGATCCTCGTGGGCGGCGCAATGGCGTTCACGTTTCTCGTGGCCCAAGGTCACGAGGTGGGCGATTCGCTCGTGGAGCTCGATCGGGTCGAAGACTGCCAGCGCCTGCTCGCCACTGGTCGCGTACAGATACCGGTCGACTTCGTGATTGCCCAGCAGATGACCGACACCGCGCCCACGCGGATCGTGGGCGCGGGCCGGATTCCCTCGGGTTGGAAGGGCCTGGATATCGGCCCCGAATCGGCCGCGATCTTCTCCGACGTCGTGGCCGAGGCGCGCATGGTGTTGTGGAACGGACCCATGGGCGTGTTCGAAATGGAACCGTTCGCATCGGGGACGAAGGCCGTCGCGCACGCGGTGGCTGACTGTCACGGCTTCACCATCATCGGCGGGGGAGACAGCGCCGCCGCGGTGCGTCAGTTCGGTCTGGCTGATCAGGTTGACCACGTGAGCACCGGGGGTGGCGCGTCGCTCGAACTCATCGAATCCGGCGACCTTCCCGGCCTCGCCGCCCTCAGAAAAGGAATGGCATGAGATGAGCGACTCCAAGCACTCCCGCACGCCGATCATCGCGGCGAACTGGAAGATGCACCACGATCACTTCACTGCGATCCAGTTCACGCAGAAGTTGTCGTACCTCCTCGACAAGAACGACGTCGACGACGTGGAAGTGGTGCTGTGCCCACCGTTCACCGATCTGAGGTCCATGCAGACCACGATCGATTCGGACCGCATCCCCGTCGCGCTGGGCGCACAGCACTGCCACTGGGAGGACCAAGGCGCGTATACCGGTGAGGTGAGCCCCGCGATGCTGGCAAAGCTCACCGTGAAGTACGTGATCGTCGGTCACTCGGAACGGCGCGAGATCTTCGGCGAGACCGATGAGATGGTCAATAAGAAGCTCATCGCGATCTGGAAGTACGCGATGACACCGATCCTGTGCGTGGGTGAAACGCTGGCGGAGCGCGAGGCGGGCGGAACCGACGCCAAGGTGGAAGGCCAGATCCGCGCCGCGTTCGCCGGCGTCTCCAAGGAGCAGGTCGCCAAGACGGTGGTGGCCTACGAACCGATCTGGGCGATCGGGACCGGCATCAATGCCACACCGGACGACGCCGAGGCGACGATTGCCGTCGTTCGGGCCGCGGTGGGCGGCGTGGCCGGCGCCGACGCGGCGGCTGCGGTACGGATCCAATACGGCGGCAGTGTGAAGCCGGGCAACATCGCAGCGTTGATGGAACGCGACGGTATTGACGGCGCCCTCGTGGGTGGCGCTTCGCTCGATGTCGATGATTTCGCACGAATCGTCCGGTATCGCCACTGATTCCCATGGGGGTTCACACGATCAAAACCGTCGTTCGAAGCAACTCAGTGGGAACGACGAGTAGATTCTCGACGGCCTCAAAGGAGAAGTGACTGCCGTGCTGACCCCGATCATTCTGATTCTGCACATTTCCGTTTCACTGCTGCTCATCTTTCTTGTGCTCCTGCACGCGGGCCGGGGCGGCGGGCTCTCCGACATGTTCGGGGGTGGGTCGCTCGGTGGTTCGATGGCGGGGGCCACCGCAGTCGAGCGCAACCTCGACCGGATCACCGTCATCACAGCCGTCTCGTTCGGCTTTACCACCGTGCTCCTGGGCCTCCGAGTCAGCTGAGCACGCGTACCAAATTTCGGTTCCGTTTCTCTCAGATGGGAAGTTCACATGATCCGATCCCGGCAGGCATTCGTCGCTCTGGTTCCCCTGGTCGCCATCGTTGCGGTCGGCTGCGGGAGCAGCAGCGGCAGTAAGGCAGCGAAGCCGACCGACTCGAGCACCTCGACCACGTTGGGCAAGGCCCCGAGCGGCACCCTGGTCCTCGGCGCCGAACAGGAACCGGCGTGTGCCGACTGGATCGACGCGTGCGCTGCCTCGTCGTGGGGCTCCTGGATCATGCAGTACCAGACGATGCCGCGTACGTTCGACTTCGCGAAGCAGGACGGCGTGTGGACCGAAGTTCCCAGCCCGGTGCTGACGGGAATGCCGACGGTCACCACCGTCGGCGGCAAGCAGACCGTCACGTACGCGATCAGCGACACGGCGGTCTGGTCAGACGGACAACCGATCACCTCGGCCGACTTCAAGTACACCGCCGGCCAGATTGCCACCAACGGCAAGCCCGGCAAGAACGTCTACGACCCAACCGGCTACGACAAGATCGAAAGTGTCGATGCCACCAACCCAAAGGTCGCGGTCGTCACCTTCAAGGAGCCGTACGCGAGCTGGACTGCCTTGTTCGGTTCGGACTTCGGCATCCAGCCTTCCCACATTCTCGAGGGCAAGAACCGCGACAAGCTCATGAAGGACGGCTACTCGTGGTCGGGCGGTCCGTGGATCGCCAAGTGGCAGAAGGGCGTCAGCGTCACGCTCACCCCAAACCCCAACTACTACGGCACCAAGCCCACGATCCAGAAGGTGATCTTCAAGATCATCGCCGACACCGCCTCCGAGTTCCAGGCGTTCAAGGCTGGCGAGGTCCTCGGCATCTACCCGCAGCCGTTGCCCGCGGCGATCGCCGCGATCAAGGGTGGGGTTCCGAACACCCAGTCCATCGTGAATGCAGAGACCGCCACGGTCGAAGCGCTCTGGATGAACAACGCGAAATTCCCGTTCAACAACGTGGCAGTGCGCCAAGCCGTCGCCTACGCCATCGACCGGGACCTGATCGTGAAGAGCTTGTTCGGCGACCTCGGCGTGAACAAGGCGTGGCAGTCGCTCAACCCGCCGATCACCGCCAAGTACGCGGACGTGAACGCCTGGGCCGGTTACAAGCTCGACCTCAGCAAGGTCGACAGCCTCATGACCGGTGACGGATGGAAGAAGACCGGTGGCGTGTGGACCAAGGGCGGCAAGACCGCGGGCTTCTCGGTGCAAACCACCGCTGGCAACAAACAGCGGGAACTCATCGAGCAGATCTTGCAGTCCCAGTTGGCCGCGGCGGGCTTCAAGCTCACCATCGCCAACAAGAGTGCCGACGACCTCTTCGGCAAGATCCTGCCCAGCGGCAACTTCCAGATGATGATCTACGGATCGCAATCCACGAACGTGAACCCGGGCCTGTGCAGCACCCTCTGTACCGACAAGATCCCAACCAAGGCGAACGGCAACTCCGGGAACAACGTCATCCGAACCAGCGTGGCGGCGGCCGACCCGCTCCTCGCACAGGTCGACACCGAAACGAACGTGCCGGCGCGAGTTGCGGCCGCCAAGCAGGCCGACCGGCTGCTCGCCGAATCGCAGGTAAGCCTGCCGCTCGACCCGCTCCCGAACATCGCGCTCTGGAGCAACCGCGTCGGTGGGCCGGTGGGGGACAACCCGATCCTCTCGATGTTCTGGAACATGAACGAATGGACACTCACGGGCTAAGTGTTCGACCGTTGGTAAATCTGTCGGCAGGGATCATGGTGGCCCGGACGTCTTCCGGGCCACCACCCCGTATCTGAGGCGGCGGTATTGGGGACCTACATCTCGCGGCGGGTGCTCTACTCGATCCCCGTGATCCTCGTCGCGTCGTTCCTCCTGTTGTGGTCGGTGCGGGCGACCTTCGATCCATGCGCGCAGTTCCGCACCAGCCAAGGCGGGGTTGCGAGCGTCGAGCGATGCCGCACGTCGTTGCATCTCAACGACTCGGTGTTCACCCAATATGGGCGCTGGCTGGGCAACGCAGTGCAGGGGGATTTCGGCGAAAGCCAGCAGAGCCACGCCGAGGTCAGCACCACGATCAACCGGGCACTCTGGTACACGATCCAGCTGATCTTCTGGGGCATCCTCGTCTCGGCGGTGGTGTCGATCGCGCTCGGCATCTACTCGGCGCTGCGCCAGTACTCCGTCGGTGACTACGTGTTCACCGGACTGTCGTTCATCGGCCTGGCGATGCCACCGTTCTGGTTCGGCCTCATCGCGATCCAGTTCCTCTCGGTCGACCTCAAGGACGTCCTCGGCACCGATCAAGCCGTGTTCGGCTTCGTCGGCCTCCATACCGGTGACGGCACCGGATTCAACCTGGACTACCTCCGCCACCTGGTCCTGCCGGTGATGACGCTGACCGTCCAGATCATCGCGGAATGGAGCCGGTTCCAACGGGCGTCGATGCTCGACGTGATGTCCGCCGATTACATCCGCACCGCACGCGCCAAGGGTGTGCCGCGGCGCCAAGTCGTCATCCGTCACGGGCTGCGCAACGCGCTCATCCCCCTCGTGACGATCATGGCCCTCGACATCGGTGCGCTCTTCGGCGGGTTGATCATCACGGAGAAGATCTTCTCGATTCCCGGGATGGGCCGACTGTTTCTCGACGCGCTGCTCAAGGGTGACGTTCCGGTGCTCGAGGCATGGCTCGTGGTCACGGCGGTCTTCATCGTGGCGTTCAACCTCCTGGCCGACGTGCTCTACGGCGTACTCGACCCCCGGATCCGGCTCTCATGACCGACCACCCGAACAACGAGCCCGATCATCCCCTGATGTCGATGGGCATGGGCCCGTCGATGCCCGCATCGTCGGGCTCGGGCGAGTTTGATATCGCCGCCCACGCCGAGCCCGTGGCCCGGTCGCAGTGGCAGCTCTTCTGGCGGCGGTTCCGACGGCACAAGGTCGCGATGGCGTCGATCGTGGTCCTGGTCATTCTCGTGGTGTTGTGTTTCGGTGCCGGCGTCTTCGCGCCATTCGCCAACAACGAACTGGACCCCTTAAGCCTTCGAGCAGGAGCGGTTGGACCGAACGGGACGCACTGGCTCGGCACCGACGAACTCGGGCGCGACCAACTCACTCGCCTGCTCTACGCCGGGCAGCTCTCGCTCAAGATCGGATTCGCCGTCGCATTGATCTCCACCGCGGTGGGGACGTTGGTCGGCGCCTTCGCCGGGTTCTTCGGTCGGGCCACCGACCAGGTCCTCATGCGCGTGACCGACCTGTTTCTCATCGTCCCGGCGATCGCGATCCTCGCCCTCGCGCTCCAGTACTTCGGGCACACCGAAACCGTGATCATCTTGGTGCTCGCTGCGTTGTTCTGGATGGGCGTTGCCCGCGTGGTGCGCGGGCAGGTGCTCTCACTGCGCGAGAAGGAGTTCGTGGAAGCGGCGCGGGCGTCCGGTGCCTCGCCGCTGCGGATCATCGTGCGCCACATCCTCCCCAACATCATCGGACCGATCATGCTCAACGTCA
This sequence comes from Acidimicrobiia bacterium, assembly GCA_046598395.1. Classification (GTDB taxonomy): domain Bacteria; phylum Actinomycetota; class Acidimicrobiia; order IMCC26256; family JAENVU01; genus JAENVU01. Next base: position 42,309 of record JBKJIQ010000024.1, read on the forward strand.
CCCTCGGCGTTGCGGCTGCGATCATCACCGAGTCCACGCTGTCGTTTTTGGGTTTCGGGGTGCAGCCGCCCGAGGCATCATGGGGCAGCATGCTCTCGGATGCCGAGGCCTACGTCGGCACGGCGCAGTCGCACCTGTTGTACGCGCCGGGCCTCATGATCCTGATCACCGTGCTGGCCGTGAATTTCATCGGCGACGGATTGAGCGATGCATTCGATCCGCAGAGCGAACAGCACTGATATGGCCCCCGAACCCGAACCACTCACCCCCACCGAACCGATGATCAGCCGACCGGCAGGCGACACACCGTTGCTCTCGGTCCGCGACCTTTCGGTCACATTCAAGACCGATGACGGCCTGGTGCGAGCCGTCGACTCCGTCACCTTCGACGTGGGCGCGAACGAGACCGTGGGCATCGTGGGGGAGTCCGGTTCCGGCAAGAGCGTCAGTTCGCTCGCGATTCTCGGCCTGCTCCCGAAGTCGGCACAGATCACCGGCGACATTCAGTTCCGCGGTCAGTCGCTTTTTTCGCTGACCGAACCAGAGATGGACACGATCCGCGGCAATGAGATCGCCATGATCTTCCAAGACGCGCTGGCCGCGCTCAATCCCGTGTACACGGTGGGCAAGCAGATCGCGGAGGCGATCCGCGTCCACGACCACGCGCTCGACAAGGCAACGATTCGCGAGCGCAGTATCGAACTCCTCGATCTCGTCGGGATCCCGAATCCCACCGAGCGAGTGGATCAGTACCCGCACGAGTATTCCGGTGGCATGCGCCAGCGAGCGATGATTGCGATGGCGATCGCCAATGATCCCGCGTTGCTGATCGCGGACGAACCGACCACCGCGCTCGACGTGACGATTCAAGCGCAGGTACTCGAGGTTCTCGAGCGCATCCAGGACCGCACGAAGTCTTCGATCATGCTCATCACCCACGATCTTGGTGTGGTCGCCGGCGTGGTCGAGCGGGTGATCGTCATGTACGCGGGCCGCCAGGTTGAGCTCGGCTCGGTGGACGACACGTTCTATGAGCCCAAACATCCCTACACCGAAGGTCTGCTCGCCTCATTACCGCGGCTCGATCGGCGTTCCGACAAGACCAGCCGGCTGCATCGGATTGTGGGTCAGCCGCCCTCCCTGATTCACGTCCCGCCGGGTTGTGCGTTTCATCCCCGTTGCCCCTACGCCGAGGCCCCCGGTCGGTGCTCGAGCGATCGACCGGAGTTGGCCGACCTCGGTGGCGGCCATCGTTCCGCGTGTTTCTTCCCCAACCGCGTCGGCTCACTCGTTGAGGACCCGTCATGACCGACTCGGCGCTCGGGCCGCTCTTGGATGTTCGCAATTTGGTGAAGACGTTCCCGATTCGAGCGGGGCTGTTTCGCCAGACCGTAAATCGGGTCCAGGCGGTCTCGAACATCTCCTTCTCACTCCAGCGGGGCGAGACCCTTGGGCTCGTGGGCGAATCCGGATGTGGGAAATCCACGACGGGTCGTTGTTTGTTGCGTCTCCTCGACGCGGACTCGGGCCAGATCCTCTTCGAGGGCGTCGATCTCGTCGGCGTCGGGAGTCGCGAACTCCGGAAGCTGCGCTCCAAGATCCAGATCGTGTTTCAGGACCCCTACGCCTCACTCAACCCTCGGATGACGGTACAGGCGATCATCTCCGAACCCATGCGGGTACACGGGATCTGGCGGTCCGGTGGTTCCGAGCAAGTCAAAGAACTGATGAGCACCGTCGGCCTCAACCCCGAACACGTGAACCGATTCCCTCACGAGTTCTCGGGTGGGCAGCGCCAGCGCATCGGGATCGCGCGCGCGCTCGCTCTCGACCCGGACTTGATTGTGCTCGATGAGCCGGTCTCCGCACTCGACGTGTCCATCCAGGCCGGGGTCGTGAACCTGCTCGAAGACCTCCAGGAGCGGCTCGGACTCGCATACTTGTTCATTGCCCACGATCTCTCCGTGGTGCGTCACACGTGCGATCGGGTCGCGGTGATGTACCTGGGCAAAATCGTGGAGACCGGCAATTCCGACGACGTGTACGAGCACGCCGCGCATCCGTACACCCAAGCGTTGCTCTCCGCGGTTCCGGTGCCGGATCCGCGCAAGGAGCGGGCGCGCCAACGGATCATTCTCGAAGGTGACGTGCCATCGCCGGCGAATCCGCCGTCCGGGTGTCGGTTCCGCACTCGGTGTTGGAAGGCACAAGACGTCTGTGCGGCCGAGGAACCGGAGTTAATCGACCGCGGCCAGGGTCACCCCGTGGCCTGCCACTTCGCCGAAGAGGCCGCCGTCCTCTAAGCCCGGGAACCGGCGGAGTTGGGAGCCGTCTAGAAGTCGGCTCCGCGGGTCCCCACCTCGTTACAATCTCGCTTCCACGTCGGAGTGGCGGAATCGGCAGACGCGCCAGCTTGAGGGGCTGGTGCCCTTTGGGGCGTGGGGGTTCAAGTCCCCCCTTCGACACAAACTTTGGCACACGGGGCTTTGCCTCAACAGTGACAAGGTTTTCGGCGGGTCGGTACGTCATTTTGAGTCCGAGGTTGCCGTAGATCTCGGATTTGAGTTCTGGATCTGCGCCTTTGAGCACACGGCTGATGTCCCCGAGTTCGTCGAGCATCGACCGGAAATATTCAGGGGAGCGTTCGTGCCGTGTCGTGTCGGCGATGACGCCCTCGGCGACGATCCGCTCGGACTGCACTTCGGAGATCCACACGGCGACGACCGCCGCGTCCACGCCGTTCTCGAGCGCTGTTCGGTACTTGCCGAGCCGATCGTCACAGTCGACGAGCCGCCGACGCGCCGCGTCGATGGCGGCTCGGTCGGCATCATCGACGGAAGATGCCGCCGCGAGTTCGAGACAGGTGTCGTCCAGCGTGGCGGGGTCGAAGAGCTGGGCGAGCCAGGCGTCGAGGGCTGGCATGATCTCGTCTTCTCGGACGTAGACCGTCTTGGGATGGTCGACCTTGTTGGCGAGCGCATACTCGGCGGGGTAGCGACATCGGTAGTGGGCACGGCCGTGATTCGTCTGTGCGGCCATGTTGCGGCCGCAGAGCCCACACGCGAGCAAACCTCGAAACAGGTAGGACCGAGAAGAGCTCCGAGGCTTCCGCAGCGCCGGCCGGTTCCGGCCCGCAGCAACGTGTTCCTGCGCTCGAGCAAAGTCTTCGGTACTGATGATCGGCTCGTGCGCGTCGGTCTCGGACCAGATCCAATCCGCAGGACTGTTCCACCGCAGCTTCGTCTCATGCCCGAGCGCAACGTCCTCGACATCGAGGAGCACCTCGTCGCGCCGCTGCTTGTTCCAAACCTGACGACCCGTGTAACGCGGATTCCGCAAGATCACTCGCACGGCGGACTTCGCCCACGCCGGCGAGTTCCGATGCCGATTCCGTGCCGGGTCATGCGCAGACGGAGACGGCACACCGTCACGCGTCAACCCTTCGGCGATCGCGTACAAGCCGGCGCCGCGGAGGTACTCGTCGAAGATTCTCTGGACGATCGGCGCCGCCGTCGAATCCGGCTCGAGTCGATGGAGCCGCTGACCCAGCGCGGCCTTGCCAGGATTCGGGTGCTTCCCCGCATCCCCAATCAGATAACCGTACGGAGGTCGACCACCGAGGAATCTGCCTTCACGGCCAGCTTGGTCGGCCATAGCGGAACGGACCCGAATCTTGATCCGGTTCCGTTCTCCTTTGCTCATGCCGCCGTAAAGACTCATCACCAAGTCATGCGCGTCAGAGCCGGGATCGACGCGACCACCGACTTCCGGTACCCACAGCTCGATGTCGTAATGGACGAACACCGGGAAGATGAGCCCGAACTGGTTGCCGTAGAACGCGCGTGCCGGTTCGCCGATCACGACCGCTTCGAAACCGCGTTTCGAATCGCGGAACGTCTCCAGCAACGCGGCCGATTCCGGTCGACGTTTCCACGGCAGCGAACGCGATTGTCCCACGTCGAAGAACTCGGCGACGACCTTTCCACCGTGCGGTTCGATCAGCTGCGAACTCCGCTGAAGTTGCCACCCCCGGCTCGACGCGGGGTCCTGTTGATCTTCAGTGCTGACTCTGCCGTAGAACGCGAATCGCTTCATTGGGACGCTCACACTACGAGCGAGCGCGACCGGCCGCAGGGACGACCTCGACCAGTCCGCCGTCGCAGGCTCGTCTGACGCAATTGGCGGCAACGTCGTCTCGGACTTGCGGGGTCGTCGCCGCTTCACAGATCGCCAGCAGTGCACGCGCCGCGCGCGGCGTCAGGGTCGGACGCTCCGTGCCGACGAAGCGCACCTCAACTGTCGGGCGATCCGGTTCCATACCCTCTCTATGCGCATCCAAGCGCCAGAGTGCGACGCGCAAATTGCGAATAGGTCGAGATCGGAGCCTCAGGTCGACGACGAGCACGGCTCCGCACATCGTGCGCTAACGGATGACTTGACGACTTCAGGTCAAACGATCACGACGGATCACCCGACATGCGCTCCGACGCTCACCTGTCCGCGCGTCTGCACCGCGCGCCTGCACCGCGCGCCTGCACCGCGCGTCTGCACCGCGCGCCTGGACGGCCCGCCGCAGCTGACGACGGAAGACCGGCGCGCTGTTCGGGTGCTGAACACGAGCCTCCACGCACGTCGTGGATGGAGCGCTGGTCAGGCCGCGTCGACGCACGAAGCTCCACCGAGCCGGAACGGTTCAGCGTTTGCACCTGCGCCCCGGGAACGCCGCAAGCGACGCTGTGGGCGTTCGAACCCTGGTCGCCACCAGCTGTGCCCCGGCGGTCCCGACCGGACCCGGATTGGCGCCGCTCGGCTCCACGTCACGCCAGGCGGGACGTGGGTCGCTACTTGCGGAACCGTCGCACAGCGGTTGCTCACGCGATCGGCGCCGTCAGCCCGTCCGCCGGCGCACTCGAACACTCACTTCGCCTCGCCCGATCTCCGGCGCCGCACGTTCCAGCCGTCGTCGCAGACACGCCTCGCGACCGCGAGTGCGCCACGATTGACGATGCGTCAAAGTCGTGTCCGTTTTTGGCCGTTCAAGGAGCCACACGCACTTGCATTCAAAATGCGGACCTCTCCGATCCGGTCGCGGCTGGGCGGCACGAGCCGGCAGCACCTGACAGGTGCAAGTGCGTCGACGTAAAAGGGGTGGGCGGTCAAGGACATGAACGGGAACATGTTCAGCTCGTGCGTGGCGTGAGCTGACTGGTGCGTCGTCAAGGAAAATGAGCAGACGGATCACAGTCGCGGTGATCCGAGCGCGGTCGAGTGCTGCTCGAGAGCCGCTGACCGTGACCACGGGCTGCCGGACCGAGGCTTGAGTGCGAGGGCTGCCAACGGCAGTCGCGCGACTACCGCTGACCTTGATCACGATCCCCGAGGCGCGCTGAACAGCCCCGGGCATGGATAGACGCCAGGGTCCACACTCGCAGCAGACCGCTCGTCGCCGAGGCAACAGCAGGACCTGTGCCCTCTGGATGCCGCCGACGCTGGCCTCGCCGATGGCGTGGAGACTCCCCGGTGTCGATGACTGAAGCACTCCCAGACCGCACGGGACAAGCCCCGTCGCGCTTCCCGCGCGAATCCCCGCAGATCGATTCCTGTGGCGCACGACCCGGTGGAGCCCCGGACCTCCCGCCAGACCTCCCGTTCAACCACCTGGCGCTACCGCCGGCCCGAAGGCCACGTCCCGCAAACCGAATTTTTGGGCGGTACAGGCGCGCAGTGCAGACACGTGCTGCAGGCCGCCGGACCCCGACGCAGCCAGGAGCTGGCCGCAGACCCTTCACGAGCATCTGCACCACCTGTCTGCACCCGTAGTCGTCGCCGTGTCCGCCAGATGACGTAACGCCTGGGTGCCGGGGTGGCTCGATCGTGCGACTGCAACAATGCTCCAGAGCTGGCAACATGCTCTCGTGGCGAGCGATCGTGCCGGAGACGAAAGAGGGACCAGGTTCATGGGCGTGCATGTTGCCGTCGGCGACATGACGAGAGCCATGGACTTTTACCGCCGTGTAGGTCTCGACGTTCCCGAAGGGGCGGAGGGGAACGCTCATGTTGAGGTCGACCTCGGCGCAGGCGCTCATGTCGCCTTCAGCACTGCACAAGTCATCGCGATGTACGACCCCGCTTGGCGAGGTTCGACCCCGTCGACTGCAACGGTGCTGCAGTTCGGTGTCCCTTCTCGCGCCGCCGTCGAAGACATGTACGCGTCGCTCACGAGCGCTGGCTACGCCGGGCACATCGCGCCGATCGATGCCTTCTGGGGCAACCGCTACTGCGAGGTCGACGACGCCGACGGGCACGCGGTCGGGTTCCACAGTCCGACCGACGACCCGATGAGGACCTGATCCCGTTCGGAGAATGCGCCGAACCGCGGCTCCATAGTGAACACGAGCTCGGGTGACATTCCCGAACGCCTGGGTGTCATGGGCTCTCGTTCTGTGGTGGTTCCGCGTAGGCGCGATCATCTTGTATGGCCGACACTCCGGAGCCCTTCTTCCTGAGGGACCAGGGCGATGGCTGGTGGAACTGTCCCAGTCCGCTGAGATGCACTGTCGACGACGGCCCGGGCATTTGCGAAGCCTTCGCCAGTATCTATCCCGAGACCCCGAACAACAGCCGGTTTTGGCTCGTAACTGTCGATCCACCGATTGTGTGGAACGGCGATCGATCTGGACAGCGGTTGGGCCCGGACGACACGCGATACGACACCTTCGGGTTGACCACGAAGGCACTCGTACTCGCGGTCGAGGGGGATCCCTTCCCGGCGAAGAGGTGGTGGCAAAGGCGTCAGCGAGAGCGCGAGTTCGACGCGAGGTGGACCGACTTGGATCGCGATTTCTCAACGCCTGCCTATCCGGTTGGCGAGGGAGCTCGGTCGGTGCGTGACGCCCAGCCCATGGCGAGTCTTGGCGCGAAGGCGAGCATCTACCGCGGTACCGATCCATACCCCTGAACCGTGCTTGAAATGGCGCAAGCCCAGCGATGGATACGCCGCGTCTCCTCAGGCGTCTGTGAGGATGTTCCGGCAGCCTGGGTGGCGAGCAGGTGGTAATCAGATTCGATTCCCAGCGGAACAATCCCGTCGTAGGATTGCGGCCATGCTCATTGGAGTCGTCGCCGTCGTCTTCCTGGTCGTGTTTCCGTCTCTCGGCGAGGGATAGCGCCGCCGGTCGAAGCGAGAGCGCGGGACCTGACGGCGAAAGAACGAAGATGCCAATCGACGTCGACGTAGGTCGAGTACTCGAGTGACATTGCCTGACGCTTGGGTGCGGGACGGCGGCCCGCTCGACGTGTGTCACCTGTTCGGCGCTCAACGGAGCCGAGCTACCCTTTTCGTCATGAAACGCTCGCGTGTCCGATGGCTTGTCGCCGTCTGCGGTGTTCAGCTCGGCAGCTTCGTGCTCGTGGCCGTGGCCGGGCTTGCGGCAGTCACCCGAGACGGACTCTCGGATGAATTTGCCGGCCTCGGTGTGTTTCTCGCGATCATCGGACTGGTCCCGGGCGCGGGTCTATGCGCGACAGTGATCGGTGTCGTTCGTGGATCCAGGAATGCCGTTGCAGCGTTCGCCGTCGTCGAAGGGTGCCTGACAGCGATCATGCTGTTTGCGTTTATGCGTTGGTTGCACCCCGCGTTCGCGATTCTCTTCGTAGTCTTCCTGGCGTCGACGGGCCTCGCCGCATGGCTGCTGAGAACGACACGCCCACGCACACCGGCCGATACACGGCCGGCCACGCTCTAGGGAAACCAAGGAACGTCTAGGTGGCTGGCGGCTTACGCCCCGGTGTGCAGATTCCAGAACGCGACCAGACACAGCGCCGGGATCAACGCACAGCCCGTAGCGACCCACCATGGCCGTCGCCAAGCCTTGAGCAACATGAATACGACACACGCGATGGGAACGGCGATCATCGGGAAGAAGATGATGGCGACACCGTTGGCGAAGTTGTTGCCGCCGTCGTAGTAATCGGCACCCAACCTTGCGGTCTCTACCGCTACCGCAGCGACGCCGGACAAGAGCGATACAACTGCCACGAGGCAGAACCCGAGGACATCGCGCCAATCGCCGAAACCCTCGGAGTGCGCTTCCGGTGTGCCCATGCCCTTCATTATCCCAGCTGCTCGGGCGGAGACGCGACGGCATGTGAGGCACCACGGGGTGTGCGTCAACCGATCTGGTCACACTGGCGCACGCTTGGGTGTGCCGTAATCAAGCCGCGCGACGGCCGCCGCATGGAGTAAACCCGCCAGAATCATGGAGTGGGCAGCGCTGACGTCATTACCTCTTGAGCCACTGGACGTCGAGTCGTCCTACGAGGCAATGGGGTTCCGGAATCTGTCAATAGGTGATTGCCGTTTTTTCAGTCGGTTTGGATGGTTGGCCTGTTGATCCATGCGTGGGTCGGGACGTCTGCTGGCGTCGGCCGTTGCGTGAAGCGTTCGGGATGCGTGGCGTACGCGACGTCGAGGGCCTGTTGGCGCCGTTCTAGGACGACGGTGTGTCGACCGTCGTGGAGATCCGCGGGGCGCATCCAGCCGATCGCGGAGTGGTAGTGGACCTCGTTGTACCAGTGGAAGAATCGTCGGCACCATGCACGCGCCGCGGTGATGCTGTCGAAGCGGGCCGGGTAATCCGGCCGATACTTCAAGGTCTTGAAGTGTGCCTCGATGAACGGATTGTCGTTCGACACGCGCGGGCGACTGTGGGACTTGGTGACGCCGAGCTCGTTGAGGAGTTCAGCGACGGTCCCTGCGATCATCGGCGAGCCGCGATCGGAATGGATCGTGAGCTTGTCGCGATCGATGCCGTAACGACGACACGTTTCGCGGATCAGGCGCTTGGCGTGTTTCTCGGATTCGCGGTCCGCGATGGTCCACCCGACGATCTTGCGCGAGTAGATGTCGATGATCGTGTACAGGAAGTAGTGCACGCCCTTCGCGGGGCCTCGAAGTTTGGTGATGTCCCAGGTCCAGACCTGGTTCGGTCCGTCGGCTTCGAGGCGCGGGATGCCGTACGAGCCGGCGCGTTGATGCCCACCGCGACGCCGTTCACGGACCAGGCCCCGCTCAGCGAGGATCCGATACATCTGGCGTTCGCAGCACAGGTACGTGGCGTCGTCGAGCAATGTCGCGTACACCTGCGCAGGAGCCATGTCCGCGAAACGTGGCGAACACAACGTCGCGACGATCTCGTCTTTCTCGCCGTCGCTGATC
>JBKJIQ010000044.1:0-48817 GCA_046598395.1 Acidimicrobiia bacterium
TCCGCTGAACGCTCCGCGGAACGGGTCAGATCCTGGCAATTCTGCGTTCATTGTGCGTCTGCCACGGGTAGCGGTGGAATACGGACAATGGACACTGCTCGGATGGCATTGGCGCGCTGTGAGGTCGAGGCTGCCGAGGCCTCCTCGGGAGCCCGCGCCTTGACGCGGAACATCAGCGTGCGTTGGTCAACCTTTGCATCCCAACGTTCGGGCGCGATGGATGAAGTCCTTCGGCGGTCCGGCACGGGCGGCGAAGCGTCGAACACTGGCGCAGCTCGGCGCCACTTCGACGGCTTCGACTCCGGAGAGGTGTTGGTAGTGCCGGGCGAGGGCCCGGCGATCCGCGCTCTCCAAGAGCCGAATATCGAACGACGGCGGAAGATCGCGCGGCTTGACCGTCGCGACGAGGTCCTTGTCCCCCGCAACCTTGGCGAACTGTCGATACGCGTCGGATTGCGAGGTGTAGGAGTAGGTGTCGACCACGCGTGACTGACGGGTGAAGCGCGCTGCCGTAGCTACCGCGGCTTGCGGAGCGTCGGGTGCCATGAAGACGATCAAGTCGGGTCGGCCAATCGAGTGCACTTCGCGAGGAGGGCCTGTGGGATGTAGTCCCTGTGCACGCGGCGATGCCCACAACACACAAAGCGGTCCACCCAGCCCGAATCACCGCCCGACCATACAGTGCGTAACTGCCCGAGTCGCTCTTGCGTTGGGGCGGAGGGTACCGCTGTCACTCGCAGGAGGCTGTGGATCACGTGGCCATTCTTCACGAGGATGGTCAGTGCTTGTCGGATAGGTGGCGGCCATCGCCACCAACCCGACAAACGCTATGGGGTGGGGGACTGGGTCCGCACGAACTCGCACGTCAAGATGGGAGAGAGCTACAGCATGCGGTGGGACTGGGTGGCGGGGTCGGGCCGGAAGAACTCGTAGCGGCCGCGGCCGTGTTCCTTGGCCTTGTACATCGCGGCGTCGGCGTTGCGCACGAGGGCATCGGGGTCGTCGTCGGGCCCGGTCGCCGTGGCAATGCCCACGCTCGCGCCCACCTTGGCCTCGGTGCCGGCAACGGGAATCGGAACCTCGAGCGCGGCGAGGATCCGTCGTGCAACATCGTGGAGTTCGCCGCGATCGGCAACGTGCTGCATGAGCACCACGAACTCGTCGCCGCCGAACCGCGCCACGATGTCGTGTTCCCGTACTGCGTTACGCAACCGCTGCGCGGCGGTCTTGAGCAGTGCGTCGCCCGCGTCGTGACCGAGCACGTCGTTGACCATCTTGAACTGGTCGAGGTCGATGAACATCAGCGCAACGGTTCCGGTGCGGTGACCGCGGCCCAGCAACTGCAACGCGTCGATCAACGCATCGAGGAGGAGACGACGGTTCGGGAGCCCCGTGAGCGGGTCGTGGGTGGCTTGGCGGGCGAGTGCGGTTTCGGCGCGCTTGAGCTCGCTGATGTCGAGGGTCGACGCGAACGCGGCGGGGAGATGGGCACCCTGAGCGCGCACGGGTACGCCTTGCCATGAGACCCAGCGGTCGCCCGCGCCGGCTTCGAGGCGCAGTTCGGCCGAACCGCGGCGGCCCTCGGCGACAGCCTCGATTGCGGCGGTGAGTCGATCCCGGCTCGGCTCGTCGATCCGGTCCAGCATGGTGTCGGGGGTTCCGCCGATCGCGTCGGGAAAGAGCCGGAGGCCGTCGGAGTTCGCGTACGTGACCCGCATTCCCCGCGCGAACTCGAAAATTCCGACGGGAGCGCTGTCGGCGAGCAGACGGAAACGACGCTCGCTCGTTGCGGTCGCATCGTGAGCGGTCCGATTCTCCTTGACGAGATTGACGAAGCGGGCGATGACCCCAACGGCGAGCAACACGGAGCAGATGCCAACGAAGATCACACCCTCGGTCTTGCTCGTATCCGAGAGGATGCTGACGGCGGGGCCCACGAGCAGAGCGAGAGCGAGCAGCATCAGCCGTCCCAAGCTTTCGGTCGCGTCGGATGGCTGCGGCGTTGTGACTACCAGTTCACGGGTGCTGCCAAGCCCCGCCAGTCCCAGAATGATGAACGCGATCGGTCGGGCGATGTCGGTCATGACAGACCAGTTCAGGTTGAGTTGTAGGTCGATGTCATGCGCGAGATTCGTGACGAGCAAGAGCGCAAGACCGCTGCCGATGAGCCACAGAGAAGGAGCGCGCCGCCCGGGTGCCAGCACGATCCAGCCCAGGACGGCTACGAGCACCCCGTCGGCGAGCGGGTACGCCGCGAGGATCAGACGATCCACGGTGGTCGAGGAAGCCGGGTGGTTCGACGCGATGAGGACAACCCAGATCAGCATGGCGACGGCAACGGCCAGCACCGATGCATCGAGGAACGCGGTCCGGCTCGGCGCGTCGGTTCGGAGCCTGGCGATGATGACGATCCCAACGCCGACGGCGACGTAGCCGAGCAGCGTCACGAGGTCGGTCCAGTGTGCGGGGCGGTGTCCGGCGACGCGGGCGAGGCTGGTCATCACATCGCCGCAGACCCACAACGAGATTCCCGCCGCTATACAAATCCACGGGTTGGTCCCGATGCGCTGGTTCCGGCGGGCCCCGACCAGTGCACCGCCCACCGCCAATGCGCCGGCCCCGCCGCGCAGCAGCAGCGAATTTTCCTCGGTGACCGCCAGGCTGGCGAGGATCATGATCGCGGCCGCGCCGAGGTAAGCGATTGTCGAGACCCGGACCCCGCGGGCCGCGGGAGGCTTCGCGTCGGAGTAGGCCACCATCGGTGGTTCATCGGCCGAATATGTACCGTCCACAAGAGGGAATTGCCGCACGCACGCGATGAGGCCGGATTACCGTCCGGGCGTGGCGGACGTGGAGTTTCAACCGGATGAGCACCGTGATCCGGTCGTGACGGGACCCGGCGGCCTCACCGTTGCGGAGGTGGTTGAGCGGGTCGCCCGGGGCGAGGTGAATGATTCCAGTGAACGGACGAGCCGGACCCTCGGGGAAATCGTTCGAGCCAATGTCTTCACCCGATTCAACGCCATCCTCGGCACGATGCTCGCACTGATCCTGGTCTTCGGATCCCCCGGTGACGGCCTGTTCGGCATCGTCTTGATCTTCAACGCGCTGATCGGGATCGTGCAAGAACTCCGAGCGAAGCAGACGCTGGACCAGCTCGCAGTCTTGAATGCACCGATCGCGCGGGTCGTGCGTGAGGGAGTGGTGTCCGAAGTGCCGGTGGAGGAGATCGTGCTCGACGACCTCTTGGAACTCCGGACCGGCGATCAGGTGCCTGCCGATGGAGTGGTCCGGTTGTCCGTGGGTCTTGATCTCGATGAGTCGTTGCTCACCGGCGAAGCCGATCCCATCGCGAAGCAAGTGGGGGACCAGTCGCTGTCGGGCAGCTTTGTGGTGGCCGGTTCGGGCCGCATGCAGGCGACGGCGATCGGTGCCAACGCCTATGCCCGTCGACTGGCGACCGAAGCACGGCGTTTCACCGTGACGAAGTCAGAACTTATGGACGGCGTGAACTCGATCCTGCGGTTCGTCACGTGGTTGATCGTTGCGGTCGCGCCCGTGTTGTTCTGGCGGCAGCTCCAAGACCATGACCTTCCCAAGTCGGTTGTCACGGTGGTCGCGGCGGTGGTTGGGATGGTGCCCGAGGGTCTCGTGTTGCTCACGAGCATTGCCTTCGGGGTTGCAGTGGTCACGCTCGCTCGCCGCAATGTGTTGGTGCAGGAGTTGCCCGCGGTCGAAGGTCTCGCTCGCGTCGACGTGGTGTGTCTCGACAAGACGGGAACGCTCACCGAAGGCGCGATCGAGTTTGGCCGTATCGAAACGCTCGGTGACCACACCGACGACGAGGTGGGGAAGGTGCTCGGCGCGCTGGCCGCGGACGACAACAGAAACGGAACCCTCGAGGCGATCGCCACAGCCTTCGTCGACCCGGGCTGGACACGCGACGGCACTGTCCCGTTCAACTCGGCGCGAAAGTGGAGTGCCGCGTCCTTCCGCGAACAGGGGAGCTACATCATCGGTGCGCCCGAGATGGTGTGGATCGACGCCGCAGATCCTGTGCGCCGGCACGCCGATGAGTTGGCCGCGACCGGAAGTCGGACTCTGTTGCTGGTGCACGCGATTGGACCGCTCACCGGCGAGGAACTCCCTCCGGGGCTCGAGCCGATCGCTCTGGTGTTGTTCGAGGAACAGGTCAGACCCGACGCAGCCGAAACCCTCGCCTATTTCCGCTCTCAGGGCGTGGCCCTCAAGGTGATCTCGGGTGACAACCCGCGTACGGTCGGCGCCGTGGCGCGCCGGGTCGGCCTCGAGGCGTCGGAACCCTTTGACGCGCGGGAGTTGCCCGATGACCAAGACGCGCTGGCCGACGTGCTTGATCAATATTCGGTCTTCGGGCGGGTGACTCCGCACCAGAAGCGGGCGATCGTTGGTGCGCTCCAGTCACGCGGTCATGTGGTGGCGATGACCGGTGATGGCGTCAACGACGCACTGGCATTGAAGGATGCCGACATCGGCGTGGCGATGGGCTCGGGCGCGGCAGCCACACGCTCGGTGGCGCAGTTGGTCCTGCTCGACGGCAAGTTCGCGACGCTTCCGGGTGTGGTCGCCGAGGGTCGACGGGTGACCGCGAATATCGAACGAGCCGCGAACCTGTTCCTCACCAAGACGGTCTACGCGGCGGTACTGGCGGTGGCAACGGTGGTCACCGCTTGGCCATTTCCGTTCCTTCCCCGCCACTTCACCTTGGTGAGCGCGGTCACGATCGGGATCCCTGGCTTCTTCCTCGCGCTCGCTCCCAACACTCGGCGGTATATCCCGGGCTTTGTTCGGCGCGTGCTCGGGTTCGCGATACCCACCGGCGTCTTGGCCGCGATCGCCGTGTACACCGCGTACGCGGTGGCGCGCCATGGCGGTGCATCCACGAGCGAAGCGCGCACGGTGGCGACCATCGTGCTGCTGGTCGTGGGCTTGTACGTGCTGACCCTGTTGGCGCGTCCGTTGACGTCGTACCGCATTGTGATGGTGTCGGTGATGATCGGCCTTTCGGTGGGTGCGGTCTTGATCCCGCCTGCCCGCGATCTCATCGACCTCACCTTGCCGTCGGCCCGGCAGTTCGCGTTGGCGATGGGCTGCGCGGCGGGGGGATGCTTGGCGATTGCGCTGGTTAGTCGGTGGCGCGGCCCGGACGCAACGACCAGCGAAGCAGGCGCCGACGCGGGCGTCGACGCGAACGTGACGACCGCTTGACCCGGCCGTGACCCGGGACTGACGACAAAGAAGCGCCCCTCCGAAGAGGGGCGCTTTTTGATGTGGGTCGTCGAAGACTCAGCCTTGAGCTGGGGCTCCCGCCGGAACCTGGATCCCGCAGGCCGCGGCTGCGGCTTTGAGGGCGGTGATCTTCTCGGGGGTGAGTGGCCGGATGGGGCGGGTGATGCCTTGGTCTTTCATGCACTGCTTCTGTTCTGCGCTGAGCTTCGGACGGTGGTGGCCGGCGTGCTTGGGGAGTTTGATGTCGCAGGCCTTGGCTGCGGCTTTGAGGGCGGTGATCTTCTCGGGGGTGAGTGGCCGGATGGGGCGGGTGATGCCTTGGTCTTTCATGCACTGCTTCTGTTCTGCGCTGAGCTTCGGACGGTGGTGGGCTTGAGTGTCCTCGGCTGCCCCTGCGGGCGACCCCATGGCCATCGCGGAGAGGCTGAGGGCGACGCAGCCGACACCCGCGCCTACGAGGCGGCGGATAGAGGTTGGTCGCAGCGCGGTGGGTCGAATCGAGGTGGAACGCATGACGGGTCTCCTTGGTGAGCGTTGTTGATGACAACGTCATCATCGACCCCGGAGGTTCGCCGTCGATCAGGGAAATGTTCGGAGTTGACCAAGTGGGGCTCGGTCTCGGGCAATTACGGGGCGGGTGGCGGCGGCGAACCAGGTGGGGCAGCCGGAACCGGCGGTGGGACCGTCGTGGTCGGTGGTGCGGTGCCACGCGCGACCTTCGATTTGGCCATTGAGTACTGCTCGACGAACCGTTCGCGGACGTCGGCAACGCCGGCTCGGCTGAGAATGCGGAAGTTCTCGACCACGTAGCCGACCGCGCCGGGCGTCAACTTCTTCTCGGTTCCGAGCGGGAGCGAGGGGTCGTCGACGTATTCCGCCGTGATCGGGATCGTCTCCAAGATGTTCGGTCCCTCGGCCCGACAGCTCCGACCTTCCTTGTTCCCGTAGTACGAGACGGTGACCGACGTATTGGTGTAGGCCACCCGGATCAGCACCCCGGAGCGCGAATCATTCCGGAACTTGTTGTCGATCGATGGATAGTTGAGCGTCGCTTCGCGGCCCATCGGGTACCGCGAGATGTAGAGCGCGTGCACCGTGTGGGTGACGTCCTCGTAACAACCGAAGAAGGTCGCGTTGTAAAGGGTGGTCGAGAGCTGGCTCACGCCGCCGCCCACCGAGTCTTCGAACTCGAGGTTGGCGCCGATGCCCGGCGCGAGGACGTAGCCCTTCTCGACGGTGCGGGCCCCGAGCGCTCCGTTGAGGCTGAACGTTGCGCCCGGTTCCACGATGGTCCCGTTGATGGCGTCGGCTGCTCGGTGAATGTTGGTGATGCGCGGCTGACAGCACGGATGATTCGTGGTGTAGGTCGCGACCAGTTCGGCGATGTTCAGCTTGGTGGCCCACTCGGTCGTGCGGGCCGGCTCCGTGGTCCGTAACGGCGCCCTCACCGCATGTCGGCCGCTCGCGATGACCGTGCTCACCGGTGCGAGGTTCACGACAACCCCGGTGACCGCCGGCACCACCGAAACGCGAGTGCCGTCGATGGCGAAGGTCGCATCCGTGGGCGGCGTCTCCACCGCCGTGAGCGGCGCGCCGAGCGCGGCACGCAGCGCGGCTTCATCCACTCGGAGGTGCAGACGTGATCCGCTGATCTGCGTCCGGAGGGTGGGGGCAACCTGCGCGGGTGTGAGCGTCATGGTGGCGCGCCCCGCCGAAACCGTGACCGGCGCGGCCAAGAGGGCCCGGGCGTGATGGGCCGCGCGGCGCACATCCGCAGGGTCAATCGAGGGCTTCGTTGGCCCGATCCGGAGTGTTCCCACATCGCTCGAGCCCGCGCCGAGTGCCGCGATGATGCGCCGTTCGGCATCGTCGCGATCGATTCCGATACCGGAGCGGGGCCTGATCTCGGCGACCTGCGTCCCTTCGAAACGAATTCCGCCATCGATGAGTCCCTTGCCGGTGGCGCCGACCCAACCGTCGATGAGCGCACCCAGTTTGGTGGCGTCGTAACGAACCACCAAGCCAACATGGTCGGGTCGCACGTTGCGCAGCAGGGTCCCGGTGAGTTCGTTGAGCGGATTGGCCGACCGACCGGCCCGCCGGGCCGAGCGCACGGTGGCCGCGGCGTTCACTTCGTAACCGATCGCCGCAGGGTCGAACGCCAGATCGTGTTCCCCGGCCCGGGCGTGAATCGTTTGGTGGCGAAGCCGGTCACCGAGCGCCGTGACGGTCGCAAGCGCGGCCGGCTCCGTGGACCCACCCAGGTTCACGCCGGCCACCTTCACCGCGGGGAGTACCTGGTCACGATGCACCACGCGTTCGCCGATGGCGATGAGGACCACGAGGAGCAGTGCGGTCGCGACGGCGAGGGCGACCAGGCCGTTGCGCTGGTCGGCCCAGGCGCGCGTGATGGCCGCCCGGCCAGGCGGCACGAGGGGTTCGAGGGGCCCTCGGAACGGGGAGTTGGAAGGGGTGTCGGTCGCCAAAGCCTTGCGAAATTAGTTCACTGACGTGGGGAAACACCGGTCGGCTGACCATGGTTGCGCGGGCACGTTCAACCTGACCGTGCGGTCAAGCGCCGGATAGCCTCCGCCGGTTCTTGTTCCCATCCCTGCGCCGGTCTTCCCGTCCGGTATCTGGAGGTACTGATGTCACCTGTCCTCGATGACCGGTCCGCCCCCGCGTTGGCCGACTGGACCAAATCCTGGCTCCGTGAACATCTGCCCGCGGGTTGGATGGAAGCCATCGATTCCGGCGACGCCGCGGCGTATGCCGCATTGCGCGGCCTGGTCAACTACGACGAATGGTGTATTCAACTCGGTGAGGCCGGCCTCGCAACTCCCACGTGGCCATCCGAATACGGCGCCGGACTTTCGCTTACCCCAGGTGAGGCAAAACATGTCAACGACGTGCTGAGCCATTACAAGGTGCATCGGCCGTACAACATCATCGGCATCGGCATGGGTGGACCCACGGTGATGGCGTGGGGGAACGAGGAGATGAAGCACCGACTCCTCAAGCCGCTGGCGTGTAACCAAGAGATCTGGTGCCAGTTGTTCTCCGAGCCGGGTGCGGGATCGGATGTGGCCGGACTCGCCACGCGCGCGGTGCGCGATGGCGACGAATGGGTGGTGAACGGTCAGAAGGTCTGGACCACGCTCGCGCACGTATCGCGTTGGGGCATGTTGTTGTGTCGCACCGACCCGAACGTCCCGAAGCATGGTGGGCTCTCGTATTTCGTGGTCGATATGCATCAGCCCGAGGTAGAGGTCAGGCCGCTCGTACAGATCACGGGTGACGCCGAGTTCAACGAGGTCTTCTTCAACGACGCCAAGGTGCGCCACGACTGGATGCTCGGCCGGGAGGGCGACGGCTGGAAGGTGGCGATCACCACGCTCATGAACGAGCGGGTCTCGTTGTCCGGCGCGGGATCGATCGGTGGCGAGGCCGTGGGTGGCAGTCCGGTCGACCGCCTGTTGGATCGCGCTCGGGGCACGACCGACCCCGTGGTGCGCCAGGCCCTGGCGCAGGTCTACATCGAGAGCCGCCTGATCCGGATCAACAACGAACGGGCCGCGGCGAAGCGCAAGAGTGGGGGTGAGGCCGGTCCCGAGGGTTCGATCACCAAGCTGTTGCAAGCCGAGTTCAACCAACGCCTGCAGAATCTTGCGATCACCCTGGAGGGCCCCGCCGGAATGGCATGGGAGGGCAGCTCGCTCTCGAAGACGCAGCGGGTCGGCCGGATGTCGGCAGTCGATGAGGACGCGGTGTTGGCGTTCGGTTTCCTGCGCGCCCAGGCGAACACGATTGAAGGTGGCACCTCCGACGTGATGCGCAACATTCTCGGCGAACGGGTACTCGGCCTCCCGAAGGAGCCGGATGCCTCGCGTGAGATGGCCTGGATCGACGTTCCGCGCAACGGGTAACCGCGCGCGCCGCGGCGACTCTGCCAGGATCCGCTCGTGGACCGGAAACTCAACCGCTACCTCGCCAAGCGGGGAGCCACCCCCGAAGAGATCGAGCAGGCGGCGGCGGATCAGTCGCTGACTTTGTTGACCCTCGACCGGTTGCTGGTTCCCGGTCTGGCGTATCTCGATTCAGATGCAGTTGCGGAGCGCAGCGGTGTCTCGAACGAAGTCGCCACGTTGCTCTGGCGTGCCTTGGGGTTTCCCGACGTCCCCGACGGTCAGGCCCTGTTCACCGACGAATCAGTCGAGGCAGTTCGTCGCATCACGGAACGCTTGGGTGGCCCGATGTTCGCGCCGGGAGCAGACGCGGCCGCGCTCGTGGCCCAGGTGCGAGCGGCGGGCGCCGGCCTGGCCCGAGTCGCCGAAGCGCTCTCGGATCAAATCGTCGACTCGGTGGCGATGACCCGCGAATCCGGTATCGACGACGAGGGAGTTGCCGCGCTCACGATCGACACGCTCGACTGGTCGCAGGTTGCGTGGCTCAACGACTACGCCTTGCGCGTTCTGGTACGCGCCGCCGTCCGCCGCAAGCTCATGACTCCACCGCTCGAATCCGGCGAGCTTCCGTCCCTCGCCGTTGGCTTCGTGGATCTGGTGGGTTACACCGCGATCAGCCAGGAGCTCGACGGAACCGAGCTGGCGGCGCTCGTCGCCCGATTCGAGACCGTGACCTATGACACGGTGGCGCGGCTCGGGGCGCGGCTGGTGAAGACGATTGGTGACGAAGTGATGTTCGTGAGTGAGGACCCTGAAGTGGGGCTCCAGGTTGCGCTGGCGTTGACGGCTCGGACGGGCCGAGACGACGTCCTGCCGCGCGCCAGAGCCGGGGTCGCATTCGGCCCCGCATTGGCCCGAGAAGGCGACTATTACGGGTCGGTGGTCAACCTCGCGCACCGGCTGGTTGAGCTCGGACGGCCCTCATCGGTGATCGTCTCCGCTGAACTCGCGGGGGCGCTGGGTTCGAACGTGAGCTTCTCGTTTCAACGGCTCCGCAGCCGAAAGATTCACGGTCTCGGCCGAGTCGAAATCTATGTAGCGAGCGAGTCGGGCGCGGCGGCGGACCCACGGTCGGAACCGGAGCCGAGCGGGTAGCTTTCGCGAGATGAGTAACGCCCCGCTGTGCCTACTGTCCGTTCACGCCCATCCTGACGACGAAGCCTCGAAGGGTGCGGGCACGGTCGCGAAGTATGCAGCCGAAGATATTCGCGGTGTGCTGGTGTGCTGCACCGGTGGCGAAGAGGGCGAGATTCTCAATCCTGCGGTCGACACCCCCGAAGTGCGCGACAACCTCTACGCGGTGCGCATCGCCGAGTTGGAAGCCAGCGTCGACGCGATTGGCTACGCGGAGTTGTACCTCCTTGGCTACCGCGATTCCGGGATGAAAGACTCCGACGCGAATTCCCACACCGAGAACTTCGCGAACGCGCCGCTCGACGAAGCGGTTGAGCGCTTGGTGCGGATTATCCGGACGGAACGTCCGCAGGTGATCGTCACCTACGGCGACGATCGCGAGTTCTACCCGCATCCCGATCATCTCCGCGTCCATGACATCTCGGGCCCCGCGTTCGACGCCGCGGGTGACCCGGAGCAGTTCCCGGAGTCGGGGGATCCGTGGCAACCGTCGAAGCTCTATTACACCGGCTGGTCGGCTCGTCGGGTGCGGGCATTGCACGACGTATACATCGCGCGTGGTGAGGAGAGTCCCTACGCCACGTGGTTCGAGCGCGGGTTCGACGAGTCGAAGGATCATCGTTACACCACGTTCGTGGACGTGGGGGACTTCTTGCATCACCGGCGGGCTGCGCTGCTCGCGCACGCTACCCAAGTGGACCCGGAGGGTTTCTGGATGCGGCTACCGGACGACGTGATCCGGGAAGTGTTTCCGTGGGAAGAGTTCACGCTCGCCCGCACCTTGGTGGAAACCGGCGTTCCCGAAGGTGAAGTGGAAGACGATCTGTTTGCGGGACTCCGGACCACCACCACCGCAACATCTCGGTAGCGTCTCGCGCGTTACCTCGACGCCACTCAACCGGCACAGTTCAGCGAAGGGGAGTTTCATGGCGAAGTACTTGAGCGAAGCGTGGATCGACGAGACGCGTGCGCTGGCGGCGTCGCAGCCGGTGCGTCCGGGTGCCACCGCGCTGATGCAGTACGTGGTGTCGGGCGGTCCGGATGGCGACGTCAAGTACTGGTGGCGGCTCGAGGACGGTCAACTGTTGGAGAGCGCGCTGGGCGTGGCCGAAGCTGCCGATTTCACGATGGCGTTGTCGTATGCCGACTCGGTGAAGATTCAGCAGGGCGAGCTCGACGTCAACGCCGCGTTCATGCAGGGTCGCATGAAGGTGACCGGAAACATGGGCAAGCTCATGCAGTTGATGCCGCTCACGAACTCCACGGAATACAAGGCGCTCCAAGAGACCGTCCGCGGTATCACCGAGTTCTGATCCGACCGGCGTGATCCGACCGGCGTGATCCGACCGCTGTAATCCGCCGCGCTTACGCGCGTTGGAGATCGCGAATCTCGCGATACCCGATACGGATTACGCCCGCCCGTTCGAGGAGGTGGGCGAACGCCGCGTCGTGACACAGCGTGGCGTGGTCCTCCACCCGCTTCGCCCAGTCGGGGTGTGACGACCGCAGCTCGTCGGTGTCGACCGCCGGATGCAGGTACACCTCGGTGACTCCGGGACGCAGATCAAACAGCATCCGTTCGATGGTCCGGCGCGCGCCCATCGGGGAGGTGATGAAGTGGTCGGGGAACTCGATGCCTTCCTCCGCGGCGAGGCGGCGGAACGGGAACCCCACGCGATGTTCCGACCGGGCGCCTGCAAGCCGCAGTGGCAACGCAAAGTCGACGGCCATCTCCAGGTAGACGTCGAAGAACTCGGGGCGGAGTTGCAGCGTGCCCATATGACTGTCGAGATGGCTGACGTCGAAGCCCCAAAAGATCGCGCGCTCGATTTGGGCTCGGCACTCCTTGCGGACCTCGTCCACATCCGCGTGATCCCAGACGTCTTCGATGGTGCGCGGGAAGCCGCCGTCGCCGTCGAGCAGGCTCGGAGAGTGGGTGATCGGTCCCCAGCGGTAGTTGTCCCACTCGGCGTTCAGGGTGAGGTGCACACCTACGTCCTCACCGCGGTACATCGCAGCCGCATCCCGAGACCACGGACACGGCACCATCAGGGTGGCGCTCGTGCCGAGACCGGATCGGATCGACTCGTACACCGCTACGTTGGCGGCGCGGGACGAGCCGAGGTCATCGCAGTTGATGATCAACAACTTCGCGTCGGGCGCGTACCCGAGCCGTTCCGCGAGTGAAGTCACCGCTCAAGCCTACGTTGGCTCGGCGCATGATCTGGCGATTCGCACTGGTCTGAAAGACTCTCGCGATGACTGCGCTGCCAACGTTTGACGAACTCGTCGCCGAGGGCGAGGCAGTCCCCACGGAGGGCTGGGACTTTTCGTGGTTCGTTGGGCGCGCGACCGAGGAACGACCTTCGTGGGGCTACTCAGGACTCATGGGCGAGCGGATGTCTCATGCCGCGGCGGCGTTGGACATCCAGACGGGAGGCGGCGAGGTCCTGGCCCAGATCCCGGTTTCGCCGCCGGTGCTGATGGCGACCGAGTCGTGGCCGCCGAACGTGGAGGTCGCGCGGAGAAACCTCCGGTCCCTTGGAGCGACGGTCGTTGAGGTCGCCGACGCGGCGGACCTGCCGTTTGCGGCTGAGTCCTTCGACCTCGTGGTCAGCCGTCATCCGGTCCTCACGCGCTGGGATGAAATCGCGCGCGTGTTGAGGCCGGGAGGAGCATTCCTATCGCAGCAAGTGGGTGCCGGTTCGGTGCGTGAACTCACCGATTTCATGATGGGGCCGCAGACCGTGAGCGACCGCCGTAGCCCGAAGGCCGCGGCTGGCGCGGCTGAGGCTGCTGGTCTGGTGGTCGTAGACCTTCGATCCGAATCGCTGCGGATGACATTTCACGACGTCGGCGCGGTGGTGCACTTCTTGCGTAAGGTGATCTGGACGGTTCCCGGATTCAGCGTCGCCGCGTACCGCGATCGGCTCGCAGCACTCCATGCTCGCATCGAGACCGAAGGCGCGTTCGTTGCTCACTCGCAGCGGTTCCTGATCGAGGCCCGTCAGTCAGCCTGACGGCTCAGACGCGTTCGATGAGGGTGCCGGTGCCCAGACCGCCACCGCAGCACATGGTGACGAGGCCCAGAGTGCCATCGGTGCGTTCGAGTTCGTGGAGCGCGGTGGTGATGAGCCGTGCGCCGGTGGCGCCCACGGGGTGGCCGATCGCGATCGCGCCGCCGTTGGGGTTGACCTTCGCCATGTCGGGCTGCAACTCACGTTCCCAGGCCAGCACCACCGAGGCGAAGGCCTCGTTGATCTCGACGGTGTCGATGTCGGCGATGGTGAGGCCGGTGCGGTCGAACAGTTTGCGGGTCGCGTCGATCGGGCCCGTGAGCATCAGGACCGGATCCACACCCACCAGACACTGGTCGAGGATCCGGGCGCGGGGCGTGAGTCCCAGTTCCCGCGCCCGGGCGGCGGTCATCACGATCACGGCCGCGGCGCCGTCACTGATTTGGCTCGACGAACCAGCGGTGTGCACACCGTTTTCGCGGCCCACGGCTTTGAGCTTGGCGAGCCCCTCGAGCGAACTCTCGCGGAGCCCTTCGTCTCGGCTCACGTGGTGCGTGGTGCCGGAAGGCTTACCATCGTCACCCAGATCCGGCGCGTCGATACCGAGCACTTCACGCTCGAACCGACCCTCGGCCCAGGCTTGCGCGGCGCGCTGTTGCGACTGCAGACCGAACGCATCACAATCGGCGCGCGTCACTCCCCACTTGTCGGCGATGCGTTCTGCGGCCTCGAACTGCGATGTTGCTTCGTAGTGCGCGAAGTAAGACTTCGCCATCGGGCGGTCCAACTCTTTCGAGACGGTCGCTCCCAGCGGAATCTTGCTCATCATCTCGATGCCGCAACTCATCGCCGCATCGACGATGCCGCCCTTCACCAGCGCGACCGCGAGGTTGGTTGCTTGCTGTGACGAACCGCACTGCGCATCGACCGTGGTGGCGGCAACTTCCATGGGCAGCCCGGCCGAGAGCCATGCGGTGCGAGCAACGTTGAACGTCTGGGGTCCGATCTGGCCAACACAGCCGCCCACGACCTGGCCGATGGCCAAGGGGTCGACGCCGCTGCGTTCGAGGGCCGCCACCTGCACCGCGCCGAGCAGGTTGGCGGGATGCATCGTGGACAGTCCGCCGTTGCGCTTTCCGAGCGGTGAGCGCACCGCCTCCACGATCACCACGTCTGAGTCAGCAAGTGCAGCCACGAGAAACCTCCGGAGAGCAGGGGAGCAGGAGCGTAGCGCTGGGCCGTTCGTGGCCGATCGTGACCGATCGTGACCGTCAGCGGGCGTCGAGGATGACCTTGCCGAAGGTGGTGTCAGACTCGACCAGCGAATACGCCTCGTCCACCGCGTCGAGCGCGAAGATGCGGTCGACGATCGGGCGCACCCGGCCATCGGCGATCAGCGGCAGCACTTCGTCAACGAAGGCCGAAGTGGCCGCGGCTTTCTGCGCGACGGAGCGAGGCCGCAGCACCGTCCCGTGCATCTCGGCGCGCTTCTGCATGAGGCCGAGCAACGGTATCGCCGGCACTCCCCCGGCGAGGGTGCCCACGATCACGATGCGACCACCCGGCGCGATCGCGGCGACTTCGGCGGTCACGTACGCGCCGCCCACGAGATCGATGACCACATCGGGCGCGCCACCGTTCGCCAGGATCTCCTGTGTGAACGCACGTGGTTCGAGTTCGCGCGGTGCCAAGATTCCGTGGTCCATGCCGAGGGAACGCGCGGCGTCGAGCTTTGACTCGGTACGCGCGGTCCCGGTGACGGTGCAGCCGAACGCTTTGGCGAGCTGCACCACGGCGGTGCCCACCCCCGACCCGACTGCGTGGACCAACACGTGCTCACCGGATTGGAGGCGACCCCGGGTCCGCATCGCGTCATGCGCCGTGACGAAAACCTCGGGCACCCCGCCGGCATCGACGAGATCCAGCGCGTCGGGGACAGGCGCGCAGTGCACCGCAGGCACCACGATGTACTCCGCTTGGCCTCCGCCGCCGGATATCCCGAACACGCGGGCGCCTTCGGTGGGGCTCGTGACGCCCGACCCAACGGCATCAACGATGCCTGCGAACTCGAGTCCCGGAATGTCGGGTGGACTCCCCGGCGGGGCGGGATAGAAACCAGCCCGTTGGAGCAGATCGGCTCGGTTGAGGCCGGCGCCCTGCACTCGCACCCGGACCTCCCCGGGCCCGGGTTCAGGGAGCGGACGGTCCGCAACCACGGTGGTTCCGTCTCCGATTGCGATGATGGCGCGCATCCGGGCGACGGTACTCGGCGGGCGTGGCGGGTAGCTTGCGCCCGTGTCCGACTTGACCATCGTCGACGACGAAGGTGGCGCCGTGGTCTTCGACGCGCTCGAGGCGGCGGCGCTGATGGCGGCAACCGACGATCTCGAGGACGCTACGACTTCGGCGTGTCCCGACTGTCGAAGCCGCGTGGTGTCGGTAGTTGCGGTGGCCGACCTGCTCGGAAGCGCGCCTGCGCAGCCTCGAGCAGTCGAACTCTTGGAACTCGCCGACGACGCGCCCACGTTGCATCTCTACGTGATCGACAACGTGGCCCGGTGTGCCCACCCGCGCTGGCGGGACCCTGGTCATGAGGAATGGGTCGATGCCGTGATCCCGCCGGGACTGGCTCGCCGCCGGCCGTAACCGGCAGCGGTGCTCGGCCGGCCCGGGTACGGGAGGTTGCGTCAGACTCCGAGTGACACCAACTCGGCGAATGCCTGGCGCAGGCAGTCGAGGAAAAGATCGGGGTCCACGAGCGCGGCCGGGTCCGAATGGATCCCCAGATGCAACTCCCCGCAGTACGACATCATCGTGACGTTCACGGGCACCCCGGCCCGCGGTCCCATCGGGTAGCTCGCCTCGATGCGCGCGCCGCCGAGGAAGAGGTCGACCGGGCTGCCGCGCAGGTTGGATGTGGCGAAGTCGATGGTGCGGGTCTGCGCGCGCAACAAGGTGACGAGCGCGGCCGTGGGTACGCCGGCGGTGATGGCCGCGACGAGGTCGACCGCGGCGAGTGCAGGCTCACTGCGGATGTTGCTCAATGCGTCGTGCACGGCTTCGAGGTGGTGGTCGATCGTGGCGACCGTGGCCGGGACGAGGATTCGGCTCGGCGCAAACCGGTTGGCGGCAACGTCACCCCGATCGCGGGTGCTCACCGGCATGGCCATCCGGAGCGCGTCGACCGACTCGCCGTACTCGCGATGGAACTGGCCGAGCGCCCGGGCAACGCCGGTGACGAACACGTCGTTCATGCTGGCGCCGCGAGCCTTCCCGGCCCGGTGAAGCGGATCGAAGTCGAGCGCGAGCGTGTCGTAGCGGCGGGCGAGGGACCGGTTGGCGAACATCGCAGAATGGCCACGGTCGGTGATGAGGACCTGACGCCGCAGGGACCGAACGAGATCAACGGAACGGTGGATCCGCCCGGGAAGTTGCATCGGGTGCACCACCGCGGTGGCGGACGCGCCCACGGCACGACGCGCGAGGTCAACGGTGTTCCCGGCGCTGAACGCGAGCGCATCGCGAATCACATCGAACGGTGAGTCGCGATCCACGGGATCGTCTCGGGTCTCATGGAGCCGATCCTGTTCAACCCGATCGGCGAGGTCTCGCACCTCGGCGCGAATGTCGGGAGCCGGCTCGCGTTCGAGATTGACGAGGCTGAGCGAGAGGCGCATGGCACCGACGCCGTCGGTCATGGTGTGATGGAGGCGTTGCAGGAGCGCGGCCCGGCCCCCCGCGAGGCCTTCGATGAGCGTGAACTCCCAGAGCGGCCGCGACCGATCGAGCGGTGGTGATGTGATCGACCCGGCGACGTCGAGCAGGTCACGCATCGAGCCGGGTTCGGGAATCGCAACGCGTCGAACGTGGTAGTCGAGGTCGAAGGTCGGATCCGGCCGCCACTCCGGCGGCGCGATCCGCAGCGGGGCGGAAATCACGCGCTCACCCAATCGCGGCATGGCCGCGAGCGCACGCTCGATCGTGGCGCGCAGGCGTGGCTCGGAAGGCACGGCGTCGAGGATCGTGATGTTGGTGAAATCCGATCGCAGCGACGGGTCCTTTTCGACGGCCCACATCACTGCTTCGCTCGGCGACATTCTCATCGTGGTGTCCCTCCCGTTGGGCGCCGGACCCAGCGCCGTAGAGCATGGCCGAAGGCGAGTCCGAGCGCTGCACCACCGATGATGTCCGAAGCGTGGTGCATGCGCACGTAGACCCGGCTCATTGCTACCACTGACGCGAGCGCGTACCATGGTGTAGCTCGGCGCCGGTCGGCTGCAAGGACCACAGCGGCGGTAAATGCCGCGGTCGCGTGCCCCGACGGGAACGATGACGTGATGGGCCGGTGGAGCCCGTACGGGAGCGGGCCGGTCGCGGTGTCGGCATCGGCTTGGGGGCGGGAGCGCCGGAACAAAGCCTTGACCGGTCCATTCGTGAGCGCAGATTCGATTCCCATCGTGAGGGCGAACCGAACCGCGAACCGAACGTCGGCCGTGCGGATGGAGCGGGCCGCACCGATGCCGAACCACAGCAGGCTGTGATCGGCTGCGCTCGAGAGGCGATAGAAGATTCGATCGAGCGTGGGACCCCGCACGGAGTCCAGGGCCGCGTCGACCCGAGCGTCGAACGCGTTGATCGCGGGGTGCACTACGCGGAGGTTGAAGCGAGCGGAAGTGAGGGCTCGATCATGTGCCCGGGACCGCGCAGCTCCACCGCCTGAAGCGGGTCACCACCGAACGCAGGGCAGTAGGCCTTGTACGCACACCAGTTACACAACACGCCGGGACTGGGTCGGAAGTCGTCCCGCTCGCAGGCTCGTCCGATCGCGGACCACAGGGCATCGGTCTTGCGCATCACGCCGGTGATGGACGGTCCGGACGGCGACGTAATGATCGCGACCGGCTTCGACAGGTACAGCAGCTGCACCCGAACGGGCCGTTTGCCGAGCGCGTGTTCAACCATCGCGGCGTACATATGGACGCCCGCGAGGCGTTTCAACTCGTACCGCTCGCCGGGAACCGCGCCCGTTTTGTAGTCGGTGATCACGAGTTCGCCGTCGGCATCGAGCTCGAGGCGGTCGATAATGCCGCGGAGTTGCACGGTTCCGATGGTGGCCGCGAGACGGAGTTCCAAACCGATGGGGACGATCGTGGTTGGGTCTTCGAGTTCGAAGTATTTGTGGACGAGGGTCGCCGCATCGGAATGGAACGTGTCCCACTCCTCGTCGGTGAGTTCGAGCTCGGCGAAATCAGGGTGCAGTGCGAGTTCGAGCCGGGCCGTCTCGAGATCGACCAAGGCGTTCTCGATCGTGCGAGCTTCCGGGCTACGCAACATGAGGAGTTCGAGCGATCGGTGGACCAACGTGCCCTTACTGGCCGCAGCCGACGGCGGTTGGGGCAACCGATCGAGGTACGAGAACCGGAACGCCAGTGGGCAGTCCTTGAATGCCGAGAACGACGACGGTGACAGGCCTCGCGGCATCCCTACTCCCATGCCGTCAGGGTACCGGGAGGGTGAGACACCCGTCGGTCTTTGGGCCTACGGCAGTCGCCGCCGGGCTGAGAGCGGGCCCGTTCGTTCGCTTTGGGTGCGGTGGTGAACCCTGAGGGTCCATGAGCGCACCCAAACCGCTGACCGCGGCTTGAACCAGCGCGAGGAGTCGGGCTGGATCGCGCGCCATGTCGGAGGTGACTTCGATCACCACGCAACCGGAAAGGCGAAGCGCATTGCGTCGTTGCGCGTCGGCGTGTCGGCGTCGGACCCCCGAGTGCCACTGATCGCTGTCGTACTCGAACACGATGATCGGAGGCCGGGATAGGCGAGATCGACGGTGCGGCGGCCGTCGATGGTCTGGATCTCGAGTTGGCGGAGGGGCTCCGGATAGCCGGCGTCGGTGAGGATGCGCGCCACTCGAAGCTCCCAGCCGCTGTCGGTCTTTCCCAGTTGCTGCTGCTGGAGGAGCCGGCCAAGTGTCGCCGCGCCGTCAACGCCGGGACTGCAACGTTGCGCAGCCCGCCAGCGGAGTTGGCCAGTGCTGAAAAGTCCCCGCCGCAACGCGTCCTCAATTGCGATCTCGAGCGCGGGTGCGTCGAGGAGCTGGGCAAGGTCCAAGACCGTCCGCAGCGCAGAGGTGGTGGCGATGCCGTGTGCGATCCTGCGATCGGCCGCGATGACGTCGTCGGTCCGATGGACGATGACATCGTCGTGACGCAAGCCGCGACTCCGTGCCACGGTCACATGTATCTCGACGTGGTTGATTCCTTCGAGCGCCCAGAGTCGAGCTGCGGCGGTATGGGACACCAAGCCAGCGGACCAGAGCGTGCCGGCGAAGGCTCGCTGGCGAAAGGTGGGGGTCACCGCCGCGACCCGGTACACGGTTGGCAGTATCCGCTCCCACTGCGCGGTGGCAACCCGGTGCGCGAGCACCCGGTCGGTGGCGCCAGCGGTTCGGGCCTGTGCCCGGGTGAAGAGCCCGTACCGGCCTGCCGCGAATCGCTCGAGCGAGATGATGGGTGAGTCAGTCATGGAGGCATCAAAGCCGCGGGGTGTGACACTCCCGTCGAGAACTGACCGTGCTGGTGTACCTCCACGGTGCATGAGCACGGTCGGACCGTCGTTCGCGGGCCGTCGTTCGCGGGCCGTCGATCGCGGGCCGTCGATCGTGGGCCGTCTAACGTCCGGCCCGTTCTTGGGCCGTCTAACGTCCGGCCCGTTCTTGGACGAGCAGTACGAGGAGGTCGTATGAAGGTCGACGGTGGAATTGGTGCGCTCGGTGCGAGCGGCAGCGGTGGGATCCGCGCCATCGCGGCCTCGGCGAAGTCTCAGGAGGACCTGGGCTACGACGGGATCTGGTCGGCGGAGACCAGCCACGATCCGTTCTACCCACTGCTCATCGCGGCCGAGCACACGGAGCGGATCGAGGTTGGTTCCGGGATCGCGGTGGCGTTTGCTCGCAGTCCGATGACGCTCGCCAACACGGCGTGGGATCTCCAGGGGTATTCCGACGGTCGGTTCATCCTGGGCCTCGGAAGCCAGATCAAGCCGCATATCGAGAAGCGGTTCTCGATGCCGTGGTCGCATCCCGCGGCGCGCATGCGCGAGTTCGTCCTGGCGATGCGGGCGATCTGGGCGAACTGGCAGGACGGGACGGCGTTGCAGTTCGACGGCGAGTTCTACCGCCACACGTTGATGACGCCGTTCTTTAACCCCGGTCCGCTCGAGTGCGGTCCGCCGAAGGTGTTCCTCGCTGCGGTCGGTGAGAAGATGACCGAGGTCGCCGGTGAGGTGGCCGACGGCATCATCCTGCACGGGTTCACTACGGAGCGATACGTGCGCGAGGTCACGATCCCCGCTTTGGAACGCGGCTGGGAGAAGGCCGGGAAGTCCCGTGCCGATTTCCAGCTCTCGGGACCGTTGTTCGTGGTGACGGGCGCGGATGATGCACAGATGGAAAAGGCCCGCGCCGGTACCAAGCAGCAGATTGCGTTCTACGGTTCGACCCCCGCATACCGCGGCGTGTTGGAACTGCATGGCTGGGGCGATCTGCAGACCGATCTCAACGCGATGTCGAAGCAGGGCAAGTGGGTGGAGATGGGTGAACTCATCGACGACGAGATCTTGGAAACCTTCGCAGTCGTCGGCGAGCCGGAAGCGATCCCGAAGCTGCTCCTCGGCCGCTACGGCGACATCGTCGACCGGCTCTCGTTCTACGCCCCGTACGAATCCGACCCCGATCGGTGGGCCGCCGTTCTCGACGGATTTCGCACCGCCTGAACGACAGTCTGGAGTTCAGCCTTCCGGGATGAGGTCCAGTGCGTGAAGGTGCTCGATGGCGGCAATGCAGCGGTGGAGCATCGACGAGGTGAGGGCGGCACCGCGTTCGTCGGTGGGATCGAGCGTGGAAGCGGTGATCACGGGGTACACGAACGCCCACGCGACCGCGAGGCGGTAGTCCTCCCAGGCCTGTTCCATTCCGTAATCGGTCACCCCGTTCGCCGCGAGTTCGTCGAGCCAGACCTGGAGCAACCGGCGCTCGTGGGCGGCGCGGTCAACGGGTCGGAGGCTCTGGGTCACGAAGTACGCGAAGTCCTTGATGCCTTTGGACACTGAGATGAGCTGCCAGTCGACCGCGATCAACGGTGATGCCGGATCATCGGTGAAAAAGAGGTTGTCTCCGCGCCAGTCGCCGTGGGTCATCGTGACCGGGGCCTCGCAGAGTCGTTCGCAGAACCAGCGGAACAGGCTCGCGTAGCGCGCCCCGAAGGCCTTGATGTCGTCGCTCATCATCGGGCCGTACAACTCGAGTGCGTTCGGCCACGCGCCTTCGTAGCTCATACTCACGGCTTCGGGAAACGGAGCTTCGGCGAGCGGCCGGAGGAACGCGCTTCCGAGCAGCTCGGGATGCTCCCACCACGCGGCGTTCAACCCGGCGAGGGCCCGCACCGCGATCTCTGCGTCCTCGATCCCGATCCCGCTGATCTGGTCGGCTTGACGATGGGCACCGACGTCGTCGAGGAACAGCACGAAGTCATGGGACTCGGGATCGAAGGTCACGTGATGCGCCGCAGGGGAAAGGTCTCCGCTGGTCACCGCGAGGTCGCGGTAGAAGCCGGTCTCCTTCTCGTACATCTGCAACACCAGCGCGATGAACCGCGCCGCTTCGGTCGCGCCGGGCAGCTTCACGATCAGGTGCTCGGGCCCGGAGCCGCCGCCACCGTACGTTGGGGTGACTCGGTACAGCTGGCCGATGAGACCCACCCCGACGCCGACGGGCTCACTGGTCACTGCCGTCACCGGCCGGCCGAGCGCTTCGGTCAAATACTCCGGAGTGATGTCGTCGATCGTCGTCGTCATAGGAGGGATTCGCCTTCGGCGCCCGGATGGATCAGTTGCCGAAGTTGAGCATGGAATCGACGGCCGCGCCCGGATCTTCCAACGGGCCGAAGTGGCCGCGTCCTTCCCAGACTTCCAGGGTTGCGTTGGGTAACCGCTCCACGATCTGCGCGCCCAACGCCGGCGAGATCGAACGACTGTCGCCACCGCACACCACGAGCGTGGGACACGTCACCTCAGCGAGGCGCGGATACAGGCCGTTGGCCGCGCCCATCGTGTACATGTTCGCCTCGTCGGCCGGACGGCACTTGAGTTCGACGGTGCCGTCGGCGAGGTCTCGCATTCCATAGCCCACGTAGGCATGGAGCGCGTCGGGGCGCAACGCTGCGAGTGGCGCCCGCGCGCCGTACGAAGCGAGCGCTTCATCGCGTGACGCCCAGTTGGCTCGTCGCTTGCGAGCTGCGACAGACATCGCATTGTTGGGGTCGACTGGGAACGGCACATCCGTTGGGAACACGATCGGTTCGTAGGCCCAGATGCAGGGAAGCGCCAACGAGTCGCGCTCGGCAATGGTGAGCAGTGATGCCCCGCCCTTGCTGTGGCCGGCGGCAATGAGGCGTGGATGGCCGCGCAGCTCGAGGTGATCCAACACCGCGTCGGCGTCATCGGCGAACCCATCCCAGGAGTAGATGCCGTCGGGGGTCGGGTCGGAATCGCCGTGACCGCGGAAGTCGAACGACCACACCTTGCGATCACGCGCCACCAATCCGTCGGCGATCGGCTGCCAGACCACGCCGTGAAATCCGGTGGGGTGGGCGAGGAGGACCGGGTCGCCCGCGCCGCCCCAGTCGTGGACCGCGAGGTTGAGCCCGGACGGTGTGAGAAAGGAGTGGGTCGTGCGAGCCATTGTTCGATCAACTCAGGTGGCGGTCGTGGGGTTGGCGCGTTCGGCGGCGTGGTCGTCGATCGCCTTCGCGATTGCGTTCGCGGCCCGCCCCACGAACTCGCCGCCGCTGCCGGTGACCCAATCACACGATGCCTGCACCGGTGCGAGCTGGCCCTGAAAGTGGGGCATCACGTACTGCGCGAACAGCTCGTACGAGCGCGCTTTCTCGGACGGCCGCGCCCAGTTGTGATCGAAGAGGAGGAACGCACCGAACCCACCGTTGCTGGAATCGATCAGCTCCTGGATCTTGGCGATCGCGTCGGCCGGGGTGCCGATCGTGGCGAAGCCAGTGGCCTTGTTGTTCTCAATGATCTCGGCCGCGGTGTCGCCCTGCACGGGCCCCGCGGGCAGGATATGGGTGAAGTAACGCGAGAACTCTGCGATCCCGTACTCCACCTCCCGTTCGGCCTGTTCACGCGTCTCCGCGAGATGCATCGGACCGACGAGGCGCCACTTGGATCGATCGGCGGGTCGGCCACTCTCGCGTCCCAGCTCTTCCCAGAGATCCCAGTGGTGTGCGAGCAAGTCCATGCCCTGCTTCGCGGTGGCTGCCACCGACAACATGCCGATGCCGTGCTTGCCCGCGGCCCGTGCGCCCGTGGGGGAGAACGATGCTGCGACCGCAATGTCGAAACACGGATCGCTATAGGGACGGAGTTGCAGGCGGGCATCGCGCACCGTGAACCACTCGCATTCGTACGTGACGGTCTCACCCCGGAACAACGCCATCATCACGTTCAGCGCTTCTTCCATGCGCGGGCGTTGCTGGTCTGACGGGATCCCGAGCATGTGCGCATCGGACGTGAGTTGGCCCGGGCCCACTCCGAGCATGATGCGGCCGCGCGTGAGGTGATCCAGCATCACCATTCGATCGGCCAGCATGAACGGGTGGTGGTACGGGAGCGAACTCACGCCGGTTCCGAGCTTGATGTGCTTGGTGCGCTCGGCCGCGATGCCGAGGAAGACCTCGGGCGAAGCGATCAGCTCGAAACCGGCCGAGTGATGCTCACCAACCCACGCTTCGTCGAAACCCAGCCGGTCGAGTGCCACGATCGTGTCGAGATCGCGCTCCATCGCGAGCGTGGGGCTTTGCCCCGTGGGGTGGAACGGGGCCATGAAGGTTCCGAAGCGCATGGGCTGCATTGGACTCGACGCGCCGGCGTGGGGTCAAAGCGAGTTGGCCGACCGGTTCGTTCAGAGTGCCGCCGGAGGTTTGCACGCGCTCAACGGCGGCGGCGTGAACTTCGGAAGCTTCACGGGCGGCCGGGTGAGGGAGAAGTCGAGCGCGTCGGCCAGGTTCTTCGCGGTCTTGTCGCGCAGGCTCATCGGCTCGAGTCCCCACCGCCATTCCACCATTCGCAAGATGGAGCAATGCTCATAGGGCCCCTCGGTCACGATCGACTTGGGGGACCACGGCGACACCACGATGCACGGGACGCGGAAGCCAAGCTGCTGGTAGTCGGGGTGCGGGCCCGGGTTCGGGTTTACGTTGTCGTCGGCAACCGTGGGCGGAACGATGTGGTCATAGAACCCGCCCCACTCGTCGAAGTTGATGACGAGGACGGTCTTCTCCCACTGCGGGCTCGTGGTGATCGCTTCGTAGACGCGTTGGATGTAGCCGTCGCCGACGCGGACGTTCCCGTACGGGTGCATGTCGTTAGAGGTGCCCGCGGCTTCTGATGCCTCGGTGTAGTCGGGCTCGACGAACGTGAGATTGGGCAGCGTGCCGGCCTTGGCTGCTGCGAAGAAATCGTCGACGGGGTGGCTGATGTCGTTGTACTTCTTCGAGTCGAAGACGGCCGTCATCGGCTCGCCGTACGAGTAGTAGCCACCGGTCAAACCGGCATCCTTGATGCGGTCCCAGATCGCGGTCTGGATTTTGGAACCGGGCACGGCAACACCGTCGGCCAGGATGATGCCGGTGATGTCCACATCGGTGGCCGCCGCGTGCAAGTACAAACGGTTGGGCCAGGTGCCCGCGTTCAGCGCGCCGAAGTAGTGGTCGAACGTGGTGTATTGACGGGCCAGGGTGCCGAGGATCGGAAGGGTGGCTTCGGTGAAGTAGCCCACCGGCCAGCGGTCGTGCGGTGTGGTCAGTCCTTCCTCGACCTGGGTGAACAGGAACCCATCGCCCTTGCCGTGGTTGAGCTGCTGCACACCGTCTTCCCACTGGTGGGCGGGGCCAAGAAAGTTGCAGCTCTGATAGTCGGTTCCGAGGTCCCAGGTCGGGTGCAGCTTCCCGTTGAGGTCGGGATATTCGAGGCCCGCCTGTTTGCCGTCGGCGCCGGGGAGCCATCCCAGGAGGTGGTCGAACGACCGGTTCTCCATCATGAGCACCACCACATGATCGAACGGGGCGTCCTTCGGATTTCCCAGTCCGTTGGGCGTGGGGTGACGGTTCGGTGCGGTGCCGTTGGAACCGGTGGAATCGCTGGAACACGCGGCCAGTGCGGTGGCGGTGAGAGCGCCGGCACCGAGGCCGAGAAATGCTCGACGGTCGAGATCGGTCATATTGCGGACGCTACCTGCGGTTCACCGCGATGTCATCGACGGTTCAGGGAAGTTGCGAGTCGATCCAACGATCGAGCGCGGGGCCACTCTCGAAGCTGCTGATCAACGCATAGCGCGCCTCGGTACCGGGGTGCACGACCACATGCCACAAGCGTTGGGTGTCGACCACGAACCGTGCGCCGCGGTGCAAGGGAACGCGCGTCTCGGTGCTGGGGTCAGGAAGTCCGTCGGGTCCGGTATCCATAAGGAGCATGAAGGACTCGGGATTGTCGCTGAGTTCCAACCACGCACGCACGACCCAACCGTCGGTGGGCGGGTTGAAGCGGTTGTTGTCGTCGCGATGGAACGATCGCATCGCGGCGGTGTGGTCCTGGGGCTCGAGCTTGATCGTGCGGACGCGTCCGAAGTTCGCGCCTACGCTTTCCACGTAGGTGGCGATGGTCGGGCACCGCAACGCATTCGTGGTGAAGGTCGCGTCCTTGTCGGGACGTTCGTCGCCTTCGTTCCAGAAGCCGCGACAATCGAGTTGGCCGTCGGCAGTGGCGATGGGCGCGAAGTTGGTATCGCCGCCGCTCTTCCAATCGAGATACTCGAGGGCTTCGAACTCAGCGGACGGAACGGTGAACGGCGCATCGGTGAGTTGCACCCAACCATGTTCGGCCAACGTTGCCGGTCTCGGGTGTGGAGTCACGTTCGGGATTGCAACCGACCAGTGGTCTGCGTTCGGCCAGAAGCCTTCGGTCGGGCGAGCGCCGGTTCCGGTGTCGACAGAGGAAGCCACGCATGGAAGTCTACGGACGTATCGCCGCAGCCCCGGAGTTTGGCGGCATTGCCGATCAGGTTGTGACCGAGGTCCCGATTCCGACATTTGGCGATCAGCGGGTCGGTCGCGTTCGTTGGGCGCGGAGCGAAAGACCTTGAGGTCGAGGAATGTTGTCCCTCAGGGCCGCGGCGTGCGAACTGCCGGGCCGGACCGGGGCCGCCGCGGCGCCGCGAGGTTGGCGAACTCGCAGAGTCGCGGGCGGGTTTCTCGGGGGTCGACGATGTCATCGACCAGGAAGACCTCCGCGGTTTTGAATGGATCGCGTGCCTTGGCGAGACGCGTCTCGATCTCGGCGCGTAACGCGTGGGGATCGTCGGCCGCTTCGAGCTGTGCCTTGTACGCGGCCTCGATGCCACCTTCGAGCGGCAGCGAACCCCACTCGCCCGACGGCCACGCGAATCGGTACGACAGCCGGCTCGCGTTCTGATGTGCTGCGCCGGCCACTCCGTAGACCTTGCGCAGGATCACCGAACACCACGGAACGGTGGCTTGGTAGATCGCGGCCAGGGCACGGGCGCCGTGACGAATGGTGGCCTGCTGTTCGGCCTCGGTGCCGATGACGAAACCCGGATTGTCGACGAGGTGCACTACGGGCAACCGGAACGTCTCTGCGAGATCGATGAATCGCTCCACCTTGCGTGATGCATCGGCGGTCCAACCACCCGCGTAGTGGTAGGGATCGTTGGCGAGGACCGCGACCGGCCACCCATCGAGGCGCGCCAACCCCGTGATCGCGGACCGGCCCCACATCTTGCCGATTTCGAAGAAGCTCGTCGCGCGGTCCGGGCCATGGTCGACGACGCGGTCGACGACGCGTTCGATGATGGAACGCGCTTGGTACACCCGGCGGCGTTCGCGCGGGATTGCGCGCAGCAACTCGTGCTCGGCGCGGTTCGGGTCGTCGGTGGGCTCAGCGCGCGGTGGGAGTTCCTCGACCGAGCTCGGCAGGTAGGAGAGGAACGCGCGGGCGCGGGCAAACGCTTCCGCTTCGCTCTCCACCTCGTCGTCGACCGTACCGTTGCGCGTGTGGATGTGGCTGCCGCCGAGGGTCTCCTTGTCGACGGTCTCGATGCCGAGCCGGTTCACCACCGGCGGACCGGCCACGAAGAGCTGGCTCGGTCCCTTCACCATCAATGAGTAGTGACTCGTCACCACGCGCGCCGCGCCCAACCCGGCAACGCTGCCGAGGCACAGACCAACCACCGGCACGCGTCCGAGGTTGGCCACGACCCATTCCCAGCCGGGGTTGAACGGCACGAACGATCGCCGTTCGGTCTCGAGCGTCTTCACGCTGCCCCCGCCGCCGGAACCGTCCACCAGGCGAACGATGGGGAGACCGAAGTCGTGCGCCATGCGCTCGGCCATCACCTGTTTCTGGAAGATCGACGCGTCGGCCGCGCCGCCACGAACCGTGAAGTCGTCTCCGCCGACGACGATCGGGCGGTGTTCGATCTCGCCGCGACCCATCACGAAGTTCGCGGGCATCACCGATTGGAGGTTGCCGTCGGCGTCGTAGGTGGCGCGGCCGGTGAGCTCGCCGACCTCGCGGAATGTGCCCGCGTCGAGCAGGGCGTCGATGCGCTCGCGGACGGTGAGCTTGCCCTGGCCGTGATGGCGCTCGACCTTGTCCGCCCCGCCCATCTCCTGGGCCATGGCGCGGCGCCGAGCGAGTTGGGTCAGCTCGGGCTGCCAAGGCTCGTCGACGGTGTTGGAGCGCTCGGGCGGAGCGTCGTCGTTCGTGGAGTGCTCGGTCACGCCGCGGACCCTACCGGTGGGCAGGATCTCGAGCGGAGCTACCTAGGCATCTGTCTAGGTAGTAATATGGACCGATGGCGTTGAGTATCAAGAATCACGAAGTAGAGCGGTTGGCGCGTGAACTCGCGGCAAAGACCCACGAGTCGATCACCGACGCGGTGCTGATTGCCCTACGCGAGCGGCTGGCCCGGCAGGAGACGGCGCGGGATCAGGACCTCTTCGTCGAGCGCATCCGTCGTATCGGTGCGGACGCCCGTTCCTACCTGATCGATGATCCGCGCTCCGACGACGAGATCATTGGGTATGACGAACACGGGCTGCCCTCGTGACTGGTGTCGTGGTCGACTCGTCGGCGATCGTCGCGATCATCACCCAAGAGGATGGGTGGGAACGCCTGACCTCGGAACTCTGGTCGGCCCGCGAGCGACTGATGTCGGCAGCTTCACTGACCGAGTCCGGGATCGTGATGGAGCACCGGTCACGTCCGTATGGACTCGAGGCAGTCGAACGCTTGATGCGCGAGGCCGGCCTTTCCGTGATCTCCCTCGATCGCCACGACGCCGAAGCGGCTGTGGCCGCCTGGCGTCGGTTCGGTCGCGGCCGGCACCCGGCGCGGTTGAACTTCGGTGATTGCTTCACCTACGCCCTCGCCGAGCGCACCGGCTATCCGATCTTGTGCACCGGAAACGACTTTGCCCGGACGGATCTCGAGGTGCTCCCGCCGCGCTGAGGCTTCGTCCGCCGACTCATGCACGGCGCTCGGCTGTTCAATTGCCCCAGGGTGACCGTACGCGGTCGTTGAGGGCAATTGAACGGTTGCGGAGTGTCGTCCCCGCGTTCTCTATGGGGTCGCGCGTCGCGCCGTGGCCCACGCTTTGGCCCGGGTGGTGATGTCGGAGATGACGGGGCCCTTCGCGTCGGCGTAGTCGTTCATGTCGCGCCAGGTCTTGGTTGCGAGCTCGCGCTTGACGGCTTCATAACGCACTCGGTCTTCGCGGTTCTGGCGGAGCCAGTCGCGGAAGAGCAGGTGCCGTGCGGTCTGGGCCGGATCCGCCCACAGGTGGATGTGCACATCGCGCTCGAGGGTGCGGAACATGAGATGACTCGGTTCGAGCACTCGGAGTTGGTAGCCCGCGGCTTCGAGGCTCGTAGTAATCCGATCCGCGTCGAACGGATCGATGCTCACGATGATGTCGACAATCGGTTTCGCGCCGAGGCCGGGCACGCTTGTTGATCCGATGTGGTCGATGCTCGATGTTCCAGGGAGCGCGGCGTCGATCCGGATCTTTTCGGGTGGCGAACCGCTGCGGCCAGGCCGCGTCGTACGGCTGAATCTCGACGGCCCGCGTCTCCGGTCCGCCGATCAACCATCCGTCTTCTCGCTCCGGCCTTCCCACGGTATCGACCATACCGGGGCGCACGCGGCCCGGTGCTTGTGCGCAAGGGTGCGCTCCGTACGCTCACGGTGAGAAAAGGGGGCAGTGATGATTCGTGGCCGGTCCGTGACTCGGATTTCCTGTGCAGCGATCGTGGTATTGGCGATCGCGACGTTGGGTGGTTGTGGATCGGATGCGTCGGACGTGCCGCGCGGATGGAGCCGCCTCTCGATCAAGCGCGCGTTCGGCCGTCACCTCGATGCGCGGCCGATCGCGTATATCGGTGGCCGCTTCATCGCTGAGGGTCAGCGTCATATATCCCGGCGCGAGCAGGAAGATGGCAACTACGGCGCGCCATTGCTCTGGTCGTCCGGCGATGCGCAGACCTGGGAGCCGATCGACGTCTCCGGCCTCCCGCGGAGCGCCACGTGCGGGTGGTGTGGGATCGGCGGCCCTCGCCTCCATTCGGGGCCATCACCTGCTGTCGTGGCAGACGGCTTCGGGAATGCGCGTGTACGCGTCGAAGGATCTCCACGCGTGGCGCCGCACGCGCCATTTTTCGGGCTCAGCCTTCCTCGATCCGGCGGTCACGCCGAGTGGATTCCTGGTATCCGTCCGTCGAGGACCGATGGACGGACAACGGACAATCAGCGCATACATGTCGCACGACGGCGAGACGTGGCGGCGAATCTCGGATCTGCATCCGCCGCAGATGAGCGGTCTTTCCGATGGCGTTCGCTTCCGCGGTGAGTACTTCGCTCTTGACCTGTCGGTGGCGGGTGCGTCGCGGGTCATGCATTCAGCGGACGATCGGGTCTGGAGCCCTGTCAACGGGAGCACTCCCCAGAAGCTGGAGGGCCATCTCGTCGGTGACACTCGACGCGGAATCCTCGGAGCAGAATGGTTCGACGTGAGCACGGCGAAAGCGGTCGATGCGCGCGGCGCGTTCGTCACGTCGTCTGACGGCTCGAACTGGCACGAGGTCGAGAGTTTCCGCCGTCAGTTCCCCCATGCCGATCTCGTAGCGGTTGCCCGCGTCGGTGCGTGGTGGATCGTGGGCGGGCCCGTCACCGAGGCCAAGCCGGGCAGGTCGCGACCGTGGGCGTTCTGGACGACCCGTGATCTTGTTGCATTGGCACCAGCACCCGACCCGGCTCGGGCACCTGTCGCCGTTCAAGCGGTATTTCCAAACGATCCATGGCGTGGTGTTCGTGACGTCCGCGTTCGGTGACGATGCCCTTCTTTTCCGCCCGCCCTTGACCACCTGATTACTGCAGGATCATCGGTCGCGGCGGCGGCGGGGGGCGTTCGCGATTGCGGCGGTCGCTGCCGCAATCATGGTCGTCATCTACACGATTCGTGTTTCGCTCAACACCGTGGGGATCGAACTCGACGCGTCCGGCCGGTGGGTCACGTTGCGCCGGGTGTACCCCAATTTCGCCCGGGCCGCGGCGGAACGTCCGGCACGCGTCACCGCCGACCGTCGCTCATCGGCCATACGCGCTCGCGACACACGTTCATTGTGCGGATTCCCTGAGTGGGGAGGGCTCACGCACAATGAACGGGTAGGGGCACTGCCAACACGGCGCGGTTAGATCGGGGCGCGGTTAGATCGGGGCGCGGTTAGATCGGGAGCGATCCCGTGGCCGACGCGGTGGTGCCGCTGTCCTTGTAGGCAGCGATGGCGCGCTCTGCGGTGCGCATGAGGTGGATCTCATCCGCACCGTCGGCGAAGCGAGCCCAACGGGCGTGCTGGAACATGTTGGCCAACGGGGTGTCGGTGGAATATCCGAGTGCGCCGTGCACCTGGATCGCGCGGTCGATGATGCGGTTCAGGGCGTTGGCCACGAAGTGCTTGGTCATCGAGACCTCGGACTTGAAGTCTTCCTTCCGGTCGATCTTGTACGCCGAATGCAACACCATCAGCTTCGCTTGGTAGAGCTCGATCGTGGACTCGGCGATCATCCATTGAATACCCTGCTTCTCCGCGAGCAACGACCCGTGCGAGTAGCGGTTGAGCGAGCGATCCACCATCATGTCGAGCGCCATCTCGGCTTGCGCGATCCAGCGCATGCAGTGCGCGAGCCGTGCCGGGCCGAGACGGAACTGGCCGAGCAGGTGACCCTGCCCGCGACCGCCCAGCATCTGATCGTTATGCACGCGTAGATCCTCGATGACGATCTCGGAGTGTCCGGTGCCGCCGTGCATGGTCTCGACTTCACGCACGTCGTTCCAACCCTCGTGCGGAAGGTCGATGATGAACGCGGAGTTGGCGGCCTGCTTCATGTCGGGCTGCTCCTCGGTGCGCGCGATCAGGATCGCGAAACTCGCGCCGCGGGCCCCGCTGATGAACCACTTGTGGCCGTTGATCACCCACTCGTCGCCATCTTGATATCCGCGGGTCTGGATGAGGGTGGGATCCG
This sequence comes from Acidimicrobiia bacterium, assembly GCA_046598395.1. Taxonomy (GTDB): domain Bacteria; phylum Actinomycetota; class Acidimicrobiia; order IMCC26256; family JAENVU01; genus JAENVU01. Next base: position 32,051 of record JBKJIQ010000044.1, read on the forward strand.
ATCCCGCAACTTCGGGCTCGGTCATCGCAAAACACGAACGGGCACGGCCTTCACAGAGCGGACGGAGGTACTTCTCCTTCTGGTCATCGGTACCCCAGTGCAGGAGCGTGTGCATGTTGCCTTCGTCCGGCGCCTGCGCGTTGATGGCGTAGGGCCCGAAGCCCGACTTCGCGGCTTCGGCCTGCACCATCGCGAGTTCCACGTGGCTGAGCCCCATACCGCCCCACTCTTCGGGCATGTGGGGGAGCCAGAGACCACGTTTCTGCGCCTCAGTGCGCATCTCGATGATCGCGGCGATGAGCGATTTCCGATCGTCGCGCACGATCTTCGCTTCGGCGGGCTTGACGACGGTGTCGATGAAATCACGCGTCTTCTCGCGTATTGCCTCGAGCTCGGGCGACAAAGAGAAATCAATGGCCATGTGGCGCAGCGTGCCCCGCGCTTGACCGCGCGGTCAAACGCCGGGCACGCTCGGCCCTATGCGCGCTGCGATTGCACGACGAGGTCAGATGGTGGTCGACGAGGTCGCCGAACCGGTGCCGGCGATCGGCGAGGCGTTGATCGCGGTGAAGGCGTGCGGTATTTGCGGTTCTGACCTGCACACGTTGCGCCACGCCGACGCGATGCTCGCGCTCTCCGGCATGGGTGGTCTCGACAATCCGTTCGACCCGGACGCCGACTTCGTGATGGGCCATGAGTTCTGCGGGGAAGTGCTCGAACTCGGAGCCGAGACCGCGGGGGTGCCGATCAAGGCGGGGGACCTCGTCGTGAGCATGCCGATGGCGTTCGCTCCCCACGGCCTCGAGCTGCTCGGCTTCTCCAACAATTACGTGGGCGCCTTCGCCGAGCGGATGCAACTCACGGCCGGGATGTGCCTGCCCGTACCGAACGGACTCGACCCGCGTATTGCATCGCTGACCGAACCGGTTGCCGTGGCGGTCCACGCGGTCAACAAGTCCGGCATCGCGAAAGGTGAAGGCGCGCTCGTGCTCGGTGCCGGACCGATCGGGCTCGCACTCATCGCGGTGCTGAAGGGTCAGGGGATCGAACAGATCGTGGCGAGTGACTTCTCACCGCGTCGACGCACACTGGCCGCGTCGATGGGTGCGACCACGGTGGTGGATCCCGCGGTAGAGACTGCGATGGACGGATGGAACCGAGCGGCCGGTGGTGCAACACCGGTGGTCTTCGAAGCGATCGGGATCCCGGGAATCCTCGACGACATCTGCCGCTCGGTACCGCCCCAAACTCGCATCACGATCGTTGGCGTCTGCATGGAGCCCGACACCTTCTTGCCGTTGGTGGCGATCGCGAAGGAACTCCAGTTCCAGTTCGTGATCTATTACGACCCGGCCGAGTTCGCCGACACACTCCGCCAACTGGCCGAGGGAGAGATCGACGCGTCGCCGCTCATCACCGGCGTCGTCGGTATCGACGGTGTGCCCGACGCGTTCGAGATTCTTCGCCATCCCGAGGAACACGCCAAGGTCATCGTGGAACCCGGCGCCGGTGCCACGATCACTTCTGTTATCCCGAACTTGCGCCACTTTCCCACCTGAGCGGTGGGAAAGTGACGCAAGTTCGTGGGGGTCAGGACGCGTAGGGCGGCGGGGGAGTGAGCATGTGGCGGTGCCAGCGGTCGGGAGTGAACAGGAGCGCCCGGGGGTAGTCCTCGAACATCCAGCGCGCGAAGTTGCGCCGGGTCCAGCCATTGAGGTCGACGATCCGGAGCGCGCCATTCGCACCCAGGGGATGTGCGAGGACCCGTTGTAACCGCTGGCCAAAGCGCAGGTCACGGCCGAGGGTGCGCTCGACCTCGGCGCGATAGCTCGCCGCGACCACCCCGGGAAGGCGATCACCGGCGGTGGCGCGGGCGGCGAGCACGCCGGTGTCCAACGCTTGGGCGATCCCTTCGCCGGTCATCGGGTCGACCACACCCGCGGCGTCGCCCACAAAGAGCACACGGTCGGTGACGAGCCGGTCCGGCGCGAGGTGGCTCGGAATCGGCCAGGCGCGGTGCGTGCCCTCGGGAGTGGCTCGCGGTCCGAGGATGTTGAGCATCGACGGGTGCGTGAGAAGTTCTCGCCACTTCTGCGCGAGCACCTTCCCAGTGATCGTGGGGCCGCGGGGGATCGCGATCCCCACGTTGGCGCGCCCGCCGGGCAGTGGAAACACCCACGCGTACCCAGGAAGGAAATCACGTTCGAACAGCACCCATAGGCGGTCGTCGTCCACGCCCGAGAAATACTGACGGAACGCGGACCACTCGCCGAGGACCGGAGCGGCGTCGGGATCGAGGAGTCGGCGGGCGGTCGAATAGTTGCCGTCGGCCGCGATCGCGAACGGCGCTCGGAAGATCGTGCCGTCGACCGCGGTGGCTTCCACCTCGGTCGCCCCGCATTTCAGCTGAGCTAACGCACAGTCTTCGAGCACGGTTGCACCGGCGGATCGAGCATGTTGCACCAGCGCGAGGTCGAGATCAACGCGCGCCATGACGCGCGCGTATTCGCCGACGGCTGGGAGCGGAAGCCCGATGCGGCGTCCCGTCGGCGAGACCACGACGACTTCGCGCACCGACGACGAGGTGGCGAGCGAAGCGACCGGGAGGCCGAGCGATTCCAGAACTCGCAGCCCACCGGTGGTGAGACCGTCGCCGCAGGTCTTGTCCCGGGGAAACGATGCCCGGTCGATCACGACAACGCTGCGGCCGGCCCGCGCCGCAGTGATTGCCGCCGCAGCGCCGGCAGGCCCGGCGCCGATGATCAGAAGGTCGAAATCACGGGCGGCTGACATCACGGGCACAGTATTTCCCTGCGGGACGCCAGAAACCCAAGGCAGGACCAAATCTGTTGGACGTGGCGAGCTCCGCTCGGTGCGGCTGGGGCCTGCGGCACAGTTTGGGCCCCCGCTTCGACTTCGGCGCGGCCCGGCGGTCAGAATCTCGACCGCATTCCGAGGGGCTGCCCACAACCGTGGCGGGCCCCACTTGTCTCTGGGAGCGGCCTGAATGAACGTCGTCGTCTGCGTGAAGCAGATCCCCGACCCGGCGGTGCCGGGCGAACTCGAGAGTGACCACACGCTGAAGCGTGAGGGCAAGCTCATCCTCGACGAATCCGATAGCTACGGCGTCGAAATGGCGTTGCAGTTGGTGGACAAGGCCGGCGGCGGTGAGGTCACGTTGATCTCGATGGCGCCGAACAACGAGGTCTCGGGCCTTCGTACGGCGTTGGCGATGGGTGCGGCGAAGGCGATTCTCGTCTCCGACGGCGCCCTCGCTGGTGCCGACTCGCTCACCACGGCCAAGGTGCTTGCCAAGTGTGTGGAACGCGCGGGTGGCATCGACCTGGTCCTCACTGCCACCGAGTCAACCGACGGGTACACCGGCACGATCCCCGCCCAGGTCGCGGAGCTGCTCGGCTGGCCGTCGCTCACGTTCGCGAAGCAGGTGGACATCGAAGACGGAACCGCGACCATCCAGCGTCAGACCGAAGCCGGATACGACGTCGTGGCGGCATCGCTTCCGGCAGTCGTGAGCGTCACCGCTGGCGTGGTCGAGCCGCGCTACCCGTCGTTCAAGGGAATCATGGCGGCGAAGTCCAAGCCGGTCGATGAAGTCACCGTCACGGACCTCGGGCTCACCGATGAGGCCATCACCGCGAATCAGACGATCGTCACCGTGGCCGCCGCTCCCGCTCGTGAGGCCGGAGAAAAGATCGAAGACGACGGTGCTGCGTTCGAGAAGGTCGTCGAGTTCCTCGACGGGCTCAAGGTCATCTGAGGGTTGGGGAGAGACACATCATGAAGATCTGGGTCTATGCAGAGTCCGAGGGCGACAAGCCCACCACCGCCACCCTCGAGCTGGTCACCAAGGCTCGTGAGCTCGGCACGGTCGAGTGCATCTACGTCGGCACGAACGCGGCCGCGGTTGCGCCCGAGCTCGGCGCGCATGGCGTGGCCAAAGTGTTCTCAGTGGACGCGGGCGACAGTCTTGCGGGGGTGATTGGTGCCGCCGCGATCGCGAGCCTCGTGGATGCCGAAGCACCCGACCTGATCCTGTTCGCGCAGACCTACGACGGTCGTGATGCGATTGCGCGTCTCTCGGTGAAGCTCGACCGCACGGTCATCACCAACGGCATGACGTTGGCAGTTGATGGCGACTCGATCATCGTCGGTACCGCGATCTTTGGCGGCAACACACTGGTGGATACCAAGTTCGACGGGGCCAAGCCCGGCCTTGCGGCTATCCGGCCGAAGTCGTTTGTGGCTGAGCCCGGTGCCGCCGCGGCGGCTGAGGTTGTGGTGGTCGGTGCGGTGGATGCCGGTCGGGGCGCAGAGGCCAAAGTGCTCGAGCGTCATGTTGAGGAGCGCGAAGGGCCCAAGCTCGAGGAAGCCACGATCGTGGTCTCGGGCGGGCGCGGTATCGGGGCGGCAGAGAACTACGGGCCGCTCGTGGACGATCTCGCGAAGATCTTGGGCGGCGCTTCCGGCGCATCGCGTGCGATCGTGGATGCCGGTTGGGTTCCGTATTCCAAGCAGGTTGGCCAGACCGGCAAGACCGTGAAGCCGAAGCTCTACATCGCACTCGGCATCAGCGGCGCCACCCAGCACATGGTGGGCATGAAGGGCTCGGACAACATCATCGCGGTGAACAAGGACGGCGAGGCGCCGATCTTCTCGGTCGCGGACCTCGGCATCGTGGGCGACGTCCACAAGGTGGTGCCGAAACTGATCGAGGCGCTGAAAGCCCGCGGCTAAACGGCCGCGAGTACCCGACGGTATCTTTCTCGGCGCGCTTCCTAGGTGGACGGCGGGGTGGAGACGGCGGGCGGAAGCCCAGCGGGTCCGTAGCTAATCGCGTCGATCACGTTCTTTTCCCCGTCGCGGACCACCCGCATGCCGAGCTGGCCCCCGGGACGTGTCCAGCGACAGAACAGCGGAAATACCGTCGCTCCGACGCTCTGACAGTTACCGAACACGAGGCCCTTGCCGTCGGCGGCTTTGATCGCGAAGAGGTCGGTCGATGCCGAGTCGGTCATATGGGCGCCGGCGGCGGCCTTGTCGCCGTCCTGCCATGCCGTGAACACCGATTTTACCGTCGTTGCGATCGGCGTGCCCTTGTCCTTGGTCCGGGTCAACTTGTACACGCCGAAGGCGGCTCCGGCGACGACGACCAGCGCGACAGCGATGGCGATCACGGTGGTCGTGGTGCTGCGACCAGAGTCGGAGCGGCGGGACGCGAAGTCAGTTGGTGTGGACATGGCGTGAGACGCTACTGCGGTGTGGTCGGACTGCAGCGTACCTCGGTGGTCAAAACCGGGCGGCTTCGCACGACGTGGTCAGTTCGCGAGGTCAATCACCACGGGCGCATGATCGGATGGTTGCTTCCCTTTGCGGGCGTTGCGGTCGACGATTGCCCAGGTCACCCGGTTTGCGACGGGCTCGGTGGCGAGCACGAGGTCGATACGCATACCTCGTCCTTGGTGGAAATCGCCGCGGCGGTAGTCCCAGTAGCTGTAGAGATTGTCGTCGTCGTACATGCGGCGGAAGGTATCGATGAGGCCCCAATCCTCCAGCCGTTTTACCGCGGCGCGCTCGGGCTCGGTGACATGGGTGGAACCGGCGAAAGCCTTGGGCGACCATACGTCTCGGTCTTCGGGCGCCACGTTGTAATCGCCGGTGATGACGACCGAGTCCGTGCGGCTGTGATGCGTATCAAGCCATTCGGCGAGACGCTCGAACCACACGAGTTTGCGGTCGTAGAACTCGCTCGGCACCTCCCGCCCGTTCGGCACGTACACGCTGACCACGCGAATCCCGCCACACGTGGCCGCGAGCATCCGGGCGTCCTCCGCGTACGGATCCTCGAGTTCGGGGCCGAAGCCGTTCTGGGGATTGTCGATGCCAACCTTCGACAGGATCGCTACGCCGTTCCACTGGTTGTACCCGAAATGCACGCTCTCGTAGCCGAGCGCCGAGAACGCGAGCGCCGGGAAGTTCTTGTCGGCCAGCTTCGTCTCTTGGAGACACAACACGTCGGGCTGTGCGTACTCCAGCCACTCTTCGACGCGTTCGAGGCGGGCCTTCAACGAGTTGACGTTCCAAGTAGCGATGCGCACGGACTCTTCCTCAGGTTTGGACGGTTACGTAGCGGGGGTTACTCACCGAGAGCTTCGAACGTACCGACGCGCGCACGACCGCCAACACTTCGCCGTGTTGATGGTCGAGTTCACCGGCACGAATACGGCGCGCGAGTTCGATGTTGAGATCGCGCACTGAGCCCTCGGTGGCCAAGAGATTGGCGAGCCGTTCGTGCTCCGCGGCATAGGGCTCCGGGCCGGCCGTGAGTTCGCGCTCCACCATCGCAAGGATGCCCGCGGCGACACGCGCATGAAATGCGACGCGTCCCTCGCCGGTCATCACATCCCGCTCGAGGTACTCGCGAACTGACTCCACGAGCTCGACCGCGGTGGGACGATCCTGGATGCTGGGCGCGGGATCGTTGGGGATCGCATCGTCTGGGATCGCATCGCCGGCCGCACCGGTGGGTGAGGGGTCGAGCAGATCCAGAAGATCGGATTCCATCTCGGCGATCCGGCGTCCCAATGCCGCGAGTTCCACCGACCGGACGAACCCCTGGAGGTGCGATGCCGCCTGCATTTCGCAGATGACGCCCCATTTGAGGGTGCCGAACACTTCCCAGAAATGCAGGTGGTTCTTGGCGATGGCGTGACCCGACGCGGCTTCGTAGGCGGCCAGCAGTTCCGTGGCGGAACCGAATCCGCCGGCTCGCTGATCGATGTTGCCGAACCGCCATGACTTCACGCACAACCAGCCGAGATCTTCGATGGGATCACCAAGATGTGCGAGTTCCCAATCGAGCACCGAGCGCAACCCGTCGGGTCCGACGATGAAGTTGCCGTTGCGGAAGTCACCATGCACCAGCGCGGGCGGCGTCTGGGGGAGTTCCGCGGCGTGATCGGTGAGCCACCGGAAGCCGAGCTCGAACGCAGGATGCGGCTCACCGAGTACATCGACGATCCCTCGGTACTGATCGATCAACGTGGCGATGTCTTGCAGGGGGAGTTTCGGCAGCGCGTCGACGGGGACCGCGTGGATTCCGGCCGCGGCACGCGCACATTGGGCGACGAGTCGGGAGCGTGCGGCGACGTACTCGGGATCCCGCAGGATCTTGCGCGGGATGGTTTCACCTTCGATGCGAGCCATGACGAAGCCGGCACCGAGGTCGTCGGCGGGTTCGAGCAAGAAGGTCACGGCCGGCACTGCGACCCCGGCGCTCCCCGCGGCCTGGAGCAACTCGAATTCGGTGGAGCGGTCGGTCTGACCAATAGAGGCGCCGGGGTCGCGACGCAACACGAGGGCGTGCGCGATGTCGGCCACGGTCGCATCAAAGGCCCAGGTTTCGCGCGACGCGCCACCGGACAGGCGCCGAAGTTCGGTGATTGCGGCCGGACCGCTGAGGTGGCGGGTGCATGCGGCGGCAAGACGTTCGGCATCAACGGTGGACATCGACACACAACCTAGGGCTCGGGTGCGAGTCGGTCCTGAGCGGCATCCTCGTAGGGTCAACGCGGGTTGGTCCGCGGCGCCGGTAGCCTGCAGGCGAACTGGGAGGTCAACGTGGTGGAACGCTGTGATGTCGACTTGTTGGCCAAGGTGCCGCTCTTTTCTGAATTGTCGCGTCGGGAACTCAGCCGATTGGCCAACCTGGCCAAACCGGTGCGGTTTCGGGAGGGCGCGGTGGTGCTCGAAGAGGGCGCGCTTGGCGGTCGGTTCTTCCTCATCGAGTCAGGCACCGCGAAGGTCATGACGGGCGGGCGAACGCGGGCCACCCTGGGCCAGGGCTCCTACTTTGGAGAGCTCTCCGTACTCGACGGCTATCCGCGCACCGCGACGATCATCGCGACGTCGCCGCTCGTGACCTGGTCGATCGCCGAGTTCAACTTCCGCGCGCTGCTCAAGGAATATCCGAGCGTCGGAGTGAAGCTCCTCGGCGCGCTGAGTGCGCGGCTGAGAGCTGCCGAGCGGTCCCTGACGTCGTGAGCTGGTATACCGAACACGTTTTGCCTCATGTGGTTGAGTGCACGTGTGGCGGGAAGCGAATGATTCCGGTCCGACGTCCGGCGCTCGACGGGCTGGCGGGCACCGTGGTCGAACTCGGGTTTGGATCGGGCACGAATCTGGGCCTCTATCCCGATGAGGTCGAGCGGATCCTGGCAGTGGAACCATCGATGAAGGCGCGCGAAATCGCGAGGCGTCGGATGGCCAAGGTCGCGCACCCGCCGATTGAGTTCGTTGGGATCGACGGCGCCTCGCTCCCGCTCGCGGATGGCTCGGCGGATGCGGTGCTTTCCACCTTCACGCTCTGCACGATTCCCGACATCTCCACGGCGATGAACGAGGTGGTGCGGGTGCTGCGCCCCGGCGGCGTCCTGCAGTTCATCGAACATGGTCGCAGCGACGACCCGAAGGTCTTGGCGCGGCAACGTCGGTTCGAGCCGATCCAACGTCGAATCGGTGGCGGCTGTCACCTCACGCGTGATGCCGCAGAACTCGCGACTGCGGCGGGGCTGACGGTGGAGACGGTGAAGCGATTCCGACTCCAGGGCCCGGCGATCCTCACGACGATGTCGTGTGGTCGGGCGCGCCGCGACTGAATTCCGGCCCCGCCGAGCCGTACCATGAGGAGACAGATAGTCCTACTGCGGTAGGCATTATCGACCGATACCCGTTTGGTCAGTCCGCGGATGGGAGAATGGACCCTTGCTCGCACGTGCTTCCGCAATTCTCGGCGCGGCGTGGTCACGGCGCTCGAACCGTCCTGGTGACGGTCTCACTCGCCTCGCCCCCGACGCCGACTCCGACCTCCTGCTCGAGACGATCGACCGCGACGGCGGCCTCGTCATCAAGGGCTTGCTGGGCCCGGACACCGTGGAGCGTGTCGACGCGGAGCTGAAGCCGTTCGTGGATGCCCGCCAGCCTGGTTTCCGCGAGGGATTCGACGATTCGTTCTACGGATCGAACACGGTGCGCGTCCAAGGAATCCCCGCCAAGAGCCCAACGTTCATCGACGAGTACCTGCTCAATCCGACGCTGCTGGATCTTGCGGACCGTGTGCTCCTGCCGTATTGCGGTGACTATTGGATGAGCCAGTCCGAGACGATCTTCATCGGACCGGGCAACGAGAGGCAGGCGTTACACCGCGACGATCTGAACTGGAACTTCGCCGCGCAGATTGGGGTTCCGCTCCAAATCTCGGTACTCGTCGCGCTCGGCGACTACGACACCGAGGTGGGCGCGACGTATGTGATTCCGCGCAGTCATCGGTGGCCCCTGGATCGGCCGATCGACGCGTCACTCGCGGTACAGGTTGAGTTGGAACCGGGTGACGCGCTCGTCTATCTCGGCAGCCTCGTGCATGGTGGCGGTGCGAACACCACGGCCGATCGTTGGCGCAAGGCGCTGTACCTCTCCTACCTGGTGGGGTGGTTGACGCCCGAAGAAGCGGTGGCCGTTGGTGTGGGACCGGAACTTGCGCGCACGTTGCCCGCGCGCGCGCGTCAGCTCCTTGGCTTCGCCGGCATGCCCGAACGTGCGGCCGCCGACGATCCGGCCGAGGCCGCACTGGCCCTGTGGCAGCTCGACGCCGACGACCCGCAGGTCCTCGACGGCACCTTCAGGAATCGATAGTCAGCCTTCCCAACCTACGGGTTTGCCGTCGACGATCTGGTCGAGGTATTCGGAGAGGCCGTACCCGGTGTGGCCGTCCCAGTGCCACTCGGTCATACCTTCCGAGATGCGGGTGACGAGTTGCTCTCCCTCGGGTGAGGTGCGCCGGTTTCGCAACGGGATCAGGTTCAACACGCTTCCGGTGATCTCGTATTCGCGATCTCCCGCACCTGCGGTGACGCGGATCTCTTGGTGGTAAAGGTCGTCTCCCACCCAGTCGGTCTCGATCGTGGCGCGGTCGATGTGGCGGTACTCGCCGTCCTCGAGCGCGATGCCACCGATGCGCTGCTTGCCGTCTCGTGATGTGACAATCGAAATCATGAATCCGCTGTGGTCGTCGAAGTTCATGGTCAGCCAGCGATACCACCACGGTGCCTGCCAGAAGCGTGGCCCCCACGAGTGGTCACGGAGTCCGTAACCGTCGACGGCCCATTCCTCGTCACCTACCTGGATGACACCGCGCGCGCCGACGTGCTGCTCGTAGTGGCCGCGCGCGAACCCGCCCGAGAGGTCTTCGGTGAGTGGGGAGCCGTCGTCGTTGACCGGTTCGCCGCCGAACATCGGTGCGATGCCGCGGTAGTCCAGCTCGACGTGGCATTCGAGGTAGGGGTTCTCGGTGAAGGCCTTGCGAGGGTTCGCCATCTGGAGCGGCTCGTCGAGGATGCAGACCTTGCCGGTGTAGGTGGTCCGCAAAGCTTCGAACGGCGTGACCACTTCGAAGTTCATGCCACCCGCGTGGAATGCGTCGTTGTCGGCGATCTCGGGGCGGCCGTACATGAAGCCGACGCGACCGTCGGGCAGATAGAGGCAGGTCGTCATCTCGGCGTAGCCCTCGTTGGCGCGGTTGCCGAGCCGCAGGAATCCCCCGATCTTCTCGGCGGGGTCGTACACGTTGAAGTACATGCTTTCGTTGAAGTTGGAAGCGTCTTCCAACGCGTGCATGTACTCATCTGCGGGGTCAAGGCGAATCTTCACCGGTGCATTCTTGCCACCTTTGGCGTAGGTCCGCCCAATCCCGTGGGTTCGCCCCATGGCCTCGTGCGTTCGAACATCGATGATGCGGGTCGTCGTTCAGGCCAGTTCCTTGTTGTAATCGTGGGTGCGCCAGTGCTCGGGCCTCAGGACCACGGTGACGGTGTCGCCGGTATCGGGGTTGGCGTCGACGTACCACTGGCCGAACTCGGAACCGAGATATCGAGTGGCGAGTTCGAGCGAGTCGTGGAACTTCGGCTCGATGGTGACCGGGCCCTCTACACACACATACTGGTATGGCGCGGTCTCGGATTGCACGGTCAGCGTGGCGCGTCCCGCCGCGCGCAACAGCTTGGCCTTTACCGAGTTGGTCGACATCGACAGGAGCACCTGGCCATCTTGGTAGAGGTACCAGATCGGCATCGCGAGCGGACCTCGGCCCGGTTCGTCAACCGCGATCACCGCCACATGGAGTTCGGCGAGGAATCCCTCGCGCTCGTCCTGGGTCATCGATCCGGTACCGGCCATCTGATGCTCCTCGCTGAGTTCGGGTCGCCAGTATCTCGCGCACGGCGATCTGACGCGTTCGGCGCGTCGGCTCTAACGTCGCCCGCGCATCGAAGATCGCTGGAACACGTCGAAGGGAACTGCAGTGTCGGGACCGTTGTCGGGAATCAAGGTCGTGGAGATCGCAGGTATTGGGCCGGGGCCATTCGCGGCGATGATGCTGGCCGACATGGGCGCCGATGTGGTGCGGGTGGACCGCGCCCAGGCGGTGACGGGAAACTTCGATCGCAAGAACCTCGAGATCCTGAACCGCGGGCGTCGTTCCATCGGTGTGGATCTCAAACACCGCGATGGGGTCGAGACGGTGATGGAGTTGGTGGTCCAGGCCGACGCACTGATCGAAGGATTCCGACCCGGTGTGGCCGATCGGCTGGGGATCGGACCCGACGCGTGCCTGGCCCGAAACCCGCGGCTGGTCTACGGGCGGATGACGGGTTGGGGCCAAGACGGTCCGTACGCCCAGGCGGCCGGTCACGACATCAACTACATCGCGCTCGCCGGCGCGCTCGCGCACTTTGGTCGGGAGGGCGCGAAGCCCACGCCGCCCGTGAATCTCGTGGGTGATTTCGGTGGCGGCGGGATGCTGATGGCCTTCGGGGTGGCGTGCGCTCTCGTGGAGTCCAGTCGCAGTGGGCAAGGCCAGGTGATCGATGCCGCGATGGTCGACGGCGCAGCCGCGCTGATGGCGATGGTGTGGGGTTTCAATGCGCTGGGGATTTGGGGGCCGGCGGGCACGAACATCCTCGACACCGGCGCACCGTTCTATGACACCTACGAAACGTCGGACGGGTTGCACATCTCGCTCGGATCGTTGGAGCCGCAGTTCTACGCGGAGCTCATCACCCGCCTCGGTCTCACCGAGGATGTGGAACTCGCGGGTCAGATGAACCAGACCACCTGGCCGGAACTGCGGGAGCGGTTCACCGCGTTGTTCCTCACCAAGACGCGTGACGAATGGTGTGCAGTCTTGGAGATGACCGACGTGTGCTTTGCTCCGGTGCTCACGATGAACGAGGCCGCCGAACATCCCCATCTGAAGGCGCGCAACACGATCGTCGAAGACTACGGAGTGCTCCAGCCCGCGCCCGCGCCACGGTTCAGCCGCACCCCCGGTGCCATCCAAGGTCCACCGGCGTGGCCGGGCCAACACACCGACGAGGTTCTGGCCGACTGGGGTGTGGAGCGGGCCGTGATCGCGCAGCGCCGCGCCGCGGGAGCGATCGCCTAAGCGGCACACCTGAGAACCACGTGGAGAACTTTCGGCTAACTCGCCCGACCACGGGTTGCGCCGGCGCGGGCCGGTGATCGAGCGTGGGCCGCCGCGGCGGTGCTCCGTTGGCGGATGCGTGCGACCCGTTCGTCGAGGGTCATCGGCGGCATCGGCGGCCCGGTCGCGCTCGAAGCTGGGGTCGCGCCCGGAGGTGGGGGCGCGCTGGTGGGTGGTGCCGGTGCTTCGCCGCGGACCGCCGTCGGTAAGAGATCGCCGGGTGAGGGAGACGCCGGTGAGGGAGACGCCGGTGAGGGAGACGCGGCGGCGGTGTGGACACGGGCCGCGGCAGTCCGGGGGTTGGGCCGGGTCTCGCGCGGTTTGGTGGCGGCGAGGACCCGTACCACGGTGAGGAACACGATGAGCGTCGAGACGGTGACCACCATCCATCGCCCGACGGAGTTACCACTGTCGGTGCCGGCGGTGAAGAGATGAATCGACGCCAGGATGTACAACGGAAACGACAACATGTGAACGCGCCGCCACCATTTCTTTGGGAAGCGCCGACCGAGCAGCGAGGTCACCTCGATCGCGACGAGGAGATACAGAGCGACGATTCCCCACGCGACCGGCCCCGGGTGCCACTGCGATGCCATCGGAATCAGGAGGTCGCGCCAGCCCCAATCGGTGAACGTGTCCAATGGCAGTGCGCCCACGTGTACCGCGGCGAATACCACCGAAAGGCCGCCCAGGTGACGGTGGAGGTCGAGCACCCACGCGGGAGCCGTGGTGCGGTTCAACGTCTTGTTCGTAATGAACAGACCCCACAGCACGGCGATGGCGAGGAGTGCCCAGGAGACGAACCCACTCGCGCGCGTGACGTACCACCAGACCTTTGGATCTAGTCCCATGGTGGTGCTCAACTCCCGCCGGTGGTGGGTGGCGGCGGCGGTGGGTTCGTCGCGGGTGGCGTCGTGGCGGGGGGCGAGGTTTGCGGGGGCGTGGTCGGCGGCGGTGGCGTCGGGGTCGGACTCGGCGCAGGGGTCGTGACCGGCGGCGCGGACGGACCGTTCCCTGCGGGGGGCGCGCTGGGAGAAGCCGCGAGCGCGGCGCCTGACGGTGCGAAGGTCGTCGCGCCGGCTCCGGGCGCGGCGCCCGCCACGGGCGTCGGCGGCGCGCCCGCGGCCGGAGCCGTGACGGGAGTGACTGCCGCGAGGGCGGCGTCGGTCGGGGTGACCGAACCGCTCGGGGCCGTCGCCGCGGCGGGGACGCCCGTGGCGGGCGCCGCGACGGTGGTGCTGGCCGGTGCCGCCGACGCGAGCGTCGCGACCAGGATGAACGTCGCCGTTGCACTGAGGCCGGTCGTGAGGACGCGGGTGGCAGCCGCGGGTCGGTTGCGCTTAGTCATTGAAACCCTGCGCATGGCAGTACTCCTCCCGTGCGTGTTTCACGGATTCACTCAGGCCATCGTCGCTGCCGGAACAGTTGTAGGGAGCCGGACCGGTGCTCGGCGGGGTGGTGGGCGGGGGTGTCGTGGTCGGGGTGGTTGACGGCGGTGGCTTCTCGGTGTCGGGTGGATCGCCTCCATCTCCGTGGCGGGTGCCGCCGGAAGTGGGCGCGGTGGGAACATCGGTTGAGCCCACGGTGCCCGGTTGGACCGCGGCCGCGCGGACGGCCGCCAGAAGGGTCGCGGGGTCGTCGGAATGCACCGTGGCCGGCGCGGTCGGTGCGGGTGTGAGTTCGGTGGCGGACGCGGTGTCGGCGGAGCGGTACGCGGTTGCGGAGATGGCTCCGAACGCGACGACTCCACTGATCAGCGAGGCCGTGACGGCGATGGAGGCGGCGAAAGCAGAGCGATTGGGCATCGACGGAATCCCTTCTGCGAAACACTTCTTCACGGAAGTGGTATCGGCAGTTGGGCTCCGCGGGCTGAACCCAAGAGACAGTCAAATTGTGCTGAAGGTCCAAATCCGACCCGCGCGCGGGTTGCGGGTCAGCCGACGTCGGCAGGCAGGACTGCCTGCAGTGCAGCAAGGCGACCGGCCAGCGTGTGGGCGTCGGGCGCGGTGACCGTGACGTGCCCCACCTTGCGGCCGGGGCGGGGGACCTTGCCGTAGCGGTGGAGATGCACACCGGGCAACCCCATGACACTGTTCGGGTCGGGGAGCGCGCCGATGCAGTTGACCATCGCGACCTCGCCCCGAGCGCTCGTCGCTCCGAGCGGCCATCCGGCGATCGCCCGCATGTGATTTTCGAACTGGCTGGTGACGGCGCCTTCGATGGTCCAGTGGCCCGAGTTATGTACCCGCGGGGCCATCTCGTTCACGAGCAGCGTGTTGCCAACCTGGAAGAGTTCGAGGGTGAGCACGCCGACGTAATCGAAGTGATCGAGCACCAGGTGCGCGTAGCTCGCGGCCCGCTCCTGCAAATCCGATGTCATCTCCGGCGCGGGAGCCCGAGAGACCCGCAGGATGCCATCGCGGTGAACGTTCTCGGTGAGGGGCCAGGTGCGCACATCACCGTCAACTCCGCGTACCGCGATGATCGAGAGTTCTCGATCGAACGGTACAAATGCTTCGAGCACGAGGGGACCGCCGTCGGCGAGGTCATTCCAGGCCGCGTCAACCTCGACATCGCCCTGGATCACGTGCTGGCCTTTCCCGTCGTAGCCCCCGCGGCGGGTCTTGAGCACCGCGGGGGTTCCGAGCTGATCCACGGCGGCGAGAAGTTCGGCGTGATTGTCGACGGCGGCGAACGGCGTCACGGGTATCCCCAAGGCGGCCAATGCGTTCTTTTCGTCGACCCGATCCTGCGATGCGGCGAGTGCGGCCGGGCCGGGACGCACGATCCATCCGTCGGCTTCGAGGCCACGAGTCGCGGTGGCGGAAACACCCTCCCATTCGAACGTCACAACCTCCGCTCCGGTCGCGGTGCTGCGGAGCGCGAGGTCATCGTCGAGCGCCCCAACGGTCAACTCGCTGACGGCACCGGCCGGCGCATCCGGAGAAGGGTCAAGGCTGCGAACGTTGATGCCGAGCGGGATCGCGGCGAGCGCGAGCATCCGGCCGAGTTGACCGCCACCGAGAACGGCAATGGTCGTGGTCGGTGCAACGGGTTGGCGTAGTGGAGCTGACTCGCCGGGGCTCACGCGACGAGTTGCAGCGTGGGGCGCATCGGGTACCCGTCGAGGCGGGCGACGATGCGGCTCATCACGCCGTCGCGACGGTTTTGATACTTCGCAACGTCGGTGTTGTAGGCCTTGAGTGTGATGGCCGACGGCCGGGTCTTGTCGAACGTGGTGATCGTGGCTTGAAGGGGAGCGTTGGTGCTGAGCCGCGGGGTTCTCGCCAGCACACGGGCTCTCGCGGCCAGGGCCTCGACCTGGTTCGCGGTCACCACTTGATCCTCGATGTCGGTTCCGCCGCGCACGACGTTCCAGCGCGTGAGCAACCGCGCCAGCTTCACGGTGGCGTCGCGGTTGCCCGCTCCCGCGCCTCGGAGTGACGTCACGAGACCGGTGAGAGTCTGGTAGCGGGCGTCAAGCGGTTGCACCAGCGGCTTCCAGGCCGCGTCCACCGCGTCCGCGTCGTCGCGCAAGCCTGGGCGGACGGTGACGACCAACACCACCACTGCGGCGACGATGACGACGAGCAAAGCGCCGAACACTCGGCGGGCACGAACCATGACGGCCCCCCAATCTAGAAGGCTGCCGGTCGGAGGCGGTGGAACCCTCGGTGGGCCGGTAGGGTAAAGAGATGGCTCCTCCGCGAGCCGTGGTCGTGGCGATCGTTCTCGCCGCCGCCTCGTTCGTGGGGTGGTGGCTCGGTAGCCACGAGCCCGGCGCAACCTCAGACCCAACGATTCCGGCCCAACGGCGCTTCCCAGCGCGGGTGACCGAGACCGTCGACGGCGACACGGTGCACGTGACGTCGGCATCCGGCCCCGAGACCGTTCGGCTCCTGGGGATCAATACTCCTGAGACGCACCACCCGACCAAGGGGTTGGAGTGTTATGGCCCCGAGGCGTCCGCGTTTACGGAACGGGTGCTCACGGGTCGCCAGGTTGAGCTCGAGCTCGACGTTGAGCATCGCGACAAATACGGCCGCCTGCTCGCCTATATCTGGCTCGACGGCCAGCGCTTCAACGACGATCTGCTGCGGCGCGGCTACGCGCGGCTCCTCGTGATTCCGCCGAACGGCACGTACGCGCGGACCATGCTCGAGGAGGAGTTGGCGGCGAAACGCGCCTCGCTCGGCCTCTGGGGCTCGTGCTGA
>JBKJIQ010000043.1:0-12384 GCA_046598395.1 Acidimicrobiia bacterium
GATCTGCGCTCGACGCCACCGCACTACCGACCCGGAACCGCGCCGCACGATCGACAAGAGCCCGCGGCCCTCATCGTTGGTCAACTCACGAACTTGGACTCGATCCGCCATGCCCCACGTCTGCGCGACCCCGGTCGCGAAGTGGTGGACGCGACCCCACCAACATTGCCGGTCACGGCACTAGTCCAGCCTCCGCGTCTCCTCGGAGTTCGATGTGACGTCGTCCGTCGAGTCCCGCTCGGTCGGTTCGGCTTTCTCGGCCTGCTCGGCCTGCTCGGCCTGGACCGCGGCGATCACCGCTTCGAAGATCTTGGCCGCGTCGGCTTCGAGGTGATCTCGGGCGAGGAACAGGACGTAGGCCCCCAGGTACACCGGGGGCGTCACGATCCAGAGTGCGGTGCGCAGATTGGTGAGGTCTGCAAGCTGGCCAACGATGAGCGGAGCGGCAGCCGCGCCGAGGATCACGGAGACAATATTGAAGGCTCCGAAGCCCGCCCCGCGCAGATGTGCGGGGACCGCGTCGGCGACACCGGCGCGCAATCCAGGAATGGCCAGCCAGATCGTGAACATCCCAATGAGCTCGAACGTCCACGACAACGCGAATGGCATGTCCAAATACGACACTGAGAAGAAGGTCACGCCAATGGCGATGCAGTAGGCGGGGATGACGACCCGGGCGCCTCGGATCCGGGTCGCGTAGTAGTCGGCGATGCGCCCACCGACGAGAAGCCCCGGGATCCCGCCGAAGATCAGCAGGGCGGCCACGGCCTGGGTCGACTCCGCTTGTGACAGCCCCGAGAACCGTTCGTGAAATACGGGAAGCCAGGTACCGACAGCTTGGGCAGTAAACAGCAGCGATCCCACTCCGGCGAGCGCGTAGCGAAGCGTCGGAATCGCGATGATGACCTTCATGTCTTGTTTGAGGCCGCGCATCATGTCGGAAACGAACCGTGCGATGCCGTCCTCGAAGAGCTTGACGGACTCGACCGATTCGTCGGAACCTTCTACTCCGAGGTGAATCCGGTCGGCCGCGCCGCGGCGCGGCTCCCGCAACCGGTACGCGATCAGCGCGATTACGAAGCCTGGCGGCCCCACGACAATGAACGCCCATTGCCAACCGAAGGCAGATCCGATCGCCCCGCCGAGACCGAGTCCGATCGCCGCGCCAACCAGGCCGAGGATTTGCTGCAGCGAGAAGGCTCGGGCCCGCTCAGTAGTGGGATAGAAATCAGAGATCAATCCGTTGGCCGATGGCTCGGTGATGGCCTGTCCAAAGCCCAAAACCGCGCGTCCGATGAGGAGTTGACCAAAGCTCTGCGCGAGAGCGGTGAGCATCGTGATCGCACTCCAAGCAATCACGGTGTGTCCGATCGCGCGGGTGCGATGCCAACGATCTGCGAGGTATCCGGCCGGAACGGTGATCAGACCGTTCACGAGTACGAAGATCGAGAACAGGAGGCCAAGTTGACCATCGCTGATCCCGAAGTCGTTTTGGAGTTGTTGACTGACGCCTCGCAACACGTTCTGATCTGCTTGGTCGATCAAGATCACGAGACCAAGGATCCACATCGGCCTCGCGCTGACGCGCGCGGGCTTCTTCGCAACATCTGATGCGGGTTCGTCCGCTTCCGTGCTCACGTTCCCTCCGAGATTGGCCCGCAGTCTCGCGCGCGACGTGAGCTGATCGTCGGGTCGCCGATAGGGTCCCGATCCGTGGTGACCCGGGTACTCATCGGACTTGCGGTGCTCGTGGTGGCAGCTGCGATTGCCTTGGTGCTGGAGCACCGTCGGAGGGCCACCGCGAGTCCGCTCCGCGATCCCTTCCCGATCCCCCGCCAGGTCACACGGGCCGACTTCCCTCGCGCCGAGGCGCCGTGGCTGGTTGCACTCTTCTCCTCGACCACTTGTGACGGCTGTGCCGCCATGGCGGCCAAGTTGATCGCCGTGGAGTCGCCTGCAGTCGCGATCGTCGAGGTCTCATTCCAGGCGGGGCGCGAGATCCATGAGCGCTATGAGATCTCCGGCGTTCCCATGGTGCTCATTGCGGATGCGGAAGGCGTGGTCCGCCGCGCATTCCTCGGCGCGGTGAGCGCCACGGATCTCTGGGCGGCACTCGCCGGTGCACGTGATCCTTCACTTGAGATCACGCACGGTTTGGACGCGCTCGCCTGAATCAGTCGGCGATGGGTGCGATGGGCAGGCCGTCGTCGTCCACGGTCTCGATCCGGCCGTCGGCGTGCACGATCGTGCGCGGCCCTCCGGCGCGGAAGCCCACCGCGCCGTCGACCAACCGCTCGACCTCGAGGCCGTCCAGTGTCTCGTGTTGGAGCAAGGCTTGTGCCACGGCGTCGAGCCCGCCCCGATATTTCGTGAGCAGCTCGTGGGTGCGATCTTCTTCGCCGCGAAGAATCCGCTCGACCTCTTCGTCGATGATGCGCGCGGTCTCATCCGAGTAGTCACGGGTATGGACGAGGTCCTCGCCGAGGAACACAGCACCTTGGGATCCCCAAGCCATCGGTCCGATGCGCTCCGACATTCCCCACTCGCGCACCATGCGCCGGGCGATTTCCGTGCCGCGCACGAGATCGTTACTCGCGCCGGTGGACTGCGAACCAAAGACGAGCGCCTCGGCGACCCGACCGCCCAACATCACCGACAGCATGTCTTGGAGGTAGTTCTTGTCGTGGGCGTAGCGCTCTTCCTCGGGCAGCTGCTGGGTCATGCCCAGTGCCATGCCCGTGGGGAGGATCGTGACCTTGTGGACCGGGTCCGCGTGCTCGAGCACGTACGCGGCGACGGCATGGCCCGCTTCGTGGAATGCGGTGTGTTCCTTTTCCTCGTCGTTCATCACGACGGTTGGGCGCTTGAGACCCATCAGCACGCGGTCGCGAGCATCTTCGAAGTCTTCCTTGTGGACCGCGTTCTCACCGCGCCGCACCGCAAACAGCGCAGCTTCGTTCACGAGGTTGGCGAGATCGGCGCCGGACATTCCCGGCGTGCCCCGGCCTACCACTTCGATCTGCACATCTTCCGCGATTTTCTTGTCCCGGAAATGCACCTTGAGGATGTCGATTCGCTCATCGAGCGTGGGGAGCGGAACCATGATCTGACGGTCGAACCGACCCGGGCGCAACAGGGCCGAGTCGAGGATATCGGGACGGTTGGTGGCCGCGATCATCACAACCCCTTCGCCGGATTCGAATCCGTCCATCTCGGCGAGCATCTGATTGAGGGTCTGCTCGCGCTCGTCATGACCGCCGCCGAGGCCGGCGCCGCGCTTGCGGCCGATGGAGTCGATTTCGTCGATGAAGATGATCGCCGGAGCTTGTTTGCGCGCGGTCTGGAACAAATCGCGGACGCGCGCCGCACCAACGCCTACGAACATCTCCATGAAGTCCGAACCGGTAATAGCGATGAACGGGACTCCGGCCTCTCCTGCGACCGCCCGGGCGATCAGGGTCTTGCCGGTCCCCGGCGGCCCCACCAGAAGGACTCCGCGCGGGATGCGCGCGCCGATCTCCTTGAACTTCCCGGGGTTCTTCAGGAAGTCGACGACTTCGTTGATCTCCTGCTTGACCGGTCCGTATCCGGCGACGTCGGCGAACGTGGTCTGGGGCTTCTCGGCGTTATAGACCTTCGCTCGGCTCTTGCCGATATTCATGACCGCACCCATTTGGCCCTGGGCGCGGCGGTTCATCCAGACGAAGAAACCGATGAGCGCCGCGATCGGAAGGAGGTACACGAGGATCGGGAGCCACGGGTTCGACGTCTCGCGCTTGTAGTGAACATCCACGTTTTGGTTCGCGAGGTTCTTGAGCTCCGTGGGCTGGAGATCGTCGTTCGGGCCCTCGGACGTGAACTCCGACTTGCCCTTGACCGGTTGGGAGAACTTGCCGCTGATCGTTCCCGTCTGGGGGTCGTAGTTCACGCTCTTGATATTGCCGTCGGAGACGGCCTTCGAGAACTGGCTGTAGCTGAGCGGTGCTTTGGCGACGGGATCCCCGTTGAGGGTGGTCACGAACAGCACGAGCGCGACGACGGCCACGATCGCGAGGGTGACCCAGCGCGACCAGGGCTTTGGCGCGGGGCCGGGTGTGCTCGGGCCCGCAGGCCGATCAGGTTTGGCGGGCGGCCGTTCGGGCGGTCGAGTACTCACGAGGGAGGAGATCTCCTGGATGGGGAGGGGCCAGGCGCCATGTTACGACGCTGGAATGCTCGGACTGCGGTCGCCTGGGTGAACGTTGGTCACGGCGTCGGGATTCCCGTGGTCCGACTCATATGCTGCTCCGGTGGGCCAGACCAGAACCGCTGTTCGTGGGCCGATCCGCTGGGGACTGGGGGACTTCGCCTGGGCGTGGCCGGCGGTGCTGGTCAGCCAGGTGTTCTTTGGTGCCATCATCGTGAGTTGGCGTGGCTTCGGGCCCCGTCACTCCGCAGATGCCATCGACATCGCCTTCATCACCGCGGGCAGCACCATCGTCACACTGGGCATCCTGGGGGTCATTGCGGCCGTCAAGGGTGTGGGCTCGTTGCGATCGGACTTTGGACTCACGTTGCGGCTCACCGACTGGCCGTGGCTCGCGGCCGGGGTATTGGTGGGGCTCGTCGCGAATGGGAGCGTCCTCATCATCGAGGCCGTTGCCGGATCGAAACAGCAACAAGATGTTGCAACTGCGATTCAACATTCCCCTCCGGGGGCGAGGGTGCTGGGCGCGTTGGCGGTGGTGATCGCGGCGCCGCTCGGTGAGGAGCTGCTCTTCCGTGGGCTGCTACTCGGGGGCCTCTTGCGACGGTATGGGGCAGTGACCGCGGTGGTCGTGAGCGCAGGGCTGTTCGCGCTGGTCCACCTCCTCGACCCCAATGCGGCTCCGTTCCTGGCACCGCTCGCGCTGCTCGCGATGATCTCGGGGATTCGCGCGGTGCGTTCCGGGGAGCTCTCGCAATCGATCTTGTTGCATGCGGGCTTCAATCTCTTGAGCGCGATCGCCCTCCTCGCGAGCTGACGCCCCCTTCCCGCCTGCGCCCACCGCGATGCTCTGACCAGGGGAAACGGTCGCATCATCCCCTCAATCATCCCCCTTCATCCTTTGATCATCCTCCAGAAATTTCGCCCAAACCGTCGAAGAATTCAATACAGGGCCACCACGAGGAGCGATCGCATGCAGTGCAGTCGATGTGCCAGGCAGGGAATGGTTGAGATCCGGATGACGATCGCCGGCGAGGACGTGCTGTTCCACAGCTGCGGCCGATGTGAAGCTCGAGAGTGGAGTTCGGCCGACGGACCGATGTCGCTCGATCACGTGTTGGATCTCGCGAGCCAGCGCTAAAGAACTCAGCGGCGCCCCACGAGGGTGCGGGGGATGACGGCCTCTGCACCCACTCGCAAGTGGGAGAGCCCGAGTGCACTGTTGGGGGCCCCTTGGGGCCCCCAACGGCTTTCTAGCGGAGTCGCTCCGCTCCGGCTGGTGGCCGGGAGTCTTGGGCCGGGGCGGTGCGCGGTGGCAGTGGTCCGTTTGAGCGATTCGGGATGTGACGGAGCGACTCGGAATTTGCAAGCGCGCCTGGCATGCTGGCGCCGTGGCGTTTGACTCCGGTTCGGTCCCTTTCGACGCGCCTGCCGCAACTCAAGTGCCGGCAGACCGAGTGTCGGAGTACGGCGCGCCATCGGTCGCTGGTGGGCCGATCTGTCCGAGCTCCGCCGATCGGCTGATTCCACCCCGCGATCGCGACCTCACCCTCGTGTGGCGCGTCGTCGGCATTGTGGTGGTCGCGGTGTGCTGTGGCCTCGTGTTGCTGGTGCTCGATCCCAAGCTCTTGTTGCGGAACACCACGCCGAACGGTGGCGATCTTGGCGCCCACGTGTGGTTTCCGGCCTACCTCCGGGATCATCTCCTTCCGCACTGGCGGGTGGCCGGTTGGTCCAACGATTGGTTCGGAGGCTTTCCCGCTGGTCAGTTCTATTTTCCACTTCCGGCGTTGGTGACGGTCGTCCTCGACGTGTTTCTGCCCTACAACGTGGCACTGAAGCTCACCACCGCGATCGGCCCGGTTGCGATTCCCGCGGCGGCGTATGCGTTTGGGCGAGGGTTGAAGATGCGCCGACCCGCGCCGGAGTTCTGTGCGATCGCGAGTTTGTTCTTCCTCTACTTCCAGGGGATCGCCACCGGGGCAAACGCGGCGGCAGATCAGACCGCGATTCAGTTCAACCAGCGGATCATGGGCGGCACCTTGGTGAGTGCGCTCGCGGGGGAGTACTCGTTCTCGCTCGCGCTGGCGCTCGCGCTGTTCGCGCTCGGAGCCCTCGGCTATTCCACGCGCACGGGCAGGCGGAGTTGGCTGGCGGCGGTCTTGCTGGCAGCAACCGTCTTGTCTCATGTGGTGGTGGGCCTGTTCGCCATCGTCGGTGCAGTGGTGATTGTGGCGATCGGCTTGACCTGGCGGTATCTGCGCGCTCGGCGCGTGCTCGGCCGCGCCACCGTGATCGGACTGGTGGCAGGTCTGCTCACTGCGTTCTGGTCACTCCCGCTCGTGGTGACGTTCCCGTACACCGCGAACATGCGCTACACCAAGATCAATGCCTACATTGACTACCTCATCGTCGACGAGTTCCTGTGGGCCTACGTGCTGGCGATCGTCGGGCTCGCGTTGGCCATTGCGTTTCGCGATCGCGCCGCGCTCACGGTTGGCGCCTTGGGTCTGATTTTCGCTGGGGTCTTTCGGTTCTGGCCGGAGCTTCATGCATGGAATCTGCGGTTCTTGCCGTTCTGGTACCTCTGCGTGTTCTTCATGGCGGCGATCGGCGCGGCCGAAATCGTCCGCCGATTGAGTGGTGAGTTCGCGCGGCTTTGGGTCGGACCGCCGCCACTTCCCAACGAGGTCTATGAGTTGGCGGGCGACCGTGAAGGCCGCCGGTATCGGCTGGTGATGAACGCCAGCATCGTGGTGGTGGTCGTCGCCGTGCTCTCGGTGGGTACGTGGTTCAATCACTCCCACCAGGGCTTCATTCCGTACTGGGCGAGTTGGAACGAGACCGGCTACGAGAACGGCGCGGTTCATTACGACTCGACGTCGAAAGGGAAGAGTCTCAAGCAATACGGCGAGTATCGCGCCCTGATGGATCGACTGGGACGGCTGCCTGCGGGGCGGGCGTTGTGGGAGGGTGGCGGGTCCATCGACAACTACGGCACGTCGCTCGCGCTGATGCTCATCCCGTACTGGACGCACGGCCGCATTGGTTCGTTCGAGGGGCTCTATTACGAGTCAGCGGCGAGCACGCCGTATGACTTCATGACGATCGCGTCGCTTTCGGGGACGGGGAACTCGTCGGATCCGGTTCGTGGGCTCGACTACCGCCACATCGAAGCGTTCGGCGATGGCGTGCGCCAGCTGCGGGCCCTCGGTGGTCGCTACTACCTCGCGCACTCGGCCGGCGCCAAGGAGGCGGCGGCGAAAGATCCAGGGCTGCGGTTCATCGACACCGTGAAAGACCGCGATGGCATGGAGCCGGAGAGCTGGAACATCTACGAGGTGCGAGACCATGCCCTCGTGGCACCGCTTGGTCAAGAACCGATTGTCGTGAGGCCCAAGTCGGGGACCCAAGCTGAGTGTTTCCATCACGCCAAGGGCGGCGATCCCGGACCCGAAATCGCCGATCCATGGGAATGCACCTCTGCGTATTGGTGGAGCCAGCCCGCGAATCTGGACCGTCCACTCGCGGCCGCAGGACCCGAGCGCTGGCGCCGGAGTTCGGCTGCCGATGCACCTGGAATTCCGCGGCGCCGCCAACCGGCCGTGGCCGTTTCGGCGGTCCACGAGTCCGACAGCGCCATCCGCTTCCACGTGTCGCGCGTCGGGGTTCCGGTCGTGGTGCGCACCTCGTACTTCCCGAACTGGGAGGCCAGCGGGGCACAGGGTCCATGGCGCCTCACGCCCAACCTCATGGTGGTGGTTCCCACGTCTCGCAACGTTGAACTCCGGTTTGTGCGCTCGGGCGCAGAGAAGTTGGGAGCGCTGCTCACCCTCGGAGGGATCGTGGGGCTTGGTGGGTTGGTGGCGTGGGACCTGCGCCTGCGCCGCCGCCGCCAGCGGGCGCGACCTGATCGGGAAGCGGGTAGTACGCCCTGATTTCTCCCAGTTCAGACATGCGGGTGGCGCCGGGTCGAGGCGGGGCCCAGAACGCGGTGGGGCTACGATCACGGTCCCGTCCAGAGGGCGGTGAGGAGCCTCGAGGGCTCGATCGTGGGCGATTCGCTCGACACAATTTTCAAGGCCTATGACGTTCGCGGCGTCTATCCGGGCGAGATCGACGAAAGCATTGCCAAGAAGATTGGCAATGCCTTCGTGCGCTTCACCGGCGCGTCGACCGTCGTGGTCGGCTACGACATGCGACCGTCGTCGGTGCCGCTCAGCCGCGCTTTCATCGAGGGTGCCACGATGGCCGGTGCCGATGTGGTCGATGTTGGGCTCGCGTCCACCGACCTGGTGTATTTCGCTTCGGGAACCCTCGACGCGCCCGGCGCGATGTTCACGGCCAGCCACAACCCGGCCAAGTACAACGGCGTGAAGTTGTGTCGCGCCGGTGCCGCTCCGGTGGGCGAGGCAACCGGTTTGGGACAAATCAAGGAAGCGGTCGGGGCGGGTTTGCTGGAGCGGGCCGAGGAGAGCGGCCAGGTCACCGAACGAAACCTGCTCGCGGATTTTGGTGCCCACGTTCGTTCGTTCGTCGATGTCTCGTTGCTGCGTCCGCTCAAGATCGTGGCCGATACCGCGAATGGCATGGGTGGGCTCGTGGTGCCGGAGGTCTTCGAAGGCCTCCCGTTCGACCTCACGATGCTCTTCGGCGAGCTCGACGGAACGTTCCCGAATCACCCGGCGGATCCGATCCAGCCGGAGAACCTGGTCTCACTCCAGAAGTTGGTACTCGAGACCGGCGCGGATATCGGGCTCGCGTTCGATGGCGATGCGGATCGCGTGTTTCTCGTCGACGATCTGGGTGACCCGGTTTCCGGTTCGATCACCACCGCGATCGTGGCCCAGGCGATGTTGGCTCGTACCCCCGGGGGCACGGTGGTTCACAACCTGATCTGTTCGAAGACCGTGCCCGAGGTCATCCGTGAGTGTGGTGGAGAGCCGGTGCGCGCCCGGGTGGGCCACTCGTTCATCAAACAGGTGATGGCCGAGACCGACGCGATTTTTGGCGGCGAGCACTCGGCGCACTACTACTTCCGAGACAACTGGCGGGCGGATTCCGGTTCGATCGCGGCAATGGTCGTGCTCGAGGCGCTGTCGGTTGCAGAGGTTCCACTCTCGGAGTTGCGCAAACCTTTTGAGCGCTACGCCGCGTCGGGCGAGATCAACACGACCGTCGGGGATCCGCTCGCCGTGATCGAGGCCGTCGCCGCGCATTTTGCAACGAATCTTGATGCCACGCAAGACCGCCTCGACGGGCTCACCGTGGATTTCGGCGCCTGGTGGTTCAACCTGCGCCCGAGTAACACCGAGCCGCTGCTGCGCCTCAACCTTGAGGCGGCCGACCGCGGCACGTGCGATGCTCACACCGAGGAAGTACTCACGCTCATCCGAGCCCAGTCGTAGGAGAAGATCGTGGCCCTCGATTCACAGCTACTCGAGATCCTGGCGTGCCCCGAAGACAAGGGTGCACTGCTGTACTTCGAAGGCGAGAGTTCGCTCTACAACCCGCGACTCAAGCGTCGGTACACCATCCGTGACGACATTCCGATCATGCTGATCGACGAAGCCGAAACCGTGAGCGACGCCGAGCACGATCGGCTGATGGCCAAGGCCGAAGCCGAGAACGTTCGCCCCACCTTCGAGGCGTGATCCACCGACTTCAGGGTCCGTGTACGGCGTTCACCGAGCGCAGCGAGCAGCTCGGGAGGCGTCCCGAGACAGGCACCGCCTCGAGAAGTCTGCGAGCTGCGAACGAAGCCGGACGAGCAGTAGTGACGAAGCCGGACGAGCAGTAGTGATGAATGACTCGCTGGGGTTCCTCGACGCGGTCGCGGGACTTCCGGAACAGCTGACCGCCGCGCACCAGGCGGCGGCGTCCGCGCTCGCGGCCGACGCGCTCCCGGCGGCCGACGATATTCACAACATCGTCGTCATGGGCATGGGCGGTTCGGGGATTTCCGGCGACGTACTCGCCGCGGTGTCGAATGCCACCCTTCCCATCCCGGTCACGGTCTTGAAGCAGTACCGCACGCCCGCGTTCGTGGGCCCGCACACCCTCGCGTTCGCGGTGTCCTACTCCGGCGGCACCGAAGAGACACTGTCAATGACCACGGGCGCGCTCGATGCGGGCGCGCGGGTGATCGCGGTCGCGAGCGGCGGAGCGTTGGCCGAGCTGGTCACGAGCCGCGGTGGCCTCCACGTTGCGTGTCCGCCGGGCTACATGCCGCGCGCCGCCCTCGGCGCCTTGGTCGCCCCGCTGTTCGTGACTCTCTTTCGGATGGGACTGCTCCCGAATGCGCACGACCTCTTGGTGGGCGCGCAGGATCAGCTGACCCGTCGACGAAACCTTTGCGCCACCGGTGTGCTCGGTGCCGCGAATCCCGCACGCGAGATCGCGCGCAAGATCGGGCGCACGATTCCGCTCGTCTACGGCGGTGGTGCGCTCGGCGCAGTGGCTGCGATGCGGTGGAAGGCCGATGTCAACGAAAACGCGAAAGCACCGGCGTTCTGGAATGCGCACCCGGAGCTGGATCACAACGAGATCTGTGGCTTTGGTCAACACGGCGACGTCACGCGTCAGATCCTCACACTGATCGAGTTGCGGCACGGCTTCGAACACGAGCGTCTCGCGCCGCGCTTCGCCGGTGTGCGCGAGCAGGTGGAGGAATGCGTAGCCCAGGTGCTCGAGGTCCGGTCAGCGGGTGAGGGGCGCCTCGCACACCTCCTGGATCTGATGTATCTGGGCGACTGGGTGAGCTGCTATCTCGCGCTCGAGAACGATGTCGACCCCGGCCCGATCCCCGCGATTGCCACGCTCAAAGACCGCCTCGCGCAAAGCTGAATGCGTGACTGAGCTTCCCTTCACCGGCAACCCGACCACCTTCACCACCGTCGGCGACGGGCGCCGCGTGGAGAAGCCGTGGGGTTGGGAGATCCATTGGACGCCGGGGGACCGGCCTTACGTGGGCAAGGTGCTCCACGTTCTCGCAGGGAAGCGGCTGTCGCTCCAACTGCACGACGAGAAGCTGGAGTCCTGGCTGCTTATGAGCGGCCGGGCCAAGGTCGTCTGGGACGACGGCACCGGCGACATGGTCGAGACCGAACTCGAGCCTGGCCTCGGCTACTCGTGTGCGATCGGCCAACGGCACCGATTGGTGGGCCTCACCGACTGCGACATCCTCGAGGTCTCGACGCCGGAGATCGGTACGACCTACCGCCTCGAGGACGACTACGCCCGTCGAGACGAAACCGAGGATGTACGCAACGCCCCCGGCCGCGGCTGGCCCGGCTGATTCTTGGTTTCGCGTCGCGATCCGGTGGTCGGGAGGACGGAATCGCTACACGGAACGTTTCTGGCGGCGGAGAGCGCTTCCCCGTATGCGTGGGTGTAGCCTCACTCTCTGGTCGGGCTCCCGTTGGGGCTGTCATCCGGTGATCCGGGCCGACTCTGGCAAACGGTCTCGTACGTGTCGGGTTCGATGCGTCGCGCCGTTCAAAGAGAAGGAACCCGAATGACAACCACAGAAGCCCCTCCGAACACGGGCACGTCCGAAACTGGCGATTTCAGGGTCGCCGATCTCACGCTGGCCGAGTTCGGTCGCAAGGAGATCGAACTCGCCGAACACGAGATGCCCGGCCTGATGTCTCTGCGCGAGCGTCACGGCGCCACGCAGCCACTGAAGGGCGCTCGGATCACCGGGTCGCTCCACATGACGATCCAGACCGCCGTCCTCATCGAGACGCTCACTGCTCTCGGTGCCGAGGTCCGCTGGGCGTCGTGCAACATTTTCTCCACCCAGGATCACGCTGCCGCCGCCATCGCGGTCACCGGTGTCCCGGTCTTCGCCTGGAAGGGCGAGTCGCTGGAGGAGTACTGGTGGTGCACCGAGCGTGCGCTGGAATGGCCCGGCTCGGATGGTCCCAACATGATTCTCGACGACGGCGGTGACGCCACTCTGCTCGTGCACAAGGGCGTTGAGTTCGAGAAGGCCGGCGCCGTGCCGGACCCGTCGACCGCCGACTCCGAGGAGTTCGAGATCGTGCTCGCCACCTTGGGTCGTGCGCTCGCGGACGACCCGCAGCGTTTCACCAAGATGGCGGCCGGCATCCAGGGCGTCACCGAGGAAACGACCACCGGTGTGCATCGCCTGTATCAGATGAAGGAAGCGGGCACGCTGCTGTTCCCAGCCATCA
>JBKJIQ010000025.1:0-80567 GCA_046598395.1 Acidimicrobiia bacterium
GGCAACGCGATGATCGTGACCGCAGACCAGATGGGGCGGATGAAGCACAACGCGATCGTCGGCAACATCGGTCACTTCGACAACGAGATCGACATGGCCGGGCTCGCCAAGACCCCGGGTATTGAGCGGATCACCATCAAACCGCAGGTCGACGAGTGGAAGTTCCCCGCTACCAAAGATCAGGATGGTCACTCGATCATCATCTTGGCCGAGGGTCGTCTGCTCAACCTCGGTTGCGCAACCGGTCACCCGAGCTTCGTGATGTCGAACAGCTTCACCAACCAGGTGATGGCGCAGATGGAGATCTTCGGCCACCCGAACTTCTACGAGCGCAAGGTGTACACGCTGCCGAAGCACCTCGACGAGGAAGTGGCGCGGCTCCACTTGGACAAGCTGGGGGTCAAGCTCACGCGTCTCACGGACGCCCAGGCGGACTACCTCGGCATCCCGGCCGACGGCCCGTACAAGCCGGAGCATTACCGCTACTGACCGACCTCGGTCACAAGAAGTAGCACGAGAGTTGGCCCGACCGATTGCGGTCGGGCCAACTCTTTGTGATTACTACTGTCGTCGCTACCGGTCGTCGTCCTGGATGGTCAGCGTGCCGGCGCCGCGACCGATGGACAGACCGCCGGTCGGTGCCGACAACGTGATCGTGGCGGTCTCGTCGTTCTCGACGATGACGTCCGGAAGCGCCCGTATGTCGATGATCTTGGACGTGCTGCCGGCCAAGAACTTGATGGTTCGGGTGGTGGCCGTTCGATAGTCGGTACCCGCCGTCGCCGTGCCGCCGGCGATCGTGACCTTGACGGTCATCGGGACCACGGCCGGCGCATCGAGCGAGAGCCGAACCCGGCCCGCGTTCCCGAGGCCGCTGTCGCCTTCCCAAACTCCGGCGTCACCGACGGACACGTGGGGTCCGACTGCTGCGGGGTCGTCGTCGATGATGCGAGCGGCAACCGCTGAGGTCCCGAGCGTCACGCCACCGGTGGGACTGCTCAGGAGCACCTTGAACCGCTCGTCGCCTTCGGCAGAAGTGTCGGGCGGAAGGTCGATATGCACGTACCGCGTGGTGGTGCTCACGCCCCCGGGCGGGACTGCGAAGGTCAAGGTCTTGAAGAATGCGCTCGTGAAGTCGGCCGGTGCCGCCGCGTACCCCGGTATCGGGGTTGGATAGTTCGGTGTGACGTACTGGGGCGGGATCGGGATCACCGAGTATTTCACCGTCACCTTGGTGGGAGATGGCGAGGAGAGTGACACCGCGAAATCGATCGAGTGCGCACCGGAATCGCCCTCGGTGGCCGACGCCCCGGCGATCGAGACTGATCGTCCCGATCCGGTGGACCAGAACATGGCGTGCTGCTCGCCGAAGTAGAAGACGAGCCAACTCCCGGCCACCTGCCCCGCGTTGTTGATGTCGGTGGTCTGGGTCAGGCCCGTGATGAGACCCTCGAGCTGCGCCGAACCGCCTTGGTGGTCGGTGACGAAGCCCCGCTGGCCGTTCGCGATGTTCCCGATGATCTGCCCGGATGCGTTGATGCTGCCGGGTTCGCCACCACCGACGCCGAAGCCGTCTTCGTAGGGCAGCAGCGTCATCGCTTCGGTGGGGCTCCAGCGGAACGGGATCGGTAGCCCATTGACCACGGTGTATCCGGTGACGGTGCCCGCGTCGTTGATGGCGGCCGCACGCGCCTTCCCGCCAAGGGTGCCGAGGTTGACCATGCCGCCTGCCAGGCTCCACCGGAACGGACGGTCACTGGCGGAACCGGTCGCAGTAGGGGAGTACCCGACGATCACGCCGCTCGCATTGATGGCATACGCCGTCGATTCGGTACCACCCAGTGTGCCGAGGTCCACCGTTTCGTTCACCGAGTCCCAGAAGAACCCGTGCGACGCGGAATTGCCCACGACGTTCGAGTTCCCGGTGACCTGGCCGGCATTGTTCAGCGCCATCGCTGCGGCCGTGGTCCCGCCGAGGGTGGGGATGTCCGTCATCCCGTTGACGTTGTCCCAGATGAATGCGTGCGTCTCTCCGCCGGCGGTGGTCGACGTGCCGATGACCTGGCCGGAGGCGTTGATGGCCCGGGCGCTCGAGGTCGGGCCGCCGAGGGTGCCGAGGTCGGTCATCCCGTTGATGTCGTCCCAAATGAAGGCGTGGTACTGACCGGCCCCGTTGGTTGCCGCCCCCACCACCTGGTCCGAGTCGTTGATGTCGTAGGCGGAGGAGCTGGGGCCACCGAGGGTGCCGAGGTCGACCATGCCGCTGGTTGAAGTCCACCGGAACGCGCGGTAGTCGCCGGCTCCGTTCTGCGCCTCACCAACCACGTGGCCGGCCGCGTTGAGCGTGCCGGCCCGAGACGAGAGGCCCCCGAGCGTCCCGAGGTCGATCGGAGTCCGGTCCAGGGATGCGGACGCGGGGATTGCGCCGGGCGGAAGGGCGGCGAGTGCGCCCGTGGCCAGGATTCCGCCCATTAATGCCCACGGTCGCTTGGTTCGCATCGAGCGACCGTAACCCCGATCCGGACCGACGGAAAGGGACCGGTCAGGCGGGGAGGTCTTTGCGTAGCGTGCGCTGCACCGTAATGAAGGCGTACCACGCCGGCGCCGCGACGAGCACGATCTCGAGCGGCAGATATGTCGTTTCCCACGTGAGCGTGAGGACGAGCATCGCGGCGAGCCAGAGCACGGTCACGATGATGTTGATGACGCGTTTGTCGCGTACCTGCATCGGATGCACGAACTTCACGTTCGACAACGTGAGTGCGCACAGCCCGATGGTGACGACGATGTTCACCCACTGGGGGCTGCGCAGGAGGAAGAACGTGGGAGCTACGAGGTTCCAGATCGCCGGGAACCCTCTGAACCAGTGGTCCTCGGTCATCAGTTCGGTGCGAGCGAACCACAACACTGCGGTGAAGAGGATGAGGGCGCAGAGCACCACCGTCCAGCCCGATGGGAATGCGTGGAAGTAAGCCATGAACGCGACGGGCAACATCACGCAGGTGAGGTAATCGACCACCAGGTCCAAGATGTTGCCGTCCATGCCCGGCAGCGCCTCTGACACTTTCGCCGCCCGTGCGATGGGACCATCGATCCCGTCGACGATCATCGCCGCAATGAGATAGACGATCGCGGTACGCGGGTGCCCGCGGACCACGGCTTCGAGGCCCGCGGCCCCCAGCAGCACGCCGCTCGCCGTGAGGGCATGGATCGCCCAGGCCAACCGGACCTGGCGTTTTGTGCTGGCTTCGGCGCCCGGCGGTGGTCCGGATGGGGAGGCAGCGGGCGGCTTCGACATTGCGGATGCAGGTTACTGGTCGAAGGCCGAGAATCGCGGACGTCGCCCCAGGACGTGGTCCGACCCCATCTCTATGGTGGCACCCATGGTCTCAACGCTTGCTGCACTGGTGTTTCCCGGTCGCTGTCCTGGATGCGGAGCGGCCGCGGAGCCGATCTGTGCGAGTTGTGCAACGACGGCGAAGGTGGCGCCGGCACTGCCCGTACCGGTCGGACTCGATGCGCTCTACGTGCCGTTCGCGTACGACGGTGTGGTGCGCGAACTGGTCGCCCGCGCGAAGTACCGGGATCGTCATGCGGCCCTCGAGTGGCTGGCCGCGGAAATGGTGAGGTCATTCGGGCCGCTGGCCGGAGAGGTGGATGTGGTGACGTGGGCACCGACAACGCCACAACGGCGCAGAATGCGTGGTTTCGATCAGGCGGAGATGCTGGCAACCCGAATCGCCGTGGGGCTGCAACGACCGGTTCGGGCGCGTTTGGCGCGCCAGGCCGGCGCCGCTCAGACCGGAGCAAACCGGGCTGCTCGCGAGGATCGGCCGGAGTTCATGCCTCGATTTCCGAGCCCGCGTCATCCAACGTCTGCACGACGGACGGAGAAATCCTCAGCGGTTCTCACGATCTTGTTGGTCGATGACGTGGTCACCACGGGCGCAACGATGCGAGCGGCGGCTCGCGCGCTCCACACTGTCGAGAACATTCGGGTGATTGGCACTGCCGCAGCCCGCAGACCTTGATGGGCCAGGTCGTGGCGCGCCGGGGCTTGACGCGTTGGGTATGGTGACTCCACGGCGCCGGGGGAGGCACGCAGATGGACGGAAACCGACGCGACGCGGACGG
Source organism: Acidimicrobiia bacterium (assembly GCA_046598395.1). Lineage (GTDB taxonomy): Bacteria > Actinomycetota > Acidimicrobiia > IMCC26256 > JAENVU01 > JAENVU01. The sequence continues at coordinate 4,135 of JBKJIQ010000025.1, forward strand.
GTCTGGCCTTCGCAACGCGCGGATACAGGCTCTCCGGGCCGAGATCGCTGCCGGCACCTATCGCACCGATTCGCAGGTCGTGGCCGAGTCCGTCCTCGGATGGATTGCCGCTCCGAACCAGTTCGATCGATCCGGCGCTCAAGGACCGGTACCGGTCCTGTCGATGTCCCAACCACGGATGTCCGTCACGGGGACATCCCCGACAAGTAGGTCCTAGGAGTACACAGAAATCAGGAGCAGAACGTGCTCGAAGCGGGTCGCCGCGAAGTTCATACTGCGGAGACCCACCATCCACGGAGGTGACGATGGAGATTCTCATTCACGGACGCAACGTCGATGTTGATCCGGTGCTCGAGCAGAAGAGCCGGGTCAAGTTGGCCAAGCTTCCCCGACTCGCTTCGGACATCAGACGGGTTGAAGTGGAGTTTTCCGAGATTCGCAACCCGCGGGAGCCAGAACAACAGCAGTGTGAGGTCACGGTTCACCTCACCCGGAACTTCGTGAAGGCCCACGCCACCGCGACCGATGCCCGTACGGCTTTTGACCGTGCCGTGGACAAGGTGGAACACCAGGTGGGGCGGGTCAAGAGCAAGCGGATCAGTCGTTCGCGTCCCCGCCACGGTTCTGATGCCGCGGCGGCGCGTATCGGTGCGCACCTCGACCCCGACACCGGCGACGAAGCCGACGATCGAGACACGGCCAAGTACGCCTGACCTGACCGGGGTCGTCCGCGCCGGCCCGGCATCTTGCAGTTTCGCCAAATGATGCGGCCCGAGATCGGTGAGGCGCGCCGGTACACTCGCACCCAATGAGTATTTTCTCGAAAGTCCTCAACGCGGGCGAAGGTCGCAAGCTGAAGCTCCTCCAAACGATCGTGCCCGAGGTGGCATCGTTCGAGGCTGAGATGGAAGCGCGTTCAGACGCCGAGCTTCGTGCATTAACCGGCGTCTTTCGCGACCGGCTGGAGCGTGGCGAAGACCTCGATGACCTGCTGGGCGAAGCCTTCGCCACGGTTCGCGAGGCCGGCAAGCGGGTACTCGGCCAACGGCACTTCGATGTCCAGGTGATGGGCGGAGCGGGTCTGCACTTCGGCTGGATTGCCGAGATGAAGACGGGTGAAGGCAAGACGTTGGTCTCCACCTTGCCCGCCTACCTGAATGCGCTGACGGGACTGGGCGTTCACCTGGTCACGACCAACGACTATCTGGCCAAGCGTGACGCGGAATGGATGGGCCAGGTCCACCGGTTCCTCGGCCTCGAAGTTGGCGCGGTGCTACCGGATGTTGACGACCCGGAGGAGAAGCGCGCGGCCTACGCAGCCGACATCACGTACGGGACGAACAACGAGTTCGGATTCGACTACCTGCGCGACAACATGGCGGGCTCGGTCGAGGAACAGGCTCAACGTGGCCACAACTTCGCCATTGTGGACGAGGTCGACTCGATCCTCGTGGATGAGGCGCGGACGCCTCTGATTATCTCGGGTCGCGCGGATGACGCGCAGGCGCTGTATTTCCAGTTCGCTCGCATCGTCAAGACGTTGCAACGCGATCGGGACTACGAGGTCGACGAAGCCAAGCGCACCGTCGTGCCGACTGAAGAAGGCATCCATCGCGTCGAGAAGGCGTTGGGGGTCGACAACCTCTACGAGCACGTGAACCAGAACTTCGTGCATCAGCTCCAGGCCGCGCTCAAGGGCAAGGAGCTGTTCAAGCCCGACGTCGACTACGTGGTCGCGGATGGCGAAGTGAAGATCGTCGACGAGTTCACCGGCCGCATCCTCGATGGTCGGCGGTGGAGCGATGGTCTGCACCAGGCCGTTGAAGCCAAAGAAGGTGTGCGGATCAAGGAGGAGAACCAAACCCTCGCGACCGTCACGCTGCAGAACTACTTCAAGCTCTACGACAAGCTCGGTGGCATGACCGGTACCGCGAACAGCGAAGCCGGCGAGTTCATGCACACCTATGGGCTGGAGGTGGTCAGCATTCCCACGAACCGCGTGATGGTGCGGATGGACGAGCCTGACCTCATCTACAAGACCGAGGAGGCCAAGTTCGAAGCGTTGGCCGACGACATCCAGGAGCGCAGCGACCGCGGCCAGCCTGTATTGGTCGGCACGATTTCGGTAGAGCGCTCGGAGCATCTCGCGAATCTGTTGGACAAACGGGGGATTCCGCACCTCGTCCTCAACGCCAAGCAGCACGAGAAGGAAGCGGGCATCGTCACTCAGGCAGGACGCGTAAGCGCGGTGACCGTGGCTACGAACATGGCCGGCCGGGGTGTCGACATTCTGTTGGGCGGGTACCCCGAAGGTTTGGCTCGCGAAGAGATGCTCGCGAGTGGCACAACGCCCGAAGCGGAGACCGAAAAGTACGACGAGTTGCTCGCCCATTTCAAGGAGCAATGCGCCGAAGAGGGCGCGCATGTGCGCGAGCTCGGCGGCCTGTATGTGCTCGGCACCGAGCGTCACGAGAGTCGGCGCATCGACAACCAGCTCCGCGGCCGCTCCGGCCGCCAGGGTGACCCAGGTGAGAGCCGGTTCTACCTGTCGCTCGAAGATGAGCTGATGCGGCTGTTTGCGACGGGCGCGATGAACTGGGTGATGGGCAAGGCGTTCCCCGACGATCTTCCGCTTGAGGCGAAGATGGTCACCAAGGCGATCGAACGCGCGCAGCGAACGGTGGAGGATCGCAACTTCGAGATCCGCAAGGACGTGCTCAAGTACGACGAAGTGATGAACGAGCAGCGCAAGGTCATTTACAAGCGTCGTCAGCAGATCCTCGACGGAGATGACCTACGCGAAGAGTCGATCGCGTCGATCGAGGGCGCGATCGACCATGTGGTCCAAGCCGCCACGGGCGGCGGCGAGTTCTCCGAGGACTGGGACGTGAACGAGCTTCTCGTGGGAGCCGCCGATGTGTTCCCCACGCGGGTGACCCGCGAGCAGGTTTCCGAACTGGCCAACTCGGAGGGCATTTTCGAGTTGCTGCACGGGGATGCCCTGGAGCAGTACGAGGCCAAGGAAGCCCAGATCGGAGCGGAGCAACTGCGCGAGATCGAGCGCCGCGTGATGCTCTCGGTCATCGACCAGCACTGGCGCGAGCATCTCTACGAGATGGACTATTTACGCGAGGGCATCAACCTTCGGGCGATGGGTCAACAGGACCCATTGGCCGAGTGGCAGCGTGAAGGCTTCGACATGTTCGAAGTGATGATGGAATCCATCAAGGACGACTTCGTTCGCTACATCTTCCGGCTCGAGGTGGTGGCCGACGATGCCCCCACCTCGTTGCGCAACGTGCAGTACTCCGCCGCCGAGGACCCGGTGCAAGGACAGAGTGGTTTCACCGCGGCGGCGGCGGTCGCTCCCGTCGATGACATGGCCGACGCGCCCGCTCCCATTGCCGAAGACGTTCCTCAGTTGCCCGTGACTGTGGACAAGCTGCCCGGTCGCAACGAGCCCTGCCACTGTGGCAGTGGCAAGAAGTTCAAACTCTGTCACGGCCGCTGACGTTCGGTGTGCCGTTGCTGACGGCTCGATTGGCGCTCAAGGCATCCGGCGCACACCGCACTCGTGCCCGACCCGTTCGTCCTGACCGGAGTTTCCATGCGTGATTTCTCTGACGATCTCACCGACGTGCGTCGGCGCGTGGAAGACGCGCGCGCGTATCTCAAGATCGATACGCAGCGGGATCGGCTCATCGAACTCGAGTCGCATGCCGCGCAGCCAGACCTCTGGGACGATCCCGATGCTGCGCGCGCGGTGACGAGTGAGTTAGCGGGCGTGCGTGACGACATTGATCTCGTTGACGCGCTCACCGAGCGCGTGGATGATCTCGACACGCTGTTCGAGCTTGGGCGAGAGGAACATGACGACAGCGTGGCGCCGGAGATCGAATCCGGGATCGACACATTGCGTGGTGAACTCGACACTCTCGAACTCCGCGCCCTGTTCACGGGCGAGCACGACGAACGTGACGCGATCTGCCAGGTGAGTTCCGGTGCCGGGGGAACCGATGCCCAAGACTGGACCCAGATGCTGCTTCGGATGTTCACGCGGTGGGCCGAGCGGCGGGGTTTCGACGTTGAGATCGATGACATCAGTGAAGGCACCGAGGCCGGGATCAGTTCGGCCACGTTCACGGTCAAGGGCCGCTATGCCTACGGTCTGCTCACGGGAGAGAAGGGCGTGCATCGCCTCATTCGGATCTCACCCTTTGATGCCAACGCTCGTCGCCAAACCGCCTTCGCCGCATTTGATGCTGTCCCCGCGCTCGATGTGACGGAGGCCCCGGAGATCGACCCGGGCGACCTGCGGATCGACACCTTCCGGTCCTCTGGGGCGGGGGGCCAGCACGTGAACGTGACCGACTCGGCGATCCGGATTACTCACCTTCCCACTGGGATCGTGGTGTCCTGTCAGAACCAACGGTCGCAGCTGCAGAACAAGACCAAAGCGATGCAGATTCTCGCGGCGCGCCTCGCGGAGAAACACCGCCAGGATCAACGGGCCGAGCTGGAACAGTTGTCGGGCGAGAAACGCGGGATCGACTTCGGGAGCCAGATCCGCACCTACACCCTCCACCCGTATCAGCTGGTCAAAGACGAACGCACGCGCCACGAGACGGGCAATATCCAGGCCGTGCTCGATGGCGATCTCGACGGCATGATGGAAGCCTTCCTGCAGTGGCGCCGGGTCGGCGGAGCCGAGTAACCGCACTTTCGAAACGGGCATTTGTGGTGGTTCTGGGCCCGTTGACCCAGCGCTGCGATGAGCGCCCGATAACCTGGGTAGCTCTCATGATTCGCTTCGAGAACGTCACCATGACCTACAAGGGCGATGTCACCGCCCTGCGGGACGTCAGCCTCGATGTCCAAAAAGGCGAGTTCGTCTTCCTCGTCGGCCCGTCGGGCTCCGGGAAATCGACCTTCCTCCGGCTCCTCCTGCGCGACGAAGTTCCGACCAAGGGCAGCATCGTGGTCGCCGGGCGGGACATCACCACGCTCTCGAGCTGGAAGGTCCCGCAACTCCGGCGCAACATCGGGTGCATTTTCCAGGACTACAAGCTGTTGCCGGGCAAGACCATCTACGAGAACGTTGCGTTCGCCTCCGAGGTGATCGGCCGGCCGCAACACGTGACGAAGGCCCAGGTGCCCCAGATCTTGGATCTGGTCGGCCTCACGTCGAAACTCGACCGGTTCCCGGGCGAACTCTCCGGTGGTGAGCAGCAGCGAGTCTCCATTGCCCGGGCGTTCGTGAATCGGCCGTTGATCCTGCTCGCCGATGAACCGACGGGAAACCTCGACCCCCAGACCACCGTCGGGATCATGCGCTTGCTCGACCGCATCAACCGGACCGGCACCACGGTCGTGATGGCCACCCACGATTCTCGCATCGTCGACACGATGCGGCGTCGGGTCCTCGAACTCGACCACGGCTCCCTCGTCCGAGATCAAGCTCGTGGTGTCTACGGCGTGGGGAGTTAAAGGCGCTCATGCTGGGAAAACTTCGATACTTCGGACGCGAGACATGGGTATCACTGCGCCGCAACGTCCTCATGACGGTCGCGGGGGTGATCACGGTCGCGGTGTCCCTGTGTGTGCTCGGCAGTTCGTTGCTGATCACGCGTTTGGTCGATCACGGAACCCAGCGCTGGAAAGACGGCGTCGAGTTCGAGATCTTCATGAAGGTTGGCGCAACCGCGGCCGAGTCCAAGGCGGTGCAATCTCAGCTGGGCGGCGATACCAACGTCATTCGGGTGAAGTACATCTCGAAGGACGCTGCGTACAAGGAGTTTAAGCGGCTGTTCGCGAGCGATCAGCCGGAACTTGCGGCGACGATCACCCCCCAGGATCTTCCGGAGTCCTTCCGAGTCGCACCGCGCAAAGCCGAACTCACCGAGAGCGTCTCGAACCGGTATGTGAGCCTGGCCGGCGTCGACGTGGTGAAGACCGCGGATAAAGCCGTGAAGGATCTCCTCTCGTTCAGTCGCGGTATTCGTGTGGGCTTTCTCGTCGTCTTCGGGGCGTTGCTGTTCGCATCGCTGTTCCTGATCGTGAATACGATCCGACTGGCGACCTACGCGCGGCGCCGGGAGATCGAGGTCATGAAGTTGGTGGGCGCCTCCAACTGGTTCGTCCGGATTCCGTTCATGCTCGAAGGGATGGTGCAAGGGGTCCTGGGTGCCACGGTGGGCGTGGGGGCGGTATGGCTGCTGCGCGGCATCCTCACCAATCTCATCCCGTCTCAGGACCTCCTCGGTTTCTGGAGCGGTTGGTACGTGGGTCCGAGCGACGCCACCCAGATCAGCATCATCGTGCTGCTCTTGGGTGCCGGTATCGGCATGATCGGGGCAGTTGCCGGATTGCGGCGTTTCCTCGACGTCTGACGCTCGGGCGATTTCGATCGACAACCATCCGCAACGGATGTTGTCCATGTGGTTATCGTCAACCACTGATGTTGACCCGTCGGTTGCCGGTGGCGCTCGTTCCGGTGGTGCTCGGGCTCCTGTGGTTCGGACTCCTGACACCCATTCCAACCGCCGCCGCGGTGGGAGCGCGGGTCTCGCCGCCGGCCGAGTTCGAAGCCGCCTCGAATGCCGAGCAGGTGGCAGTGGCCCAAGTTCAGGCCGCGCGGGTGCAGCGTTCGGTGCTGGAGGCGCGAGTGCAAGCGCTCAATATCCGCGTGGACGAGATGGGCGACCGGGCTCGACAACGCGCCACCGACCTCGCCCGCATCGACCAGGCCCAACGCAACGTGGAGGCTCGGCTGGTTCGGAGCCAACTGCGCGTGGCCCAGGCCAAAGCGCGTGCGCGTCGGGCTGCGGCCGCAATGTATCGACGAGCGGGCGGTACCGCGCCTCCCATCGTGGCTCTCGCAACCGGTACCCGTTCCGTCCACGATGTCTCGGCGACCGAGCGATACCTCGGGGTGGTCGGCGAGCGGATCACGCGTGATGTGAACTCGGTGAAGGTCGCCCGGCGCATGGTGGTGCTGGCCCAGCGCCAGCTTCGGGCCCAGCGGCTCGATGTCGAACGGGCCGCCGTCGCCGCCCGTGCCGAACAGGATGCAGTAGTGGCGATCCGGGCCGAACAAGACCGGGCGTTGGAAGCGGCGCGAACCGCAGAAGTGCATGAGACGCAGGTGCTGGCCGCGGCCACCGCTCGGCGGGTGGAGTTTGAACGGTCGATGGTGGTGGCACAGGCAGCCTCGGGCACGATCGAAAGCATCCTGCGCGCTCGTCCGGGTTCGGGTGTGGCACCAACCCATTTCCAGTTCCCGGCCGATGGTCCGGTGACCTCGGGCTTCGGACCGCGGCTGCATCCGATCTTCCACACACTGCGTATGCATACCGGGATCGACATCGGCGCGGGCTTCGGCGCTTCGGTCCATGCCGGTGCGGGCGGGGTGGTGGTCCTCGCGGGGCCGGCCTCGGGCTACGGCAACGCCGTGGTCATCGACCATGGCGGTGGTACGGCAACGCTCTACGGACATCTCTCCCGGTTCGAGACCAAGGTGGGCCAGAGCGTGACCGCTGGGCAGAAGGTGGGTGCCGTGGGCAACACCGGGAACTCGACGGGCCCCCACCTGCACTTCGAAGTGCGTCTGCGGGGGGTCCCCGTGGACCCGATGCCCTACCTCTGAGCTATTTCCCGGGTTGAGGAACCCACCGCAGGTACGGCTTCTCGGCCCGGAAACCTTCGGGGAACTTCTCCTTGGCGGCATCGTCGGAGACCGACATGGCAATGATCACGTCATCGCCGGACTTCCAGTCGACCGGCGTTGCCACCGAGTAACCCGCAGTCAACTGGATCGAGTCGATGACGCGGAGAAGCTCATCGATGTTGCGGCCGGTGGTCTGGGGGTAGGTGAGCGTGAGCTTCACTTTCTTGTCCGGGCCGATCACGAAGACCGAACGGACGGTGACCTTCTCGTTCATCGCCGGGTGGATCATGTCGTAGAGCTCGGCGACCTTGCGTTCCGGGTCTGCGATGAGTGGGTAGTTGAGCGCCGTGCCCTTCACGTCAGCAATATCGGGTGCCCACGCCTTGTGGGACTCGATGCCGTCAACGGAGAGGCCGATGAGCTTGGTGTTCCGGGCATCGAACTCGCTCTTTCGCTTCGCGAGTTCGCCGAGCTCCGTGGTGCACACCGGGGTGAAGTCGGCGGGATGCGAGAACAGGAGTCCCCAGCTGTCGCCGAGGTAGCTATGCAGGGAAAGGGTGCCGTCGGTGGTCTCCGCGGTGAAATCGGGAGCCTCGTCGCCGAGTCGGAGCGTCATGGGAATACCTCGTTCGTGAGTGGCACGGGGTCGTAACCTCCACGACGTTAGCGGGCGGGCGAGCCCAAAGTCGAGTGAAATGATCAGGAATAGGCATCGACACTGACGACGTTGCTTCCGACACGCCTGAGATTCCATCTCGTTCGAGTTGACTCGGGGCCGAGAACGCGCTCGGATGAGTGGCGCATGGCGGGGTACTCGGGGACACCATTGCCCAAGAAGTTGGGCATCAGGGACGGCGCAACGGTCGCGTTACTCGCGGCTCCGAACGGATTCGAACGCGCACTCACGCCGCTGCCCGACGATGTGGAAGTCCGGACCCAAGCCCGCGGGAAGCTGGACGTCATCGTCTTCTTCGCAACTCGTGAACGCGAGCTGGCGCGCCGCTTTCCGGTGATGGCGCGCGCGTTGCAACCCGCAGGCGGGCTGTGGGTCGCGTGGCCGAAGAAGACCAGTTGCATCGCCACGGACCTCACATTTGATCCGGTGCAAGAGATCGGTCTCGACTGCGGACTGGTCGACAACAAGGTCTGCGCGATCGATGAAACATGGTCCGCACTTCGGTTCGTCTACCGGGTGGCCGATCGCCCGGGGTTGCGCTGACCGGTGTGTGGTCGGTTCGTCCAGGCGAGTTCCCCCACCCTGCTGGCCGAACACTTTGACGTCGACGAAGTAGTCCTCGGTGAGCCGCCGCCGCCCCGCTACAACGTGGCGCCGCGCACCGATGTTCTGACCATCACCGGCCGCGAAGGTGTCCGCCGGATGGAACCGATGCGGTGGGGCCTGGTTCCGTCATGGGCGCCGGACGTGAGCATCGGTGACAAGTTGACGAACGCACGCGCGGAAACGGTGGCGGAGAAGCCGGCGTTCAAGGCCGCGTTCGAACGGCGACGGTGCATCATTCCGGCCGACGGCTTCTATGAGTGGCAGGCCGCGCCGGGACCGAAGAAGCAACCGATGTATATCCACGCACGCGCCGGCGATCCGCTCGCGTTCGCAGGGTTGTGGGAGTTCTGGCGTCCCCATGACCAGCCCGAAGCGGCATGGATGCGCAGCTGTGTGATCGTGACCACCGCGGCGAATGCCCTGATGACACCCGTCCACGATCGCATGCCGGTGATGCTCGCGAAAGCCGACTGGGAACACTGGTTGGACGGCCAGTTCGACCACACGGCCGCGCTCACCGATCTCCTGGTGCCCGCGCCGGAGAAGCTCCTCGAACTCTGGCCGGTGAGCACTCGCGTGAACTCGGCCCGCAACGACGACGAGCGATTGATCCTTCGCGAAGATCCACTCACACTGTTCCCGTGAACTGACCCCGACGTCTCGCAACACGCGCCCTCTAAGGTCGTAGTTCATGGAGCATGTCGAGTTTCTTGATGTCATCTCGCGCGAGGCCAATGTGCTCGCGGCCGCGGCCCGTTCCGTCGGGCCGGATGCAGCCGTTCCCGCGACGCCGGAGTGGACGATGGCCAAGCTCGTGAAGCACACCGGCACCACGCACCGCTGGGTGATGGCCGTTGCCGCGGCCCGCGAGTTTGCGAATCCGGGCGATCTCGACCTCGGGCTGCCCGAAGATGATGGCGCGTATCCCGACTGGTTCGAAGCGGGCGCGGCCACGTTGGTCGCCACGTTGGCCGGAATGGATCCCGACTCTGCCATGTGGTCGTGGGGACCGGACCAGCATGTTCGGTTCTGGTCGCGGCGTATGGCGCACGAGACGGTGATTCACCGGTGGGACGCGCAGAGCGCGACCGGTACCTCCGATGCAATCGAGCTCACGCTTGCGCTCGATGGCATCGACGAGCGGCTGGAGAATCTCTCTGCGTCACTGGGTCACGGTCCGCTGGGCCCGCAAGCCTTGCAAGGCGGCAGCGAGACGGTTCACCTCCATGCGACCGACGGCGACGGCGAATGGCTGCTCCAGTTTGGACCGGAGGGCATCACCGTGAGTCGCGAGCACGCGAAGGGCGACGTCGCCGTGCGCGGACCTGCGAGCGATCTCCTGCTGTACCTCGTCGGACGCCGCGGTCTCGAAGGCTTCGAGATCTTCGGCGACGAGTCCGTCCTCGCCGCCCGCGATGCCATCAGGAGTTTCTAAGGACCCCAGTGTCCCGTTGCGCGGGTTAAGTGTCGAGGCGATAGACGCGGGTTGCGGTGCCACGGAACATGGCGTCGCGTTCCGACTCGGAGAACGGAGCGGCAATTTTCTTGAGCCCGTTCCACAACACCCGGTACGACAGGGACAAGCGGTCGACGGGGAAGTTTGATTCGAACATGCAGCGCTCGGGTCCAAAGCATTCGATGGTGTGCAGGTAATACCGGGCCTGCGCCGCCACGAACTCGTCCGACGTCGGCGGTCGTGCTGCGGTGTGCCAACCGAAGCCGTTGTCAGGCATCGCCATCCCGCCGAGTTTCGCGACGACGTTGTCGCACTTGGCGATCTCCGCGATGTCGACCCTCCACGCTTCGAAGATTTCGTCACGCCGATTCGCGTACACACCGACACCCAGCGGTGTCCCGAAATGGTCGAGCACCATGAGCGTGTCCGGAACGGCGCGCGCAAGATCGGCGAAGTCGGCATTCTGGTGGTGGTAATGCCACGAGTCGTAGGTGAGTCCGCGTGCGCCGAGTCGAGCCACACCAGCACGGAACGCCGGGTCGGCGAAGAGTCCCTCGGGCGCGTCGCCAGGGATCGTCAATGCCTCGGGATGCGGGTCGCGTGCACCGGCATCGCGGATTCCTCGGAACCGACCCCCGCCGAGTTCGGTGTGTTGGTCGAGAAGGTCATCGAGGTGGTCGGCGTCGGTGAGATTCACGTGCGCCACGATTCCGCCGATCAAACCCTGGAGGTCGCCGAGCGCGACGGCGGCGACGAACTCCGTTTCGCCGAGTGAGCGGAGATGTTCCGGACCGTCGGTGCGGTAGGACGATCGGCACTCGATGAACACGGTCCGCTCGATTAGGTGGCCGCTCCCCGCGTCGGCGGTGAGATCAGCGATGCCGTAGGGCAACGGCCCACCAACGGGCCACAGATGATGATGCGGATCCACGATCCGTTGCGCGGGATCAATGGCCTCCTCCGCCACGAGGTCCAACCAAGCTTGCGTCATCGGTTCCGGCATGGGGATCGTTCTCCTGTCGAGCGGTTTACGGCTTCAACTTCGCGAGCGCGCGCATTGTCGTTCGGGTAGTCGGGGGGTCGGAGATGATCATCGGCGCGGGGGTGGTGACGCCATTGTCGGCATACGCGCGCACACCCTCGGCACATTGCTCCGGTGAGCCCCACACGATGAGCTCGTCGAGCACGTGGTCGGGGACGGCCTCGGTCGCTGCGGCGCGGTCGCCCGCTTTCCATGCATCCCACATCGGTTGCAGCGCATCCCCGCGGCCGATCCACTCGTGGAACGCGGCGTAGACGGGAACGTTCAGGTACGCGGTGATCATCCGCCGGCCGATACCCCGCACGGTGTCACGATCCTCGGTGGGGATCACGAAGATTCGTGCCGCGATCTCTTTGCCTTCACCCACGATGGGCGCCACGGTCTGCACGTCGGTGGCGGAGAGCCAGTTGACGATGGCGCCGTCGGCTTCGCGGCCCGCCAGCTTCAACATGCCTTCGCGGAGCGCCGCGACGAGGATGGTGGGGGGTTCCGGAAGCCGTACTCCGAGGCGGAATCCCTTCACCGAGAAGGTCTCGTAGTCGGCGGTGACCTTCTCGCCGGCGAGCGCGGCGTGCAGGAACCGGAGTGTGTCGCGGACTCGTTGATACGGGGCCTCGAAGGGGATGCCGTTCCACCGCTCGACGATCACATTGCTCGACGATCCGATGCCGAGGACCGCTCGACCCGGGGCGATATCGGCGAGCGTCGCGATCGACTGTGCCAACAGTGCCGGCCCGCGGGTGTACACCGGCACGATCGCCTGCCCGAGGCGCAGTGTGGGCGCCCACACCGCGGCCAGAACCAAGGGGGTGAACGCGTCGGTGCCGTCGGTCTCTGCCGACCACACGTCAGTGAAACCCAGCGCTTCGAGTTCGATCAGCCACTCTTTGTGTTCCATGAGCGGCACGCCCGCGAGCGGAATCGTGATGCCCCAACGTTGCGGGACGGTGGTCGGCGAGTTGTTCATGGCTTGGGTGCCTCCGTGGGGTCGTCGCGCCAGCTGCGCACGATGGTGGATTGACTTGCAGTGCCGAGCAGCGTGCCGTCCTGGGCCCAGAGGTGAACGAGTCCATGACCGAAGCCGTCCGCAACGGCCTGCACCCGAATGTCGGCAAGGATCCATTCTGTGGGGACTCGCCGCGCCACGCGCAATGTGTTGTCGAGACTGTTGCCACCTGCGCGCTTCCCGAGTGCTTGAGAGATGCCGAACGGGACGTAGTCACCCACGATGGAGAGCGTTGCCGCGGAGAGTTCGAGGAGGCCCGGGAGCCGGACCCACAGCGCACACCGTCCGGAACCGGGCGTGCCGTCGAGCTCGTCGAAGGTGCGAGCGTCGGCCATTCGCATGTCGATGCGATCCATGATCGAACCCTCATGGCGTTCCATCAGCTCGCGGGCTCGACAGTCCATCGGTGCGGGAACAACGGGCATCTCGGCCCACTCGCCCTCGTGTGGGACGTCGCGATAGCCGAGGGCCGCGTTGACCGTCAGGATCTCGTCGCCGTCGACGGTCGCCACCGCGCGGGCCTGAGAGATCTGATGACCCCGCACCACCTCGTCGATGCGAATGTCGAGCACGGCGGGTGGCCGGGCGTAGGAGAGGTATTGACCCGTCGCCCACACGAGCGGCCGGCCCGTGAATTGTTCGAGGGCCTCCACACAGGCGCCAAGTCCGCAGCCGCCGAAGAGCGCGCCGAGGCCGGAGCACAGCGTGGGCACCACCGGCAACCGCCAATGGGCGGGATCGTCGGTCGGTTCCATTCCGTAGAAGGCCACTGCGTCCATCGAGGGAACCTACCTGCCTGTCGGCTCGTCCGGTCTGTTGGCTCGTCTGGCTTTTGAGGGAACGGGTTGGTCCCCGGGTTTCTTCGGGAATGGGTTGGTGTTGTAATTCATGCCATCGATTCCACAGAAAGGATTTGACGATGAGTGAGCGCACGGTGACGGCGACGATTCAGGCGAGCCAGCAACTCGAGGGCGCGGGGTTCGAGGTACGTCGCCCCTTCCCCACGCCGCGGCTCTCGCTGGTCGATCCGTTCCTGCTGCTCGACGAGATGGGACCAATGGAGCTGGCGCCCGGCCAGGGCAAGGGCGCGCCGGACCATCCGCATCGTGGGTTCGAGACGGTTACCTACATGATCGCGGGCGCAACCGAGCATGAGGACTCCGCGGGTAACGCGGGGCGCATCGGCCCCGGTGGAGTCCAGTGGATGACCGCGGGCTCGGGCGTGATCCATTCGGAGATGCCGGGCCGCGAGTTGCTCACCGACGGCGGTCGCATGCACGCATTCCAACTCTGGGTCAACCTGCCCGCCGCGCAGAAGATGACCCCGCCGCGCTATCAAGAGTTCCTCGCGACGCAGATTCCCATCGTAGAAGACCACGGGGTGATCGTGCGGGTGATCGCGGGCGCCTACGGCGGAGCCACCGGTCCCGTGGAGACGCACTCGGCGGTCACCTACCTGCACGTGACGCTGCCACCGGGACGGGAGGTGCGGGTGGAGGTCCCGGCGACGCATACCGCGATGGCCTACACGTTCGCGGGTGAGGGTGATGGCACGCTGCGGGTCTACGGCGATGATGGTGACGAGGTAGTTCTGGTGAATCAGGGTTCGATCCCGAGTGAACATCTGGTGCTCGCCGGCGAGCCGCTTCGGGAACCCGTGGCCCGTTACGGACCGTTCGTGATGAACACGAACGCCGAAATCGAGCAAGCCATCGACGACTACCGCACGGGAAACCTCGGTGCCATCATCCGTGCATGAGTGACTATGCGACGACGGTGTTGGTGGAGGGGTTGCGGTTTCCGGAGGGGCCGCGGTGGCACGACGGCCGATTGATCTTCTCGGATCAGCATGACGCCATCGTGTGGTCGCTCACGACCGATGGGACGCTCACGAAATTGGTGGAGGTTCCCCATCGGCCGTCAGGGCTCGGTTGGGATCCGCAGGGACGGATGCTCATCGTGTCCATGGACGACCGTCGACTGTTGCGCTTCGACGGCGAGACCCTCACGGAGGTGGCCGACCTGGGCGCGCTCGCAGCCTGGCACTGCAACGACATGGTGGTAGACCGATTAGGCCGGGCGTACGTCGGGAACTTCGGGTTCGATATCGATACGCCCGGCACGGCCCCCGTGACGGTTCCCTTGATTCGCGTCGACTCCGATGGAACGATCCATCGAGCGGCGGAGGACCTTCGGTTCCCCAATGGAACCGTGATCACATCCGACGGCACCACGCTCATCGTCGGTGAGAGTTTCGGTGGCTGTCTCACCGCATTCGATGTTGCCGCCGATGGCACACTCTCGAACCGGCGCCTGTGGGCCCAGCTCGAGGGTGCGGTCCCCGACGGAATCTGTCTCGACGCGGAGGGCGCGATCTGGTCGGCCTGCCCGCTGTCGGGGCGAGTGCTGCGGGTGCTGGAAGGGGGAGCGGTCACCGATGTCGTGACGGTGGATCGTCAGGGTGCGTATGCGTGCATGCTCGGAGGTACGAGTCGAACCACTCTGTTCATCTGTACCGCGGACGCGAGCAATCCTGCCGAAACCGGTGTGATGCGGGGCGCCATCGAAGTGTGCGAGGTCAACATCGCCGGCGCCGGGCTGCCGTAGCCGTCACGAGAACTGGTTGGCGCAGGCGTTGCGAGCCCGTCAGTCGGCGCTCGGAGTGAGATCCAACATCTGGGGCTGCGTTCCGTGGACGGCTTCCTGGTGCCGGGCCGAGATCGCTCCGGCGTGCGCCGGATCCGACAGCACGAAGAACCGGTTGGTGTGAATCGCCTCGAGCACTTCCGTCGCGTACCAATCGGGGTCTTTGCCGTTGTCGACGAGTTGGCGAATGAACGATTCCGCACCGGCATCAGGCATGGGATTCGGACCGAGGTGCTCCGGCCACAATCGTCCCGACTCCGCGATCCGCGTCCGGAGGAAAGCCGGACACAAGACACTGACACCCACGCCCGACTTCGTCATCGTCAGCTCGTGGGCGAGGCACTCCGAGATACCCACGACCGCGTGCTTCGTCGCCACGTAGGCCGACATGAATGGTGATCCCTTGAGGCCCGCAAGCGACGCGGTATTGACGAAGTGACCCTCACCCTGCTCGATCAGCTTGGGCGCGAAGCTCCGAATCCCATGGATCACGCCGTGAAGGTTCGCGGCGAAGGTCCATTCCCAGCTGGCGAGCGGGACCTCCCATGTCAGTCCGGGCGCACCGCCGACGCCTGCGTTATTGCAGACGATGTGAGCCGTGCCGAATCGATCGAACGTGGCTGCGGCAAGCGCGTCGACGGCGTTCGCGTCGGCGACGTCGCAGTGAACGTCGAGAACTTCGGTCCCTTCGGCGCGCAAGCGCGCGGCGGCGGTTTCGAGCGCCGGTGCTTCGAGGTCGGCCAACACGAGGTGCATGCCCTGCGCGGCGAACGCTTTGGCGAGGGAGAAGCCGATACCACTCGCGCCGCCCGTGATGACCGCGACCTTGCCGGTGAACTGATGCATGAGGAATTCCTTGGTTGTATTGGGAACGAGGGGGTGGGTGTATCGAGTTCTACGAGCGGGCTGCGGCGCGACCGTAGCGAACCAGGCGCAGGAGTTCCGAGCTACAGGTTCCGGGTGAGGTGTCGTACCCGAGGAGCGCCACGAAGCGGGGAGTGGGGCCGTGGATCGTCGTCACCCGATGCAAGCTGTGACGACCTTGAAAGAACATCAGCGCGCCCGGTTCCATGGGTACGGTCGTCACCGAGTGCCGTGGGTCGCCGGCGAGCACCGCGGCGACATCGTCGTACTGCTCGTGCTCGGGCGTCCGCAGCATCGGCACACACTCGAACTCGCCGCCAGTCTCGCTCGATTGCAAGGCAATCGACACCACGAAGTCGGTCTGGTCGAAGTGCCATGCCAACTCGTCGCCATCGGTCATGGATGCAACGTTCAATGCGCCGAGATCGTCGCGGTAGCGATATAGGCGCGCTTCGCCCAATGCGAGAGCGATGAACTGGAGCAGCCCATCCCATTCGTAGAGCGCCCGCAGCGCGGACTCGCAGTCGAAGTCGTCATACGCGATCGCGGTGAGAGCGCTGCGGCCGAGTGCGAGCCGCGGATGGCCCGGAGGCCACTCGGGTGCGGGTAGCTCGAGGTATGGCGTCGCCAGGATGTCTTGATGGTGAGTGAGGGGCGCGAGGCGGGCGCTCTCCGACACCATCGCCGCGAGCACATCGGGTCGCACGAAGGAGGGAACAATCGCGACGCCGGTCGTGTCGAGCAGTGTGCGACAGTCCTGAGCAAGGGCAACGGTCAACGGGTGAGTGAGGTCGTGGATCGGGTACCGGTCCGCATCGATGAGGGTGGTCGGATCGAACATCGCGTGTCAGCGTACGAGGTGACAAGCTGGCGGCCATGACAACCAACCCGACGATGAACCGCCGCATATTGCTTGCCTCTCGCCCGCTTGGCATCGTGACCGAGGAGTGTCTCCGGCGGGTGGAGGAACCAATCCCGACGCCGGCCGATGGTGAGGTGCTCCTCCGGGTCCTGTCACTCTCGGTCGATCCCACCAACCGCATCTGGATGCGCGAAGAAGACTCGTATCTCCCCGCGGTCGCGATCGGGGCGGTCGTGCGGGCGGCGGGCCTCGCGCAGGTCGTCGAGTCGAAACGGGAGGGCTTCGCCACTGGCGATCTCGTCTTGGGGATGCCGGGCTGGCAGGACTACTGGCTCTTGGCGGGCGACGCGATGGCCAACGTGGTTCCACCGGGTCTGGAGATCAACGATCTCCTCTCGATCTACGGGGGAACGGGAGTCACCGCGTGGTTCGGTGTCGAAGATATCTGCGAGTTGAAGGCCGGCGAGTCGTTCGTCGTGTCGGGCGCGGCGGGCGGAGTGGGATCGGTCGCGGGCCAACTTGCAAAGTTGAAGGGCGCGGGCATCGTCGTGGGCATCGCGGGGAGCGACGACAAATGTCGATGGGTGGTTGACGAACTCGGCTTCGACGCGTGCATCAATTACAAGACCGAAGATGTTGGCGCTCGGCTCGTGGAGCTTTGCCCCGATGGGATCGACGTGTACTTCGACAACGTCGGCGGCGAGATCCTCGACGCGGTCCTGACCAACCTCGCAATCGGTGCACGCATCGCGGTGTGTGGTGCGATCTCCACTTACAACTCCGACGATCCGATCGGTGTGAAGAACACCGCGAATCTCATCATGAAACGAGCGCGGATGGAAGGGTTCCTGATCCTCGACTACGTGGATCGGTTCCTCGAAGCGATCCTCGGTCTCGCGCCGCTCGTTGCCGCGGGGACGCTCAAATACGCAACCGAGGTGGTCGAGGGTCTCGAGCATGCGCCCGAAACGTTGAACCGACTGTTTACCGGCGACCACACGGGCAAACTGATTGTGCGGGTGTCAGACCCTTCCTAGGTTCTCCACCTATACGCGTACGGCGATGCCGTCGTTGCGCACGGCGAGGAAGGTTCCGGATTGCACGACGATGGAACGCCAACGGTCGATCTGTTGGTATGGCGTAGGGCTGGGGCGTTTGGCATCACCATACCGGTGGATACCGCCGAAGCCGTCGACGATGGCGTAGCCCTTACCGTTGGGCCACGGAGTGATGTCTCGGGCGATGTTCCATCCGAACGCGGGACTCCCGTAGTTCGGAGCTCCGCTCACTGACCAGACGATGCCGAACCCGTCGAGCATGTAGCCGCCACCCCCGGGCCGGTACGCAACTGACTTCGCGATGTCCCATCCCGGCCAATAGGGGAGCCCACGGAGCCGGGGCGCGGAACCGAAGCGATGAAAGCCGCCGAAGCCATCGAGGACTCCAAAGCCCTTGCCATCGGGGGCGACCGTGATGCTCCGCGCGATGTCCCACCCGAACCATGGCCCGCTGACGTTTGACAGTGAGAAGAGAGCGGAACCAAAGCGGTGAACACCACCGAAGCCATCGAGCACGATGTAGCCGTTCCCGTCAGGCATTGCGACGATGTCTCGGGCGATGTCGCCGGCGAAATGGTCGTAGCCGTAGGCGGGAGCGCCCTCGTAGGCGTTCACGGTGCCGTCGCCTTGGAGTACCCAGAACCCGCCCTGCGCGCGTGAGGCAATGCCGCGACCGTGCGAGTCGAACGCGAGGTTGGGGTCTGGTCCGGGCGGGGCGTCGCCGTCCATGAATACCTCGGCGACGTACATCTGGCCGCCGCCATAGGCGATGCCCACGCCCACCCAGCGGAACGCGCCGTCGACCATGTTCGCGTAGTGCAGCGGTGAGTTGACGAGTGCGTCATGGATGGTGGCGACGTTCGGACCGCGACCAATGTTCTCGCCGAGCTTGCGCCAACCGACGGTGACACCGTCAGGCAGATTCGAGTGACAGAGACAGCCGGAGTCGGCCATGTGTTGGGCCCACGCCTCGGCCTTGGCCGTCAGCACCGAGTGGGTGGTGACGGCGGCCAGACCCCTGGAGCCCCGCACCATGTTGATGCGATTCGCGAGGTCAGCCTCGTTTCCCGGGTCAGCAGCCTGCGCGGCTTGACCAGTCCCGAGGGCGATGGTCGCCGCGACCGTCACGAGTAGTACTGAGAGCATTCGTCGCATGTGTCGTATCCCTCCACTGCCAGGCGATTTCTGGTCACCGGCAGGTAGCCGTGACGAGTTGAATCGGCTGGCTGCTACGCGATCTTGAGCCGACGGGGCTCCGCTTCCCCGTCGAAGATCTGGTCGACCCTAGTGACTCCGAGCGTGCAGAACGTGGTCCGAGCGGGTCATTCGACCTAAGTCACGGAATGGAATGTCGCAATTGCGCAGATCACCGAGCGCTCTTCGTGGGCGCTTCTCAGTGAGTGAATGGTTCGGGAACCGAGGCCCGGCGGGCCTCCGGGACGCCCTCGCGCCGGATCCGGTCCCAGACCATGAGCCCGCCGATGGGTCCGAGCAGGATCACCGCGATTGCGTACTTCCATGACCATTCCATGTCTTTGGTAATCATGATCACCATGGCACAGAAGGCCAGCCAGACCATCCCGTGGACCGAACCGGTGATGGCTTTGCCGGCCACGTTCGGGTTCACGATCCAGAAGTAGAAGAGGATCGTGTAGGTCACCGACTCGGCGAGCGCCGTTCGAGAGAGCGCGCGAGCCTTGCGCTCGAGTTCGGTGCTGGTGTCGTCGGCGAAGTCAGGCACTGCGCAGCAGCGTAGAACCCGACAAACGGGTGGATCCGATTGGAGTGCAGCGGTCCTGGCCGGATGGTTCCTGACCCCGCATGCTCGCGATCTTCCGTGGCCGCGGCCGCATCAACTAGATGTCTGTAGCGTCCCGGGAATGGACACGATCAAGATTGGGACGCTCGGGGCGGCACGGATTACGCCGGCGGCGTTGATGAGACCGGCGCGGCTTGTGGACGGAGTCGAGGTGGTCGCGGTCGCGGCTCGGGACCGAACGCGGGCTGACAAGTTCGCCGCCAAACACGGGATCGCGAAGGTGCATGTGTCCTATCAGGCACTCATCGACGATCCCGACATCGATGCGATCTATAACCCACTGCCCAACGGGCTGCATGGCGAATGGACCCGCCGGGCGCTGGCGGCGGGAAAGCATGTCCTCTGCGAGAAGCCGTTCGCGGCGAATGCAGTGGAAGCCCGGCACGTTGCGGCTGCGGCCGCAGCAACCGATCTCGTGGTGATGGAGGCGTTCCATTACCGGTACCACCCGGTGGCCCAGCGGATGGTCGACATTGTGCGCGGCGGAGAGGTCGGTGAGCTCATCCATGTGGAGAGTTCGATGTGCATCCCGCTGCCATTGCCCAAGGACATCCGATACCGGCTGGATCTCGCGGGCGGCGCCACGATGGATACCGGCTGTTACGCGATCCACATGAACCGGTTGGTGGCCGACGCCGAACCCGAGGTGATCTCCGCGAAGGCACGACTCGCCCATCCTGGTGTCGACCGGTGGATGCAGGCGCAGTTCCGGTATCCAGCCGGGGTTACCGGCACGATGACGTGTGCACTTTGGTCGAGCACACCGCTCAAGGTTTCGGTCCGTGCTATTGGTTCGAAGGGCGAGCTGCGGGTCTTTAATCCGACGGGCCCGCAGATGGGTTATCGGATGTCGTTGCGGTCCGATGGAACGAAGCGGCGGATTCAGGTCGAGGGCGCGAAGAAAGCCACGTACACCTACCAGCTCGAGGCGTTCGCCGCCGCGGTGCGCGATGGTGTGCCGGTGCTCACGCCCCCTGCCGACGCGATTGCGAACATGGACGTGATCGACGCGGTGTATCGCGGCGCGGGCTTGGCCGCCCGGGAGCCGTCGGCCTGAGCTGTTCGAGGTCCTCATTCGCTGAGGTCTTCACGAACTCGTCGTATCTGCGAGGATCGGGAGATGGATCTACGTACTGTGGCGCTGTACGCCTCGCGTGCTCGGGTAGGAATGGGTCTCGTGATGATGGCGGCGCCCCGGCTCGCATTCGGACCGCTCTACGGTTCGGCGGTGAGCGACCCCGCAGCCGCGGCGCTGGCTCGGATGATGGGCGCGCGTGAGGCCGCGCTGGGCGTCGGCGCGGCGATCGCAGTTGGAGAACAGCGCGGCAGCGCGAACTGGATCTCGATGCTCGCGTGTGCCGATGGAATGGATGCCGTCGTCAACCTCACCTCGCGTCGGCTTGGTTGGCGGGGTCGTGCCCTCGGCATCGTGGCGTCGATCTCTGCGGTGGCGCACCTGATGCTCGCGAGACGGCTTGCCGCCTCAACCGATCGCCTGGGTTAGACGTTCACGCGGGCGCGCGCTACTGCGGGCTCGCCCACGATTCCACCCACCTGCTCGACCACTCGTTCCCGGCTACCTCGAGCCGCAGTCAGCGCCTCGGTCGGTTCCCGGAACCAGGCCAGGCTGGCGCGGGTGTGGCTGAACCTCACCCACCGCGTGCGCCAAGCAATCCAAGCTATGCCCGAGATCGGGCCCGCGGCCGCGATCGCCGCCGCGGCCTTGCCGCCGAAGCGGCGATACGTGCGGTATGACTCGTAACCCCAGATCACTGGGAAGAAGAAGAAGCCGACCATGCCCTTGGCCGTGGCCTTCCATGCCGGATGTTCCACCTGGTTTCCTGCGATCCGCGCGAGCAACACCACGGGTCCGTTGAGCACGACGCCGATGAGTGCAATGGGCGCGAGCAGCGCGCTGACGATGCCGAGTCGAATGAGGCGAAACCGCAGCCGCGCCGGATACAGGCGGGGGATCGCCTGCTTGTTGGTGACGCCGAGGACCGCGAGGTCGGCGAGATGGGTCTGCACCGCGCGCTCGAGTTCGAGAAATTCGGTGCTGGCTTCGCCGCCGCGATTTGCGATCACCGTAGCCAACGCGCGGTGTAGGGCGGACCGGTCGGCGAACGCGTGCTCGAAGGGAATCACGTCTTCGTCACCTTCGATCGCGATCGCCGCGGCACGGTCGATGACCATGGCTTCGCGCCACGTGGCGTGATTGAGGGTGACTTCGTGGAGCCGGTCGGAGAGCACTTCGGTCACGGCCCGAACCGTGGCAACGGGGTCGGAGTGATATCGCTGTACCCACTCACTCATCTCGATGGGCTTGCCGATGTGGATCGCAGCCTGTGAGCGGAATCGACCCTTGTCGGCGTACACGATTCCCACCGGAACGATCGAGACGTCCGGGACACCCTCGGCTGCCGCGCTGAGTGCGATCCGGGCCGCGCCGGTTTTCAAGGGGACGATGCGCGGCTCGCGATGCACATGACCCTCGGGGAAGATCGCGATCTGACCCTTCGCGGCGAGTACGGCGGTGCTCGCCGCGAATGTCTCGGCATTGTCGCCCGAGTCGCCGTCAGCACGTCGGTGCACCGGGACGACACCGGTCAGGTGAAAGAGGAGGCGCGCGGGTGGGTACTTCCAGAGGGTGCCGGCGGCGAGGAACCGGGGCAGAATCCCGAGTCGGCCGACGATGGCGATCGGATCCGCGAGTCCGTTGCTGTGATTGCTGGCAATGACCGCGGGTGAGTCGATGGGCATCCGGCTCATGCCGGTGACGTCGACCCTCCGGAGGAACACTGCCGTGAGGAGCCACGCCACATGCTTCAGGAACCGGTAGGAGCGCGGAGGGGTTGGGCTAAAACTCGGGGCCACGGACCTGAAGGTACCCGTTCGGTGAGGTCGGTCGCACGGTGGTCACCGCGAGGGCCATGAGTCGGTCGGCGGCGCCGGCGTCGCGAACTTCCACACGGAGCAGCGAGCCGTCGGCCCGCTCGCCCTGCTCGACGACAGTCGCGGTCACGGGGCCTACCCGTCCTGGGCTCACGAAATGCAGGACCGCGTCGGTCGTGACCCATCCGGCCAATGAGTCCGGGTGGGTCTCGGCGGTCGCGTGAACACCCGCCAGGTCGACGAGTGCGGCCGTGGCCCCGCCGTGCAGGATTCCCCACGGATTCTGCAGCGTCTCGGTGATGTCGATGGTGAGTTGGTTCACGGCGGTGGTGCGGATCCCGAGGAACTTCGACAGGGGTGGTCGATCGCCGGCATCGAGCGGAAGCGGGGCGAGGACCAAGGGCCGGTCGTAGTGGGGGGGTCCGTTCTCGGGTTGGAGCACGGCGGAAGTGAGGCTGGCGTCGGCCACCAACGCATCGTGGCCGCCGATGTCCCGGATGGTCACCGTGGCGACGACCGCTTTGCTGCCGGCTCGCCGCACTGTGGCGGCCAGTCCGAGTGGTCCCACGACGTCGAGCCGAATGCTGCGCAGCATGAGGTTGGTGGTGACGACCCACCCTGGGAGTGCGGCAAGCCCCGCGCATAGTCCGCCAACAGTGTCGGCGAGGGTGAGCAGCGCTCCCATTGCAATGCCGCCGTCCCGGGTGCGCAGGTGGGTGGAGGCGGGCGCGAAGCCTTCGAGCGATGCGGTTCCGGGTTGGGCCTCGCCGACCTCGCGCATCGTCAGCTCCATATAGCGCGCCATGCCGAAGCCGGTCATGGGACGCGAACTCCGCGGGCGCGCACGATCGTGGTGAGTTTGTGCTCGGCGCCCGCGTCGACCAGTTCCACGGACGCGGTCCCGCGCGCCGCGGTGGCCTCGAGCACGGTGGTGACAGATCGCAGCGGCCCGATCCGCGCGAGTGCGAGGTACGTAATGTGCAGATCGACGACCGCGACCGGCGTGTGCGCGGCGCAGGTGAGCGCTCGCTCCGCGGCGACCGCTCCGGTCATAGCCACCATTCCGCCTTGGGTCGCTCCGAGCGTGTTGCGCACGTAGTCGGTGATCGGAAGTTCGACGGTCCCGGTCTCGGCGTCGACAATGGTGAGCCCCGTCGCGGTCTCCAATGGTGTGGTGAAACCTGAGTCGGGGAGCGCCATGGTGAGGCGGGTGACCGCATCGTTCTGATCGATGACGGGATTGCCGTCGCGGCGCGGCAGGACCGCGAAGCTCATGGTGGCAAGACCAAGGTTCTGCCCGTCGGCGTGCAGTGCGACCTCGATCACCACAGTCGTGCGCCCGGAGCGGACCACCCGACCAATGGCCGACACGTCGACCACATGAGGGAGCGGCAGGAGGTGAAGGGTGAGATCCGCGGTGGCGATCCAATCGGGTCGCGCCGCGGTTGCGGCCAGTCCGCCTCCCAGCGCGTCGACCAGGGTGGCCAGCGCGCCGGGGTGGGTGACCCCGGTCTCGGATCGAAGGTGCTCGTTGACGGTGATCCAACCTCGCGCCGTTGGCCCGTTGCCATCCAGGTTCGGTGACATCTCGGTCGTGAAGCACAGGTCGCGTAAGACATGGCGATCAGGCGGGTAGGAAGCCAAATCGGGACGGGTGTCGAGACGGGGATCAAGCGAAGGCACGGGCGGGAAAGATATCGGTGTCCCCGGCTCGGCAACTCACGTGCGACGATAACGGGGTGTTGTCATCGACCCGAGGCCAACTGCTGGTGGCCTCTCCCGACCTCGACGACCCCAATTTCCGTCGGACCGTGGTGCTCGTCATCGCTCATGATGCTGACGGCGCGCTCGGTGTGGTGATCAATCGACCTACCGACATTTCCGTCGGTGAAGCATTGGTGGATTGGGAACGGGTGGCCTCCGAGCCTGCGTGTCTCCATGCGGGAGGACCGGTGGAACCTGATTCGGCAGTTGCGCTGGGGGAAGGGCCGCCGGACTCCACGGGATCCTCGCCAGGGGGGATCGTGGGCCTCATGCGTACCGTCGATCTCGACGGCCGACCCGACGACTATCGCGCGGTCCGCGTGTTCGTGGGTTACTCGGGGTGGGGTGGTGGCCAGCTCGACAGCGAGATTGCGCGGGGTGACTGGATCGTGGTGGATGCGACGGTCGGCGATCTCACCACCGCAGCATCCGAGTCGCTGTGGCGCGACGTGCTGCGCCGCCAGCGCGGCCGCGTCGCGATGTTCGCCACGGCCTCGGAGGATCCCACCCTTAACTAAGGAGCCCGCGACCAGTCACCAGCGGGAGGTCGAGGGTGGAGAGCACGCCGGGCGCGGACGCGCACACCGCGGGTATCGCGTTGATGAGACGCATGCCGGTGGCCACGAGGCCGCCGGTGTTGTGATCGCCGTCTTCGCCCATCATCTCGAGCTCGAGGGTGTAGTTGGGTGAGCCTTCGATCGTGATCCGATACCCGCCACTTCCCTTGGGTTGGGGCCAATCCGGGGCAATGTCGGGATGCATGCGGGTCACGTGCTCAACGATGATCGCCGGACGGCCGCGTACCCAACCCTGGACTTCGAAACGCAGGCCGGCCATCGTTCCGGCGGCGATCGGACCTACCGCCGTCTCGAAGTCGGCCGTGGCCGGGAACTTCTCCACCACCTCGCGAATCTCGTCGATCGTCTCGCCGAGTCCAGCCGCAATCATGTGCAGCACTCCGCCCCAAGCGAAGGTGAGTCCGCCGGGGATCAGGAGCAACGGGGTGTGTTCGAGCGGCCCGCCGAAGCCCATGGTGTCGAAGAGCACCTCGGGTTGGAGGTACGTGGAATAGTCGAGGTTCTCCACAATCCGGATCGAGTCGATGCGTTCGCAGAATCCACTCGCCATGAGCGGGAGCAGGTCGTTGGCGAAACCGGGATCGATGCCAGAGGTGAAGCATGAGGTGTTTCCGGCTTCGCACGCGGCGCGGAGTTGCCGTACCCACCCGCGTGGTGCGGTGGGCGGGAAGATCAAGGACACGACGGCAGTCGAGACCACGTTCTTGCCGGACTCGAGCAGACGACACATGTCGTCCACGGCCTCTTGCGGTCGCAGGTCGCCGGTGGCGGTGTACACCACCACGTCCGCGTCGAGCGCCAGGAGTGCATCGGCATCGTTGGTGGCGAGCACGCCGGTGGGTTGGTCCAGCCCACAGAGCGTGGAGGCGTCCTTGCCCGCCTTCGTTGCGGAATGGACCCACAAGCCGACGAGTTTGAGGTCGGGATGTCCGATGATGGAACGGAGGGTGTGCTGGCCGACGTTGCCGGTGGACCACTGCATCACGCGAAGAGTCATGGCTGCGACCGTAATGAATGGATCCCGTCGACGACAATATGCACACAGGAAGGAACCCTGTGGCTTTTCGATTCCCGAAGTTTTCGAACCAGACGATGGTCGACCCGGAGCGAGCGCTGCCCGGTCGGGCCGAGGAGATCACCGTGACCGACACTCATTTCGTGAATGGCAACCCGCTGCAGGCCCCGTATCCCGAGGGTCTCGAATCCGCAATGTTCGCGCTCGGATGTTTCTGGGGTGCCGAGCGCAAGTTCTGGGTCCTCGACGGCGTGTACACGACGGCCGTCGGTTACGCGGCGGGCACCACGCCGAACCCCACGTACCAAGAAGTGTGTGGTGGGCGCACGGGCCATACCGAAGCAGTGTTGGTGGTGTTCGACCCGTCGGTCGTCTCCTACGGCGAACTGCTGCGCGTGTTCTGGGAATCGCATGACCCGACCCAAGGGATGCGTCAGGGCAATGACGTCGGCACGCAATACCGCTCCGGCGTGTACTGGTTCACCGAAGGGCAACGTGATGCGATCGAAGCGTCGCGTGCGATGTTCCAGGAAGGCCTCACCGCCGCGGGCTACGGCGAAATCACGACCGAGGTCCTCCCCGCGCCGGAGTTCTATTTCGCCGAGGATTACCACCAGCAGTACCTCGCTAAGAACCCCGGCGGCTACTGCGGACTGGGCGGTACTGGCGTGTCGTGCCCGGTGGGAGTCGGCGAGACCACCTGAATCATTTCGACGACTCTCAGACGCCGGTTCAGGTTGCCTGCACCAAGGGTTCCAGCGCGGTGATGTAGTCGACGAGGCGTGACGCGATCTCGAACGCAATACCGGGATCGCTCAGATCGGGGTCGAGCCAGGTCTCCGAGATACGACGCCAGTTCTCGGCTCGGCCGAGGAACGGGGCAACCTCGGCTTCCTCTCCGATTTCCTTGCGCCACCGCTTCTCGTTCGCGGTGAGGCGCGCGATCACCGCGTCGTTGTCATGCGCTTTGGAATGCTCCGAATGGAACCCGACTTCGAGGGCGAGCGTGCGCGCATCGGGCACATCGCGTGCCCCCACCACCTGGGCTTCGTAGTGCTCCTTGGTGGCCTTCGCAGTGTTGAACCACACCTTGATGCCGTACCGGTGGGACTTCACGTGCAGCGTGCCGAGCTCTGCGGGGAGCAGACCGCGGACGGCGTCCTCCACGTCGGCAAAGAGTGATGGTTCCATCGCTCCAGCATGACCGCGAGCGGCCCGGGGAGCGTCAGAGGGAGATGAGGACGAGCCCGACCACCGCCAGCGCCAGACCGGCGATGCGGCCGCGACCGATGCGTTCGTGTCCGAAGGCGCGGGCGAGGAGCACGGTCACGGCCGGGAACAGGTTGGCGACGGGCGCCACCACGCTCAGCAGGCCTTGCCGGACCGCGACCACGAGGAGTGCATTGGCGGCGGCGTCGGTCAGGCCGGAGATCGTGACGATCGGGAGCACCGAGCGCGGGAGTCGCCACCGCTGCTTGAAGAGTGGAAGTCCGATCGCCAGCACCACTACCGGCGCCACCCGGGCGGCGACGGCGGTCCAAAGGCCGGCACCGTGCGATGTCTCCGAGATCAGGATCAGGTAGAGGCCAAAGCCAACGGCGGCCCCGAGCCCGCACTGGATTTCGACGCGACGGCCGAGCGCGCCCTCGGTCGTGGGTTCCTCTGCCGATCCGGCGACCACGCCGATGGCGACGAGCGCGATCACAATGCCGATGATTGCGACGACACCCGGTTGTTCACCGCGTGCCAGGCCCCAGGTGACCTGAAGGATCGCCGCTCCCACCGCGCTCAGCGGTGCAACCACACTCGCCCGCCCCTGCGAGAGGCCGCGGTACAGCAATGCCAGCCCGCATACCCCGAGCAGTCCGGCGATCGCGCTCAGAACCAAATCTGCGAGCGTCGGGCTCCCGTGGGTGAAGGAGGCAAACCCGAGGAGCAGCACCAAACCGATGGCTTCGGTAGCGAGAATGACCGCGGTCTCCGGTGCTCGGCGTGAGGCCAGACCGCCGGTGAAATCGCCCGTGCCCCACGCGCACGCGGCGAGTAGCCCGAACAAGATCGCCATGCGCCGGACCGTACTCGCGGCGCCCGCGGTGACCGCGACGCATCTGCGAGGGAGGCGTCCCGACGATCATCAACCGTGGCTGCACACGGCGGTCGTGAACGAGCCGGACGAGCAATGAAGAACGAGCCGGACGAGCAATTAGGACGTCCCGAAGATCATGATGGAGCCGGTGTAGTTGGCGACCCAGATGTGGCCGGTGGCGCGGTCATAGGTGATGCCGATCGGGTGGTACCCGGTCTGCACGTCCTGGATGTTGCCCATCGTGGTGGCATCCAGCGTGCTCATCGTGTTTGACTCGTAGTTCACGACGTACAGGTGTTTCCCATCGGTGGAGATCGCCATGCTGCGGGGCGCCCGGCCGGTCGAGACCTTGGCTTGCACCACGCCGTTCACCGGGTCGAGTTTGGCCACACGGCCTTCGCCGTTCAGCGTGGCGTACAGCGTGAGGCCATCGGGAGACAGCACAAGATGGCGTGGTCCCGCACCCACGTTGTAGATCCAGGAAAGTCCAAAACCGGCAAGGTCGATACGTGCGATGTTCTGGGTTCCCATCACTGCCACGTAGGCGGTTCGAGAGTCAGGCGTGATGACGATGCCGCGCGGGTACGGGCCGAGGGGGATCCGCTTCACCTCGGCGTTGGTCGCGAGGTCGATGATGCTGGCGTCGAAGCTGCACCAGTTGGTGACGACGAGCAACCTGCCGTCCGGGGATACCGCGACGTACTTGGGGACTGCGCCCACGGGGATCACTGCGTCGATGGCGAGGGTGGCGATATCCACCCGGTAGACGAAGCTCGTGTCGGTTCCGTCGCCAGCCTGGCAATCGTCACTACCTTCAGGGCCAAACCCGGTGCCGTACATCGAGTAGTTGGAGATGTAGGCCTTCGTGCCGTCGGGGCTGAACGCGACTTCGACGGGCGCACCCCGTACCGGGCCAGGGTGCCCGCCGATGCCGAATGCGCTGAGATCGACGGCGTCGGGAATCGTCTTGGCGAGATCGCCGTTGCGGTCGTAGACCGTGATCGAATGTTTGTACATCATGTTCTGCGCGAAGACGTAGCCGCGGCCGGATGCGACCACGCTCTTCGGTGCGATGTCGCCGGTCACGGTGCGCAGGAGAGCCAAGGTGCCGTCGGAGTTGGGGATGGGCAGGGTCGTGGTCGTGGTGCTGGTTGATGTGCTGCTCGTGCTCGAGGATCGCGTCGTTCCGGCTGCGCCGGGGTCGTTTCGGTCCGCGCGGTTCGCGCGATTCGCACCGGAGTCCGAGCGTGAGGCCACGAGCACACTGACGAGGACCACGGTGACTGCGAGTAGGACGATGAGTCCGAGCCGGCGCATCACACGATGCCGTGGTTGAGGTGGGGGAGCACGAGTCGGCCGAAGTGTTCGGCCTCCTCGCGGTGGGGGTAACCGGAAAGTATGAAGGAGTCGATTCCCAGCGCGCGGTACGCCGCCAGTTTGGCCAGGATCTGATCCGGATCACCGACGATCGCCGCACCGCAACCGCTGCGCGCTCGGCCTATTCCGGTCCAGAGATTCTCTTCCACGAACCCGTCGTCGCTCGCGGTGGCTCGGAGTTCGGCCTGGCGTTGCACTCCTGCCGATTGACTGTCGAGTGAGCGAGCGCGGATCGCGGATCCGGCCGCATCGTCGAGGCGGCTCATGAGCCGGGCGGTTGCGGCCACCGCGTCAGCTTCGGTCTCGCGCACGATGACGTGGACGCGGTAACCGAATCGCAGCCCACGGCTATAGGTCGCGGCTCGCACGCGAAGGTCGTCGAGAATCGCGGCGACGGCGGGCAGCGTGTCGGGCCACATGAGGTAGACGTCGGCAGCCTGCGCGGCAACGTCGCGCGCCGCGTCGGACAGTCCGCCGAAGTAGAGCGGCGGGCATTGTCCGCTGACGGTGCGGGCCCCGGGCGGGTCGAGGGTGATGTCATAAAACTCGCCGTGGTGCTCCACGGTGTCACCGGCGAGGAACGCTCGGAGGAGTTGCATGACTTCGAGGGTGCGGCGGTACCGAGGCTCGGAGGCGAGGGTTTGTCCGGGCAGGTCGCTGGAGATGATGTTGATGGTGAGGCGGCCGCGCAGCATCTGGTCGAGCGTCGCGAGTTGGCGCGCGAGCTGGGGTGGCCACATCTCGCCACACCGCACGGCCACGAGCAGTCGGATTCGTTCCAGCGTCGGTGCGATGCCGGCGGCAAAAGCAATCGTGTCGATGCCGAGCGTGTAGCCCGAGGGCAGGAGGACGTTGTCGAAGCCCAGCCGATCGGCGGCGGCCACGATGTCGGCGCAGTGCTCCCACGATGATCGCAGCGCCGGATTCGCGACCCCGAGAAACTCGTAGTCGTCGTCACACAGCGCGCCGAACCACGCAATCTCCGCGGGCGCGGTAGGACCGCTCACGGGAGTGGTTGGCCTTCGGAGGCGACCACGATCCGGTAGCAATCGGTCCGGTCGAGATGCACGCGCAATGCGTCGGTGGCGCGCTTGAGATGTTCGGGATCCTGGCTGCCGATGATCGAGACCGGGCGCGTGGGATGAGCCAGCGTGAACGCGATTGCTACGGCCGCGCGGTTCACGCCTTCGCGATGGGCGAGTTCATCAAGCACCAGCAGTAAGTCGGGGCGAACCTCGGTGCCGGTGACCAGCTGACCACCTGCGAGTGGGCTCCAGGCGAGTGGCGTCATGTGATCGCGCGCACAGCGATCGAAGGTGCCGTCACGTAACGGGTCGAGGTGGGTCGCGTTGTACCTCGGTTGGGTGGTGACGAGTGCCGTGCCGAGAAACTCGCGCAGCGCATCGTGTTGGGACGGCGTGTAGTTGGAGATTCCGATTGCTCGGATCTTGCCTTCGTCCCGCAGGGCCAGGAGCGTGGATGCCACGATCTCCGCATGAGCGAAGAGATCCGGTCGGTGTACCTGGTAGAGATCGATGGTCTCGACGGCCAGTCGGTGCAATGAGGCTTCACAAGCTCGGCGCAGCGCTTCCGCGCTCGAGTCATACGGTACGGGAGGATGGATGCCGCCCTTGGTGGCGAGCACGATGTGCTCGCGGAGTTCAGGGGCGTCGGTGAGGACTGATCCGAGTAATGCCTCGCAGGAGCCGAAACCGGTACCGCCCCAGTCGAGCCCATATACATCGGCGGTATCGACGAGCCGCATCCCGTGGTCGAGCGCGGCGTCGAGTGCGCGGCGAGCGTCACGGATGTGACCATGGGTGAATCGCCAGCATCCGAAGGCAAGGGGTCCAACGTGGAGTCCGGAACTCCCGAGTTCGCGCGTGCCGGCGTCGACAAGGTTCTCGGCCATGAGTCGTACGCTACGACACCCATGGATGACCTTCGGTACGGGATTATCGGTGCGGGGATGATGGGTCTCGAACATTTCCGCAACCTGCAGGCCCTGGACGGCGCACGCGTTGCGGCTATCGCCGATCCTTCCGAGGCCTCCCGCGAATGGGCGCGCCTGACTGCGGGTGACGAGGAGCTGGAGTGCTTCGCCTCGCATCACGAAATGCTCGACCGTGGTCTGGTGGATGCGATCGTGATCAGCACTCCGAACATGACCCATGTGGATGTGGTGCTCGACGTCCTCAGGTCGCCACTCCCCGTACTGGTCGAGAAGCCGTTGTGTACGACCGTCGCGGATTGTCGGCGGGTGATCGACGCCGCCGAGGGTAGGGATGCAATCGTGTGGGTCGGCCTCGAATACCGCTACATGCCGCCGGTGGCGCGGCTGATCCGGGAGGTGCGCGCCGGGGCGGTGGGGTCGGTGAAGATGATCGCGATTCGTGAACATCGTTTCCCGTTCCTGCCCAAGGTGGACGACTGGAACCGCTTCAATCGCAACACGGGCGGGACGTTGGTCGAGAAGTGCTGTCACTTCTTCGACCTCATGAACCACATCGTCGGAGCGGTTCCCACACGGGTCTTCGCATCGGGCGGCGCGGACGTGAACCATCGAGACGAGCGCTACGGCGGCGAGGTCCCCGACATATTGGACAACGCGTACGTGGTCTTGGACTACCCGGACGGCACGCGCGCCATGCTTGATCTCTGCATGTTCGCGGAGGGATCCGCCGAACAAGAGGAGATTTCGGTCGTCGGGACTGCGGGCAAGATCGAAGCCAACCTGCCCGGAGCGGAGTTGCGGTTCGGCCGGCGTGACACCGGCCGGGCCGGGGTGCGGCGCGAGGTCGTTTCCGACTCGAGCGTGGCTCATGAGGGCTTCCATCACGGATCCAGCTATCTCGAACACGTCGCCTTCCTCGAGACGATCCGATCGGGCGGTCGACCGACGGTCGGGCTCGAGGAAGGGCTGGAGTCGGTCGCGGTCGGCGTTGCGGCGCACCGGTCGATCGAAGCGGGGCGGCCGGTCTTGCTGGCTGAAGTCTTGGGGACATAGCCGTGGAACTGGCGCGCGACGATGTCAACGCGAGAACGTGCCGACCATGAGCACCGAACCGATGAGCAGTGAAACCACCCGCCTTGTCCTGGTCGACCGTCCGCAGCCCCATACCGCGGTGGTGACACTCAATCGCCCGGATCGGTTGAACGCGATGTCGATCGAGCTCGTGATCGAGCTCGAGGCCCAGCTCCAAACGCTCGCCGGCGACAACGACACATGGGTTGTGATCCTCACCGGTTCGGGTCGCGCATTCTGTTCCGGTCTCGATCTCAAGGACTACGGCATCATCCCCAACATCGACGGCCTGAGCGTCGGTCGAATCGCGCAGCGCTCGATGCGCCACTACTCGCGGCTGATTCTCACATTGCGGAGCATGCCGCAGCCGGTCATCGGCGCGATCAACGGACCTGCCTACGGCGGCGGCATGTGTCTCACGCTCGGTACCGAGATGCGCTTCGCTTCGGAGACCGCGACGTTTAATGCGACGGGCATCGTCAATGGACTCACGAGTACCGAACTCGGCGTGAGCTGGTTGTTGCCTCGGCTCGTGGGCGCGGCGCATTCCAACGACATGCTGCTTACCGGCCGCCGGGTCGATGCCGACGAGGCGTTCCGCATGGGTCTGGTGTCGCGCGTGTTCCCGGACGTTGAGTTACTCGACGAAGCACTCGCGGTCGCTCGGCGGATGTGCGAGTTCAGCCCGTATGGGCTCGCGATGACCAAGGAGATCCTTTGGGTGAACTTGGAGAACCCGAGCCTGGCCGCGGCAATCGAGATCGAAGATCGGAACCAGCTCATGCTGGGGTTCACCGAAAACCTGCCCGAGGCCATTCGGGCCTTCGATCAGGGCCGCGAACCCGTCTACACCGACGCCCCTCGTCGCGACCTGTTCGGCTGAGCGAGACACGGAATCCCCGACAGAATTAGAATCTGTTCTCATTTCGCTAGGAGGCCTGTCGTGACTCGTCGATTCCCGTTTCCGCACCCCTTCGGCTGGTTCATGGTTGCCTACGCCGACGAACTGGAACCGGGCGACGTGAAGTCGCTGCATTACTGGTCGACTGATCTCGTGCTCTGGCGTGACGATGCGGGGGAGTACCACCTCCAAGACGCGTTCTGCCCCCATCTGGGCGCGCACCTCGGAGTGGGAGGCACCGTGGTCGGTAGCGACCTTCAGTGCCCGTTCCACGGCTGGCAGTTCGACGGGGACGGCGGGTGTACCAACATTCCCTACTCCGAGCGCACCAACCGCAAGGCGCAACTCCGGAACTATCCAATCCTGAATCGCAACCAGATGATCTTTGCCTGGCGCCACCCCAACGGTGATGCGCCCCTCTGGGATGTGCCGGTGATCGACGAGGTCGGCGATCCGGCGTGGAGCGACTACGACCGCACCGCGTACGTGATCCGCACGGTCCCCCAAGAGATGGCCGAGAATGGGGTCGACCCCGCACACTTCCGCTATGTGCACGGCACCGACGACGTCGCGGAGATGGAGAGCTACGAGCAGGACGGTCCGTTCTCCACGATGCTGTCGAAGCAGAGCTACGTCACGCCCCGTGGAGTGACTGAGGGGCGGATCGACGTCTACAACTTCGGCCCGGGGTTCGCCAAGGTGTGGTTCTCGGGCATCGTCGACGCGATCAATGTGGCCGCCACCACTCCCATTGATCACGAAACGTCACTCGTCCGGTTTAGTTTCACCGTGCGTAAGTTCGACGACGAGAAGATGACGTCCACCGTCGCGGGCGCCTTCGTCTCCGAGATCAACAAGCAGATCCAAGAGGACACGCCAATCTGGGAGAACAAGGCGTTCCTCCCGGTCCCGGCCCTGGCTGATACCGACGGACCAATCTTGAAGTTCCGCAAGTGGTACTCGCAGTTCTACGCGGAGCCGCTCGTGGAGTCCGGCGCCCCGAGCCAGGGCTAGCGGCAGTGGGAGCGGGGGAGTGGTCCAGTTATCACGCGATCACGACCTTGATGTTCCGGTACGCGGAGTACGTGGACGCCGCCGACTTCGACGGCATTGGGTCGCTTTTCGCCCACGGTGAGATGACCACCCGAGGGATGAAGGGCGCGATCATCGGCGCGGTTGCCGTTCGCAACCTGTATGTGATCTCGAACAAGGTGCATCCGAATGGAACCTTGCTCACGCGTCACCTCACCACGAATGTGATCGTCGATATCGACGAGGACCACGATCG
Organism: Acidimicrobiia bacterium; assembly: GCA_046598395.1. GTDB lineage: Bacteria > Actinomycetota > Acidimicrobiia > IMCC26256 > JAENVU01 > JAENVU01. Next base: position 38,762 of record JBKJIQ010000025.1, read on the forward strand.
TGCCGAAGCGCGCTCGTCCTTTGTGGTGTTCCAGGCGACGCCGATGGTCTCGTTGCAACCCATTGTCGCCGGGCGCTACCTCGACCAGTTCCACCGTCGTGATGGCGAGTGGTGCTTCGCGCAGCGCGAGATGGGGGTGGAGCAGATCGGCGACGTGTCCGACCATCTGCTCTTCGATCTCGATTCGGTTGTTCGTCCTCGCTGAACTCGTCCGTGCTTGCCCCGCCGTGCTTCACCCGTCGTCGTTGAGCCCGTCGTCGTCGAGTTCTTCGGGGCTCAGGCGGCTCATGGCGCGATCGATGATGCGCACGAACGTGTCGGAGTCTTGGGCCCCGGGAATCCCCACTTGACTCGCGAAGAAGAACGTCGGGACCGCCGTGACGTCGCGCGCCAACGCCCCCGCGAGTTCGGCTTCGACTTGGACCCGACCATCTGGACTGAGCAAGAACTCTTCGGCCTCCATGGGGTCCAGCCCCACGTCGTCGGCCAGCTCGACCAACGTGTGCAGATCGGCAACATTGCGACCCTCCACGAAGTATGCCTCCATGAGGCGCCGCTCGATCTCCCACTGGAGGTCGGTGGAATGGGCGAAGAACACCAGACGGTGGGCATCGAAGGTGTTGACCCGGAGGGCCTGGTCCAAGCGCAGTTCGAGCCCGACACCGGCCGCCGCACCGGTCATACGGTCGATGATCGCCGCCGCTTGGTCCTCTCCGCCATATTTCTTCGCGTAGGCGGCGAACACCGGGGTTGGCTCGGCCCCGGCCCGCGGGTCAAGCTGATAGGCCCGCCATTCGACGTTGATCTGGTCGCCGTGGTCGGAGAGGTCGAGCGCCTCTGCGAACTGCTGTTGGCCGATATAGCACCAAGGGCACACAATGTCGGAGTAAATCTCAACCAGCATGCCGGGAACGGTAGGGCGTGCGGCTCACTCCCGGAGACCAGCCAAAGAAGGGGTTCAAACCGGCCTGATTCCGGTCGATGTCTCCAGGATGCAAGGCCACCACGATCCGCGCCGAGCGGCGCAGTACGCCGCGTCGGCGTTCGCGCTGGGCGGCCTCGTCACGATCGTCGGAGGACTGGCGAATAGCGACCGCTTCAGCCGCGAGGGTGGGAGCGTCGCGCCAATCGTCGGTGCCGGAATCGGCGCGATTCTCGTTTCGATCATCATCCCGTTGCTCCCGTGGCGCCGGTGGAATCCGCGATCCACCATCGTGTTGTTTGTCCTGGCGGTGGGCATGATCACCGCGGCAGAGTTTGCATCGAAGTCCTCACGGACCGCCGATGGGGCAATGTCGACCGCAACGGTGGTGACGCTCCTCTTCGTGTGGGTGGGTCTGACGCAACCGAGATGGTGGTCGATCGCGTGTGGACCGATCGTGGCCGTTTGTCTGACGGCTGCGTTCACGAGTGAGGACGCGCCCATTTCGATCGCGACGATCGTGATCGGTGTGATGCTCTCGGCGGTCATTGGTGAACTCGTGGCGTGGGTGAAACACGCGGATGAAACACGTAGCGACGAGCTGGGGCTCGTGATCGAGGGGACGAGTGGACTCCGCGATGACACCGACCGCACTGCGGCAGCTACCAGGTTGGTCCAGACCGTGGTTGCGTTGTTGCGGGTCCCGAATGTCGCGGTCTACCTGGAGGGTGGGGAAGGCCGGTTCGCGCTCGCGGCTTCGGTCGGTGATCTCACGCCGGCAGAATCACGAATGGATGGTGGCGTGAAAGGGCCTGCCGTCCGTGCGGTCCATGGCGGTACGGAGTTGATGATCCCCCTCGTGGGTCGATCGGGCATGACCCGCGGCGTCGTGGTTGCGACCGGGCGTCGGCGTCAGGACGAGTTCATGCTGCGGCTCGCTCAGATCTTGGGTGAGCAGGCCGGCTACCGCCTCGACGACCTCGCGGCTTTCGACGCGCTCACCGACGAATCCCGGCGTGACGCACTGACCGGCGTTGGGAACCGACGGATGGCCGACGAGCTTCTCCATGACCTTCGAATCCGAGATGTCATTGCGATTGTTGACCTCGATGACTTGCGCGGCATTAACGAGCGGCGCGGACACCAGGGTGGAGACCTGGCGATTCAGGGGGTGGCACGACACTTGAATGAATCGGTGCGACAAGGCGACGCCGTGGCGCGCCTTGGGGGCGACGAGTTCGTCATGATCCTGAGAGATGTCGGCGAGGCGGCGTTTGCGATCGTGGATCGAATCGCGGCGGAGTGGAACACCGCGAATACCGAATCGACGTTTAGTGTCGGCGCGGCGTTGCACCACGGCGGTGCGTCAGAGTCGACGGTACAGGCGGCAGATGACGCGCTCTTCGCCGCAAAGCGCGACGGCCGAGCTCGGGCCAATGTGGCTGCCGCGATTCCACCCGGCGACGTTGATGAAGCTTCGGGGTTCTAGACGGCGAGTTTCTCACAACCCCGAGATCACTGATCTCCGGGTTCTTGCTCGCGTACGTCGAGCTCGTCTTGACGCCGCGCTTCCCACTCCGCGAGCTGCTGGTCGAGTTCGGCTGATCGCCGATCGCTGATCTCGGGGCGGCTGGGGATGCGATCCTCGAGGGCTCGTGACCGGTGCGGCGCACCGGAATCGCCCACACTCCCGATCGGCCGCCAGTGCTGGTGCGCGGGCCGACCGAGAAGGAGCCACAGGATCGCGCCGAGGCCGGAAAGGAGGATCACGATGATGAGCCAGATCCATTTGGGGAGGTTGCGACACCGCTGCGAGTCGGCGGAGATGCAATCGATCAGCGCCCAGATCCAGAGGGCGAACACCACGAATCCGAAGACACCTTCAAGCCCAACGAGCATCGATCTCCTTCGCATTTCATCCGTGCGCCGGCCCGGTGGCGGTGAAGGTTACTGGTGTCGGAAATCTCGCGGCCCCGGGGCCACCGGTTCGCGCCACATTGTCCAGGTGGATGGACCGTCGGGGGTCGGCGTTACCGTGTCGCTGAGTTTGAATCGATGCCGCGCGTAGTACGCCAGGTTCTGTTCCTTGTCGGTTTCGAGGTACGTGGGGCTTCCCGCTTGGTCGGCGCGCGCGAGTCCCGCGTCGAGGAGGCCGTTCCCGTAGCCGCAGCCTTGGTGGGGCGGGTCGACGGCGAGAGTGGCCAGATACCAATGCTGCGCGGTCGGGTGGACCGCTTCGACCGCGCGGAGGTACCGCAGCGATCGCCGCAGCGAGCCACGAGCGACGGGAGCGACCGCCACCAGGTGCAACAGCTGGCGGGCTTGGCGGGCTGAACCGGGTGGGTAGCTCCCGGGCGGTAGCCATACTGCCGCACCGACGATCGTGGCGTCGACAGTGGCCACCCAGACCTCGCCATGCTTATACGCGTCGACGAGGCCGGCGATGAACAAGGCCCGCGTTGCGATGGTCCGGGAACGTTCGCGCGGAAGTAGGAACGTGGTGATCGGAGAGTCGTCGAACGCCCGGGCGAAGACCTCGGCCGCGACGCGGATCTGCGCGTATTGAATGGGTCGGATCTCGACGGCCTCGGGCACGGCTGCAGCGTAGTGACGCCTTCGTCGGGGAGCGCCGTCCGGGAGGCCGCGCCGGGATTGGGCGTACGCTCGGCGATGGCTCGAATCTCCTTCAAGGATCATGGCAACCCCGAACACGTTGACTGGGCGCTCTCCCGAGTGGAGATGGCGGTGGGTATGGGAGCACTCTCCGAGGCCGTCTACGGCAGCTCACGTCTCCCGGTGCGTGAACGCGAATCGGCCCGTTTCACGATTGCGCTGATCAACGACTGCGTCGTGTGTCAGGACACCCGTGCGAAACAGGCGGTGGATGCCAGCATCGACGAAGGCTTCTACTCCGAGATTGCCAACTGGCGCGAGAGTGCGGTGCTGACCGTTCGGGAACGCCTCGCTGCGGAGTACGCACAACGCTTCGCGTTGGAGCATCTGGGAATGGACGACGACTTCTGGGCCCGCCTCCATGACGCGTTCGCGGACGATGAGATCGTGGATCTCACGATTTGCTGTGGCATGTTCCTCGGAATGGGCCGCACGCTCGCGGTGATCGGCGTGCGCGCCCCCGACGAGCGACTCCTGGTCTGAACCAGCCCGACTGCGCGGGCTCCCGGGTTATCGGTAGTTGCCAGTGTGGCCGAGGCTGTAGCGGCCGGGTTGGGGAAACACCGCGAGTCCGTGCGGTCCGCTGCCGACCGGGATCCGGGTGATCAAGCGACCGGTCGTGGTGTCGACCACGTAGACCCCACCGGAGTAGCGACCGGTGACCCAGAACTGGGATCCATCAGCACTGACGCCGCCCATGTCGGGAGTGCCGCCGATGTCCCACGTGGCAACAACGGTGCGCGTCGCGAAGTCGATCACCGAAATCGATCCGGCCTGACGGTTGGTGGCGTACAACTTGGACCCGTCGCGGCTGGGGTACAGGCCGTGGGTCCCGCGAGCCGTGGGAATGAACCCGACTTCCGTCATCGCAACCGGGTCGATGATCGAGACGCCGTTCCGGCCCTGGTTCGCGACGTACATGACGGTGCCATCGGGCGACGACCGGACGTCCACTGGCATGCCGCCCACGTTCAGTTCGCCGGTGACGGTCATCGTGGTGAGATCGATGCGCACGACGTAGCCCGAGAACTCGCAGCTCGCGATCATGATCTTGCCGTTGGGCGTGAAGTCGGCGTGGTTCACGCCCGCATGCGCAATCCGAACCGAGGTGATGAGTTTCCACGTGACGGGATCGCGGAACTCGACCATGCTGTTGCGCTCGGCCATCACAATCGCACGGGTGCCGTCGGGGGAGTAATAGAGGTTGTACGGATCGTCGACGGGAATCGCAGGGCCGGCCTTACCCGTCGCCGGAGCGATCGGTGTGAGCGTGTTCCCTTTGTTGTTGTTCACGTAGAGCGTCGAGAGGTCGTAGGAGGGAACCACGTGCTGAGGCGTGTTGCCCACCGCGTAGTGATCGATCACCTTCATGGATACGGGGTCGATGACGTCGACCGTGTTCGAGAGACTGTTCGGGACGTAGACCCGGCTCGGTATGTTGGCCACCTTCGGGTCGAGCATGCCCGCCCGGGTGTGGTCGTAGATGTCCACGCCGGGACCGGCGCCGCTCGCCGGATTCGTAGGCTGCGCCAAGGTGTCGGTGGTTGACGTGCTCGACGCCGGACGCGACGTCGAGGAACCGCCAGGTTGCTTTGCCGGCGCGGCCTTCGGACCACTCCCGCTGCACCCACTCCCGACGCCCACTCCGATCGCGATGATCAGCGCGAGGTGTCTGGAATTCATCGGACCTCCAGGGTGATGATCGAACTCAACAAGTTGGGGCTCTCGCCGCCGACCAGATACGCGACGTTGCCGAGGACGGCGATCGCGGCGTCGGAGATCGGGGTGGGAAGGGTTGCCACCGGATTGAGCGTGACCGGGCCGACGCCGTCCGGGCCGGGGTCGAGGTGCCAGACCTGATTCGTTTCTCGGCCGGCGAGCAGACCACCGAACACATAGATGTGGCCGCGCACGGTCGCGGCCACTGCGTCAGTGAGGCCTTGGGGAAGTTCGCCGACCTGCATCGCTTCGCCGGTAGTGGTATCGAGCATTTGCACAGCGCGCACTGCGCCGGACGCGTTGCCGTCGGTGGTGCCACCGACGATGTAGATCCGGGCTCCGAGTGCGGCCACCGCCGGATACCGAACGGGGACGGGTAGATCACCCAGGACTTGGAACGTGATGCCGTCGGACGTGGAGATCGTGGTGCCCCGCACCCGTGCACCGTCGTACCCGCCGATGATGAAAGTGCGCCCGCCGATGGTGGTGGCGGTGAGGTCAGACCGCGGGATGGGGAGATGCCCCACCACACTCACTCCCGTGGGTCCCACCGCCTGGACCCCGTTGGTCTCACTCGAGTTCCCTCCGCCGAACACCATGGGAGTTCCACCAACCTGCGCGCCACCGGCGTCGTGGACCGCGGCCACCAGCGCGCCCGCGTTGGTGACGGTGCGCGCCCGAGGATCGATGCGAAGGATCTCGCTGATCGTTCGTTTCGCTCCGTCGAAGCCGCCGAGGAGCAGTAGGTGATCACCATCGGCGATGAGCACCGCTCGGGCGGAAGGGCGGGGGAGTGCGAACGGCGCTGCAGCCACAACGACGGTGCCCGTGGACGGTGTGGACGTGGAAGCCGAAGGGTTCGTCGTGCTGGTGCTCGTACTGCGGGAGCCCGCCCCGCTACCGGTCGGCGCCGACTTCGCCGAGGTGGATGGAGCGCTGCTCGAACACGCCGTGGCCGTGACCAGAATGCAGAGTGCTGCGAGTATTGAGAGCAGCGGCCGAAACATCACCGCAGTCTGCAACACGCGGCCGACGAATCCACGGACGGGGTCGGCCCAACCTTTGCCCAAGGCCCGGCTCGGCCCAACGTGGCGCCCACTACCTTGGCGTGGTGCAGGAATACGAAGTCCGGGAGATACGGGAGGACGAGGTCTTCGCGGCGCGTCGGATGCTCGCGACCGCGTTCGCCGGCGAAGCGTTCGCAATCGGCATGTTTGGGGCGGAGCCGCTCGGGCGGTTTCTGGGAATGATGGACCAGTACGCCTCGTGGCCGTTCTCGGCCGCACCCGTCACGTTCGCCGCGGTGTTCGGTGGGAACCTCCTTGGCGTCGCTACTGCGACGCTCCCGGGCCAGTGTCATCTGTGTGACGAGTCCCATGACCTGCTCCCAAGGACGGCGAGTGTCGCCGACCGGATTGAGCATGAGTTCCAGCTTGCCTGTCGACGGGCCCACAATGGTGCTGATCTTCCGGCGCACGCACACATAACGTCGGTCGCGGTCGAAGGAATCCTGCGTGGGGGCGGAGTCGGCCGTCGGCTGGTCGACCGACTCCTGAGCGGGCTTTGGTCCTCGGGCGCGTCATGTGCAGTGCTCGAATGCGTCACGGTACGCGCACCGTTCTATGAGCGATTGGGATTTCGGGTCATCGATGAGTTTGCGGATCCAGGTGCGCCGGGTTTGCGCAGTGTGTTGATGCGCTGTGACACCTCGAGCGGAGAGGGTCAGGCGAGCTAATTGAACGCTGTCCCCGAACGCTGGGCCGCACTGCTGCCGTTCGGCTGGAACGATCGCGTTCGGGCCGGGTTCGAAGCGGTGGGCTCGACGCCCGGCCTGGCGCCCGGACGCGTCGTGCGAGTGGTGCGCTCCGCATGCGCAGTCGCAACGATCGATGGTGAGCGGATGGCCGAGTGGGTGGCGGATCTGCCCGACTTCCCCGTGGTGGGCGATTGGATCGCCATCGAGACGCTGGCCGAGCGCACCATTGTTCGATCGGTGTTGCCGCGTTGGTCGGAACTGATCCGGCTCGATCCCTTGGGCGATCGGTCCCAAGTGCTCGCGGTGAACGTGGACATCGTGTTCATCACCGCGCCCGCGGATCGTCCGAGTGTGGCCCGCGTGGAGCGCGAGAGCGTGGTGGCATGGGAGAGTGGGGCGCGCCCGGTGGTCGTGGTCACCAAAATCGATCTTGATGCCGAGGCCTACGTGGAGGAACTCCGGCGTCGGCTCGTAGGGGTGGAAATCATCGCGACCTCGGCCACCTCCGGCTCCGGAGTCGACGTCATTGCGGAGCAGTTGCAGCCGAATCACACGGCGGTGGTGCTCGGACCGTCGGGCGCCGGAAAGTCCACGTTGATCAATGCGTTGCTCGGAGAGGATCGGCTCGCGACGGGCGCGGTACGCGACGAAGACGCGCGGGGCCGTCACACCACGACCACACGCGAGTTGGTGGTGATCCCGAGTGGAGGGGTGGTGATCGATACCCCGGGAATCCGCGGGCTCGGCATGTGGTCCGACGGTGCCGGGCTCGAAGCCGCATTCGCCGATATCACGGCACTCGCGGAGGGATGTCGGTTCCGCGACTGCCGCCACGATGGTGAGCCCGGCTGCGCGGTGGTGACGGCGTTGGCGCAGGGCACGCTCGACCGTGATCGGTTCGAGCACTACCGGAAGTTGGACCGAGAGATCGCCACCGACCCCCGCAAGTTCGATCCGGCGGTTCGCCGCGCCGAACGGGAGCGGACCAAGGCCGCCAATGCCGAACAACGGAGAGCGCGCAAGCAATCCTGACGCTGGGCTCTCAACAAAAGGTGACGACGCGAGCGCGCCGTTGCGAATGCTCATGGCATGCCGGTTGTACGGATGTGAGCGGCACCGCGAAAATCGTCGTGGGCCGGTATCGCACGAAGGCGTCAGTTGCGCGGCGCATTCCAACATAAACGGCGACGGGTCGACGATGGTGATGTCGTAGCCATCGCGCGCGAGGGGGATGCTCTGATGGCCCGCGCCGCCTCCGACGTCGACGATGCGCAGCGGGGCGGACGCGAGGTGCGCGAGCAGGTGTTGATGGATGACGTGGGTCCGCACGCGTCCTCGGAGCGAGTCGTAGTGCGTGTCGACGTAGGTCTTTCCGAGTTCGGCCCAGGGGTCGTCGTGCTGGGTGTCACTCATGGAGCCATCTTTGCCCAGCGCCGTGCTGGCGAGTGGTCTGATCTGAGGTCATGGGGCGACGCGTCAGGAACGGCAAGCGAGGAGACGAAACCTGGCCGGTCGCGTTCCGCCTCACTCCGGATGCACCGGCGGCTGCTGGGCGAAAAGGGTGGTCACACCCTCCGTGCACACTGTGGGCATGTGCGAGATATGTGACGGTATAACTCATCAGCAATCGATGGAACGCATGCATGCCCACGTGGCTTCCGGGTCGTGGGCACTGCAAGGTGTGGAGGCGGGTGAGCACCAGCGCCCGTGGGCGTACACGATCGGACTGATGCAGCACTTCGGCCATCCGGAGCTGGTGATCACCGACGGAGCCTGGCGGGAGAGCGCCGTGATCTTGAACCAGCTGGGCGAGTGGGTGCGCAAGGGCGATCGGTTCGTTCCGGGGATGGTGGTCGAATCTGACGGCGGCGCCATCGAGCTCGGCGTACTACGACTGGACCGGAGCCGTCCCAGGCTCGTTGGAAATGCTCCAGGTCATCACCATGGACTCGAAATATTGCGAGCACCACCAGGGAATGCGTGCCGGACTTGCGGTCCCGGGGGCTTTGCAATGTCCGGCAACGGTCCGAACCGCATGGAGCGTCGACGCGCCGCGCGCCGCCGCCATTGAAGCCCAAGCCGGCAATGGTGCCGCGGGTCTCGCAGTCGTAGGTCGCGCGCGAATGCGACGTCGTCATCCACGGATGCAACGGTTCCGAGGTCACCATCGATCCAGGCATAGACCGACCACACTGCGGGAACTCTGACGCGACGAGGCGGGTGACGAACTCGGCAGTGATGTCGTCGGGGGTCACCGATCGAGTCTGCCCGACGCGTCCTGCCGACACGCTCGAATCTCGGGCCGCGTGCCAGCAGAAGTGTGGAAGTGTGATGGTGGAGGTGGGGGGAGTCGAACCCCCGTCTTCCAAGTCCTTAGCGGGACTTCTCCGAGCGCAGCCGGTGGGTAAGTCTCGGACTGTCGCCGCCCACTGGCGGCCTGCGACGATCCCAGCCTCGCTGTGATGTCCCGTCAGGCCACGGGGCCCGTCCCGACGGTAAGCCGCTCTTAGTGACGCCCTGGTTCCGACCGAGCAGCTGGGCCGGGTAGGACGCGCTACTTATTTCTAAGCAGCGAGTGTGAGGTTGTCCTCAGCAAGTATTGGTTTTGCCGGCTCTTTTACGACGCTCCGGCGACGTCGGCTCGCTTCTCCCGCCTCGATCCTCAGAATCGAAACCACGCACCCCCTTGTCAAGTGCCGTTCCGATGCGCTGGAACAGCCTGGTCAGTCTACGCCGGACTGCGCTCGGATTCTCCCTTGATTGGTCCACAACATCTTCGGGGCTGAGTCTCAGCTGAGCACGGTGACCGGCGCGTGGGCGCTGGGAACGCGAAGCTCTCCGAGGTTGTTGGCACCCGACAAGGTTCAGGCCAGCACCAGTTCGCTACGGAGAGGACATCGCATGCGCGCCACACTGCGCCTCGGACGGTTCTTCGGTGTCGAGGTCGCCGCCCACTGGTCGGTGCTGGTGATCGCCGGACTCATTGGTTACGGCCTGACCGGCGGGACTGCCGATGCCACGCTCTGGGCGGTGGTCGTGCCGACGGTGTTCGTGTTCCTCGGGTCGTTGCTCGCGCACGAGCTGTCGCACTCGGTGGTCGCGAAGCGAAACGGAATGGAAGTTCGCGGCATCACCCTTTGGATGCTGGGGGGAGTCGCGCAACTCGGTGGGCCGATGCCAACGGCGGGTGCCGAGTTCCGTATCGCCGCGGCCGGCCCCGCGATGAGTTACGCGTTGGCGGCGAGTTTCTTCGGACTGTTCAAGCTGGCGGGCCCGCTCGGCGCGCCCGATCTCATGGGGCAAGCCTTGGAATGGTTGGCATTCGTCAATGTCGTGCTCGGCACGTTCAACCTGATCCCGGCTGCGCCCCTCGATGGTGGGCGCATCCTCGCCAGCGCGATTTGGGCCATGACCCGCGACCGGAACCGAGGAGAAATGGTTGCCACCCGCGTCGGTCAAGGATTCGGTGGCCTGCTGGTGGGAGCGGGGGTGGTTGGCCCATTCGTGGGGGTTCCCTACGTCTCGTTATGGACCGCGTTCATGGGCCTTTTCGTCCTGCGCGCCGCCACCGCGGAATACCAGAACGCCCGGCTCGCCGGCGTGCTTCACGATGTCCAACACCGTGGCGAGTTGGTCACGCCTCCAGAGGAACTCAGCAGTTCAACCACGATGCCCTGACGTCCGGGGCGCGCGCTGAACTACTTGCGCCGCTCGCGCAACGCCCGCTCAACGTCGCGGTTGGCGTCGCGTTCCGCGAGCGCATGCCGCTTGTCGTAGTTCTTCTTGCCCTTGGCGAGCGCGATCTCTACTTTGGCCCGCCCTTCCTTGAAGTACACCTTCAAGGGGACCAGGGTGAGGCCCTTCTCGCTCGACTGCCGCGTGATGGTGTCGATCTCACTCGCGTGGAGGAGGAGTTTGCGGCGCCGCACCGGGTCGATGTCCCCCCGGCTCGAGGCATACGGGAGAATGTGCATCCCGTTGAGCCAGATCTCGCCGTCGTCGACCCTCGCGTAGGCATCTTGGAGGTTCGCGTGGTGGTCGCGCAGCGACTTCACCTCGGCGCCCTGGAGCACGATTCCGCACTCCCATACTTCGAGGATGGAGTAGTCGTGGCGAGCCTTTCGGTTCGTGAGCACGACCTCATCGGGGCGGCGGGGCATCCCGTGACGCTACCCGGCGAATTTTTCCGAGTCGTCACGCTGAGCCCGTCAATCGTGCGACCATGGCGCTGTGAGTCCACCCGCACACGGAATCCCACGCGTCCGCGCGTTGGATGGATTGCGCGGTCTCGCCGTGATCGCGGTCCTGGTATTTCACAGCGACCTCCTGGTGGGCGGATACCTCGGCGTCGACGTCTTCTTCGTCCTTTCGGGCTATCTCATCACGTCGATCCTCCTCGTCGAAGTGCAGACCACGGGACGGATTGCGTTGGGCGCCTTTTGGGCCCGACGTGCCCGCAGGCTATTGCCGGCGCTCTTTCTGGTGGTCGTGGCGGTGGCGGTCTACGCCGCGGTCTACGCCGGACCGACCGAGCTCGGCCGCATCCGCGCCGACGGCTTTGCCACGTTGGGCTACGTCGCGAACTGGAGATCCGTCTTTGCCCACCTGGACTATTGGGACTTGTTTCGACGGCCGTCGCCGTTTGAACACACGTGGAGCCTGGCGATCGAAGAGCAGTTCTACCTGGTCTGGCCGCTCGTGCTGCTCGGGGTGTTGACGGGGGCGCGGCGCCGAGCAGATGTCGATCGGTTTGCTCGTCGCGTTTTCTTTGTCGCCACCGGCCTCGCCGCAGTGGGCGCAGGGTGGGCACTGTGGATCTGGTTCTCGGATCACAACGCGACGCGCGTGTATTTCGGAACCGACACTCGGGCGCCGGCGATCCTGCTCGGCGCTGCGGCCGCGGCCTGGACCCAATGGCGCGGCGCCGCACGAGAAGGTCGTACTCGGCGCGTGGTCGAACTCGCGGGAATCGCCGGGGTTGGATTTCTCGCGGTCGCGTTTGTGCAACTCGAAGGTAATGCCCTCTTCGAAGGCGGCTTGCTCGGGAGTTCCGTTGCCGCGGTCGCCGTCATCGTTGCGGCGGCGAACCCCCGACCCGGGACCGTGGCCCGACTCCTCGCGGTCAGACCATTGGTCGCGCTTGGTCTCGTGAGCTACGGCCTGTACCTCTGGCATTGGCCGATCTACCTGGTGCTGGACTCATTGCGCACCGGCCTCGATGGCTGGGCCCTCTTCGGTGTTCGATTTGCGGTGACGTTGCTGGCCGCGAGCGCGTCGTACATCCTCGTCGAGCAGCCGATCCGCAAGGGATTCGGGTCGCTAACCAGCTATCGAGTCGCGGTACCCGTGATCGGGGTGGTACTCGCCGGTCTCATCGTTGTCACTACCGCGGGTGGGTACGAACTGGGGACGAGCCGTCAAGTCTTTGCGAATCCGGTGCGAGCACGAGTGAGCGCTACGCGCGCCGGCGCGACCCGAATCATGATCGCCGGCAACTCGATCGGGAATGTCCTCGGCGTGGAGGGCCTCACCAAGGTGACCACAGTGCCGACGATCGCGGTACTCAATGACGGAGTCTTCTCGTGCGACTTCCCGACGGTGCCGCTGATTCACACCGAGTTCCTTCCCAATCCCATCACGCCAATCGATTGCGATACTCCGTGGAAGCGGGCGATCCGCGGCTTCGATCCGCAGGTGGTCCTGCTCATTTTCGGCGATATCCATGTCACGGACTACAAGTTCGCCGATGGTTGGGCAACGCCGTGCGAGCAGAAGTTCCGCGTCAACTATCGCCGCGCGCTTGATGACGCAGTCCGTCGCTTGAGCGCGGGCGGCGCCAAGGTGGTGCTGACGACCGCGGCCTACTCTCGCTTCTTCGCGTCCGACGCGTTCAATCAAGCGATTCAACGGGCGACGCAATGCTCGAACATGATCGTGCGCCACTACGCCGCGTCGCATCACGCGGTGGGATTCATTGACCTCAACCGGTTCATCTGCCCTGCTAGCTCAACGTGTCTGACCCAACTCGACGGATCTGAGCTCCGGTCCGACGGTGTTCACTATCGCGGCCAAGGCGCGCAGAAGGTGGCAGCGTGGATGTTGAACAAAATCGGCATTGAAGCGCTTCCGTCGCCGTAGCGCTCACGGTTGGATTCCTCACCCAACCTCTCCAGCGCTTGTCGAATAGGTGGCGGTAGCCGCACACGATCCGACAAGCGCTCAAGTACGGTCGGCGCGATGAGTTGGATCGCGGTGATTTGGGGTCCCGATGCCGACGCGGTCCGTGCGAGTGGGCCGGAGTGGTCGCGGCCGGCGTTGGCCGATCAAGGGCTCTACGCGCGGGGCGCGCCGTTTGATCTTGTCATCGGCGGCACCGGCGCTGCGCCCGCCCCCGATTGGGCGGCGCTCGGCGATCGGGTGCACGCGTGGTCCGTCGACGAGCGGATCGTGCTCGCCGTCGAACCGCCTGGGGTCACGATGGTCTCGCTCATGCGGCGTAGTCCAGCCATGGATCACGCTGAGTTCGTGGCGCATTGGCTCGAGCGCCATGCCCCACTCGCGAAGCGTCGCCATATTGGGCTCACCGACTACCGCCAGTGCGTGGTGACCGAGACCTTGACGCCCGACACTTCCGAGATTGCCACCTCCGAGATCGATGGCGTCGCCCTCCTTGGATTCGCATCGCGCCACGACTTCGACACGCGGTTCTTCGACTCCGATGCGGGCCGCGCCGAGATCATGGCCGATGTTGCTCGGTTCATGGACCGGCCCGGTCCGGAGACCACGTTGGTTGGTCCGCCCGAGTGACGCGACCGGCCCGGATAGATTGCGCCGACTCTGATTTCCCCCATGCAATGGAGAAGTTCCATGGCCGCGTCCGGTTCGATTCTCGGTAACTCGGTGCTACGCCGTGAGGATCCCGCGATCCTCGAAGGCGTTGTGGAGTACTTCGACGATGTGGCGATCGAAGGATTGACTCATCTGGTCTTCGTCCGGTCAACGATTGCGCACGCGACCATTGCGTCGATCGAGATTGCCGAGGCGCAGACGATGCCCGGTGTCCTCGGCGTCTACACCGCGCAGAACTTCCCGATGGACGCGATCCAGGGCTTCGTCATGTTGCCGCCCGCGTTCAACCGGCCACCGCTTGCCACTGACCGGGTGCGCTTCGTCGGCGACATTGTTGCGGCCGTCCTAGCCGAAAGTCGCGCCCAGGCGGTGGACGCCGCGGAGTTGGTCATCGTCGATTACGAGCCGCTCCCCGTGGTGATCGATGCCGAGCGGGCGTTGGATGACGACGCTCCGCTGCTCTTCGAAGCGCACGGCTCCAACCTGGCGATCGCCTTCGAACGCGGTGAGGACCCGGACGTGCTCGCGGGCGCCGATGTTGTGGTGTCGGAGCGGTTCGTGAATCAACGCCTCGCCGCGGTGCCGATGGAGCCGAACGGAATTCTCGTCACCCACGTCGACGATGGCCTGTTGGTACGGGTACCCACTCAGGCGCCGAACAGTGTCCACGGCAGTATCGCACTCGCGGCGGGATTGTCACCGGAGAGGGTGCGGATCATCGCCCCGGCCGTCGGCGGTGGATTCGGCGCCAAGATGGACATGTACGTGGAGTACGCGATCGCAGTGAAGGCGGCGCAGGCACTCGGTCGGCCGGTGAAATGGACGGAGACGCGCTCCGAGAACATGGTGGCGATGACCCATGGTCGCGCCCAAATCCAGTACGTCGAGATGGGCCTGAAGCGCGACGGCACGATCGTTGGTCTCCGGGCGAAGGTGTTCCAGGACAGCGGTGCGTATCCCGCGATGGGCGCGTTCCTCGCCTACTTCACCCATCTGCTCGCGCAGGGCGTGTATGCGATTCCCCAGGTGGAGCTGAACTCGTGGAGTGCCGCCACGAACACCACCACCACCGCGGCCTACCGCGGCGCGGGCCGCCCGGAAGCCACCGCGATGCTCGAGCGCATCATCGACATCGCCGCCGACGAGCTCGACATCGACCCGGTCGAGATTCGCAAGCGCAACCTCATCCCGTCGGAGGCATTTCCGCTCACGACCGTCACCGGTGCGAACTACGACGTCGGCGAGTACGCCAAGGTGCTCGATGAGGTGTGTCGGGTTGCGGGCTACACCGAACTGCGGGCCGAGCAGGCGGCGCGCCGTGCCAGTGGCGATGTCAAGCAATTGGGAATCGGCGTGTCCACCTACGTGGAGGTCACCGCGGGCGGTCTGTTCCAGGAGTACGGCGCGATTGAAATCAACTCCGACGGTTCCGCAACCGCGACGGTAGGAACTTCCGCCCACGGACAAGGTCACGAGACGTCGTTTTCCATGATCGTGCAGGAGCTGCTCGGCATCCCGATGGATCAGGTCACCATCGTCCAGTCCGACACCGGTCGCGTCCCGCGTGGTCAGGGCACGATGGGCTCACGATCACTCCAGATCGGTGGCAGCGCGCTCTACAAGGCGAGCGAGGAAGTGCTCGCCAAGGCCAAGACGCTCGCCGCGCATCTCCTCGAAGCCAACCTGGACGACATCGTGCTGATGGAGGGATCAGGACTCGGTGTGGCGGGAGTTCCTGCGTCGGCCTTGAGCTGGCCCGAACTGGCCGCCGCCGCGAAAGACCCGGCGAAATTGCCAGAGGGTATGGAGCCCGCACTCGCGATCGCGCTCGACTTCAATCAGGGTGAGGCGTCGTACCCGTTCGGTGCGCATATCGCGGTGGTCGAGGTGGATACCGAGACCGGGCGCGTCGAGCACATTCGTCATGTGGCGGTCGACGATTGCGGACGGATCTTGAACCCGATGCTCGTCGCCGGCCAGCAGCATGGCGGAATCGCACAGGGCGCGGCGCAGGCACTGTGGGAGGGCATTGCGTATGACGCGGACGGCAACCCGTTAACGGCCAACCTCATGGACTACGCCATCCCCAGCGCGGCGGAACTGCCCAGCTTCGAAGCGTCGAACACCGAGACGCCAACCCCGCTCAACCCACTCGGAGCGAAGGGCATCGGCGAGTCGGGAACCATCGGCTCGACCCCCGCGGTTCACAACGCGGTGATCGATGCGGTGTCGCATCTCGGGGTTCGCCACATCGATATGCCGGTCTCGGCCCAGCGGGTGTGGACCGCGATCCAGAACGCCTGAACCGAACGTGAAAAACGTCGGATCCATCTTCGCGACGCCCGCGCTTCGCCTCAGTGTCGGCCAGTACGAGCGGATCGTGGCTCATTGCTACGTCGGGCTGCCGGACGAAGCCTGCGGGCTGATCGCGGGTCCGGTGGCGGCCGGAGAAGCCACCGGGTTCGTTAGTGGTGTCTACCCAGCCGTGAACGCCGACTCGTCCGCGCGCACCTACACCGTCGACGGCCGGGATTACCTCCGCGCCAGTCGCGACGCCGAGGCGCGGGGCGATGAGATCATCGGCGTCTGGCATTCCCACACCCACACGGATCCGTATCCGTCACCTACCGACGTACGTACTGCGGTCGACCCGATGTGGATCTACGTCCTCGTCTCGCTCCGTGACGACGCACCCATGGTGCGGGCCTACCGCATCCGAGACGACGTGATCGCCGAATGCCAGGTGCAGGTGTTGTGACGTGTCAGCGGTCACGAAATGTCGACGAATCGAGGGGGGTTATAGGCTCCCATGATGGCTGTTGAAGTTCGTCTCCCCACGTTGCTGCGCGTCCACGCTGATGGTGCCGCCTCTGTCGCGGCGGATGGCGCGACCGTCGGTGAGGTGTTCTCGGCGTTGACCAGCACCTATCCGGGCTTGTCGGATCAGCTGATCGACGCGGAGGGCGCACTCCACAAGTTTGTCAACGTGTATGTGAACGACGATGACATTCGGTACTTGGGCCAGCTCGCGACGCCGGTCACCGACCGCGACGTCGTCTCCATCCTGCCTGCCGTCGCCGGCGGCTGACGCGCACTGCCGCGACCCGTGAAGTACGAGAGCATCCTTGACCTCATTGGCAATACGCCGCTCGTCGGTATCCACGCGCTGAGTCCGAATCCCAATGTGCGGATCTACGCCAAGCTCGAGGGACAAAACCCGGGCGGGAGCGCCAAGGACCGCATCGCGCGCAAGATGGTTGAACTCGCGGAGCGAGATGGGGTCCTGAAACCGGGGGCCACGATCCTCGAACCGTCGTCAGGGAACACTGGGATCGGCCTCGCCCTCGTCGCCAAGTTACGGGGCTATGGCCTCCGAATCGTGATGCCCGACAACGTGAGCGTGGAACGGCGCCAACTCCTCGAGATCTTTGGTGCCGAGGTCACCTTGAGTCCGGGACCGGAAGGCAGCAACGGCGCGATTCGTCGGGCGCAGGAGATCGCGGCCGCAGAACCGGACTACGCGTTTCTCTATCAGTACGGCAATCCGGCGAACCCGCTCGCGCACTACGAGGCCACCGGCCCGGAGATTTGGCGGGACTGCCCCGAGGTGGATGTGTTCGTGGCCGGTCTCGGCACGAGCGGCACACTCATGGGCGTTGGTCGATACCTCAAGGAACAGAATCCCAAGATCCAGATCGTTGCGGTCGAGCCGCCCGCGGGAGAGTTGGTGCAGGGACTGCGCAGCCTGGACGACGGTTTCGTTCCACCGATCTTCGATCCGGCGGTGCTTGATCGCAAGACGATCGTGCGCAACCGCGAGTCCATCGAATGGACTCGTCGGCTCTTGAACGAGTGCGGTGTGTTCGCAGGCATCTCGTCGGGGGCCGCGGTGGCCGGCGCGGCGAAGGTCGCGGCGCGGATGGAATCGGGCACCGTGGTGACCCTGTTGCCGGACGGTGGATGGAAGTACCTCTCGTCGGGGGCATGGACCGATGATCTCGAGGTCGTCGAGGAACGCGCCAGTCGCATCAACTACTGGTGAGCTCCCAGTCTGCGGTTGCGCGCGCCAAGGTTGCACGGGCGGTGGCGTTGTTGCGCGAGGGACGGCTCGTCGCGTTTCCCACCGAGACCGTGTATGGACTCGGCGCCGACGCAACGAACCCGGAAGCCTTGGCGCGGCTCTACGCGGTGAAGCGCCGTCCCAGCGACCATCCGGTGATTGTGCATCTCAGTGTGCAAGCGAGCCTCGACGATTGGGCGCAGCAGATATCGCAATCCGCCCGCGACCTCGCGGCCGCGTTCTGGCCCGGGCCGCTCACCCTGGTGCTGCATGCAGATCCGCGGGTGTCGCGTCGCGCCACCGGAGGGCTCGACACGGTCGGACTCAGGGTTCCGTCGCATCCCATGGCGCGGGACCTCCTCGATGGGTTCGGTGGCGGAGTCGCGGCACCCTCAGCGAATCGCTTTGGCCGCGTGAGCCCGACGACCGCGGCTGCTGTCCGCTCCGACCTGGGCAACGACGTCGATCTGGTGCTCGACGGGGGAGTGTGTGCGGTGGGGGTTGAATCCACCATCGTGGATTGCACCGGGTCCGCGGCCCGGGTACTCCGTCCCGGAGCGGTGACGCTCGAAGAAATCACCGAGGTCCTGGGTGAGCCGCCGTTGATCGGAGGGTCGACGCGCGCGCCGGGCACGTTGGCGTTCCACTACGCGCCGAGGGCCACGGTGGAGCTGGTGACCCGCTCCGAACTTGCAGCCCGGGCGCACGCATTGGTCGCCCAGGGCATAGGAGTCGGTGTGATTGCCCGAGACATGGACATCGACACCGCCGAGATGCCATCGGAGGCTGTGACCTTGGCCACGATCGTCAGCGTGGATGAGTTCGCTCATGGCCTCTACGCCGCGCTGCGAAACGCTGATCGCGTGGGTGTGGATGTGGTGCTCACGGTGGCGCCACCTGCCAAGGGAATTGGTGCGGCCGTCGCGGATCGGCTCGGACGGGCATCAGGTGGCCGGTAGCGTGGCGTCGATGCAGCATCGGCCGGAGGAACCACGACCGATTGGCGTGTTCGACTCGGGTCTCGGAGGCCTCACGGTGCTGCGGGCGCTCATCGATCTTCTCCCTGGTGAATCGACGTTGTATTTCGGCGATACCGGACGGTTCCCGTACGGCCCCAAGCCCGCCGATGAAGTGATGAAGTACTCGCTCGAGATCGCGGATCTCCTCGTGGACCGTGGCGTGAAGATGCTGGTGGTGGCCTGTAACAGCGCGACCTCGGTGGCGCTGGAGGCCTTGACCGATCGATATGAAATCCCGGTGATCGGTGTGGTTGAGCCCGGCGTATGCGCCGCGGCCGCGGTGACATCCACGGGCAGGGTCGGTGTCATCGGGACGGTCGGAACCATCGGAAGCGGCGCGTATCAACATGCAGCAGCCCAACTCGGGGTGCATCTTTCTTGTGCCGCGTGTCCAGGGTTTGTCGAGTTCGTGGAATCCGGTGATGTTGATTCCGACCAAGTGCATGTGCTTGCCGAGCGCTTGCTCGAGCCGGTGGTACGCGCCGATATCGACACCTTGATTCTGGGCTGCACGCATTACCCGCTCTTGGCTCGAACGATCGCCGATGTGATGGGCCCCGAGGTGGTGTTGGTGTCGAGCGCCGATGAAACTGCGTTTGCGGCGCGGGATCTCTTGCCTGTCGGCGGAACCGATCATGAGGGGTCGCATCGCTTTGTGACGTCGGGCCCCGTCGAAGTCTTCGAGCGTTTGGGTTCGCGCTTTCTTGGTCCAGAAGTGGCTGATGTGGAGGCGTGGCAGTGGAGCTGACAGTGCTGGGCTGTTCCGGGTCATACGGCGCGCCCGCCGGCGGCGCGTGCAGCGGCTACCTCGTACGTGACGGCGCCACCACGATCTGGATGGATTGCGGCAATGGGAGTTTCGTGAACCTGCAACGTCACGTTGAACCCGCAGATCTCACCGCGGTGATCGTGACCCATGAACACCCGGACCATTGCGTGGATCTCTACGGACTGCACGTGATGCTTCGTTATGGGATCGAGCGCGCGGAGGTTCCCGTCTTCGCCCCGGCGGGAGCCAAGAATCGGCTCGGCGCGCTCGTGGAATGGGGCGACACGTTCGATTGGCACGATCTCGATGACGGCGGCTCGGCCAAAATCGATGACCTCGACCTCCGGTTCTCTCGCACCGATCATCCGCCGCCCACCTACGCCGTTGAAGTCACTGCGGCCGATCGGCGGCTCGTGTATACGTCGGACACCGGGCCGGAGTGGTCGATCGATGCGTTTGCACCGGGCGCCAACCTGGCGCTCTCCGAGGCCTCATACCTTCACTCGGAGCGCAAGTCACCGATCCATTTGTCGGCCCATCAGGCCGGGATCGCCGCGCGCGCGGCGGGCGCGCAGCGGCTGGTCCTCACCCACTTGTGGCCCCAGGTCGACCGGGCGGCTGCCCACGCGGAAGGATCCGAGGCGTTCGGCGCCGCCACGCTCTTGGCGGCGACCGACCTCACGATCACCATCTGACGCATCCGTTCTGATGGCGCCCTTTCCGGTGCCGTCCCTGCTGTGAGAGGTCCCCAATGGGCATCCGAAATGACGGGCGCGAGCCCGACGAACTCCGACCGCTCACGTTCACGCGTGACTACACCGAGCTTGCGATGGGATCGGTCCTCGTCGAGTTCGGCCGCACCCGGGTGCTGTGTACCGCGTCGGTGGAGACCCGGGTGCCGCCATGGTTACGCGGGAGCGGCAAGGGCTGGGTGACGGCGGAGTACTCGATGCTGCCGGGGTCCACCCCCGAGCGCGTGAACCGCGAGGCGGCGAAGGGTAAGCAGAGCGGACGCACCCAGGAGATCCAACGCCTCATTGGTCGTTCACTGCGCGCGGTCACGGATCTGTCGATGTTGGCCGACGTACAGATCACGGTCGACTGCGATGCGCTCCAGGCCGATGGTGGGACGCGCACCGCATCGATCTGTGGTGGTTACCTCGCGCTGCACGACGCATGTGAGCGCCTCGTCGGGACGGGCGCGTTGAAAGCGAACCCGGTGCAAGACCAGTGCGGTGCTATTTCCGTGGGGATCGTCGGGGCATTGCCGAGTCTTGATCTCGACTATTCCGAGGACTCGACCGCGGACGTCGATATGAACGTGGTGATGACCGGCGCGGGTCGGTTCATCGAGGTGCAGGGCACGGCCGAGGGCGCAGCATTTAGCCGAGGTGAGCTCGACTCGATGCTCGGATTGGCCGAATCCGGCATTGCCCAGATCTTCGAACTCCAACGCGAACTCCTCGCGGTCCCACCTGCTCCCCGATGAACGTCGGGCCGGTGAACGTCGGGCCGGTGAACGTCGGGCCGGTGTGCGGCGGGTGGGCGTCCGGCGGATGGTCCCGATGATCGGCGCACCGCGCGTCGTGATCGCAACCGCGAATCCCGACAAAGCGCGCGAGATCGGTGCCGCATTGGCCGAAAGTGGGCTCGAGCTCGTCGATCGCCCCACCGACGTGCCCGAGGTGCAAGAGACCGGCGCCACTTTGGTGGCGAACGCGCGGCTCAAGGCCCAGGCCTTGGGTCAAGCGACCGGGATGGCGGCGCTCGCCGATGACACGGGGCTGGAGGTCGACTCTCTCGGTGGCGCGCCCGGCGTGTGGAGCGCTCGGTATGCCGGTCCGGACGCGACCTACGTGCAGAACGTCGAGAAGTTGCTCGCAGCGATGAGCCTCGCGATGCGCAACGCTCGCACTGCGCGGTTCCGAACGGCAATCGTGCTCACTCGTCCTGACGGGTCGGAGTTGGTGGCGACCGGAGTGGTGGAAGGCACCATCGCGGAGGCTCCGCGCGGTGAGGGCGGCTTTGGATATGACTCCGTGTTCGTGCCGGCGGCGGGCGGTGGTCGCACTTTCGCAGAGATGACGGGCGCGGAGAAGCAGCGAATTTCGCATCGGGGCCGGGCGTTACGAGACTTGGTCACACAGTTGCGCGAGGCTGCACCGACCGATCCCGAGGAGTAACGCGTGCCGCTCGATCCCCAAGCCAAAGTGATGATCGATCTGATCGAGTCCTTCGGGTTCGTTTCGTTCACCGCGGACACGGACCCATCGGCAGAGCTCACGACCTACGCCGGTCTGGCCTAGGACAGCAATGGCCGTCATCGATCTTCCGGGGTTCGTTGCCGATCTCAAAGACCATGCGGTCGAGCATGGCTTTCATGTCCACGATGAGCGGCACTTCGTCGAGAGTTACTCACTGCGCCAGAACTGGGAAGTCGATCTGCACCCCGAAGAGGGTTGCGATGGTCCCGTCGACTTGTACTTATCGTTGGAAATCGACCCGCGAGTACTGCTGGGCTTCGAGGATGCGGTGATTGTGCGTGACGGCATGGAGGATCCGCCCGACGATTTCCATCTGCCGCTGTCCTTCACGTGGGCGCTCCCGCCGCTGCCCCATGCCCCCGACCTTCTCGTACTGGCCACAGATCTCGCCGCAGTGGGCGGACCCGATCTACCGCTCGAGGTGTCCGCGATCGACTCGTATCCCTCGGTTACCGACGCGCCCGAGACCAGCCTGCGCGTGGTCGGCCATCAGCGCGTGTCGCTGTTGCGGATTCGGGACGGCGAAGAAGTGCCGTGCGAAACACTCGATCGGTGCCTCACCGTGAGTCGATACCTGTTGGAGCGGGCGCCGGACTGGCTCGGCTAGCCCTTGCTGGCCGTGTTCACCTGATCAGGGCGCAGTGATCGCGACTCCCCGTTCACATCTGCCAGGATGCTGCGGTGCCTATGCGTATGGATTGTCGTCATTACGAATCACGGACCTACCCAACCGGCGAGACCGTACGGAAGTGCCAACTCGATCTTGCGCCCGAGGCGCCTTGGCGTTGTCCTGACGCGTGTCCGAGTTTCGCGAAGCGCGTCTTCGACGTGGGGTGGCAATACGGGAGCTTTGGCGCCACGGCCGGCCAGGCCGCGCCACCAGAGCCCGAGGGTGAAGATGTTGCGGCGCTGCTCGACGCGGCCGAAGACATCGTCAATGCCGCGGCGCCGGACATCCTGGCTGAGTTCGAACAGCAGAAGTCCCGTCGGCCGTTCCGGCGCAAGGCCAAAGGCGCGGGCGGCGGAACCGGTAAGGCGAACGGCAAGAAGGGGAAGAAGCGCAAGAAGAAGTGAGTGCGAGCGGAGGGAGTCGAACCCTCATCCCCGAAGAGACCGGGTCCTAAACCCGGCGCGTATGCCGTTCCGCCACGCTCGCATGATGGTCAGTGTCGCGCATCGAGATCACCGAACGTGCGTTGATTGGACAGGCCCAAGAGATCATCGAGCGCGATGGGTGGTGAGAACAGGTATCCCTGCCCAAAGGTGCAGCCGAGTTCTCGCAGGGTGTCCCGCTGGCGCACCGTCTCGACTCCCTCCGCAACGACGTCGAGGCCGAGGCCACGAGCAAGCCCGATAATCCCCGCGATAATCGTGAGATTGGATGCGTCGTCGCCGATCTCACTCGTGAAGCTGCGGTCGATCTTTACGACGTCGACCGGCAGTCGTCGCAGGTAGCTCAGCGAGGAATAGCCCGTTCCGAAGTCGTCGATTGCGAGTTTGACCCCGAGCGATCGAAGGGCAACGAGGGTCGCGATCGCAGTCTCCACCTCGTCGAGCACCGCGCTTTCCGTGATTTCGATGCAGAGTCGATGTGCAGCCACGTCGTGCTCGTTGAGCGTGCGGCGGACCCGTTCGACGAGATCAGGTTGCGCGAGTTCGCGCGGTGCGAGGTTGATCGCGACCATGGGCAACGCCAACTCGGTGATGCTGCCCATTGCGCCGACCGCGAGGGCGAGGACCTCGCGGCCGATGGCAACGATGAGGCCGGATGCCTCTGCCGCAGGCAGAAACTGGTCGGGCGGGAGCAGCCCACGCTCGGGGTGTTGCCATCGCACGAGCCCTTCGGCCCCGGTGATCTCACCGGTCTGCAGCGCCACGACGGGTTGATATCGCAAGAAGAGCTGATGGTCGGAGAGGGCATGGTGCAGGTCGGTCTCGGTCTCGAGTGCCGCTGCCGTTGCCGCTCGGAGTGCCTCATCGAACACCTCGTAGCGGTTGCGGCCCCGGTCTTTGGCGCGGTACGCGGCCGCGTCGGCGCTGCGAAGGACGTCCCCCGCGCTGGTACCCGGTTCCACGAACGCGATGCCGATACTCGCGGTGACGAAGACAGTGCGGCCGTGCACGGTGAATGGATCGCGCAACACGCTCGCGATGCGGCCCGCAATAATCTCGGCCTCATTGGGATCATCCAAATCGGAACACACGATCACGAACTCGTCGCCACCGGTGCGCGTCGCGAGGTCCGAACTGCGCATCACGCTGCACAACCTGCGGCTGAGTTGAATGAGGAGCTCGTCACCTGCGGTGTGGCCGAGCGCGTCGTTGACCAACTTGAATCGATCGAGGTCAACGAAGAGCACGGCCGTGGTGGTTTGTCGGCGATGGGCGCGCGCCACCGCGCGGTCGAGGTGCTCGAGGAGCAACGTGCGATTGGGAAGGCCAGTCAGTGGATCGTGAGACGCCTCGTGTGCGAGCCGGTGCTCCAGTGCCTTGCGATCGCCGAGGTCGAGCATCGCACCATCGATCCACACCGCGGCGCCGGATGGATCGAAGATCATTTGGCCACGTTCCTCTACCCATCGGAGCGTGCCGTCACGGTGTTGGAACTGATATTCAACGCTGTAGGAACCGCCGCAGATGAGGCTGTCCTGAATCATTTGATCCAAGCGAATCTGGTGTTCCGCAACGACCAGGTCGTAGAGCTCGAGTTCATGGCGCAGGAACACATCGGGTGGGTAGCCAGTGAGATCTTCGATGGCATCGCTGATGAAGATGTCTCGGTAGGGCGGTATGGGCTCGCAGCGGAAGACCGCCCCCGGTACGTTCGCGATCAGGGCGTCGAGCCGCTTCTCGCTCGCGCTGAGTTCGGCCTCGGTTCGCTTCCGATCGGATACATCGCGAACGTTCATGATGATGCCCTGAATCGCCGGGTCGTCGAAGCGGCTGAACGCCTTGAGCTCAATCGGGATCCAACGGCCGTCGGCATGACGGATGCGCATCGGATTCGTGGCGTGGTAGCCGGGGTCGAGCGCGGCCTTCATCAGCTCATCGCCGGCGAATGCAATGTCCTCGGGGTGAACCAGGTCGAGGGCGTTCGTGGCGAAGAGGTCCTCCGGGGTGTATCCGAAGAGCTCCTCGCCCATCGGTTGATGGGAGACCACTCCGGTCGCGTCGATGATGATGATTGCATCGCTCGAACTCATAGCGACCGACCGCAGTCGGCTGTCCGATACGGCGGCCTCGAGTTCAGCATCGCGGCGAGCGAGGGTGGAAGCGATCAAGTTCGCGACGACATCGAGCAACGCGATGTCGTCGGCGGACCACGACCGTGGCACCTGTACCGTTTGGATGCCGAGCGTGCCGACGGCATGACCGTTGCGGACCAAGGGCACCGCGAGGAGCGACTGGACTCCAAACGCGGCGAGTACGGCCCACGCGGACGTGGGCGAGTCGGCCTCCGGATCGTCGGGCGTTGGCGCACCGATCGAGAGCGGACTGAGGTTGCGGAGAAGATCGCGCCATACGGGGAATGGCTCGGTTGATTGCCAGTCGGCGACGTCTCGGGTGAACGAGGTGTCGTGGTTGGACCACGCATGGGTTCGGCACATGAGTGCCATGTCCGCGGAGGCGCGGAAGACGAAGACGTCGTCGGCTCCGGTGTAATCGGCAACACGAGCCAACACTTGGTCGACCGAGTCGTCGATATCGGCGGGCTGGGTTTCGACCATCGCGGCGGCGATGTCGGCGATCAGATCGCTACGGATATGGCTGTGCGCCAATGCCGCGTGCGCGGCGTGGAGCTCCGCGTCAGAGCCAATCCCCGCAGACTCACGACTCCGGCGCCAGTGGTTCCTCATCGCGGCGCGGATTCGACGCGACCGACGTGTATCCGCTCGAAGTCGATGGCGAGAAGGTCGTCGATGGCCACGGGAGCAGAAAAGAGATACCCCTGCCCCAGCGTGCACCCGAGGTCCTGGAGGACCTTCAGCTGACGGTGAGTTTCGATGCCTTCGGCGATCACCTCGAGGCCCAGCCCGTGCGCGAGGCCGATGATGCCCGCCACAATGGTCACGTTCGCGCCGTCGGCGCCGATCTCACTCGTGAAGGACTTATCGATCTTCACCACGTCGACCGGGAGCCGACGGAGATAGCTGAGCGACGAGTACCCCGTCCCGAAGTCATCGATGGCCAGGCGCAGACCGAGGTCGCGCAGGGCCTGGAGCGTGGCAATGGCAGTCTCGACTTCGTCGAGCACCGCACTCTCGGTGATCTCGATACAGAGCCGTTCGGGCGCGACCCCCCGCGCGGTCAGGTGGTCGCGGACTGCGTCGACCAGATCCGGTTGCGCGAGTTCGCGCGGCGATACGTTCATCGCGATGGTGGGAACCAGGGATTCCGGGAGGTCGCTGAGCGCGCCGATCACCAAATCAAGCACCTGCCGGCCGATTGGCACGATCAGGCCGGACGCCTCGGCGGCCGGAAGGAACTCGTCGGGCGCCAAGGATCCGCGCACCGGGTGGTGCCAACGGACGAGCGCCTCGGTGCCGACGAGTCGACCGGTTGCCAGCTCGACCACTGGTTGATAGCGGAGGAAGAGTTGGTGTCGTTCGATGGCTCGATGGAGGTCGGTCTCGATCTCGAGCGCGGCTGCGGTCGCGGTGCGCAGGACATCGTCGAAGACTTCGTAGCGGTTGCGACCGCGTTCCTTGGCTCGGTACGCGGCCGCGTCGGCGTTTCTGAGGAGGTCGCCGGCATCGCAGCGGTCGTCGGCCAGCGCGATTCCAATGCTGGCGCTCACGAAGACTGTACGGCCGGCGATGGTGAACGGGTCGCGCAATACCTCGGCGATCCGCCGAGCGATCGCTTCGGCATCTCCAGTCGAGTTCAGCTCAGAACAGACCACCACAAACTCGTCCCCGCCGGTGCGCGCTCCCAGATCGGAACCGCGCAGCACGCTGCGGAGCCTCTGGGAGAAATGCACGAGGAGTTCGTCGCCCGCGGCGTGGCCCATGGCGTCGTTCACCAATTTGAAGCGATCGAGGTCGAGGAACAGGGCTGCGACAACGGTGCCGGAACGGCGCGAGCGGGCGATCGTGGAGTGAAGATGGTCCATGAGCAGCACCCGGTTGGGAAGCCCGGTGAGCGGGTCGTGGCCTGCGTCATGGGCCAGGCGTTCTTCGAGTTGTTTGCGCTCGGTGAGATCGGACATGGCCCCATCGATCCAAGCCCGCTCGCCGGCATCGTCGAGTATGACCTGGCCGCGTTCCTCGACCCAACGGAGGGATCCGTCTCGATGTCGGAACTGAAACTCGACGCGGTAGGGCAGCCCCCGTTTCGTGCTGTCGTCGATAGCGTGATCAACGGTTGCCCGATGCTCGGGGATGATGCGGTCGTACAAGTCCATCTCGCCCCGGAGAAAGGTTTCGGGGCTATAGCCCGTGAGGTCTTCGATGGCGTCACTGATGAAGAGGTCGCGGTACGGAGCGCGAGGCTCGCATCGAAAGACGGCGCCAGGAATGTTGGCGATGAGGTGAGTCAACCGAGTCTCGGTGTCTCGAGTTTCGTCTTGGGCCACGACGCGAGCAGTGATGTCGAAGATGAATCCTTCGAGAAACTCCGCCTCGCCGGACTCTGAATAGATCACTCGCCCGTGCTCGGACAGCCAGCGGGTGGTGCCGTCGCGATGTCGGATCGGGTACTCGATGACGTACGGGACGTGCTCCGCGATCGCATACTCGAGTTCGCGGTCGGTGCGGTGGCGATGCTCGGCCAGGATCAGGTCATCGAAAACGACGACGTCGCGACGAATGTCATCGAGGGAATAGCCGGTGACTTCGGCCATCATTTCGCTCACGTATTCGTCGGCGTAGGGCGGCTGCGCCGAACACCGAAACACGATTCCCGGCAGGGTGTCGATCATCGCCGCGACCCGTCCGTTGGCCTCACGGAGTCGATATTCGGCCTGGTCGCGCTCGGTGACATCGCGAACGTTCATGACCAAGCCGTCGATCCCAGGTTCGTCGAATCGGCTCGAAATGACGAGTTCGATGGGGACCCAGTGGCCATCGAAGTGACGGATGCGGATTGCATTGGTGGCGTGATACTGCGGATCCGCGATGGCCTTGACCATCTCGTTCATCGAGAAGTCGAGGTCGTCTGGATGAACGAGATCAAGCGCGTTCATGCCGAACAGGCCTTCGGGCGTGTATCCGAAGAGTTGCTCGCCGATGGGCATGTGGCTGATGCGAGCATCGCGATCGAGCACGATGATGGCATCGGTGGATTGCGCGACCAGCGCCCGGAATCGCGCTTCGGCGGCGCGGGATTCGAGATTCGCATCACGGCGCGCCAGCGCCGAACCAATGATGTCGGTGGTCACTTGGAGAAGCCCGATGTCCTCCTCGCCCCAGGTACGCGGCCGGCCGGCAACATCGATGGCCAGGTAACCGACGGCGGCGCCTCCACGAACGAGCGGGACCGCAAGCGTGGCACCGATGCCGAGATGGCGGAGCTGAGCCCGCTCGACCGGCCAGTCACCGTCCACCGGACCGGCATCATCGACGGCAATGACCTCGAGGTTCTCGATCCGCTGGCGCCATGCCGGAAAGGACTCGACGGAGATCACTCGGTCGGTGTCGGCAGTCCACTCGTGCCCCGGACGACACCAGGCATGGGTTCTCGACGCGGTCTCTGAGTCGGGCGATACCCGAAAGAGCGAGGCGCGGTCCGCTTCGGTGTGATGTCCGATCGCTTCGAGCGCATGGACAACGGCGGTGTCGAGTTCAGCATCGAGCGCGTCCACAAATTCTGCCGCGAGTCGGGCGATGATCTCGCGACGCATGCGGCTGCGTTCGAGCGCGAGGCGGGTCTCGTGGAACTCGGTGATATCCCGTACCGTCAACACGAAGCTGCCGTCGGGTGCGTCAGCGAGGGGTACCGGGTTCTCGTTCGCCACGAGTTCAACGGTGACCCAATGGCCGGCGCGGTGCCGGAAGCGATACGTCCGATAATCCTCAGGGATGTCCCTGCCGATTTCGTCGAGCCGACGGATCGCGGGTGCTACGTCGTCGGGATGCAAGAGATCGATGCCGTTGGTGCCCACCAGACTGGCCGGACTGAGTCCAATCAAGCGTTCGATCGCGGGGGTGGTCGCGAGGATGGTTCCATCGCGTGTGACGAGGACGGTGCCATCGGTGGCGTGTTCGAGCATCAGCGCGACCAGGGTCTGGTCGACCTTGAGCGCCCGTGCGCTCGGCTGCTCGTCCTCCTGCTCCACGAGGCAAATATCGTCCGAAAGGTCGGAATCTTGAGGCGGTCTCGACGCGGGACTCGCTCCGGTGGTGGCGGGTCCGGCCACGGCGGGGTCAGGTCGCGGACCAACCACCATCGACGGCGATGACCTGACCGGTCACGTAGCTGCTGGCCGCACTGCACAGGAACAGCAGGGCGCCGTCGAGCTCGTGCGATTCACCCGAGCGACCAAGGGGCGTGCGCCCGGTGACCCACTCGGCGAGCCGAGGATCGGAGAACATGTCTTGGGTCATTTCGCTCGGAAACCATCCGGGGGCCAGTGCGTTCACCCGAATCTGACGCCGCGACCACTGACTCGCGAGTTCACGGGTGAGGCTGAGCAGTCCGCCCTTCGAGGCGGAATACCCGGCCTCCGGGATCCGTCCGATCCCGCCCAACGCGTAGATCGACACAATGTTGACGATCCGTCCGGCTACTTCTTGTGCGGCCATCGCTCGCGCCGCGGCCTGTGCGATCGCGAATGGGGCAACGAGGTTCAGTTCGACCGTGCAGCGGAAGTGCTCCACCGGTTCGTCGAGCGCCCGCATCGGGTTGCTACGGCCGGCATTGTTCACGAGGATGTCGAGCCGTCCGGTCGCCTCGAGCACGTGAGGAACCAGCGCATCGCGGGCGTCGTCGTCCGTGAGGTCGCACGGGACGATCACGGCGTCGGTGAGCGTGGACGCAAGTTCGAGGAGGCGATCGTTGCGCCGGGCTGCGATCACGACGCGCGCGCCGGCCGCGTCGAGCACTTGGGCGAAGCGCGCCCCGAGGCCGCTGCTCGCTCCGGTGATCAACGCGACCTGGTCGTCGAGTCGGAACGCGGCCAACGGGTCGAACGGGAGCACTGGATCGTTACCCATGACGTCGGAACGTAGTCGGGCTCACCGAGTGTGCAGCAGAGCGATCAAGACCGAACGAGCGGGCTTCGGACGGAAGTCGTGGCGAAGAACGCCGAAGTTGTCATAGACGCTGGCCGGGTTGGTGCCCGCGTCGCGCACGCTGAACCAGAGCAGCGGGCCGGTGAAGCTTCGGAACTCGCCGTTCCACCCGGTTGCGTAGTCGCGAAGGATTTGAGCCTGGCGAATCGCTGTCACCGCTTTGGCATCGGTTCCGGTGCCGGCTCCGGCTTCCGTTCCCCAGATCTTCTTCGCACCGTCGCCGTGTTCGACCATCACTGCGTGGAGATCGCGGGTTTGGGTGAACGCGTTCCAGGGGGCTTCATCAAGTGGGCTGTACGGAAAGGTGTACGGATGATGCGCGAACGCGTCGAACGAACCTTTGCCACCGTGGTCGTAAATGCCGCGCAGGAACGTCACTGGCGCCACATCGAGTCCGTTGGGGTCGTCGCCGGCAGGGGAGGTCGCGCCCGCCAATACGGTGGTGCCGCGATCCACCGCCTTGATGGCCTGGTACGCCTGCTGCAGGATCGCGGTGTAGCCCGCGACGTCGACGGTTGGTTGCACGAAGGGGACATGGTTCGCTTCGTTCCAGATTTGCCAGACCGCTACTGATCCGCGGAGTTCCGGATCGAGGCTCCCGGCCCCGTAGCGCTGCGTGGCGGCTCGAGCGAAGCGGGCAAACGCGCTCGGATCCGCGGGAAGGCAATGACTGGTGTCCGCGCACTCGGCGCGGCGCGCCCATGGCGGGCTGTAGGCGAGGCTGCCGATGATGTGGAGTTTGCGGGCGCGAGCCTCTCGCACCACCGTGTCGGTCGAGCGATCCCAGCGGAAGCTGTCGGGCCCATCACCTTGGATCGAGTTCCAATCGAAATCGAGCGCGATCCACCGGGCGCCGGTCGACGCGATCGCGTCCAACTCGCGTTGGCGGGTGGCGTCGTCCATCCAGAGGATGCCGGATCCCGGGTTGAACCCGAAGCGTTGGGCATTCGCGTTGGCCACGTTGCGCGACGGCGATCCGTCCCCCGCGATCGGCCCCGTGCCCGGCCCTCCGGTCGCGGGTCCGGAGCCGGCTGCGGCGATGGTGGGTGTCGGGGTCGAGGTGGGGCCTGCAGCCGGGTTTGCCAAAGGGGTGAAGCCACACGCGCCGAGCACCAACGCGGCGAAGGCAGTGGCAAGGACGGTGGTGATCGGTGGGCGGCGAACCATGGGGTGCTCTCTGTGACGGGGACATTCCCGTATCGTCACGGAATGTGGTTGTCCTGACGCGTCGGGGCCACGATCGGTGGTATTTGTTGTCCAAAGGGTTCGATCGGCTCAGTCTCAGATCGGACGATCCGGACACCGGGCTAGAAAGGCCGGATGCGAGCGCTCACATTCCATGGTCCATTCGATGTGCGGGTCACCGAGATTCCGGACCCGTCGCGCTTTGACGAC
This sequence comes from Acidimicrobiia bacterium, assembly GCA_046598395.1. GTDB lineage: Bacteria > Actinomycetota > Acidimicrobiia > IMCC26256 > JAENVU01 > JAENVU01. The sequence continues at coordinate 70,419 of JBKJIQ010000025.1, forward strand.
GAAGGTGCGATCGTCGCGGTGCGGGCATGCGGTATTTGTGGGAGCGACCTCCACATCTATGAGGGACACGGTTTCAGCACCGACCTCGGATTCTGTGTCGGACATGAGGCGGTCGGCGAGGTCGTCGACGTTGGCCCGGCGGTCACTCGGTTCCGCCTCGGCGACTCCGTACTGGTGCCCGCATCGGTGGGGTGCAACGCCTGCGTGCCGTGTCGGGCGGGCTACGTGCTGGGTTGTGAGCGGAATCGTTCTGGCTGTTACGGCCTCGGTGCGATCCTCCCGGGCAGCCAGGCCCAGTTCGTTTCGGTCCCCGCGGCCGACGGCAATCTGGTGGCGATTCCGGAAGGCGTGAGTGACGATGCCGCGCTGGTCCTCACCGACAACGCCCCTACGGCTTGGTACGGCGCGCGTCGGGCGCGGATTCGCCCCGGGGACACCGTGGCGGTCGTCGGTCTCGGGCCGGTTGGGATCATCTCGGTGCTCGCGGCGCAGATCATGGGTGCCGGTCGGGTGCTCGCCATCGACCTGGTGCCCGAGCGTCGCGCCGCGGCGGCCGAGTTGGGCGCCGAACCGATCGACGGCGACCCGCGTGTTGTGGTGCGCGAACTCACCGGTGGCCGTGGGGCCGATGTGGTGCTCGAGGCAGTGGGCGCGGATGCCACGATCGATCTCGCGATGAAGATCGCGGCTCGTGGCGCGCGGGTGTCGATTGTGGGCGTGAACCAAAGCTCGGCCTTCCCGATGCATCTCCAACTCGCACAGTTCAACGAGTTGGAAATTTCCATCGGGTTGTGTTCCGTGCAGCGAGAGCTACCGGAACTGCTCAACCTCACGATGTCCGGACGGCTCCAACCCGAGGTCGTCACCACGCACCACCTACCGCTGAGTCGTGGAGATGAGGCCTATCAGCTGTTCCACTCCCGAGCCGACGGGGTGGGGAAGGTGGTCCTCGACCCATCGTGCTGAGCCACAGTTCGGGGCGGCTGACTGGTGCGGTACGGTCCCGGCGCGCGTCCGGGTTGGAGAGCGCGGTCGATTGTTGGTCGAGCTAGGAAACGAGGCGTTCGTTGTCGCTGGGAGTCAAGCTCAAGACGCTGGTAATGCGGGTAGGACAGCGGACCCATGATCGCCAACTCGCTCGATTGCGGTCCGCACTCGGGTACCTCGAGATCGGCGCACTGGTTCGCGAGTCTCTTGGCTCGGGCCACCTGGTGATGGGCCCGGATCGGTTTTCGGTATTCGCGGCCGCGATCCCGAAGATTTCCGGACGCGCTCCCTTGTACCTCGAGTTCGGAGTCTTTGAGGGCGAGACGATGCGATGGTGGTCGCAGCATCTGAAGACTCCGGGCGCGCGCTTCATAGGGTTCGACAGCTTTGAGGGACTACCGGAACCGTGGCGGCCCGGGTTTGGCGCCGGCGAGTTCGGAACTTCCGGTCCGCCATCGATCGCAGATTCCCGAGTTGACTTCGTGGCGGGCTGGTTTGACGAAACCTTGCCGACGTTCGTGATTCCCGAGCACGACCAACTGATCGTCAATGTTGACGCCGACCTCTACTCCAGCGCCAGCACCGTGCTGACGTGGGTCGCACCGCATCTCACGCGCGGCTCAATGCTGTACTTCGACGAGCTTGCCGACCGGGATCACGAGTTGCGTGCGTTGCGCGAGTTTCTCGCGGCTACGGATGTGCAGCTCATGCCGATCGCCGTCGGCGCGGGCGGCGCGCATCTCCTGTTCGAAGTTCAGTGATCCGGCAGCCGGGGAGCCGCGCGGTCGCGCACCCGCTGACAGATCAGGCCGCGAGGGTCGCTCGCAACTCCGACATGAGTTGCCCCGGGCTTTTGGTGACCTTGTCCCACGTCGCGAACACGATGCGGTAGCCGAGCCGACCGGGCACGCTCCACTTCTCGTTGTCATGCTCGTAGTCGGTCGCGTCGTCGTGCCAGCGTCGACCGTTCGTCTCAAGGATGACCCGCGCCCGCGGAAACGCGAAATCGAACCGGTAGGTCTTGGCGTTCCATCTCAACGGAAACTCGCGCCGGAACGCGTCGATGTCGTTCGCCGCGAGGAGGCGTCGGGTCTTCACTTCCAACGTGGATCGCGATGGATGCAACGGATCAAGCTCGCGCACCAAACGACGAGTTGCGACTATTCCGGGGCGCCCCGCGGATGCGAACCGGTCGAGGTAAGCCTGGAGAGCCGGAACGGAGGTCAGTCGGCGCCGCCGGGCGTCTTCGCACGCGATTTCGAAGGCCTCGGTTTTCAACGTGGTCGCCAAGGCGACGAGCGTCGCCTCGACGCCGGTGGTGGTGAACCCACGATGTTGGCGCAACATCAAGGGAGGGAGCGCGTCGGGACGATGAACAATGACCGAGTCGGACCTCAGCCGCCGCGACCGCGGAATCACGATCTCGGGCACGATGGCGTGGATTCCCTCCAAGCCATAGACCGACGCCGCAGATCGAAATGCGGCGCCAGAACCATCACCGGCCCACAGCAGCGCCGTGCGCAAGTCCTGCTGCTCCGAGCGCGCCGCGCTGGTGAATCGATAGGTGTCCGGCAGCACTCGCGTGATCGCACCTGCGGCACAGAGCGCCATGAGCTGCTTACGGCTGACGCCGGATTGAACTGCGGCGCGACCTCGGAACACCCCGAGCTGCGACGCCCCGAGCAACGAGATCGCGCCGAGGGTTGACTCTCGGGTCAAGGAATACCCCCTGCGGGAACCCACGGACCCGAAAGGGACCGCGGACGGTTGCGGCTGGGGGAAGGGCTGGGGGAAGGGCCGGGAAGCGTGAGGAGGAGGCGGTACGGTGAGTTGAGTGGTACGCCGCCAGGGACTCGAACCCTGAACCTACAGATTAAGAGTCTGTTGCTCTAACCAGTTGAGCTAGCGGCGCGAGTCGAATCTAGTGGACCCGGCCTCGATACCCGCCAACTGGTGTTCCACACCTACCGTTCGCCGGACCTAGGGGAGGCATTATGGACATCGCGATTACCGGCTCGAACGGCCTCATCGGCACCGCGTTGGCCGACGCGCTCCACGCGCGGGGTGATCGGGTGATTCCCGTGCTGCGCGGCGAGGGGCTCGGTGTCCGATGGGATCCTGAGGCCGGGGAGATCGATGCCGACGGTCTCGATGGCGTCGACGCGGTCGTGCATCTCGCGGGTGAGGGCATTGGTGAGAAGCGTTGGACCCCGGACCAGAAGCGGCGGATTCGTGACAGCCGAGTGCGGGGCACTGATCTGCTGGCCCGAACGCTGGCCGGGCTGGCCCAGCCCCCCGCGGTGCTCGTGTCAGGTAGCGCCATTGGTTGGTACGGCAACCGCGGTGACGAAGAGCTGACCGAGACCAGTTCGTCGGGAGCCCGTGATGATTTCCTGGTCGACGTGTGCGTGCAGTGGGAGGCGGCCACCGCGCCGACTGAGTCCGTCGGCATCAGAACGGTGCACCTGCGCACGGGCATCGTGCTGAGCGAGCAGGGTGGCGCGTTGCGCCGGATGCTGACTCCCTTCAAGGTCGGGCTCGGTGGCCGTATTGCCAGCGGGAGGCAGTACATGAGTTGGATCTCACTGGCCGATGAGGTCGGCGCGATCATCCACGCGATCGACAGCCCAGGGCTCGCCGGCCCGCTCAACGCCACCGCGCCGAAACCCGTCACCAATATCGAGTTCACCAAGGCGTTGGGTCTCGCCGTGCACCGGCCCACGCCCCTGCCAACGCCGCTCGCGCCGCTCAAGTTGGTGCTCGGAAAAGAGTTGGTTCAACACTTGCTCGTCGAGGGACAGCGCGTACTGCCCGCGGCCCTGCAGGCAAGTGGATACGAGTTCACGCATCCGACGATTGAGTCCGCACTCTCGGCGATCCTCCCCTGAGCGCCCCTGGTGCCGCCATGCCTGGGCGCGCGACGCCAGGCGTCGCGAAAAATGGGGTGACCGAGGGGTTTCGAACCCCCGACCTCCGGGATCACAACCCGGCGCTCTAGCCAACTGAGCTACGGCCACCATGAGACGACGGCCGAAGCCGCCGCAAGCGCCGCGTGGTTTCCCGGTGCGGCCGTCTCGTGCTTGTGCGCCCGGGAGGACTCGAACCTCCGACCGGCGGATTAGAAGTCCACTGCTCTATCCAGCTGAGCTACGGGCGCTTGTCTTCCGGGCGGGAGCAGTGTAACGGTTGGACCATGGTCGGCTACGAGTGACTTTGGTCCCTCGTACCGAAGCGCCCTCGCCGGTAGCCTCCGAATTCGGCTGTTTGATTCGGCTGTCCGGGGAGGACGAATGCATCGGTTCTGGTCATCACTGGCGGTCATCCTGGGCAAGCGCGCCGGTTTGGTCGCGGTGATCGGGCTTCTGATCACGTTGACTCTCGGTGCGGGTATCAGTCGGTTGGAGTTCACCTCCGGCCAGGACGCCTACCTCAACAAGACTGACCGGGTCTTCAAGGACAATGTCGCGTACCAGAAGCTGTTCGGTGGCGAGGCGATGCTCACCGTCATCACGATGGACAAAGGCCACACCGTCGACGAGCTGTTCAACGATCAGAATCGGCCCAAGCTCGCGGCCGTCGGCAAGAAGCTCGCCGCAGACAAGCGGGACATCCTTGGCGTCATCACACCGATCGACGCGTTGGCGCTCTCGAACAATTTGGTGTCGAGCACGACGTGCGATCCGACGCAGAGCATCGCCGGCAAGTTGATCCTCGCGGCCCAGAGCCGGGCGCCGACCGCGGATCAGGCCACACGCTTCGCCGACGCGACCGCCACGCTCAAACGAGTCAACCAGGTCCCGTGTGCACTGCAGACGCTCGGGAACCAGGACTGGGTGAAGTTTCTCCTCGTCGACAACCAGGGCGAGATCCGCAAGGCGCTGCTGCCATTCTTCCCTGACCAGCGCCACGCGCTGATCATCACGCGGTTGCAGGGCAACGCGTCGATTGAGCAAGAGGGTCATGGCGCGGACTTCACAACTGCGACGATGAAGTCGCTGAACTTCCCGCACACGACGATCGTGACCGGTGGCGCAGCAGTGCTGCTGAACGACATCAGCAAATACCTCAAGGGGGGCATGCTGCTCCTCGGCGGCATCGCGGTCGCGATCATGATCGTGATCCTGCTCGTGCTGTTCAACGTGCGTTGGCGTCTGCTGCCGCTGGGGATCGTCCTCATCGGCGTGATCTGGGCGTTCGGACTCGCGGGTTACCTCGGCATCCCGCTCACCCTGGTGACGATCAGTGGTCTCCCGGTGATGCTCGGTATTGGTATCGACTACGCGATCCAGATGCACGCGCGCGTCGAGGAGGAGGTGGTCATCGACCACTCCGAGCATCCAATCCAGGAAAGTGCGCGCAACCTTGGTCCTGCGTTGCTGGTGGTGACGTTCGACGCGATCTTCGCGTTCGCCGCGCTGCGTTTCTCCAAGGTTCCGATGATCCGCAGCTTCGGTCTCCTGCTGGCGGTCGGCGTCGCGGCGATCTGTTTCGTTTCGATCATGGGGACGCTGTCGGCACTCGGCATTCGTGAGCACAAGTCGCCGACCCAGGCGCGCGACTACCGAGAGGGGCCGCTCGGTCGGCTCGTGGTGTTCCTCGGAGGCATGTCCTGGAAGGTCGCGCCGCCGATGGTGGCGGCCGCGCTCGTGATCTTCGTGGGTGGGGTGCTGGTGGAGGATCGGCTGAAGATTCAGACCGACCCGATCGAGTGGGTCAACCCGTCATCCACGGCGGTGCGCAACATCCATGAGATCGAGAGGCAGGCCGGTATTTCCAGTGAGCTCGGGATGTACGTTGTGTCCGGCGGTGCATTCACAAACCAGTCGGTGAAGTTCGTAGACAACTTCACTGCGGAGCAGCTGTGCCGGTACGGCGACGCCAAACGTGCCCCGGAGAACTGCCCCGCCGATGCGAAGGCAGTGTCCGCCGACAAGCGCGTCCTCGCGAACGCTTCGAGCATCGTCGGTATCGCGAGCTTCCTCACTGAGGTGCCCGGGACGGCGTCGGTCGTTCCGACTGGCGCCGAGGTGAAGAACGTGTTCGACGTCGCCCCGGCCGGTATCCGAAAGTCGACCGTCAGTGCCGACGGCAAGGCGATCAACCTCATCTTCGCCACCACGCCGGCGTCGCTCGCCAAGCGCGCCGTCGTGGTCAAGGAGATCCGCAAACGACTCGACCCGCCCGCGGGAATCCGTGCCACGCCATCGGGCCTCGCCGTCGTGGGGGTTGGCCTCCTCGACAACCTCGAGGCAAACCGCATCCTGCTCACATATCTCGCGATCGGATTCGTGTTCCTCTTCCTCACGGTCCGGCTGCGGTCGATCATCCGTGCGCTGCTCTCGCTCGTGCCCGTGTTGATCGCCGTGGGCGCAGCGTCCCTGTTCGCATACTTCGCGGGCTTCACGCTGAGTCCAATGACCGCGGTCGGTGGACCGCTCGTGGTCGCTGCCTGTACCGAGTTCACGTCGCTGATCCTGCTGCGGTTCGTGGAGGAGCGACGACGAGGGCTCGATCCCCAGGAGGCGGTCGACGTGGCCGCGGCGCGCACCGGTCGGGCGTTCATTGTCTCGGCGCTCACCGCAATCTCGGGAATCGCGGTGATCGCCGCGTCATCACTGCCGCTGCTGCGCGACTTCGGCATCATTGTTGCGGTGAATGTGGCGGTCGCGCTGCTGAGTGCGCTCGTCGTACTACCGCCGATGCTCGTCTGGGCCGACCGGCACAACTGGGTGTCGCGAGGCTTGGTCAAGCCCCATCCGGGTCAGGTCGTCGACGAGCACGCGCCAACGCCGGCCTAGCTGTCACCGGGGTGCACGCACCCCTTCCGACACGAAAGCCGCTAACTCGGCGGCACGCGAAGAAATCCCTGGTCGATGATGGCTTTGCTCCACGGCCGAGCGAGGGCGCGGAGTCGGGCGCAACCGTCTTCGCCGAGTTGCTCGTAGGCCACGACCGCCGCTGCGTCAGTGGTGTCTTCAATCCACTGGCGTTGGGTGCGCCCGGTCTCGGTCAACGTGAGTTCCGAGCCGACCTCGAGGATCCCACGCGCGCGCAGCGCGTCGACCCCGGCCTGCCACTCGTCCTCGGGCCAGGCGCGGGTGGAGACCAGGACCGCGCTCGGTACTTCTCCGGTTGCCACGTGGGTGATCGCCGCCTCCAACCCCGAGAGTCCGGCGGCGACGAGTGCTGCGATGTGGCCGTCGCCCCGGAACTCCCGCAGCAGCGTCTGCGCGTGCCAGAGCACGAGATGGGACTCATCCGGCCAGGGAAGTGACGCGTGGCCGGCGAACAAGGGCCGACCGTCGACGTGTTCGCACGCGATCAGCGCCGCGCTCTGAGCGAGGGCCGCGGCTTCTGCCATCTCGGGAGTACCGATCGCAGCGGGGAGCGATCGACGGAGAGCGGCGTTGGCGCCGCGCACGCGAGCATCGAGAATCTGGTCCCGCGTCGCACGGTTCCACGCTTCGGGGATCGAGGCGCGTACGAGGTCGGGGCGGAAGTTGAAGAACGTAGCAATCACGACCTCGGCGGGCACCGGTCCCATCGGCGCGGCGCGCGACGCGAAATAGCCCATGCGGTCGGTGAGGCCGAGCGCCTCATAGCCGGCTGCGGCCTCGGGCGAGAAGTAGATCATCCCGTGGATTGGCTCCACGGTGCGCCAGGTGCGGCGGGCAATTGTCGGTTCCATGCTGGTCTCTCCCGAGGGTTTGGTTGAGGTCTAGGCGGCGGCGACGAGCTGTACGGCGATAAGAGCGAGCGATGGAAACGAAGCCCATCACGTGATCGCGTCGGAGTCTGACAGGCCCGTCCCAATCGCGTCGCGCTGACTGATCGGCCTCGATTCCTGCCCTTGCGGCGGGTGAGTCTCGACGGCTCGCTCGTGGGTTCCTAGGGTCCGGACTCCGTGCTCACCTTCTCGACTCCGGGAGTTCCCGTGCAGATTGCTTGCGTGTTGTATCGGCCATTGACGGCGCTTGATCTGGTCGGCCCATATCAGGTGTTCTCGGGTTGGCCCGACGCCACCGTTGAGCTCGTCTCCCATGACCGTGCCGTGGTGATGGACGACATCGGCGTGATGAGCTTCACTCCGACCGCAACCTTCGACGAGATCACCGAACCCGACGTGGTGGTGGTCCCCGGCTCCAGTCAGCCGTTCGCATCGATTGCCGATGAGGGTCTTCTCGGGTGGCTGCGCACCGTTGCGCCAACCGCAAAGTGGGTGACGTCGGTGTGTACCGGCGCGGGCCTGCTGGCCGCGGCCGGTCTGCTCGACGGCCGGAAGTGCGCCACGCATTGGGCGTACCGCGAGGTCGTGGCGGGGATGGGTGTGGAGGTGCTCGCGCAGCGCTACGTGTTCGACGGCAAGTTCGTCACCGGTGGTGGGGTGACGGCGGGCATCGACATGGCGCTCGCGGTGACGGCGCGTGAGTTCGGCGATGCCCAGGCCAAGATCATTCAGCTCGGGATGGAGTACGACCCGTCGCCACCGTTCCCGGGCGGAACGCTCGAGACGTCGGAGCCCGCGATCGTGGAAGCCGCGATGGCCGGGCTCGTCGCGGCCGCGGGCTGAGTCTCAGCCGAGCGCGGGTTTCCTGACCGTCCGGGCGAGGATTCCCAGGGTGGCGCGCAGGGCGCCTTCGGCCATGACGGGAAAGATCCCTGCGTCTTTCCAATCGGGATGGATGTTCGACCAGTCGTAGTACGACGTGACGAGGGTTCCGTCGGCAGTGGGTTCGAGCGTGTACCCGTAGGTATGGCCGAGGGGTGGCTTGATCTGGCCGATGATCGTCCACGCGATCTCACGGTCTTGGTCGAAGGTCGTGATGTTTACCGTGACGTCATAGAGGCCCATTGGATAATCGTTCAACGATTCGCGGTCCATGTGTACCACGAAGCTGTCGCCGACCGCGCTGACCGGCTCGCCGGTGGAGGATTGCAGCATCCCGGAACTGTCGATGGCGACGTGGCCTTTGGGATCGCTCAACACCCGGAAGATCGCTTCGGGGGTCGCGTTGATCGTGCGTTGGACTTCAAAGCGTTCGGTGGTCACGGCAGCTTCCTCGGATTCGGGTCGGGGTCCTCGACGGGTGGAGGGTATTCGTTCGTCGCGGCGTCACGGATCATCCGCGAGGCGCGTTGTGTTGCGTGTCTTCCAGCCAATGGACGTCATCACCCTGGATGACGAGGAGTTCCTCCCATTTCACGCCGATGCCGTTGCGGGCGATGTGCGGCTCGGTTTGGGTCTGCGCTATCGGCTGCGAACGTGCACGCGCTCGGGGCTGGACCCGTCGACGATCGCGTCGCGCACGAACGTGAACCCGGCTCGTTCGAATGCCCGACACGATCGCGCATTCTCGGGGTGTGGTGCGCCGACGGCGCGGCTGATCGTCGGATCCGCGAACACGATGGCGGTGACGAACCGATCGAGCGCGGCGGTGCCGTCCCCGCGCCCGACCGCGTTGGGTTCGCCGATGAAGAGGTCGATTCCGGCACCACCCGATTCCGTCTCGCCAATCTGCGCTGCGTACTCCGGCTCGCCCGCGAGGCGATACCACTGGATGAGACCGACGGCGCGCCCGTCGACCGTGATGATGTGCCGTTGCGTTCCCTCCGCCTCCGGATCGAGGCCGGGCGCGTACTTCTCGTAGACCTGCGCTTCGGTGGCCGCGTCGTCACCCGGTCCGCCGAGTGACCCCGGACCCGAACTCACGCCCCACCACTCGTACACGTGGGGCGTATTCAGCCATCGGCGGATCAACGGGAGGTCATCGAGGGTCAGCGCCGGAAACGAGATGTCCACGTTCCACAGCTTTGCATCACGTGTACCGCGAGTCGCTCGTCGACGTCGCGTTCGCGCACAGGTCCTGTATGGAGTCGGTCGGTTGCTCTCCGAACGTCCCCCCGATCCGACCTTCGTTCGCTTTACCCACCCCTGAGGGGGTGAAGCGAACGAAAGTGGCGGGGTGGGACTGAACCTGCGTCCGGGGTGCAGATCGCTCGCGGCGCGTGGGTCCACCCGCGAGCAGGGGTGTGACCTGCGCATTCAGAGTGGAGCGGGTGACCGGGATCGAACCGGCATGGCCAGCTTGGAAGGCTGGGGCTCTACCATTGAGCTACACCCGCGAGGCCAGCGAGGGTAGCAGCGCCCTTCGTGTTGGACTG
>JBKJIQ010000028.1:0-30367 GCA_046598395.1 Acidimicrobiia bacterium
CACCCCAGGCACGCCAGAACCACACCGGCTCCCGAACGAGAACTCGCCACGACGGACGGTTGTGGATGGTGGTGGCGGCCCCACGGGAATCCGGGGCCAGCACCCCACCAACCGCGACCGCTAGGAGACCAATCAGACGCACGACCACACGCCACTATCGGCACTTCGGAAAAGGATCGGTCCCCTCGACCAGGAACGGGGGACATCAGCTCGCCTAATCGGTCCGGTTGTATGAGATCAGGAACGCCGCAACCCTTCTCTGCCTTGAGATCGACACTGGTCCTGCTCTCTGTGAGTCGATTCGCATAACGGTGCTGAACACATGGGCATTACTCGGACGACATTGACGCGCCCTTGGTTGGGCTTTGGTCACGGCGCGATCGGTGGAGCACTGGGTCGTGACCGACTTGGTATCCGGCGTTAGCGGTTGACGCTGGGATCCGAACCGCTGGCCAGCTGCTGCCAGTTCTCTACCGCATCCTCGAGCGCCACGACCCGACGGCGGGCCGCGATGAGCGCCTCGCGAGCGGCCGCGAGTTGTCGGCGGGCAATTTCGACCTGGGCCTGAAGCAACTGGTCGGCAGAAAGACTGTCGGGCAGTCGGGATGATCGACGGTCTCGGGTCAGGAGATCATTCATGGCTACCTCGTTCTTGCTTCGGCGTGGGACCGATGCGTTGGGGGACCTCTCGAACAACGCTGGAGACCCTCGAACCGTTCCCAGCCCGACCTTTGAGCCTGCGGTCGAATCAAGCGATGGACCCAAATCCACTGTGGCGCACTTTCCCCAGCCACAGGTCCGGAAAGTACGCCAAAGTCGGACGGGCGGGACCCGGGGATTCCCCAATAGTCGGGAGAACCCGCGGCGAATCCCGTGAATGGGCCGGTAATGTTGCGGGTTCCGTCTCGGCCGATCCGACGTTACCGAGCGTTTGAAATCGACCGACTCCCTTCCCAACCGAATGAGGTCAAGAGATGCGTGCAGGTCACCGGACCTGCTTCCTCACGTCGACCGTCGCGCTGGCGGCGCTCTCGGCGATCGCCCTTGCCGGGATTGGAACTGCAGGCGCAGTGTCACCCGATGCCGCGCCCGCTCGCGCCGGTGCGCCGTCCAACCTCACCCCAGCCGACGCGCCCATTGCCGACGATCGGCTGTTGGTCACGGTCGACCCGGGAACGAGCACCGATCAGGCTCGAGCAATCGCAGACGCGGCGGGCGCCAGGCTGGAGTCACGCGCCGGCGACACGCTGATCCTCGATCCAACCGCGGCCGAGCCGGTGAACCCCACAGAGATCAATGCGCTCCCGGGCGTCCAAGTGGTCGAACCCAACGGGACGATTCAAGCCTCTGGCGCACCCAACGACCCGCTCTTCCCAGATCAGTACGGCTTGAACAACACCCAGCCGGGGGGCATTCGAGCCGAGCAAGGTTGGAACGGAACCCTGGGATCGCGTGATGTTGTGGTGGGGGTGCTCGACAGCGGCATCGATCTCTCGCATCCCGATCTCGTGGCCAATCTTTGGACCAACCGGACTGGGATCAATGGCTGCGCCTACGGCACGCACGGATGGAACGTCTTCACGCGCGATTGCAATCCCGTCGACGATGTCGGTCACGGCACGGTGGTCGCCGGCATCGTCGGCGCGGTTGGCAACAACGGCGTCGGGGTCAGCGGTGTGGCGCAACAAGTTTCGTTGATGCCGATCAAGATGCTGGCTCGCAATGCCGCGGGCAATGCCTCCGGCACCGAGGCCGACGCGCTCGAGGGCATCGCCTTCGCGTTGGCCGCAAAGGACGCCGGCGTGAACATCCGCGTCCTACAGGCATCGTGGGGCACTACTGCCTCGTCCGTCGCGATCTCGAGCGCGATCGCCGCCGCGAACTCGCGCGGCATTCTTTTTGTGACGTCGGCCGGCAACGGGGATCAACTCGGTCAACCGCTTGATCTGGACGCTCCCGGGAACAATCTCTATCCGTGTGAAGACGCGAGCCCGAATGTGGTGTGCGTCGCCGCGTCGACCGAAGCGGGTGGACTCTGGTCGGCTTCGAACTTTGGCCTCAACGCCGTCGACATCGCCGCCCCGGGATTTCGCGTCCTATCGACGGTTCCCCGGGGTCTCTGCACACCGGGATCCGACTACTGCCTGTTCGACGGCACGTCGATGGCAGCACCGATGGTCTCGGGCGCGGCGGTCGACATCATCGCAGCCGAACCTTCGATCTCCGTCGTAGATCTGAAGGCGCGCATCCTTGGCGCGGCGGCTCCACTCGGCTCCCTCACCGGCAAGGTCGCCACCGGCGGTCGGCTCGACGTCTGCAAGGCGCTGCCGAACTGTGACGGTCGGCCAGCGGTTCCGCCCACGAAGCCCACCAGCGTGCGGGCATCGACGGGTGACGGTTCAGCAACCATTCGGTGGCGTGCTCCGGATTCGAATGGAAACTCCTTCATCGTCACCGGTTACGAGGTGCAGGGCCCGGCGGGGATCACCAGCCTTGACTGGACCGGGAATCACCTCACGATCTCTGGGCTGAGCAACAACCAGAACGCAGTGCTGCGCGTTCGATCGTTCGGTACCGGTGGCAACGGTCCGTGGGTGAAAAAGACCGTGCGTCCGCACGTTGGCGGGTACGAAGTCAACCGGTTCGGTGCGGTGCAAACTGTCGGCATCGGCGGACAATCTCCGACCGCGGCTACGGGCGCTCCGACGTTCCCGTTTGATCTTGCTCGTGGTGTGGCGATCGTTCCCGAAGGAACGGGTGGCTACGTGGTCGATGCCTACGGCGGGATGCACCGATTCACTATTGGTGCCGGTTCTCCGATGCCGCCTGCCGTCACCGGCGGGCCGTATTGGCCGGGCTGGGACATCGTGCGCGGCGTCGCCGTGTCACCCAAGGGTGGCGGATACGTGCTCGACGGTTTCGGCGGACTCCATCCCTTCGGGTTTGGGGTCAATGCACCACCGACCGCGGCCAGGGACTCTTCGTACTGGGCCGGTTTCGACATCGCTCGGGGCGTCACCTTCAACGCCGGCGGCACCGGCGGGTACGTGGCCGACGGCTACGGCGGGATCCATCGGTTCCGCATCGGCGGCGCCGCCCTGCCCCCGGCGGCTTCCGGCGGGCCGTACTGGCCCGGATGGAACATCGTCCGGGGAATCACCCTCGTACCGGGGAGTGGTGGCGGTTGGATCCTGGACGGATTCGGGGGACTCCATCGCTTCGCGGCGGGCGGCAGCCTGCCCGCACCGGCCACGGGTTCGCCCTATTCGCCGGGCCAAGATGTTGCTCGGGGAGTTTCGGTCTGACGAACCGGTAAGCTGGTGGGCCCCCGGTTCCACCCAGCTGAGGTTCAGATGCCCACATCCGAGCAGATCCGCTCCACCGTCGACGCGTACGCGATCAACGATACGGCCGCTTTTCTGGCGGCCCGGGCAGTCGTCGGCGCGCTCGAAATCAACCCCCATTCGGCAAGCGCCACACCCCTTACGAACTGAAGGTATTGCGTCAGGCTCGTCGCAATCGCGCCGGGCCAGGAACTGCGACTGGCTCCCACAAGGGCTGGTCGGGCACAATGGAGACACGATGCAGGTCGAATCCCGTGATTCCGTCTCACTGAAGCCCGCCGAACTCGATGAGCTCGGTCAGCTTTTGTCGGCTGTTGGCCTCCCAGGCATGGACACCCAGCTCGAGAGCCACGTCGAACACTTCCCGCTGATCGTGATGGCTGCCGAGGAGGAGGACACGCACGGTTTCCTTTTCGGTTCACTCGAGCGCGTTGGTGGGACCCCATGCATCCTGTGGGGACTCGGCGCATCCCGCAAGGGTCGCCAAGCCGGACTCGCAGTGAAAGGAATGGTGGGCGAGCTCTACCGTCGTGCTGCGATCTCGTTCCCCGACGAAGATGTGCTGGTGGCCGGACGCATTGCTCACCCCGCGGCGTACGGTCTGCTGCAAGTACTCACCGATGTGGTGCCGCGTCCGAACTACGCGCCAACCGGTGAAGAGCGCGCCTGGGGTCGTCGCCTCGCACGCCGGTTCGGTTGTGACGAGCACTACGACGACCGGGCGTTTCGCGTGTCCCCCAAGGGTAAGGGCAAGATCGCTCCCGAAGCAGTCTTGGATGCCAGCACGGTGAAGGGCGGGGGTAAGGCCGCCACCGAGGTACTCGGCGTCGTCGACCCGATGCGTGGTGAAGCGATGATCGCCTTCGGTTGGGCCACCGCCGATGCCCTTGCGAATGGTCTCGGCCGCCAGGAGACCTAGAGGACCGACCGCAACGTCGTTTCGAACGCGTCCACATTGGACACCGGCATGCGGCACGCGAAGTTCTCGCACACGTAAGCCCGGGTCTCGCCGTCAAAGGTTCTCGCCGAGAGCAAGGGCGTGAGATCCGCGCCGGTCCCGTCGGCGCTGCGCACTCCCACACCGTTCGGTGTTACCTGCTTCGCCCATGCGGTGCTGAGCGAGCGGTCAGGCCCCACGATCACGACCTCCACCGCAGGAGTCAACGCGCGTTCATAGGCGCCGAGGAGGAACCCGAACGCGGTCGGATGCTGCGTCATGCCCGGTCCCAGGAGCGCCAGGAGGCGATGCGTGCCCCGGGCATGACGCTCGTCGCCAGTGACCGCAGCCAGGCGCAGCAGCGCGTCGGCCGCGAGCGAGTTCTCCGATGGTGTGGCGTTGTCGAAGAAATCCTGAGGCCGCACGATGAGGGCTTCGGCATCGGTGCCCGTCGTGAAGAACCCGCCACTCTCGTCATCGGAAAAGAGCCGGTGTAACTCATCGGCCAGTTCGATGGCCGGCGCGAGCCAGTGCACATCATCGTGTTCCGCCGCGGTCACGAGCGCTCCGATGAGCGCCGCATAGTCCTCGGCGTAGGCCAGATGGCGAGCCCCGCCGTCGGCCTGCCAGGAACGCAGCAGCCGACCGTCTTCACGAAGTTCGGCCAACAGAAACCTGAGGTTCGTACGAGCCACATCCATCCAATCGTCGCGATCGAATGCGGCAGCGGCCTCGATCAACGAACGAGCGAACATCGCATTCCAAGCCACCAGCACTTTGTCGTCCAGGCTCGGACGCACTCGCAGTTCGCGCGCCGCGAAGAGGCGGGGCAAACTGCGCAGCACCGCTTCGGGCCGTGGTTCAAGGCGATCGACCTGAAACAGGATGTTGCCGGAATATCCCGTGTGGGGATCCGTGAAGTTCCCGGCCTCCGCCGCGCCAAAGAATCGAATGACCTCGGCGGCATCATCGCCGCAGACCTCGGTGATCTCAGCCAGGGACCACACGGCGAACTTTCCTTCGATGCCTTCCGCGTCCGCATCCTCGGCACAGAAGAAGCCACCGCGGGGATGGTGCAAGTCACGCAAGACGTACGTGATCGTTTCCTCGACCACTTCGCGGTATCGCGGAGTGCCGGTGAGGAGGAAGCCGCGCAGGTAGGCCCCGAGAAGCAGCGCCTGGTCGTAGAGCATCTTCTCGAAGTGCGGTACCAGCCACGTGGTGTCGGTGGAATAGCGAGCGAATCCGCCCCCGATGTGGTCGTAAATCCCCCCGGCGGCCATGGCATCCAACGTGGTCACCGCCATCGGGAGCGCATCCGGCGCATCGCCCCGCAGATGGCAGCGCAGGAGAAAGTCGATCGTCATCGACGGCGGAAACTTGGGCGCCCGACCAAACCCGCCATCGCGCGGATCGAAAGTTTCGACGACCGCGGCGTAGGCCGCGTCGAGCACCGAGAAACGCAGTTCGTCGAGGTCGTTCGCGGGCCTCCCGCGGAGCGTGTTGGACTCGATGACGTCCTGGAGTTTCCCGGTCTGCTCGGCGACATCGTCGCGCTGGTTCATCCAGACATCCGTGACCGCTTCCATGATCCGTACAAATCCCGGACGGCCTTGTCGGTCGTCGGGCGGGAAATAGGTACCGCCGTAGAAGGGTCGACCTTCCGGTGTGAGGAACACCGTCATGGGCCAGCCGCCTTGGCCAGTGAGCGCCTGGACCGCATCCATGTACACCGCATCCACGTCGGGCCGCTCTTCTCGATCGACCTTCACGTTGACAAAGAGTCGGTTCATGACCGCCGCGACGTCAGGTGACTCGAACGATTCGTGGGCCATGACGTGACACCAGTGACAGGCCGAATAGCCGACCGACAACAGAATCGGGCGATCGAGTTCGACCGCCAACGCGAAGGCTTCGGCACCCCACGGATACCAGTCGACGGGGTTGTCTGCGTGTTGGCGGAGATACGGGCTGGTCTCGTGTGCGAGTCGGTTCACAGCGATCGAGGTTAGAGGTCGAGTTTGGCAAGGACGCGCTCGACGGGATCGAATGCCGTGGCGGTATAGGCGGCGCGCTCGGCAGGGCCCGCGTCGGCAACGGCATCCGCGTGAGCCCACAACTCGGCTTCGACGGGAGCGAGGTGATCTTGAATGGTTCCGAGGGCTTCGGGATCGGCTTCCACCCGATCCCGGAGCGCCGCGAAACGTGACCAGGTGGACGACGCGCTGAGCGCGACCGGCACGCCCGCGTCCGGGAACATCGGCACGTAGATGGAGACGCACGGACTTCCGAGCGCCACCCAGATGCGTTGCTGAGTAGCAACCGGTCCAACGGTGCAGACCATCGACGCCGTGGTCGCTTGGGCGGCCCTCACGTGCATACAGATGCTGACACCCCGATGATCGGGCCCCGGCTCAACCGGTAACGCATGGTTGCTTGCTCCGTCTCGGTCCACCCAGGACGGGCCGGGAAGGCCCCACGGCCCGTTGCCGTGATCGCGCAAGGTCGCCACCACGGTCGCCGGATCGAGGGCGGATGCGCCACGAGCCACCCACGCGGCCGTGGCCGCGAGTCGATGATCGGCGATCGTGGTGGGAACCCGTGGATGGCGCCAGTCCTGGAAGTTGGCGTCCGGGGGCACATCGCCCGAGGAGCGGGTCCAATCGTGCTCCAGGCTGATGCGGTTCGAGATCGACGTTCCGGACGGTGCCGGCTTCGCGACCCAGGTCCGGTCACACGTCTCGAGCACCCACGCGCCGGTGGCATCGGCGATGAGGAACGACGAGTCATACGGGACGTTCGCATCCGGTTCGCCCGAGCCTCCTTGCCCATGTTCTTCGAGCAACACGGTCATCTTTTCGAGCGCGTCGACGGCGGTGAGTGACCGTTCGAGTCCGAGCCGGACCAGGTCCATGCCCAGTAGCGCAGCCGGTCGGTCGTGCGGGCGGCCAGTGGTCCAGATCTTTTCGTTGCCGATTGCCACGCCGTGTTCGTTCAGTCCGTGTTCCACACCCCACAACCATGTGGGACGCGATCCGACGAATGCTGCGGCACCGGTGTCGGGAATATCGAGATACTGCGTACGCACGGTTCCGCCACCGGGCCGGCGCTCGAATGCCTCGAGCACTTGAGCCTCGCCGGGCGGACGATCCGAGTTCTTCGCGAACAACAGCCCACCTGGCCTGATCGCACACAGACAATCACACACGACCTATACCGCCAAGAGGGTTTGCAGTTCAGACGCGAAGGCGTCGACGGTAAGCGGTGATCCCGTGGCCGACTCGATGAGATCGTTCCATCGAACTCGCCAACCGGGCGCAAAGACTTCCTGCCCCAGGTAGTGGCCAACTTCGGGTCGGCCGACGATCCCGCCGAACCGCTCCACAATGGTGGCCTGGATTTGTGATGCCACGAGTTCCCCGAGGAGATAGTTCTGGTAATACACGGGCGCGAGCGCAACATGAAGTTTCGCGGCCCAATCGGGTGCGTCCCGCCCGACGGGTCGGGTCAAGCCTTGGTAGTGCTCCACGAGATCCCACCACCGGGTGTTGTGATCCGCGTCGGGATCTGCGTACAACCCGCGCTCGAAGTTCGTCATGACCAAGACCCACCGAGCGAACACCAGCATCGTGACCACCCGCCGCCGGGCCAGCGCGTCGGCAGCCGCCTCCACGTCGGCCGGTGCGATCGCCAGAACCTGTTGCAGCCATTCGGGATCAAGGGTGAGGCGGCCGAACAACATCGCGATGCCCTCCGTGGTGAGCGGATGCATCGTCCGCAGACTCCACGGCAGTTCCGGGTCGACCCCGGAGTCATACACCCCGTGACCGAACTCGTGCAGCATCGTTTCCGCCCAAGAGGCACCGGGGACGTTGTTACAGAGGACCCGTACGTCTTGGCCGCGATCGACGTTGATACAGAACGCGTGCTGGCTCTTCCCCGCCCGCGGTTCCAGATCACTGCGGGCCAAGATCGGATCGATATCGAGCCCGATCCCGGCATAGGTCGTCCGCGTGAGCGCCGCAAGATCGGCGTCTCGAAACCACGCTTCCAGATCCAACTCATCCGTAGCGGGTGCAGCTTGGAAAAAAGGATCGTCGTAGTGCCACGGGCGGAGCTCCGCGACCGAACAACCAAAACGATCGGCTCGCGATACATCGCCTGCCGCCTTCCACGCCGTAAACGGGCCACGGGTGGTGGCGTCCACGGCGTCGAGCGTGACGATGAGATGTGTCTCATCGAGCTCGGACGCGGCCAGCGAGAGCGCGAAGAAGTCACGCGCGCCCACTTCGCGTGCAGCTTGATTCCGCAGATGCGCGAGCTCACGCACCCGATCGGCCACGGCCGCTCCGACCTGTTTGGATGCCTCCCAGTTTCGGTGCCGCTCGGCTGGGTCGTCTGATGTACGCAGCACGGTCGCGATCGCGTTGTCGTCACAGTCTTCGCCGTTCACGTGGGCACGGAAACGGTTGAAGGTGGTGTCGAGATCGGCTTCGAGGCGCGTGATTCCTTCGCGGGTGCTGATCGACACTTGATGCGGGAGCATACGGTCGTGCAAGACGTGCGCTTCTCGGATGAGTCGGACGTCGCCGGAGGCGCGGATAGCCCCGAGCCGATCGAACGAGTCGGAGTCGCTGAGCGCGGCTCGGAGTGCGAGATCGGCCGCAATCCTTTGCGCCTCGTGAACATCGCAGACCGCGGTACTCGCATCCCACCAGGCCCGGTTCGCGGCCTGATCCAACGGTTCGAGGCGCGCGCTCACACCGTCGATGAACTCGCGAGCGGTGGACATCGGTCGAGTGTACGGCTCGTCTCGATTGCACCGATGCTCGCCGGCAGTGCCGTGGTGCCGATACCCGAGAACCATCGGACAACGATGTGCTGCCCGCGCTGCGATAGACGGTTACCGAAACCAGATGCGTTGGTACTCGCGGCTCATCGGGTGGACCAGCAAGACCACCAACATCACCGCGAATGCCACCGAGATGATTTGCGGGAACCCGAGGACATCGAATCCATAAATGCGGAGCCAAATCGCGACCTGGAGCACTGCGCCGCCCACCGCGAGTGCGTAGCCCCACTTCTTCTCGTTGGCGATCCCGTAACCACCCGCTCCGAGACCCACCGCAACGATGACGAACGGGGCGTATCCACTGATCAACGCGAACACCGCCTCGATGTAACAAATGATGGTGGCGTTGACAAGCGTCTGAGGCTGGGTCTGATTGAGAAAGCGGTGCTGGTTCACGGGAGCATTCTTGTCGACGGGTCGGGCACCGCGACGGTCGCGCGATTGCGCAGCTGTCCACAGGCGGCATCGATATCAGTGCCGCGATTGCGGCGCACTGTGGCATTCACCCCTTCGTCGGCCAACGCTTCGGCAAACTGGCGGACGCGGGTCATCAACGGGGCCTTGCCCTCGAACTCCGTGGTCGGATTGAGGGGAATGATGTTCACATGGGCGCCGAGCGGGCCGAGCGGTCGCAACAGTTCCGCCAACTCTCTGGCATGCACCGGCTGATCGTTGACGTCGTCGATGCACGCGTATTCGAAGGTGACCCGACGCCCGCGCGTGCGGGCGTATTCATGCGCCGCGTCGATGAGTTCCGTGAGCGGATAGCGCCGATTGATCGGGATCATGGTGGTCCGCAGATGGTCGTTGGCTGCGTGCAGTGACACCGCGAGGGTGATCGGAATGTTCTCGCGCGCCAGGCGACGGATGCCGGGCACGATTCCTACGGTGGAGATCGTGATGCGCCGCGCCGAGATTCCGAGATCGCCGTGGATGCGTTCGACCGCCGCCCACGTGGCGTCGTAGTTCGCGAGCGGTTCACCCATCCCCATGAACACCACGTTGGTCACCGGCGTGGGGGAGGCATGGGCCGCCCGCAGGACCTGCTCGATTATCTCGGCCGAATCGAGGTGACGCACGAAGCCGGCCTGGCCGGTGGCGCAAAATGTGCAGCCCATCGCACAACCGGCTTGCGATGACACGCACACGGTGGCCCGATTCGGCGACACCATGAGCACGGTCTCGACCTGGGCGCCATCCGCGGTGCCGTACAGCCACTTGATGGTGGTGTCGTGATCGCCCCGCTGTTCTAGGAGTGGCGTCAGTGAGAGTGGGAATGCCGCGGCAACGTCGTCGCGCAAGGCGGCCGGAAGGTTGGTGGCCGATTCGAGCGGGCGTCGTTGCTCGTAGAGCGCATCCCAAACCTGGTCGACCCGATAGCGCGGTTGACCCTTCGCAGTCAGGAATGCCTCGAACATCGATCGGTCGGCGGCATAGCGAACGGTCATTCGTCATCCTTTTCAGATCGCACCACGGCGGTGTCAGTTCGGTGCACCACGAAACCCAGCGAGCGGTACAGCCCGACTGCCGCCGCGTTTCCGGCCGCCACGTACAGAACCCCAGTGTCGCAGCCGCGCCCCTCCGCCAGGTACTCGAGCCCGCCGATCACCAGCGCCCGGCCCAACCCCAGCCCCTGCGCATCAGGGTCAACCCCGATCACAAAGATCTCCCCTGTCTTACGGCTCGTTCGCTCATCCTGAAGGCTCGTTCGCTCGGATGTGGTGAGCGTCGTGTTGGTCGGGACGCTGCCTCGCTGCTCACCTCCGCTCGTTCCTCGCTCCGGTTCGGAGTGTTTGAGAGGAGCGGCAACCTTGGTCCAGCAGAAGCCCAGGAGGGTGGTGTCGCGCCAGGCGAGCAGGAAACCTTGCGGATCGAACCAGGGTTCCTCCATCCGCCGTTCCAAAGTGCGTTTGATCCACGCCCCTTGGTCAGGGTGATTCGCGAAGGCTCGATTGTTCACATCGAGCCAGGCGGGCTCATCGAGACCGGGGCGGAAGGCACGAACGCTCACCGACTCCGGCCACACCGCGCGCTCGGCGAGCGGCAGCGGGACCCGCATCTGGTGTTGCACGCGGTCCACGGCGAATCCCTGCTCGTGCAGCGCGTCCAGGATCCTCGGGTCCGACCCGGGAACCCACGCCACCACCCGGTGCCCCCCGTCCATCGGGTTGACGATTGCGGCGATCGTCGTGGCCAACTGCTCAACGCTCGCCGAGGCAAGCACTCCCACCGCGATCTGTTGGTGCGACGGCGCGAACGTGTCCGAGGGAAAGGCCACCACGCCGATATCACCGTCCGGGCTCAGGGCCACGTGACAATCGGTGGGATCACGGTCCAGGGCGAGCCACAAACCGTCGGGGAAGGCTTCGTGATCAGCGTCCCTCGTGGTGGCTGCGTCGATCGCGCGCAACACCGGAAGCGCCGCGGCCGCATCCACAGCAACGTCTCGGGGAGCAGCCATCGCCGGAGACGCTACTTTCCAGCAATGGCCAGACCCCGAGGCGCAAAATCCCGAGCGGCGACCGTGACCGAGCGGCTCGCTTCGGAGTATCCGGGCAGTGCGGCCGAACTCTGCGCGCTCCGGCATGACTCGCCGTTCCAGCTCCTGGCGGCCACGATTCTCTCGGCGCAGTGCACCGACGAAATGGTGAACTCCGTCACCCCGGCGCTCTTTGCGCAGTTTCCAACTGCGGAGGAACTCGCGGTCGCGGATCCGTCGGTGGTGGAAGACCTGGTCCACGCCACCGGTTTCTTCCGGCAGAAGACCAAGAGTCTGATTGGAATGGCCACCGCGGTCCGAGACCGGTTCAACGGTGAGGTCCCCTCCGAACTCGACGATCTCGTCACCCTGCCGGGCGTCGGCCGCAAGACCGGCAACGTGCTGCGGTCGGTGGCCTTTGGGCTCCC
This sequence comes from Acidimicrobiia bacterium, assembly GCA_046598395.1. Classification (GTDB taxonomy): domain Bacteria; phylum Actinomycetota; class Acidimicrobiia; order IMCC26256; family JAENVU01; genus JAENVU01. The sequence goes on from JBKJIQ010000028.1 coordinate 12,041, forward strand.
CGGATTACCGGTCGACACGCACGTACTCCGCCTGTCGAAGCGCCTGCGCCTCACGAACGAAACCGATCCGGTGAAAGTGGAGATCGATCTGAACGGCATCCTCTCGCCGGAGGATCGAGGCTCGATGTCCTTGCGCCTGATTCTTCACGGCCGCAGGGTCTGCAACGCCCGGAAGCCTCGGTGCGATGAATGTCTCCTCGACGACATCTGCCCGTCAGCAGGAATCGGGTGAGCCGAGCGGGGCCCGACCGGCCCGGCCCGCAGGGCCAAGAGGGGAAATCGTGAGCGAGGCGTGGGCACCGATGCACCTGGCCCGCGCTCGCCGAGCGGGGCCCGACCGGCCCGGCCCGCAGGGCCAAGAGGGGAAATCGTGAGCGAGTTCGAGATTCGTGAGATCGATGATGAAGATCTCGATGCGTACTTCGATATTCGATCCCAAGCGTTCGGCCGTCCGGAAGCCGATCGGATCGGCTGGACAACACAAGTACGAGACGATGCCTTCGTGGTCGGCGCCTTTGATGGCGGCCGCCTCGTAGGAGGCGCGCGCGTCTTGTCGGCGGCACAGTGGACCGTGGGCCGGTCAGTGCCGATGGGAGGAATCGCCGGCGTGGTCGTGAGGCCCGAAGATCGCGGTCGCGGTGTGTGTCGAACACTCTTGGAGCACACGCTCCAATGGATGCGAGACCACAACATCGCGGTCAGCACACTGCACCCGGCATCCACCCGGGTCTATCGCAGCGGCGGGTGGGAGATCGCGGGGGACCAAGGTGTTTTCCGGGTCCCGTCGCGGAGCCTGGCCTCGATTCGGTTCGGGACCGACCTCGACGTCGTTCGGCTCAGTGCGGCGGATTGGCCAAGAGTGCGTTCTTGCTACGAGCGCGTCGCACCGGCTCGCCACGGTTATGTGGACCGCTCGGAGATGTTCTGGGCGATGCGGGAACGGGACGCGGATGGTCACGGCGCTTTCACCTACGGCGCGCGGGACCGTACCGATTCCGATCAGCTGCTGGGGTACGTCCGGTACCGCCAACAGCTCAGCCGGCGCGGGTGGGGCTACGAACTCACGGTGGATGAGTGCATCGCGCGTGACCTCGCGGCGAGCGCGACCCTGTGGCGTTTCATCGGAGCGAACTCGATGCAGGTGGAGCACACCGAAGTTGCGATTCCTCATGAAGACGAACTGTTGCTGTTGCTCGACGAGCAAGATCTCCGGCCCCGGCTCCTGAACCGCTGGATGCACCGGATCGTGGATCTCCCTCACGCGTTCGCTCGGCGAGGGTTCTCCCACGATGTGAACGGGGAGATCGCGGTGCAGATCCACGACCCTTGGACCTACGGCACGAGCGGAATCTGGACGTTCACCGTCGCGGATGGAGCGGGGGCGGCCCGATCCAGCCCCGGCGTCGCGCCGGAGGTCGCGTTGGACATCGGAGCGCTGAGCGCCATGTACATCGGGAGGTTCTCGGCCGCCAGCCTGCTCGGTGCGGGTCGGGCCACCGGTGACGGAGCGGCCGTGGAGCGTCTGGGTCGACTCCTGCGCGCCCCACTTCCGGTCATGGCCGACGACTTCTAGGACACTGCCCATCTACCCCTGGGGTTTGAGCGATCGGATCGCTCGATCGAGCGCCCGACGAGCTGATGCCAGCCCTCTCTCGGCTCCGTCGAGGTCACCCGCGACTCCCGATTGATCGGTGTTGCGATAACGGTCGGCGACCGCCACGATGCGTTCGATGGACTCATCCAACGACGATCGCAGGGTGCTGAGCTCGGCATGATCAGATCCGGAAGTCACCGCGGGAGCCTGGCCACCTCGGCGCCCCGATGCAAACCGCCCCGGCCGGCGATCAGGCTCCGGGTACCATGGCGCATGCTTGCCCGCCTCGACGTGCGCGACGCGCGCGGCGACCTTCGGGAGCGCCTGGGCCTCGCCATCGACCACGACCACGAGAACCTCACCGTGACCGCGGCCGTGACTTCCATCATCGACGATGTTCGCGCTCGGGGAGATGTTGCCCTGCGTGAACTCACCGCACGCTTCGACGGCGCGGTCATCGAAACGTTGCGCGTCTCGACCGAGGAATGCCGAGCGGCGGTGGAGGACACTCCGGCCGATGTACGCGATGCACTCGAACTCGCGGCGGACCGGATCCAGCAGTACCACAAGGTCCAGGCCGCGCTTCCGCCTGCGAACTACACCGCGGATGGCGTCACGGTGACCGAAGCGATTCGACCCGTTGATCGAGCGGGGCTTTACGTTCCGGGAGGGCGAGCCGCGTACCCGTCGACGGTGTTGATGACGGCGATCCCTGCTGGTGTTGCCGGCGTCCCGGAGCGGGTGCTCTGCGTTCCTCCCGACGCATCGGGTCGCGTTCCCGCCGTCACGTTGGCCGCCGCGTTTCTCACCGGCGTGAACGAGGTCTATCGCGTTGGGGGCGCGCAGGCGATCGCCGCCATGGCCTACGGCACCGATTCGATCCCCGCCGTGGATGTGATCGTCGGACCGGGGAACGCGTACGTCGACGCGGCGAAACGTCTGGTCGCGGGCGCCGGCGTCGTCGGCATCGATGGCCCCGCGGGTCCATCGGAACTCGTGATCATCGCGGACCGCACGGCGAATCCCCGTCACATCGCGATGGACCTGGCGGCCCAAGCCGAACACGGCCCGGGCGGAACCGCGCTGATCGTGGCATGGGAACCCGACGTCCTCGACAACGTGATTGATGCGTTGACCGGGTACGTCGGCGTTGCCGACCGAGTGGACGACATGCAGTCGACGTTCACATCTGGCGGCAAGGCGGTTCTGGTGCGTGACGCCGAGCAGGCGGTGGCCGTGGCAAACCTGGTCGCGCCGGAGCACCTCGAACTCCTGGTGGCCAACGCGGATGAGATGGTGGCTGCGGTTCGCAACGCCGGCGCGGTGTTTCTGAATCTGCCCACCGCGATCGGCGATTACGTCTCCGGCGCCAACCACGTCCTGCCCACTGGTGGCTCCGCGCGGTTTGCCAGTGCGTTGCGGGTCGACGACTTCCGCACACACATGCACGTGGTCAGCGCGACCGCCGCCGGCCTCCACGCGGTCGGCCCCGCCGCAGTCACCTTGGCCCGCGCCGAAGGGTTGACCGCGCACGCCGATTCGGTAGGGATCCGGTTGAAACCATGACCCGCCCCCTCCCACGAGACGACCTCCTCGCGCTGTCGGGTTATCACTCGCCCCAACTCGACGTCACGGTGCGTCTCAACACGAACGAGAGTCCGTTCGCGCCACCGGCCGAGTTCGTGGATGCTTGGCTCGCCGAACTGCGCGATACCGCACTGCACCGCTACCCGGATCGGGCAGCCACCGCGCTGCGCGCCGCCATCGGCGCCCACGTGGGACAACCCACCGACCGGGTGTTCGCGGCCAATGGATCGAACGAGGTGCTCCAGACGCTGCTGCTTGCGTACGGCGGCCCGGGACGCCGCGCCTTGGTATTCGAACCCACCTACGCACTGCACTCGCACATCGCCCGCATCACCGGCACCGAGATCGTCACCGGTCATCGGGGCGACGACTTCCGCATCGACCGCTCCAATGCACTCGAACTCATCGGGCGAGTGCAACCGGACATCGTCTTCGTATGCAGCCCGAACAATCCGTCCGGCACCGTTGAGCCGGGCGAGGTCGTGGCCGCGATCGCGGACGCAGCACCCGGACTCGTCATCGTGGACGAGGCCTACGGCGAGTTCGCAATGGATTCCGCACTGTCACTGATCAACGACGATCGCGCGTTGGTGGTGAGCCGTACCTTCTCGAAGGTCTGGTCCCTCGCCGCGCTCCGCTTGGGATTCGCCATCGCACCCTCCTGGCTCGTGGACGAGTTGGATAAGGTGGTGCTGCCGTATCACCTCGATGTGGCCACCCAGGCGGCCGGTCGACTCGCATTGGACTTCGTCCCCGAGATGGAACGCCGGATCCGGTACCTCGTGGAGGAACGAGAGCGGCTCTTCGTGGCTCTGGATGAACAACCCGGAGTCGAAGTCTTCGAGTCCGGTGCGAACTTCTTGCTGTTCCGCTGTGCGGGTCGGGCGCACGCGGTATGGGAGGCCTTGGTCGCGCGGGGAATCTTGGTTCGAGACTTCTCGTCGTGGCCCGGCGTCGAGGACTGTTTGCGGATCACGGTGGGGACGCGTGAGGAGAATGATGCGTTCCGGTCGGGTCTTGCCGCGGTGTTGCGCGAGAGTGATGGGTCATGACCCGTCACCACCACGAGCAGCGTTCCACCAACGAGACCACCGTGGAGGTCGACCTCGTGATCGACGGAACCGGGCAGGCTCGCGCCACCACCGGCATTCCGTTCTTTGATCACATGCTCGAACAACTGGGCAAACACGGCGGATTCGATCTCACGATCGATGCCACCGGTGACCTCGAGGTCGACACGCACCACACCATCGAAGATACGGGCATCGTGCTCGGCACCACGTTCAAGCGAGCACTGGGCGACAAGGTCGGGGTGCGGCGGTTTGCCTCGGGCCTGTTCCCCCTCGACGAAGCCCTTGTGCAGGTAGCCCTCGACCTCTCCGGTCGTCCCTATGTGGCCTACGACGTGGAGCCAGTGGCGGAGTGGATCGGTACCTTCGATCCGCAACTCGCCGAGGAGTTTTGGCGGGCGTTCGCCGTGGCCGCCGGTATCACCCTCCACCTGAAATCGTTGTCCGGCCGCAATGGACACCACGTGATCGAAGCGTCGTTCAAGGGTGTGGCGCGCTGTCTGCGTGACGCGGTTCGGGTGGAGTCCACGGAGCTGCCCACTACCAAGGGCGCGCTATAGAGCTGTACCCCGCGATCGATCTCCGCGGCGGGAATGCCGTGCGGCTCCTGCGGGGAGACTTCGCGACCGAGACGGTCTACGACGCGGATCCCGTGAGCGTGGCGCGCGGTTTCGAGGCCGAGGGTGCAACCTGGATCCATGTGGTTGATCTCGATGCCGCGCGCACGGGAACTGCATCTAACCTCACGGCCATCGAGGCTATCTGCGCGAGCGTCGAGTGTTCGGTGCAATCGGGCGGCGGGGTTCGTTCCGTGGAGGCCGCATCGGATCTTTGGAGCGCCGGCGTCGATCGGGTGGTGGTCGGGACTGCGGCAGTGGAACAACCCGAGCTCGTCGAGACGCTGTGCAATCTCCATCCCGGTCGGGTCGCGGTAGGGCTCGACGCGCACGGACGCGAGGTCGCGGTTCGAGGCTGGGTCGAGGGGAGCGGGCAAGACCTCGTCGCGCTGGCGCACCGGTTTGGCGGCGTGGGCGTGAGCGCGCTGGTGGTCACCGAGATCGGACGCGATGGCACGCTGGAAGGTCCGGATCTCGATCAGCTGGCCGCGGTGCTGGCGGCGAGCGACATTCCACTCATCGCGAGCGGCGGCGTCGGCACCCTTGCGGATCTGGCCGCGTTGGGTGCGCTCGTCGATTCCTCGGGACGCCGTGTCAGTGGGGCGATCGCGGGGCGGGCGATCTACGAACGACGGTTCTCCGTGGAGCAAGGGATCGAGACCTGCCGCATCGCCACCGGTTCTCACTGAGCACGGACACTCAGATGGTGGAGTCCACCCAGGCGAGCACTGCGTCGATCAGCGCAACGGTGCGACCGACGAAGAAGTGCGAGGCCCCGCCGATCACCACGCACTCGCAGTCCACCCAATGCTCGATCTCGGCCTGCACCTCGGCCGGAGGGCGAAACTCGTCGTTGGCCGCGAGCACCACCAGCTTTGGCCGGGGGTCATGGGCCACGCAACGCAGATCGTGGGCGTACCGAAGCGGTGCTGCGATGGCGATCCAGGCCGCGATTTCGGGAACCGTGACCGAGAGCGCGAGATCGGCGCCGAACGACCACCCCACGAGCACCGTGGGAAGCCGGGGGTCCGCCACTGCGTCCAGCGCGGCACCAACATCGAGGCGCTCGGCGTCGCCGTGGTCATAGGTCCCGGCACTCGAGCCCACGCCCCGGAAATTGAACCGCAGCACCGAGATGCCGGCCGCCGGCAGCGCGGCGAAGAGCTCGGAGATCACCAACGATCGCATTGTTCCCCCGTGTTGCGGATGGGGGTGACACAGCACGACGTTCGCTCGGGGAGTCGTCGCCGGCGCGTATTCCGCTTCCAACGTAACGCCATCGGTGGCCGTGAGCGTCCGGAGTTCGGTCATTGGGAGTTCGGTCGTGGGAGTTCGGTCGTTCGAGGTTCGGGCATGGACGACGAGCGTATGCTCCCGACCCGATGACCTCCCCGTTCGACGAAGAGACCGCGGTCCGTCCGCTCGGCGCTGGTCGTTACGGCGCCACGATGGCCCACTCGTGGTGGGTGATGCGCGGTCCGAACGGCGGCTACCTCGCCGCAGTCATCTTGCGGGCACTCACGGACGCGGTCGACGACCCGACTCGCACTCCCCGCTCCCTGACGGTGCACTACCTCAGCGCCGCGGGTGCAGGCGACGTCGAAATCGCAACGGTGCGCGAACGCGTCGGTCGGTCGATGACCACGTGCTCCGCTCGCCTCGTACAAGACGGTCGGCTGGTCGCCATCGCCATCGCCGCCTTCTCGTCGCCGCGTCCCGGCCCTGAGTTCTGCGACAGCGTGATGCCTCAGGTCCCGGGACCCGAGTTCTATCGAGAGGTACGCCGCGATGGTGTCGGCCTCCCGCCCATCGCGACTCGGTGGGAGACGCGGTGGGCGATCGGCCACCCCCCGAGCCCCGGAGCGCCACGCGGTTCGCGCGCGGTAGCCGGCGGCTGGATCCGTCTTCCGGAACTCCAGGTGGTTGATGCGCTGGTGGCCGCCGCAATCACCGACGCGTGGGTGCCCCCCACCTTCAGCCGGATGGAGGAACCGTTTGTGGTTCCCACCGTCGATCTCACCATTCATTTTCGCACGGAGCTGCCCCATCCCGGGTTGGCGGCCGAGGACTTCGTCCTGGCGTCATTTCGCACCACGGTCGCCGCGGGCGGCTTCCTCGAGGAGGACGGCGAGGTGTGGGCACCGGATGGGACGCTGCTCGCCCAATCCCGCCAACTCGCCACGCTGCTCCCACTCAATCGCTGAGGGCCGGTCCACCCCCCGGATCAGTTCGTGAGCCCCCGCAACGCGTCGGCGCCATAGATCGGCTCCACCAGCGACCGGTAGTCCGGGCCTCGCGTGAGGAGATGCCCGCCGTCGACGTTGATCAGTTGACCCGTCACCCACGTGGACTCCGAGCCAATCAGGAATCGCGCCATCGCGGCGATGTCGTCCACCGTCCCGACGCGCGAGATCGGCATACACGCCAGGTAGTCGTCGAGCACCGGCCCGCCCGCAGTCACGAAGCCGACGAGGTCGGTGTCCACGAGGCCGGGACGAATCGCGTTCACCCGCACACCGCTCGCACCAAGCTCCACTGCCGCGAGCTGACACACATGGTCGATGCCCGCCTTGCCGGGCCCGTAGGCGCCGAACCATGGATGAACGTTGGAACTGGCAATCGACGAGATACCCACGATCGAACCCGTCCCGGCGCGCGCCATGATCGGCGCCGCGTGTTTGATCGTGAGCATGGTGCCCGTGATGTTGAGATCGACCGTGCGTCGCCACGCTTCAACGTCCATCTGGGTGATCGGGCCGAGTGTCTCGGAGCCCCCCGCGCAGGCCACGACGCCATCGAGGGTGCCCGTGATGCTCGCGGCCACCGCGACTGCGGCCGCTAGTTGGTCCTCGATCGTCACATCGGCGACCGCATACTGGATCGTGGCCCCAGGGGCCGCGTCGGCGCGCAGTTGCTCCACCGCGGCTACGAGTCGATCTTCGGTCCGCCCGCAGATCGTCACGTGCGCGCCGTCGCGTGCGAACCGCGCGGCGCACCCCAAACCGATGCCGGTTCCACCTCCGGTGACGAAAGTGGAGGCGCCCTCGAGCCCTCCGATAGGCGTGTGCATGGTCATGGTGAAACTCCGGTCAGCTCCGTGATGAGAAAGGCGAGGACCATGGCTTCGTCGCGCCAGATGTCGTAACGGCCCGACGGTCCGCCGTGGCCTGCACCCATTTCCGTCTTGAGGATCAGGGACCGTTCATCGGTCTTGGTGGCCCGGAGTTTGGCCACCCACTTGGCCGGTTCCCAGTACGAAACTCGCGGGTCGTTGAGTCCAGCGGTTGCCAGCAACGCGGGATAGTCCTTGGCTTCCACGTTGTCATATGGAGAATAGGAGAGCATGTATTCGTAGTCGGTGGGATCGTCGAGTGGGTTGCCCCATTCCTCCCACTCCGTGACGGTGAGCGGCAGGTCCACGTCTTGCATCGTGGTCACCACGTCCACGAACGGGACTTCGGCAATGACCGCACGGAACAGGTCGGGACGGAGATTCATGACCGCTCCCATGAGCAGCCCGCCCGCACTCCCGCCCCGCGCACCGAGACGATCGGTCGAGGTGTACCCCGTAGCGCACAAGTGCTCGGCGCAGGCGATGAAGTCGGTGAACGTGTTGCGCTTGGTGAGGAGCCGGCCCTGCTCGTACCACGAGCGCCCCAGTTCGCCTCCGCCGCGAATGTGGGCAATGGCAAAGACGAACCCGCGGTCGAGCAGGCTCACCCGAATCGCGGAAAACGTGGGGTCCACGGAGGACTCATAACTGCCGTAGCCGTAGAGCAACGCCGGCGCGGTGCCATCAAGGGGGACATCGCGACGATGCACCACCGACATCGGCACGAGGGTTCCGTCCGGGGTCGGCGCCCAGAGCCGTTCGGAGGTGTAGTTCGCCGGGTCGTACCCGCCCAGGACCGGCGTGCGTTTCACCAGCGTGCGCACGCCGGACTCGAACGGTTCGTCGTACGCAGTGGGCGGAACGACGAGTGAGGTGTAGCCAAACCGGAAATGATCGGGGTCAAACTCCAGGTTGTCGCCCAGCCACGCGCTGTAGACGGGATCATCCATCTCCACCATGCGGTCATAGGCGGTGTCGCCCAGACCGATCACCCGCACCTGCTCCAGTCCGGCACACCGCTCGGACACCACGAGCGCGTCGACGAATGCGTCGATGTCATCCACCTTGACATCGGCCCGATGCGGGAGGAACTCGGTCCAACTCGATCGTCCCGGTGATGCCATCGGCGCGGTCATGACCTTGAAGTTGGTGGCGTGATCGGCGTTGGTCACGATGAAGAGTCGTTCCACGCCGTCTCGATCAATGTGATGCTCCACGCCGTATTCGAGACCGTCGGTGCGTGGCTCCACCACGCGCAGCGTCGCGCCCGGATCGTCGGGATCGGCGAGGTGAACTTCACTCGTGAGCTTCGATTCGGTCGATACCTGAATCATGCGACCGCTGCGGGTCCGACCCACCGCAACGAAATATCGCTCATCGGCTTCGTGGAAGACGAGGACATCGTCGGGGTCGCCGAGGGTGTGGCGCCAAATCTGGAACGGCCGCATCGCTTCGTCGGGACGCACGTAGTAGATCGTTCGGTTGTCGTTGGCCCACGCCAACCCGTAGTAGGTGCCCTCGATCTCATCCGCCAGATCGGTTCCCTCGGCGAGCTGACGGAACCGCAGCGAATGACGCTCACCACCGTCGTCGTCGAAGGAGTAGGCCAGGATCTCGTGATTCGGCGTGACCGCCAGGCCACCCAGCGAGAAGTAATCCAAGCCGGCGGCGAGTTCGTTCTCGTCGAGAATGACCGTCTCGTCATCACCTTCGGGTGCGCCCGCGGGCCGTCGGCCGTGCGAGGCGTATTGCGCGCCTTCGAAGGTACGGGTGAAGTAGTCCCACGGCCCCTTGCGCGCCGGCGGGGAAACATCGGTCTCTTGGACCCGGTTGCGGATCTCGCCAAACAGCTCGGCTTGGAGCGCCGCGGTGGGCGCGAGCACGGCGTCGGTGTAGGTGTTCTCGGCTTCGAGGTAGGCAATCACGGCCGGATCGTCACGATCGCGCAGCCAGTACCAGGGATCGACGCGCACATCGCCGTGGCGGGTGAGCTCGACGGGGCGCGCCGCAGCGCGTGGGGGAGTGAGGGTCACGACGGTGAGTTTGCCATCCGAATGGGCGTCCTGGGAACCGGAGTCGGATGGGGACCGCGAGCCGGGAAACAGTCCGTATCGGGGTGGAGGCCGGCGGTACGCTCGCCCTTGTGCCTGCCGTGACTCCGATTTCGTTTACCGAGGCCGAAATCGCGAACGTGGCCTTCGACGCGTCCGGCCTCGTTCCCGCGATCATCCAAGAGGAATCCACCGGCCAGGTGTTGATGATGGCGTGGATGAATCAAGACGCGTTACGCAAGACGCTCGAGACCGGCCGCACCTGGTTCTGGAGTCGGAGCCGCCAGGAGTATTGGTGCAAAGGCGAAACCTCCGGCGACCGTCAGTTCGTGCGCAGCGCGGCCTATGACTGCGATGCCGACGTCCTGTTGGTGGCGGTGGAACAAGAGGGCAACGGCGCGTGTCACACCGGCGAGCGGTCCTGCTTTTTTCGGGCGTTCGGTTCCGGCGCCGAGCCCGTGCACCTGTGACCGCGCGTCCCACCCTCGCCGAGTTTCAGGGGTTCGCCCGTGAGTACACCGTGGTACCGGTCTGGCGCGAGGTGCTCGCCGATCTGGAGACACCCGTCTCGGCGTTTCTCAAACTCGTGGGGGACGGCGAAGGGTTCCTCCTCGAGTCGGTGGAACACGCCGAACACTGGGGTCGCTTCTCGTTCATTGGTCGTGATCCGGTAGTCACGCTCGTGGCGCGCGGCCGCGAGATCGAAGTCACCGGTGCCCTGCCACCGGGCGTACCCGTGGACCAAGGCGCATTGGCCGCGCTCGAAGCGCTCCTCGCGGCCCACCGCGCACCCCAACTCGATGAGCTGCCGCCATTCCACGGCGGCGTCGTCGGGTACCTCAGCTACGACGTCGTCAGGGAAATCGAACACCTTCCGAACGTTCCGCCAGATCCGATTGGTTGGCCCGACGCGGTCTTGGCGCTCACTGGCCATGTGACCGCATTCGACCATTACAAGCAGCGGCTCTTCCTCATCGAGAACGTCTTCCTCACCGCCGACCTGAGCGACGATGCCGTCGAGTCCGCCTACGTGCGGGCCTGCGAACGGCTCGACGCGCTCGTCGATGAACTGGCGCGCCCGTTGCCGTACACGCCGTCGGCGCCGCCGGCCGATGCACTCGATGAGCTGCCGCCGTTCACGCGCTCGATGTCGGACGCTACGTACTGTCGCGCCGTGGAGGTGGCGCGCGAGCACATCTTCGCCGGCGACATTTTCCAGGTTGTCCTCGCGCAACGCTTCGACCTGGAAGGCATCTACGAGCCGTTCGACGTCTACCGCGTCCTGCGCCAAGTAAACCCCTCGCCATACATGTACTTCGTGCGCAATGCCGAAGCCACGATCGTGGGATCCTCGCCCGAACCCATGGTCCAGGTCACTGATGGGCGTGTGATCAGCCGACCGATCGCGGGCACGCGATTCCGCGGGCGAAGCGACGAGCACGACCGTCGGCTCGCAGCGGAGCTGAGTGAAGATCCGAAAGAGCGAGCCGAGCACGTGATGCTGGTGGATCTCGCACGCAATGATGTGGGCCGGGTCGTGACGTTTGGCAGCGAGCAGGTGGATGAACTGATGCTGTTGGAGCGTTACTCACACGTGATGCACCTCACGTCGCAGGTCTCAGGCGAGTTGGCTCCCGGCCGCAGCGCGGTCGACGTATTACGCGCCACGTTTCCGGCCGGGACGGTGAGCGGCGCACCCAAGGTTCGGGCCATGCAACTCATCGACGAACTCGAACCGGTGAAGCGCGGCCCCTACGCGGGCATCGTCGGCTATCTCGACTTCTCCGGGAACTTAGACACCGCGATCACCATTCGGACGATGGTGTGGCGGGGCGATCAGGCGAGCGTGCAGGCGGGAGCAGGAATCGTGGCCGACAGTGAGGCCGAACTCGAGAACCTCGAATGCCACAACAAGGCCAAGGCGCTGCTCACCGCGGCGCAGGCGTCACGGAAGCTGTCCTCGGTGCGGCGATGACGTCGCTCGCCGGTTCGTCACGGCGCGACATCGTTCGAGTGTCGGGTCCGGATACCTGGACGTTCTTGCAGAGTTTGCTGTCCCAAGACGTGGCGGACATGGCACGCGGCGAGCGCCGGGCCACGTTGCTGCTCACGCCCCAGGGCAAGGTCGACGTGTTCGGCGGCATCACCCGCGACGGTGACGACGCGGTGCTCGACACCGATCCTGGTTGGGGAGCGCGCCTGGCTGGGTCGCTCGGTCGATTCAAGATCCGCACCAAGGTCGAGATCGTGGTGGCGGCGGCCCCCGAGATCGACGAAGCAGAGTCCGGGCGCGAAGAAGCGACCCGGATCGCTGCGGGCGTCCCGTGTCTCGGCGCCGATCTCAACGATGCCGTGATCCCGCAAGAGGCGTTCCTCGAGGTCGACGCGGTGAGTTTCACCAAGGGGTGCTTCATCGGCCAAGAGTTGGTGTGTCGCATCGACTCACGCGGTCACGTGAATCGGTTTCTCCGCCACCTCGTTCCCGAGGACGGTTCGGTGACGCTTCCCGAAGGTGCCGAGATCGTCGTCGGCGAGAAAACGGTGGGAACGATCACGAGCTCCGCGCCGGGAATCGCGATGGGCTACGTCCGCCGCGAGGTCCACCCTCCGGCCGCAGCTTCGGTCAACGGCCTCCCGATCCGCGTGGCCTGCCTACCGACACCGACCCATCACGCCGGCACCGAATAGATCCACCCGGTCGGCGACGTCAGGGCCACGTCAGCGGAGCGCGTTGGCCTTCGCAATCTGGCCGAGCCACGCGGCGCTGGGCTTCGGGGTGCGGACTTGGGTCTCACGGTCGACCGAGACCAGACCGAAGCGCGGTCCGTAGCCGAGCGCCCACTCGAAGTTGTCGAGGAGCGACCAATAGAAGTAGCCGCGAACGTCGATGCCATCGGCGAGGCAACGCTGCACTCCGCCGAGTGCGTCGGTGACGTAGCGGATGCGCTGTGCGTCGTCGGTGGTGCCGATTCCGTTTTCGGTCACGTAGACCGGCGAGCCGGAGACCTCCGCCGCATAACGAATGCTCACTTCCAACGCGTCGGGCCAGTACTCATAGCCCATGTCGAGAACATCGACGCCGGGCTCGGGCCCGTCGGGGAGACCTTCAGCCGTGAGACGAGTGCGCGAGTAGGCCTGGACCCCGATGAAATCGTCGCCGGCCGCGGCCGCGAGGTGTTGCCCTTCGTGCATCTCGCGCGTCTGGGTGAGCACGGCCTCGGAACCCTCCGGCACCCACCAGTCGCCCATCGCCACACAGGAACCCACCGGGAAGTCGCCGGGCCCGGCCTTGATGGCGTCGTACGCCCGCCGATGCGCGGCTTTGAGGTGCTCATTGGCCGCCGCGTATTCACCGAGGTCGTGATGACCTGGAGGGAAGGCGCCGACCATGAAGCCCATGAGGGAGACAATGTTTGGCTCGTTGATCGTGCACGCCATCCCGATCTCGTCACCGAGATGCGCCACCGCGCGATCGCAGAACCGTGCGAAGCGATCGACGATGTGGGGGTCGGTCCAGCCACCATCGGTGACCGCCCACCGCGGTGTGGTGAAGTGGTGGAACGTGACCACGGGAAGCAGGCCGAGATCACGGGTCGTCGCACACATCCGCCGGTAGTGGTCGAGCGCGGCGAGCGAGAACTCGCCTTCTGCGGGCTCGATACGGGACCACTCCAGCGAGAATCGGTACGCGCCGAAGCCGAGGGCGGCCAGCGTCGCGATGTCGTCGGGATACCGCCAGAAGTGGTCGCATGCGTCGCCGGCGGGTTCCACGGTCCCGGTGCCGGGCGTGTGTTCGAACTCCCACCAGTCGTTATTCCACGTGCCCCCTTCCACTTGGTGGGCCGCGGTCGCCGTGCCCCAAACGAAGCCGTCGGGAAAGTTCGTACTCATATCCGGACCCTAGACTCGACCGCCCATGACGGTCCTCCATCGCATCCTTGCCACCAAGCGCGACGAGGTCACGATGTTGCGCCGCCCACAGACCCGGAGTCTCCTCCGCGGGCAGGCCCTCGACGCGCCGCCCCCGCGCGACTTTCGCGCCGCCATCCGCCGGGCCGATCACCATCCCGGGTTGATTGCCGAAATCAAACGGCGCTCGCCGTCGAAGGGTGACCTGGCGCTCGATCTCGATCCGGGCCTGCTCGCCGTGGAATACGAGACCGGTGGCGCCACCGCGTTGAGCGTGCTGACTGATGCTCCGTACTTCGGCGGTGCAATCGCAGACCTGCAAGCCGCTCGGGACGCATCGACCCTGCCCGTACTGCGCAAAGACTTCATGATCGACGAAGTACAGGTCTACGAGGCGCGCGCCATCGGCGCCGACGCGATTCTCTTGATCCTCGCGGCACTGTCCGATGACGCGCTGGTGCAAGAACTGACCGAACTCGCCCAGGCGCTGGGAATGGCGGTGGTGGTGGAGGCACACGACGAGGCCGAGGTGGTCCGCGGCGTTGAACTCCAAGCACAGATTCTCGGGGTGAACGCTCGGAATCTCGGTACGTTCGCCGAAGATCTCGATGGTTCGGCCGCGCTGATTGCCCACATTCCGCCGTCGATCTTCGCAATTGCCGAGAGCGCGATTCGGACTCCCGCCGATTCGCAGCGCATGGCCGCAGCCGGATTCGACGCTCTCCTCGTCGGAGAAGCCTTGGTGCGAAGCGTTGATCCGCGTACGCTCGCCTCGGCGCTGGTAGCGCCACTCGTGTCTCCCCGGTAGGAGGATCCGTGACCCGATTCGATCTGCGCAGCGATCAGATTCCGAGCGCCTGGTACAACGCGCTCCCTGACCTCCCGGCGCCGCTGCAGCCCCCGTTACATCCCGCCACGAACGCCCCGGTGGGCCCCGACGATCTCGCGCCGCTCTTCCCGATGGGTCTCATCGCTCAGGAGGTGTCCACCGAAGCATGGATCGATATCCCGGGAGAAGTGATCGACATCCTGCGCCTGTGGCGACCCACGCCGCTCGTGCGCGCCGAGCGTCTCGAACGAGCGCTCGGCACCCCGGCACGCATCTATTTCAAGGACGAGTCCGTATCGCCTGCCGGATCGCACAAGCCGAACACTGCCGTCCCTCAGGCCTTCTACAACTCGGCCGAAGGCATCAAACGGCTGACGACGGAGACCGGCGCGGGCCAGTGGGGGAGTTCACTGGCGTTCGCCGCGGCGCAGTTCGACATCGAGTGCAAGGTCTACATGGTCCGCGCGTCGTACGAGCAGAAGCCCTACCGCCGGATGCTCATGGAAACGTGGGGAGCATCGGTAGTGCCTTCACCCGTGGCCGACCCGTCGAGTCCCGGTTCGCTCGGCTTGGCGATCTCCGACGCGGTGGCCGACGCCGCGCCCCGAGCCGACACTCATTACGCGCTCGGTTCTGTGCTGAATCATGTCCTGTTGCATCAGACGATCATCGGGCTGGAAGCCAAGGATCAACTCGCACTCGCGGGTGAGACGCGACCCGATGTGATTATCAGCTCGTGTGGTGGCGGTTCCAACCTCGCAGGTATCGCCTTGCCCTTCATGAACGACCCCGCGGTGCGGCTGGTGGCCGTGGAGCCGTCGAGCTGTCCCACACTCACAGAAGGCCGGTTCGAGTACGACTTCGGCGACACCGCGGGGATGACGCCGTTGCTCCCGATGTACACGCTCGGCCATGACTTCATGCCGCCGTCGATCCACGCCGGAGGGCTGCGCTACCACGGCGACGCGCCGATCATTTGCAATCTGGTGCAGCACGGACGCATGGAGGCGATCGCGTATCCACAGGGCAAGACCTTCGAGGCCGCGGTGCAGTTCGCTCGCACGGAAGGGAAAGTGCCGGCACCGGAGACCGGGCACGCGATCTGCTCGGTCATCGATGAGGCCCTCGCCGCGAAGGAGCTCGATGAGGATCGTGTGATCTTGTTCAACTACTCGGGCCACGGGTTCCTCGATCTCGCCGCGTACGACGACTATCTGAATGGGCGCCTGATCGACAGCTGAGTTGTCCAGTTACCTGCGGCGGGCCGGCTTCGGCAGCGCTACCTCAACCCCGTGCGGAATGTCCACCTTCGCAGCTGAGTGAAGCGATACCGTCTGCACCTCGTGTTCGTCAAAATCTGCGGAATGACCAATGAGGACGATGCGCTCCTCGCAGTGGCAATGGGAGCCGACGCGCTCGGTTTCGTCTTCGCGCCAGGGAGCCGACGCCAGGTTCGCCAGGACCAAGCACGCGACATCATTCGGCGTCTCCCCGCCAGCACCGTCACCGTCGGCGTCTTTCGCGATGAACGCCCGGAACGAGTCGCCGCGATCGTGAACAACGTTGGGCTCACCGGCGCCCAGCTGCACGGGCGCGAGCCACTGTCGGAGGTGCGCTGGATTCGTCAGCGCACCAAGTTCGTGATCCAAGCCTTCACCGCTGGAGATCCTGCGCTCGCCAGCGTGGCCAACGGTCCCGCCGATGTGATTCTCGTCGACTCACCTGATCCCGGATCGGGTCGGCTCTTCGATTGGAAGTTGGCCGAAGGCGCACCCGGTGGAATCCGGCTCATGGTCGCGGGTGGCCTGAACGCCGACAACGTCGGCGACGCGATTCGACGGTTGCGCCCATGGGGTGTGGATGTCGCCACCGGCGTGGAGTCGTCACCCGGGCGCAAGGATGCACGGAAGCTGCGGCGGTTCATTCAGGCGGCGCGTGAGATCGGCGACGTGGTGGAGGACGACGACCGTCCACCCATCGCCGCCGTTGCACCGTATGACTGGGAACTCGACGAACTGCGCGGGACCTGAGCCCGCGATATTTCCGTGCGCAGGAGTTGAGTGCTCGTAACATGAGCGCTTCGGCCCCGATGAGGAGTTGTCATGTCCGCGCCACAACGCGGTGACGCAGTCGTCTTAGGTCCACCGGGATCGGAACCCACAGGACTCGGACGCTTCGGTGAGTTCGGCGGTCGGTACGTTCCCGAGACCCTGGTCCCTGCGCTCGAGGAACTCGAAGCCGAGTTCCGGCGCGCGTGGACGTCGCCTGAGTTCCGTACCGAATACGCCGACCTTCTCACCCATTACGCAGGGCGACCCACGCCGGTGACCGAATGCCACCGCTTGTCCGAACGGCTCGGGGTCCGCGTCCTGCTGAAGCGCGAAGACCTCACGCACACCGGGTCACACAAGATCAACAACGTGCTCGGCCAGGCTCTGCTCACGCGGCGCATGGGCAAGCAGCGGGTCATCGCCGAAACCGGTGCAGGACAGCACGGTGTGGCGACCGCGACCGCGGCTGCCCTCTTCGGTCTCGATTGCATCGTGTTCATGGGCGCGGTCGATGTTGAACGCCAAGCACTCAATGTGTTTCGCATGCAGCTCCTCGGCGCCGAAGTCATCCCCGTCACCTCCGGGAGCGCCACGCTCAAGGACGCGATCAACGACGCGCTGCGTGATTGGGTCGCATCGGTGCAGTCCACGCACTACTGCATTGGTTCGGTGGTCGGACCGCATCCGTTTCCCTGGATCGTCCGCGAGTTCCAGCGGATCGTGGGGGATGAAGCGCGCGAGCAAACCCGTGAAATGCTCGGAGGATCGGACCCCGACTTCGTGGTCGCCTGCGTCGGTGGCGGCTCCAATGCCATGGGCACCTTCGCCGGATTCCTCGACACGAAATCAGAACTCATCGGGGTCGAAGCCGGTGGCCTCGGGCTCGAATCGGGCCGCCACGGTGCTTCGATCAGCCGCGGCGTTCCGGGCGCACTCCACGGTGCACGGTCGCTGTACCTCCAAGACGAGGATGGACAAATCAAGGAAGCGCATTCGATCAGCGCCGGGCTCGACTATCCCGGCGTCGGCCCCGAGCACGCGGCACTCGCCGCGAGTGGCAGGGCCGAGTACCCGTTCGCCACCGACGCCGAGGCGCTCTCCGGGTTCCAGCTGCTGTCGGTGACCGAGGGAATCGTTCCGGCGCTCGAACCCGCCCACGCGATCGGCTGGCTCGCCCGCGAGGCCGGCAACCGGATCCCGAAGGACGCAACCGTGCTCGTGACCCTCTCCGGTCGGGGCGACAAGGACGCCATGCAGGTCGCCGAGATGCTCAACGGCGAACCGCTCGTATGAACCTCGAATCCACCCTGCGCACCGCCCGAGACGCGGGTGCGAAGCTCCTCGTTCCCTACGTCACCGGTGGACTCGGTCGGGGTTGGCTCGATGTGGTGCGCGCGGTGGCCGACGCCGGCGCAGACGCCATCGAGGTGGGGATTCCATTCTCGGATCCCGTCATGGACGGCCGCACGATCCAAGAGGCATCGCAGCGCGCCCTCGACATCGGCGC
>JBKJIQ010000048.1:0-18749 GCA_046598395.1 Acidimicrobiia bacterium
GATCTGCGCTCGACGCCACCGCACTACCGACCCGGAACCGCGCCGCACGATCGACAAGAGCCCGCGGCCCTCATCGTTGGTCAACTCACGAACTTGGACTCGATCCGCCATGCCCCAAGTCTGCGCGACCCCGGTCGCGAAGTGGTGGACGCGACCCACCAACATTGCCGGTCACGGCACTAGTCCAGGAAATCCAAGACGCCGCGCAGATCCGGTGCGACCGCGACGTCGCGCCGGTCCTTTGGTGCGGTGGTGTCGGGCCAATGACCGTCGCGTTGGAGATAGAGCGGGCGGATACCCGCGCTCAGCGGTCCTTCCACATCCGGGCTCCAGGTGTCGCCCACGAACACGGCCGCCGCGGCCGTGACGGCCGCCTCGCTGAGCGCCGCCTCGAAGATCCGAGGGTGCGGCTTGCGCGCACCGACCCACGCGCTGGAGACGAGTGCATCGATCGCGGTGGTGAGGCCCGACTCTTCCACCGCTTCGCGCAGGTCCCAATCCCAGTTCGAACAAATCACGATTCGGATGCCGCGCTGGCGGAGCGCCGCCAAGACTGCGGGGACTTCTTCGTACGGCTCCATCACCCGCTGGGACGAGCCGACGTGCAGCTTCTCGACGATGGTGTCGTACTCGCCCGGGTGGACGTCGGTCGTGGCCAGCATCGCCAGGGTGCGGTCACGCTGCCACGCGCGGTAGTGGTCACGGCTTTGTGAGTGCTGGTCGTGTTCGATGCCGTCGATCCCGTCGGCGAAGTAGATCGCCCGTTGGTCATCAGACAAGGAGGCACCGTGTTCCGCGAGCACATCATCGGCCGAGACCCAATGGGTGGCGCGGGCCAGGGTGCCGTAGAAGTCGAGCAGTACGGCAGTGATTTCCATTGGCGCATTCTGGCCGAACCCGGGCCGCATGTTCGAGTGACCCGAATCGCAGGTCGAGACTCAGTGAGAACTCGCTCCCTCCACCACGAGCGATTCCATCGATCTCGACGATCGTCACCTGCGGAAGCGTGCGCCACCGTTCGAGCAGCGCGTGAAAGAAGCCAAGTTCCTCCGGTATGGTCCAAAGTGACGACGGCCACTCCATCGGTGAGCGCAACATTCATCGTGGTGTATTCAGAGTCCATCGGCTCAGCTCGGCAGACCCGGGGCGGAGGCGCGCAGGCGGCGCGACCTCGAAGTGCGGGGTCAAAACCGGTAGCCTTCGCGAATGCCTGCCACGCTTCCCCCACTCAGTCGTACGCCCGAAGAGCGGGTCAACTGGGTGTCGTCGATCCCATTCTTTCTCGTCCACGTCGCATGTTTCGCGGTGTTCTTCACCGGGATCACCACCACCTCACTCGTGTTGCTTGCCGCGATGTTTTTTGGCCGTTCGTTCTTTGTTACCGCTGCCTACCACCGCTACTTCTCGCACAAGGCCTATCGGCTCAACCGGTTCTGGCAGTTCGTCTTTGCATTCCAAGCCGAAGCGTCTGCCCAAAAGGGCGTGTTGTGGTGGGCGGCGAACCATCGCCATCACCACCGCAACTCGGATACCGATCTCGACATCCACTCACCGCGCAAGGGCTTCTGGTGGAGTCACGTCGGGTGGATCTTGTCCAACAAATACAACGACACCGACCTCACTGCGATCAAGGATTTCGCGCAGTATCCCGAACTCCGTTGGTTGGACAAGCACGAAGGAATGCCGCCGTGGATCTACGGCATCGCCGCATTGGCGATCGGCGGATGGGCGGGACTCGTGGTGGGATTCCTCTGGTCCACCGTGTTGCTGTGGCATTCCACGTTCCTCGTGAACTCGGCCGCGCACGTCTTCGGCCGGCGTCGGTATGAGACCGTCGATACCAGTCGGAACTCGATGCTCATCGCGCTCGTCACCGGCGGTGAGGGATGGCACAACAACCATCACCACTATCAAGCTTCCGCGCGCCAGGGGTTCTTCTGGTGGGAGATCGACATGACGTACTACGTACTCAAGCTGATGAGCTGGGTGGGAATCGTCAAGGATCTCAAGTTGCCACCGGCTCGGGTCCTGAATCCTGACTCTGCGTCCGACCGAGAACTCGTCGCCGCGTAAATCCGTCGGGGGTCTTGCACTCGCCGGTACTACTGGCGAGTGGAGTGCAGGGGGTCGAGGCCGGCCAGGGCGCGGCTGGCACGGATGGCCAGGGCCACAATGGTGAGAGTCGGGCCGTAGCCGGTTGAGGTCGGGAATACCGACGAGTCGGTGCAGATCAGGTTCTCCACGCCGTGCAGCCTTTGCCAGCGGTCGAACACGCTGGTGGCCGGGTCGTCGCCCATGCGCGCGCCGCCCATGATGTGGCGTGAGATCGGCGTCCGTCCGCCGGGGCGATCTGCCATGCTCCCGGTGATTGGTGGTGAGGTGGTCCAGAACGTGTTCCGGGCGCCGGCTTCGCGCATGATCGCCTCGAACCGCGGCGCCCAATGTTGGGCGCACGCCACTTCGTGACGATGCGGTGCGTACGTCACGCGGCCGGCGGGAAGCCCGTAAGCATCGCGTATGTGGGGGTCGAGGTCGATGCGGTTCGTGGCCTGAGGGAGGTCTTCACCCTGCATGGTGAACACGGCCATGCGATCGCGGGTCATCGATTGCATCATCAGTTGGGAATGCAACTCGCCGTGCGGGAGATGAATTCCCTCCAGAATCGGATGGCCCGCTGCGCCATGTTCCACGATCCCGCCCCGGATGAAGGGCAACCCCGCGCAACGGGCCGCGGCCATGGCATCGGCGTCCGGAACTATCGGATCGTCCATCAGGTGCGTGACCGACCGACCCCGATGCCCGTGCAACCGCTCACCGAACATGCCGAGCACGTAGGTCTGGAAATGAAACTGGAGAAAGCGGCCGACCACGTCCTGGTTGCCGAGCCCATTGCGGAGTAAGAGTCGCGGAGTCTCGAACGCACCGCCCGCGAGCACAACGTGGCGAGCGGAGACGTCGCGGGAGTTCAACTCCCGGTCGAGGTAACGTACGCCGCGGGCGCGTCGACCCGTTCCGTCGAGGAGAACGTCGGTGACGATCGATTCCGTACGGATCTCGCAGTTGCCAGTGCGCAGTGCGTGGCGCAGCGGCGCGACCGGATCACCCTTCGCGTCGATCGGGCACCCGAAGTAACCACAGAAACCGCAGTTGTTGCACGCGGGACGGCCGTCGTACTCCACGCTGTTCACGCCACTCGGCGCACGGTACGGGTGGTAGCCCATCCGGGTTGCCGCATCACTGGTGAGCACCGCGCAGTACATGTCCGGGCCGGGAGGCATCGGGTACGGATCGGCCCGCCACGAGGCGAATGGGTTGGCGCCGGCCTCGCCCGCGACGCCGACCACGCGCTCGGCAGCTGCGTAATACGGCTCCATTTCGTCGTAGTCGACCGGCCAATCGACGACGTCGGCGCCTTCCACGGGACCGGCCACGCTGCGCGCCTTGAAGTCGTCCTCGCGGAAGCGGGGGAGCTTGGCATCGGCATGAAAGCCGCCTCCGCCGAGGGTCGAGGGCAGATTGTTGACGTCGCCCACGTCGAGACGGTCGCCGTCGGCAACGGTCCGACGAAATGTTCGCGGTTCGAGCCACGGATCGGGGCCGAGAAAATGGCGACGCATGAACTTGAGTTCATCGTTTGACACGTGGCCGAGTGGACCGAAGGGTGCCTCGAGTGCGAGCAGGTGATTGCGCCCCTTCTCCAACATCAGGACGGACCACCCCGCGCCGGTCAGTACTTCCGCGGCCGTCGCACCGGCCGGCCCGGTCCCGATGATGACCGCGTCCCACGCCTCACTCACGCTTCCCCCTCTACTTCGGCGTCGGTGTAGCCGCGTGGTTGCACGTCGCCGGGGAACTCGATGGCAGTCCAGCCCGCGAGGTCTCGGTTGCCGAGATACTCGGGTGCGGCGTAGGCACCTTCCACGACGTGCTGGTACAACAGATCGCGGAACTCGGCGTGGGTGCCGAGCCGACGGTCCTGTTCTGGCGCGTCAACCGTTGAAAAATCTGCGCCGAGTGCGGCGGCTCCGTCGCGATATTGCGTTTGCCAACCGGTCATCGGACCCATGCGTTCGCGTTCGGCGATGCCTCGGGACCCTTCGATCCGAGTCCGCCACGCAAGCGTTTCGAGCGGCGACAAGGTCATGAACTCGCCAAACTGGGCGGGGCCGCCGGCTCGCCCCGAGAAGGGGCCGCCCGCCCAGATGCGCGGCGGATCCACGGTGAACGCGTCGAGCAGACCGTCGATGTAGTCGATGACGCCGAGCGCACGGGCCCCGGGGTGACCGTCGACGGTGGGCGGCACGAGCCGTTCGGCGGCCGCCTCGATGATCTCGCGCTCGGTTTCGGTTAGGAAGCCCATGACGGAACCTTCCGGGCTCGACCGCGACGACGCGGGTAGGTCGAATGACCCGCCGTCCTCAAGGAACGAAATGAGTGGCCGACAACGTTGTTGAGAGCGGAGGAAACGCTATGACCTACGGAGTGACCATCCAGACCCTGGATCGGGTGGAAGGCAACGGCATCACCATGGTGCTCGTTGACGCCCTCGATCCGATCGCGGCCGAATCTGCGGCCCGCCATATTGCCGAGGACCGCTACCACTGCACGGTGCTCGTCGACCATGCCGTGCCGTGGTCCAACTCGGCCGCCTGATTCACGCGAGCGTCCCGCGCTCATCGAGTTCGGCAATCGGAGGATCGCCGAAGTGGTCATTGTCGAACCGCCCGCGGATAGTCGAGATGTTGAGTCGGAATACCGCGCCGCCAAGGAGGACGAGCGCGCCGTAACTCACGAACGATCCCATCGCCAGGTCGCGCAGTCTGTCGGTCGAACCGATCTGCTCAGCGAAGAAGTTGTATCCCGCGGATCCCGCAACCAGCGCGCCGATCGCGATGAGCGACAGCATCGCGAAGCAGGCTCCGGCTCGGTACGCGCGCTCGACGCGGGTGACGGTCGCGTTGGTCGTCTCGGAGGCGGCGAGGTCGGACCGGAGCCGCGCGTGGTACGCGAAACCGGCGCCCATCAACGCCGTCAGAGTCGCGAACGCAGCGACGGAGGATGCTCCACCTTCGGACACGAGCGAGAAGTAGGTGCGCAGCGTGGTCGGGCCGAGCAATTCTCGAGATGTGTCGTTGCCGACCAGTTGTTGGCTGATCGCCTCACCCAGCGCAGCGAGCGAGAGCAGTCCGAGGTACAGCGAAAAAACAGAGGCCAGCGCGAGATATGCCGCGTACGGACCGTTCACCGTGTCTCGGTCGGGGCGCGCGAACGCCAACAGTGCGACGGTCACGAACAACACGGCTATCGGTACCCCGATGACCGTCGTGAGCTGGAATGCCGACATCGTGTTCGCCTCTCGTTCCCGCGGCGGGTCAGCCGAGGTGGAGTTCGTAGTTCCCGGTGGGGTCGAGGGTGAGTCTGGCACCCGGCGGAACCACGACGACGGTGAACGGCTCCTGTACCAGCGCTGGACCACTGATCTCGATCCCAGCTGCCAGCGCCGGTCCGTCGTACACCGGAGTCTTGACGAACTCGACTCCGAAGTACGCGTCACGGGACCCTGTCTGCGCATCGGCCGGGTTGGTGACGGTACCGAGTGTGGCGAAGCGTTCGGGCTTGGGGGTGGTGGCACGCGCCACGAGCCGTACCCCGCGGATCAGAGGCGGTTGGTTGCGGAAGCAGAAGCCACGGTCGCGTTCGTGCTGCGCGTGGAATCGCTCCGCCAGTCCGATGAGGTCGTCCTCGGCCACATCGGGTGACGTCGGAATGCTCATGTCGAAGTTCTGGCCGGGGTAACACATCTGCACGAAATGTTCGGTGGTCGTGGCCCCGAGTCCGGTCGGTTCCAGTTCCTTCTCGGCTTCGCCGGTGACGTCGGCCATCAGGCGTTGCAGCCGGCCGAGGTCGACCTGGGCGAGCGGCGTGACGTACGCGCGCACCAAGTCGACGAGTGAGTCGGCGACGAGCACGCCGAGGGCCGAGAACGCGGGCGCAGCCTTCGGGATGAGCACCCGCCCGACGCCGAGTTCATTGGCGATGGCCCACGCGTGGACCGGCCCGTTGCCGCCGTATGCGATGAGTGCAAGGGTGCGAGGATCGGCGCCATGTGAGGCCAAGACTCGCCGGGTCGCATTGGCCATGTTGGCATTGACGATGCGCTCGATACCCCAGGCGGCTTCGGTGACGTCGATCCCGAGGGGAGCGGCGACCTCGCGCTCGATGGCCCGCCGAGCGGCGTCCACATCAAGTTCCATGCGGCCGCCCGCGAACCCCGCGGCCGGCAGATAGCCCAGGACCACGTCGGCGTCGGTGACAGTGGGGAGTGTGGCGCCGCGGCCGTAACACGCGGGTCCCGGAGTGGAGCCGGCCGACTCGGGCCCGACGAGCAAGGCGCGCTGGCGCACTCGGGCAATCGAACCGCCGCCCGCGCCCACGCTCTGCACATCGACCATGGGGAGCCCGATGTAATACCGGTAGCGCCAGTTCCAATCGGTCTTGATCTCAGGGCGGCCACCGCGCACGAGGCAGAGGTCGAAGCTGGTACCCCCCATGTCGACGGCAATGAAGTCGTTCACGTTCGCCCGGCTCGCCGCGAGCGCGGCACCCATGACCCCGCCCGCCGGTCCGCTCGCCAGCAGGGTCACTGCTCGGCGCGCCACGTAGTTGGGCGGCATGACGCCGCCGGTTGATTGCATGATCAGTAACTGGCCGGCGTACCCGGAGGCGCGGAGCTGGGCCTCCAGGCGGTCGATATAGCGCGTGATCTTGGGCGCGACGTACGCGTTCACCAACGTGGTCGAGACCCGCTCGAACTCGGGGCCGCGCGCCATCACCTCGTGTGACATCGAGACGTGTTCGACGTCGGGAAACTCATCGCGCACAATCTCCGCGGCGCGCAGCTCATGCGCGGGGTTCACGAACGAGAAGAGAAACATGATCGCGATCGACTGCACGTCGAGCTTGCGCAACCGTTGGACGCCAGCCCGCACCGCATCCTCGTCGAGCGCGAGCAGGATCTCACCGTGATGGTCGATCCGCTCGGCGATCGGGATTCGAGCCCGCCGGCGCGCGATCGCCGGTGGCGCGGGGTACGACGGGTCCCAAATCCTTTCCTTGTGAACGCGACGCATCTCGATCTCGTCGCGATGACCTTCGGTCACGAGCAGGCCGGTGCGGGCGCCGTTCATCTCGATCATGGTGTTATCGGCGGTGGTGGTCCCGTGCACCACTATCTCGAGTTCCGCGCAAAACTCGGGGAGGGACCGACCGAAGTGTTTCGCGAGTTGGCCGATGCCGGTCATCACGCCGCGGCTCTGATCGTCGAGCGTGGTCGGAGCCTTGTCCAGCACGACCTCACCATCGGCCGCGATGCAGATCAGATCGGTAAACGTTCCGCCGACATCGACGCCAACCCGGTAGGTCATCCGCGCATCATGAGGAGCGGCGCTCGGCGCGCAACGTCTCGGTGGCGGCGGTATCGATTGCGAGCGTGAGGTCTTCGAGTGAGCCCGTGAAGACAACTGCGTAGTCGCGCTCGGCGCCGGCCACACTCACATATTCGTCCAACACATCGTCGAGCACAGCCTGAGGATCACGGTCGAGCGGATTGCCCCAACCGCCGCCGCCGCCGTAGTCGTACATGATTCGTTCACCGGCGGCGATCGGTTCCCAATCGGCCGTGTGCTGCACCGTGAACGGATCATCCGAGCCGTAGCGGATGACCATCCGGTTCGGCGCGCCGGGCAGGCCGCCACAGATGCCGGGCATCGGATACTTCATGCCCACCACGTACGTGTAGACCTTGGCGTCCACCCGCACTTCCTTCTCGTAGTGACTTCCGCACAGGCCACGCCACTGGCCGGGACCACCCGAGTCGGTGCGGTAGTCCCGGCTCCATTGGATATGGGGATACAGGCTCTCGTTGATCTCGGCCGTGGCCTTCCACAGGTTTCCGAAGCTCGCGTTCTGCGCACCCCATGCGTCCATCCCCTTGGCCGCGTTGCACCACCCTGCGTAGACCTCCGCGGAGTGGTCGGTGAACGACAGCCCGGTGACCGGGTCGATGCCGACGATGATGGTGGGGATCCCCGTCTTGTAGGTCTGGGGCACCGCCTTGTCCGGCAGTACGTGTTGGAGCGCGACCGCAATCACCTCGCCCACATCGGCGCCGGGGTGATGGGTGCCGGCGCTCACGGGCCGGCCCGGCAGCGGGTTGAGGACACACCCCGACGGAACGACCAACCGGATCTGATCGAAGAAGCCTTCGTTCTTCGGAATCTCGGGATCCATCATCGATGCGATCTGACCCACGGTGTAGCCGCGCGTGTTGCCGAACGTGGACCACGCTTGGATCTCCGGGCGTGTGTCCGATCCGGTGTAATCGATGGTGAGTTCGTCGCCGGCGACGGTGATCTTGGCGTGCAGGTGAATGTCGGGGTTACCGAGTGGATCGTGATCCACGTAGGCATCGGCTTCGTAGACGCCGTCGGGCCAGGCGGTGACTTCTTCGCGGAAGCGTCGGGCTGCGTAATCGATCATGAAATCAACCGACTCGAAAACGGTGGCGGTGCCGTACGTTTCCAGGACCTCGCCGAGGCGGCGGACCGCAAGCTGAGCCGCGCCCATCTGCGCACGGAGGTCACCGATATAGGACGGGATGCGATTGTTCGTTTGCAGCGCGAGCAAGACATCGCGGCGCTCGATGCCGCGGTCCATGACTTTGATGACCGGCCAGCGCACGCCTTCGCCCCAAATATCGGTGGCGGTCACGTTGTAGCCGCCGGGCACTCCGCCACCGGTGTCGCCGTGGTGGCATTGGATACTGGCGATGAGTGCCATGCGCCGGTTTCCTGGATGGTTTGGGTCCGCCGCGAACACGGGCGCGAACACGTTGTAGTCGGGGAGGTGGCCGCCACCGTGGTACGGGTCGTTGGCGACGAACACATCACCCTCGCGGAACTCTTCAACGCCGAGATACTCGAGCGCGAAGCGCACCGGCAGGGTGGAGGTGAGCATGAACTGTGGGATCCCCACCGAGAGCGCGGCGAGTCGACCTTGGGCGTCGAGGATGGTGGCGTTGCGCTCGTTGGATTGGTTCAGGATCGGAGTGGTGGCGGTACGCGAGACGTAGGTGGCCATCTCGAAACAGATGGTCTCCATCGCGCCGCGTACGACCTCGGCCGTCACCTGGTCCACGGTGGGCGCGGCGCTCAGGCGACCGCGGCTCTGCGCCAGCGCTACGAGATCAACGTTCGTCATCACCGACCCCCCGGGAACCTGACGTGTGTGTCAGAGATGGTAGCCCGGGGCGTTCTGGATGGGCACGTGATGCAATCGGTCAAGCAACCGTGATGCACCCGGGACACACGGTTGCGCCGAAGAATCCGGGGAGAGAACCGAGATTGGTGACGGACAGGTTGTACTGACCGGGTGCCACGGCGGCCGCCGCCGTGAGCGTCCCGGTGATGGTGTTCTCGGACTGGCCGGTCACGGTGAGGGTGATGCCGGTATTGCTCGTGACCACGAGTGGTCCGAGGAAGCCGCGACCCGAAATGGTGAAGGGGACCGTCCCGGCGCGTGGCACCGGGCTACCGGTGAACCCAGTGATCTGAGGTGTGACGATGAACCGTCGATAGATGTCGGTCACTGCGTTGTCGTCGGGCGGGCTCACGAGATCGGCGGCAGCCGAAGTCATCGCGAACACTCCGCCATTGGGCGCCACCACCGGGCTTGCGCTCCACGAACCAGCCTCACCGCCGAAGAACGAAGTGGAGACCCGCTGGGTCAAGCCGTCGTAGCGATCGCGCACGTAGATGTCGGTGGCGTGGTTGGTATCGGGGCCGAGGTTGGTGGCGTCGGACTCGAACCCGACGAAACGTCCGGTGCCCACCGACGGGTGCCGGCTCTCGCCGTTCGCCGATGCGCCGTCGGTCGCGATGCTGAGCAGCGACGTCGTTCCGTTGCCCAGATCATGGGAGTACACGTCGGTGAGCGCGTTGGTGTCGGTGACGACGATCGCACCGAGCGATGAGAACACCACGGAACTCGCGTCGACCGCGATCGATGCATCGCGCGACGGTTGGGCCACTTGCAGCCCCGCACTGGTGACGCTGGCACGCTCCGTGATGGCCGTCGGCAGGTGACGCACGAACACATCGCTGACTCCGTTGGTGTCGCCGGGAACGAGCTCCGAACCGACACTGTCGAACGCGACGCGGTCACCGTTGGACCCAAGACTCGGGTGGGTCGACGCGCCGGAGGACTGCGTGCCCGTCGTCGCGATCGATACCCGCTCGGTGGTTGCGAGACTGCGGTCTCGGAGGTAGACGTCTGTCTTCCCATTGGTATCGGTAGCGACGAGCGGGGCATCGGATTCGAATGCGATCTTCTGACCGTCGCCGCTGACGGAAGGGCGGCGGCTGCCGTTGCGATTCGGGCAACGGTCGAACCCCAGCGCGCCGGAGACGCAGAGTCGGGGAGTGTCGACATTGTTCCGAGCGTCGTGGATGCTGCGACCGGTGGTCCGCATGCGGGCGACGATCTCGTCGACGGTGGCGTTCGGGTCCTGTTCCCTGGCGAGCGCGAAGGCCCCGGTCACGTGCGGCGTCGCCATCGAGGTGCCGTTGAAGAGCGCGAACCCTCCGCCGGGAACCGACGAGCGCACGCCCACGCCCGGAGCAAAGAGCGTGATGAGTGGGTGACTGTTCGAGAAGGTCGCGATGGAGTCGGCGTCATCGGTCGCGCCAACCGATACCGAACTGGAGATGCACGCCGGGTAATCGATCGAGGTGGTCGAGCCTTCGTTGCCGGCCGCGATCACCGTCGCGATGCCGACCGACTTGAGCTGGTCGATCGCGGGCTTCACCGCGTCACCGTCGCACGCGGTCAGGGAGGTGATGCCCCCGATACTCATGTTGGCTGCCGCGATCTTGTAGGTGTTGCGCAGCTGGTACACGTGCTCGAGCCCGAGAATCCAGTCGGACGGGAACGTGAGCGGGCACGGATCCTCGCCGCGGGTACAGAACGAGCCGGTGAGCTGGGAGAAGATCTGCACTGCGATGATCGATGCGCGGGGGGCGACTCCGGTGGCGTCGAGCGCACTCCCCGCCGCGATTCCCGCCACGTGCGTGCCATGGCGACACCCGTTCGGCGCGTAGGTACAGGGCACGGCCGAACCGGGACCGGTCTGGGTGGTGAGGTGGTTCGGACAGCTTCCGGTTGCCGAGTAGCACGCCTCGTCGACGGTTCGGTTGGCCAGAAAGCGGTGGGTGGAGTCCACGCCCGTGTCGAGAATCGCTACGGCCTCACCGCGGCCCGTGAAGTTCGCATCTTGAGCTGCGGGGAGCCCCACGACGGGACCGCTGTTGGCCAGTTCGGCCGGGAGCGGATCATCCGGGGTGATGCTCGCCACCGTGGACGAGCTCGTGAGTCGCCCAAGCGCGGCGGCGTCGACCGTGGCGATCACGATCGGCAGGGTGTTCGGCGCAGCGGTGACGGTGCCGCCGCTGCCGATGAGGGCGGCCACGGCATCCTGATCACGCTTGATTGTGCCGCGCTGACCGGTGCGAGCCAATCGCGACAGATGCCCTTCCGCGGCAAACGTTGTCGTGGTCCGGACGATCACTCGCTGGGGTGTCAGCGCGGCCCGCGCGGCGAGCGATGCGTTGCGTGACGAGAGGGATGGCGCGACCGCAGTCGCGTCCGGGGCCGTGACCCGTGCTGCCGCGGTGGGTCCAGTGGCACTTGTGGCCGGCGCTCCGGGGGCGGGGACGCTGGCCAGGGTTGTGGTGTTGGCAACGCGATCGCGCACGAACACGTCGGTCGTCGCGTTGACATCGCCGGCAACCAGGTTGGTCGCGTCCGATTGGAACGCGACGTAGCGACCGTCGGCCGAAAGGCTCGGGTGGCTGCTGGGCCCGTTGGCCTCTTCGCCGTCGGTCGAGACACTGATGCGCGTCACGTGGTCTTGGGCATCGCGCAGATAGACGTCGGCCACGTCGTTGCGATCACCCGGCGCCAGGTTGGTTGCCGTCGACGTGAACGCCTGAATCGAGCCGTCGGCGCTGAGGGCGGGTTCGACGCTGGCTCCGTTCGGTTCGCCCACCAGCGCAACCGAGCTGCGCTGGATCACGGCGCAGCCGGACACTGCAATGGCCAGGACCACAGCACCTGCCAAACCTCGGACGCGCATGTGGTGCCTCCCTATGGCAAGTGCACAAATCGGTACGAAGTCGAGCATCGTACCGGTTCCACGGGAGGGCCCGGCCTCAGATCCCAGGCTCGGCGGAGCTCAGCGACCGCCTTCGGTCTGTTCTCGATAGGCGATCTCGTCCCGGAGTGCCTCGAGGATTGGCAACGTCGCGTGATCTTTCGGCCGGTCAGCGCTTCGCTTCGAAGCGATGATGTCGTTCAGGGACGCGACGAGCACGGTGACTCCGTCGATGTCGAAGGTGACCGCGTGCGGGAGGAGATCTGGGTACCCGCCGGTAAATGCCGCAGGATGATACGAGATGTCGAAGTCCCCGAACTTGGTCGTGAGATTCACTGCAAGGTCGATCCGAGTGAGGAACTCCGCGTCGCAAGTGAACGCCAGGCCGCCCTCCACGGCGTCAGTGCGGATTCGTGCGTCCATCGCGCGCAGCGCTTGCGCGAGCGCGTCGAGGTTGTTGGCGTTTCGATCGGGGCAGACATCGGCATCGTTGGTCGTTGCCGGGGATCCGTGGATCGCCGCGGCGAGGCCACCGATCAACACATAGCGAACGTTGAATCGATGCAGCGTCTCGATGATCCGTGCGGGTTGGAACGGTTCAGGCATGGATCGGTTCCTTCTGGGTCGCGCTCGCGACGAATGCCGCGACGTTTTCGAGTGATCGGAGGCGCTGCGAGGGCGTCATGTCCAGGTGTTGGACGATTTGTGGCCGGTCCACATCGTCGAGACGGCGGAACGCGATATCAGCCTCGAATCCGCAGGCCCGCAGGAGTCGCGCCAGGGTCCCGATGCGCGGTTCTTCAATCCCGCGCTCCCACCGTGAGATCACGGACTGCTTGGTCCCGACGAGTTCTGCCAGTTCGGACTGTTTCAAGCCGGCGGTGCCGCGCGCCTCCCGGATGAGCAGGCCCGTACGGAGTCGGCCCAGGGCCGTGGGGTCGGGACGGTTCAGCGAACGTGTCATAGCGATATCGTACTCGCAAAAGTACGAAAAAGCTATATCAGCAGGTCGGCGAGTTGGTCATGGTGCCAGGCGGTGGTGCCAAGGAGGGCCTCGGTGGCAAACGCGCGGCGAAGGAAGAGGTGGAGGTCGTGCTCCCAGGTGAAGCCCACGCCGCCGTGGATCTGAATCCCCTCCTTGGCGGCTCGTTTGGCGGCCTCGCCCGCGCAGGCCTTGGCCACGTGCATGGCGCGGTGGCGGTCGTCGTCGTCTGCGTCCACCGCCATGGCCGCGTAGTACACCGCACTCCACGCACGTTCCACATCGAGGCTCATATCGGCGAGCTTGTGCTGCACCGCCTGGAACGACCCAATCGGTACGTCGAACTGGATGCGCTCCTTGGCGTAGGCCAACGTCAGGTCGAGGAGGCGCCGAGCGGTGCCCACGAGTTCCGCGGCGAGCGCGATCGTGGCGCGGGTCATGACCTCGTTGAGTTCGCGGCGTCCGATGGTCCCTGCCGCGGTTCCGGGCGCGGACGTGTCGACCTCATAGAGCGGCCGGGTGGAGTCCAGGGTCTCGATCCGGCGAGCCGGCGGTGCCGCGAGCAACGTGACGGAACCGTCGGCACTGACCGCCGCAACGAGATCCACGCTCGCCGCATCCGGAACGAAGGTCTTCGTGGACTCTGGGTTGGGGTGCCACAGGCCGTCGGCGCCCGCAAGCGCGACGGTTCCGTTGGCGTCACCCTCGAGTACTGCGTCGAGGTCGTGCTCGCCGATCGCGTCGAGGATCGGCGCGTAGAGACAGGCAGTGGCAAGGAAGGGCACGGGTGCCGCAACGCGGCCGAGCTCCTCCATGAAGACGCAGAGATCCACGAGTGGACCGAGGCCGAGTGGAACGAAGTCCTTGACGTATCCCCACGGTGCATCG
Organism: Acidimicrobiia bacterium; assembly: GCA_046598395.1. Classification (GTDB taxonomy): domain Bacteria; phylum Actinomycetota; class Acidimicrobiia; order IMCC26256; family JAENVU01; genus JAENVU01. Next base: position 14,079 of record JBKJIQ010000048.1, read on the forward strand.
GCGGCGTGCAGGTCGTGCATGTGCGCGCGGATCAACGCGGGTGGGCACTGGTCGGTGAGGAGCTGACGAGCGGTGTCACGCAGCAGCACCTGGTCCTCGGAGAACGAGAAGTTCACGCCGCGATCTACTCCTGTTTGCCGAGGAACCAACCGTCGACGTCGGCGAGTCGCCCGCGCCAGCGAACACCGTCGGCGACGACTGCGCTACCGCTGCGGATGCGCGCGTCTTCGAGGTGCAGAAACAGTGGAAGGTCATCGTCGGATTCGTCGGTGCTGGGATCGGACGGGGTCTCGGCGAGCAGTGCGAGGTATCGCAGAGGATCAGAGAGCACGGCCGCGTCGACCCCGCCCTTTGCCTCCAACTCGGCGGCCATGTTGTGCATGAAGCGGGCCACGCTCACGGCGCTCCCGGAGATGAGCAGTCCACCCTGGGCCACCGTGATGCCAAAACTCAGACTGCCGCGGTTACAGACGCTCACCAACACCCGCAGGATGTGGTCGGGGAGTTGGGTTTCGGCGACCTCGTGTTGGAGTCCGAGGAACTCGGCCGCATTGGTGTCGGGCTCGGTGTCGGTGGGTGGAACGGGCTCGGGTCCTGCCATCGGCTCAGGGTACCCACTGGCGGCTGAGCGCGTCGTGACGCTTTATACCTGATCTCCGCGACGGTTCGTCGAGTGCTGCTGAACTCGTGCCCGTTGGTGTTGCTTGCGGAAGTAATCGCCGACCGCGGTTCCGACCGCCACCCCGCACAGGGTGAGCGGGAGGAGCACGACCACGGTGAGGGCGTACAGCGGCAGCACCGACGGACCCGCGGGCCGACTCCATGTCTGCGCGGTCGCCGCGGCTGCGACGCCCACGCAGGCGGCCACGGTGCCGACGACCGGCCGGAACTGGCCCGACCACGATCGGGCGGCGAGCGCAACGAGCGTGCTCGCCGCAACCAGGACCGGCAGGAAGATGAGTCCTTCGAGTCCGTCGTCGATCTCGATCGACGAGAGATACGCCCACGTGCTTCCGACGGCGATGGTCGCGATGAGTAGCCCTGCGACCACCGACCATGCGATCGCGCCCCACCGGGCCGACATCGCCGATCGTGATGATGGCCCCGAGATCACTCCGTCATCCTGGCACCTCGGGGCGCTCCGCGGAACGCCCGCGCGCTCGGGTGTTACTTCGCTCGGGGGAGGCCGAGCACGCGTTGGGCGATGATGTTGCGTTGGATTTCACTCGTGCCACCGGCGATTGTGCTGGCGAAGCTCACGAAGAAGCTCAGCGCCCAGTATCCGGCGCGTTCGCCGCGTTCGGAATCGACCACGGGGCCGTAGGGGCCTTGGATTTCCATCCCGAGTTCGTACAGCTCCTTGCCGAGCTCGGAACACGCCAACTTCATATAGGAGTGTTCGGGTGCGCCTGATCCCTGGGCGAAACTCGTGAACCCTTTGTACCCGAGCGCTCGCAGGCTGGCAGCGCGCTGGTAGCCCTCGGCGATGCGGCGGCGCACGATCGGATCATTCGCCACCCCGCGCCGACGCGCCAGGTCCACGAGCCCGGCGATGCTTTGTTCGAGGCGGGCCACACCCTCGACCCAGAGTCCGGCCCGCTCATGGGCGAGTGAACCCTGGGTGATGCGCCAGCCGTCGTTCAGCGCGCCAACGAGATTCTCGGTGGGGATCTCCACATCGGTGAAGAACACTTCGGCGAAATCCGCATTGCCCGTGATGTGGCCGAGGGGCCGGATGTCGATACCGGGCGTATCCATGTCGAGGATGAGGAGCGAAATGCCTTTGTGCTTGGGCGCGCTCGGATCGGTGCGGACATAAAGGCAGCACTGCTGTGCCTCCATCGCGTACGACGTCCACACCTTCTGACCGTTGACGATGAAGCGATCGCCGTCGAGCACGGCCCGGGTCTGCAGCGAGGCGAGGTCGGAGCCCGCGTTCGGTTCGCTCATCCCAATGCACCAGACGGTGTCGCCTCGGATCGCCGCCGGCACCAGTCTCTGCTGATCGGGGGTGCCGAAGTCGAGGAGGCTTGGCGCCACGATCGCGTACCCGGGGAAATGTAACGAGCGCGGAATGCCGCGGGTCGCCATCTCCTCCAGATACACCATGGTCTGGATCGGAGTCGCGTTCCGGCCACCGAACTCGGGCGGATAGCCGGGGATCATCCAACCGTGGTCGAACAACGTGGCCTGCCATGTGCGGGCCCAATCGGGAATGATCGATTGCTCCGCTCCGTCGCGATTGCCAACAGCGAGGTCGGTGTGGGTGAGGACTTCAGGGGGAGCGTGCTCGTGGAGGAACGTGATGAGTTCGGCGCGAAACGTCTCGACCTCGGGGTCCGACGCGAGCTGCATCGTGGCCTAGCCGGCGAACGGCGGCATGAACGGGGGCACGCCAGGATCTCGACCGTTCATCAACGCCTCTCGCGCCGCGGTCAGCGAGTCGAGCGACCACACGGCATCGGCGGCAACCTCCGACGCTGGGTGCCAACCCTGGAGCAGTTGTGCCTTCCCACCGCCGACGGCGAACACCTGACCGGTGATGCCGTCGGAGTCCGGCGATGCGAGCCAGATAGCCATGGCGGCCGCGTTCTCCGGGGCGAACCGGTCGAAGTCGCCGTCCTTTTGGTCCATGAACCCGCCCGCGATCGCCTCGGTGAGACGGGTGCGCGCCACCGGCGCGATTGCGTTGACCCGCACCCCAATCCGTTCGAGTTCACGCGCCATCACGATCGTCATCGATGCGATGCCGGCCTTCGCGGCGGCGTAGTTCACCTGGCCCCCGTTCGCGTAGAGACCTGATTCGCTCGAGGTGTTGACGATGGCACCGGCGACCGGAGCGCCGGTCTCTTTGCTGCGCTGGCGCCAGTACGACGCCGCGAACCGACTCGTGGTGAAGTGGCCCTTGAGGTGCACGTTGATCACGGCATCCCACTCGGCTTCGTCCATGTTGAAACTCATCTTGTCCCGTAGGATCCCGGCGTTGTTCACCAGCACGTCGAGCGCACCAAACGTGTCGATCGCCTGCGCGACGAGCGCTTGACCGCCATTCCAGTTCGCGATGTCGTCGTAGTTCGCTGCGGCCCGGCCGCCGGTTGCGGTGATTTCGTCGACCACTTGCTGCGCGGGCCGTTGGTCTGCGCCCTCTCCCGTGGTCTCACCGCCAAGATCGTTGACGACCACCGCGGCACCTTCGCTTGCGAGCAGCAGTGCCTCGGCGCGTCCGATGCCGCGTCCCGCACCGGTGACGATCGCGACCTTGTTCTCGAACCGACCCATTGACCATCTCCCCTTGGACCTGACGTGAGCGTCAGAGACTATGGCGCTCGGGTCACTCTGCCGCGGTTCCGTTGCGCCTATGGCGTGGCGCCTGAGCACCGAGGGTCGGACCAGGAGAGACGGTCGCCGATGCAGCGAGGTCCTGCGAACACCGAGAGATCAGTGGACCGGCTCACCGCGCCATGGGAGTCGGTGACCACCAGCCGGACGCGGTACGGGCCGGGCTGGTCGAGGGCGAGCCATGGCGTCATGGTGTCGGCGGCGGCGAGGACCCACGCGCTTCCCGTGGGTGCAGTGACGAGTTGCCAGTGGGCGGTGAGGCCGTCGCGATCTCGATCACAACTCCGGCCGGCGTCGAGGTGAAGCCAGTGGGCGGTCGGGGCATTTTCAATGTCGGGGCCCGGGTCCGCGCCGGGCGCAGAGTTTCCGGGAGTACCCACGATCGTGACGGCACCGTCACGAGTGGTGCGCACGAACGTGCCTGTCTCGTTGGTGGTGAGACTGCACGCGCCATCGGCGCGACGCGCCGGGAACGGAAGGCCGGTGAGCTTCACATCCGTTCCCGGGGCGACGAGGTCGACCGCGTCTGGCGTGTTGCGGATGCTGAGGCGACCGCCACGAGATCGTTGCGCCGTGAGTCCCGAGGCGGTGGAGACTGATCGGGCGGAGTCACGAGCGATGACCCGCTCGATGCCATCGAGATGACGATCGCGAATTGTGACTCGACCGTTCGCGTACTGGGTTGCGGTGATGACGCGGTCACCGGCGGTGTCGGTGAGGCGCAACCGGACTCGGCCATCGCCGGGGTCAGGCAGCGACTCGACGATGGGCGCGGGTTCGCCGATGCGGGTGGGATACGCAATCGCCGCGGATCGGGTGATCGACTCGGTTGCGGCAACCGTGCTCTCGAGTGCGATGTGGGTGAGGAGCGCTCGGTTTGCCCCCTCGTGGTTGGTGACACGCGTGGCCAAGGTTGTGGATCCGGCGCTGGTCGCGACGCCGGTGTCGACGCGTGCGGCTCCGTGTTCCCAACGACCGCCCGTGACTCCCGCGGTGAAGGTTCCGCCGCTGGTCCCGCCGCCGTTGCCGTGCGTCACCCAGGTGAGCGCGTCGCCGGGCGCGGCGGTGACGCGATCAAACGTCACGAGGTACCGGTCGTCCACGAACTCGAAGCGGCGTTGGAACTGGGCGCCCGCGTAGGCGCTGTCGATCTGGGCGCGGTCCCACGCCGGGGTGTCGGCGAGCGCGCTGATGGTGGCTTGGCCGTCGACAGGCGGCGCGCCGATGGGGTTGTTGAACCACAGGATCGATGCGATGAAGGGATCGCCCGGACCATTGCCGTTCACGAGAATCAGATTGTGGTCGGGCGCTTTGCCGACCAGTCCGCGTTGT
>JBKJIQ010000046.1:0-38356 GCA_046598395.1 Acidimicrobiia bacterium
CCGTATCCGGACTGCTCGTAGACCTCTTGGGCCGCGGCGCGGGTCATGTCGAAGCCGACGAACTTCATGTCGCTGCCGGAATCGAAGCTCGACGGGAAGTCGGTCTTCATCGACATCCCGATGATCTCGACGGCCTGGTCTTCGAGACCGTGGGAGCGCACGAAATCCTCCGAAGCCAAGATCGCGGCTGCGGCACCGTCGGAGGTCGGGCAGCACTGCAGCTTGGTGAGCGGCTCGTGGATCATTGGTGACGCGAGGATCTCGTCGAGCGTATACACGTCGCGGAACTGGGAGTACGGGTTGTTCGCGGAGTGGCGGTGGTTCTTCTCCGCGATGCGGGCGAACGATTCGGCCTTCACGCCATAGCGCTCCATGTACTCGCGCCCGGCGTTGCCGAACATCTGCGGCGCGGGGGGAGCGGTCGTGAAGCCGCGCTTGTCGTTCATGGCCTCGAAGGTGCGCTGCATCGGGATGGCTCGGTCCATGTACTTGATGCCGAGCGAACCCTTTTCCATCTTCTCGAAACCGAGCGCGAGGGTGCAGTCGGCGAGGCCGCCTTCGATGAAACGCTTGGCGAGGTACAGCGCGCTCGAGCCGGTGGCGCAGTTGTTGTTGACGTTGACGACCGGGACGCCGGTGACGCCGATCTCGTAGAGCGCACGCTGCCCCGCGGTGGAGTCGCCGTAGCAGTAACCGACCGCAACCTGTTCGATCTCGTCGTACCGGATCCCCGCGTCGGTGAGTGCGTTGGTTCCGGCTTCCTTGACCATGTCCGGGTAGTCCCAGTCCTTGCCGCCGGGCTTCTCGAACTTGGTCATACCGACGCCGACTACGAACACCTTGCGACCCATGAGCTGCTCCTGGTTCATCCTGGACGGGCTCCCGGGGCCGTTCGCCTCCGGTGCTGACAAGAGGGTAGAGCGCCGCCGCGGGCCGCGGCGATCCCGCCCGATACCGTCGATCGCTGGATCCATCGATGGGTTGGGAGACTGTGTGGACGAGTCAGACGGGAAGCCGACGTTTGCGGTCGTGCGCGCCATCGATGTCGATGCGCGGCCTGCAGCCGTGTTGGCCGAGCTTGATGACTTCCACCGTTGGAGAGGGTGGTCGCCATGGGAAGACCCGATCCCAATCTCGGCCGCGTCTATTCGGTTCGGGAGCGCTGGCCCGTCGGCCCGTAACCTGAATGGATGCCTCGGATCCGGGTTGCGGCCGCGCAGCTGAACCTTGTGGTGGGCGATCTCACGGGCAACGAGACGCGGATCTTGGACGCGTACGAGCAGGCAGTGGCCGCAGACGCCGATCTCGTGGCCTTCCCTGAACTCACGATCACCGGTTACCCCCCGGAGGATTTGCTGTTGCGTCCGGCGTTCGTGACCCAGGCCGCGGAGACCCTGAACAAGATCGCGGCGCGAACCGAGAACACCGCGGCGGTGATCGGGTTCCCCGAACTCCTACCCAGCGGTGCGCTCGCGAACTCGGCTGCGCTGTGCGCGCACGGGCGGATCAAAGGGATCTACCGCAAGCACCTGCTCCCGAACTACGCCGTGTTCGACGAGGAGCGGTACTTCGAGCCTTCGCCGGTCGACGGCCCACTCTTTGTCATCGCCGGCTTGCGGGTGGCGCTCACCGTGTGCGAGGACGCATGGAGTTCCACCGGTCCGATCGTGACCCAAGCCGACGGCGGCGCCGAGCTCGTGGTGAATGTCAACGCCTCGCCGTACTACGCGGGGCGCGTCCACGAACGGGAAGCCATGCTGTGCACGCGCGCGGCCGACGCACAGGCCGCGATTGTTTACGTAAATCTCGTGGGCGGTCAGGACGAGCTGGTCTTCGATGGCGCGTCGATGGTGATCAACGACAAGGGCCACCTCGTGGCGCGCGCCAAACAATTTGAAGAAGACCTCCTCGTCGTCGACCTCGACCTTCGGCGCAGCGTTCATCGGAAACCGCCGATGAGCCGCGGCCACGTCGATGCGCTCCCTGAGATCGCGATCACCGATGGTCATCTGGGAATGCCCACCAAGGCACCGCGAGTCGAAGCGCTGCTTGAACCCGAGCACGAGGTGTACGCCGCGCTCGTGCTGGGGACGCGCGACTACATGTTCAAGAACGGCTTCTCCCACGTTCTCCTCGGTCTCTCCGGCGGAATCGACTCCGCGCTCGTGGCCGCGATCGCGGTCGACGCGCTGGGACCCGAAAAGGTCACGGGTGTACTCATGCCGTCGCGATATTCGAGCGACGGCAGCGTGAGCGACTCGGAGCGGTTGGCCGCGGCGCTCGGCATCGAGACACTGACGATTCCGATCGAGCCCGCGCACGATGTTTTCACCCACATGCTGAGCGAGACGTTCACCGGGCGGGAGCCCGGGCTGGCCGAGGAAAACCTCCAAGCACGAATCCGCGGCACGCTACTCATGACGATCTCGAACAAGTTCGGTTGGCTGGTCCTCACCACCGGAAACAAGAGCGAGATGGCCGTCGGCTACTGCACGCTCTACGGCGACATGGCCGGCGGGTTCGCAGTGATCAAAGACGTTCCGAAGATGCTCGTCTACGCGCTGTGCGAAGACCTCAACCGCCGGCTCGACCGCGAGCTCATTCCGCGGACGGTGATCGAGAAGCCGCCGAGCGCGGAACTTCGCCCGGATCAAAAGGACGAAGATTCGCTGCCGCCGTATCCCATCCTCGATGCCATCCTGGAGGGCTACGTCGAAGAAGACCGGTCCATCACCGAGCTCGTGGCCAGCGGCTTCGACCGCGAGACCGTGGCGCGCGTTGCTGAGCTCGTCGATCGGAGCGAATACAAGCGCCGCCAGACGCCTCCCGGAGTGCGGGTGACGCCGAAGGCGTTCGGAAAGGATCGACGACTCCCACTCACCAACCGCTGGCGCGGGTAGCGGTGCGCGGGCGACTGCGCCCGTACTACCCGGAGCTCGGACTCGCGTTGGCTTCGTTGTTGTACGGCTCCACGTTTGTGGTCGTGCAGGATTCGCTCGAGCACGTGACGCCGAGTGGGTTCAACGTTCTCCGATTCGCAGTCGCAACGATCGTGTTGGCGCCGGTCGCGTGGCAGCGCGGATGGCGCGGGCCCGAACTCCGGTCCACGGATTCACGCGGAGTACTCCTGAGGGTCGGCTGCGGCCTCGGTGTCCTCGGTCTGGTCGCCTACCAAACCCAGAACGTGGGGCTCCACCACACCACGACCTCGAACTCGGGTTTCATCACCGGCCTGTTCGTGGTCTTCATCCCAATCATCACCGCGGTCCGCTATCGGCGCTTGCCGCAACCCCGCGTGGCGGTGGCGGTGGTGGTAGCGGTGTTCGGGCTGTTTCTGCTGACCGGCGCGGAACTCGATCTGTCGTTTGGCGATGGGGTCACCGTGCTCAGTGCGCTCGCGTGGGCCGCCTGGATGGTGGGGACTGCTGAGGTGACGCGACGGTTCGACACGTTCGCGCTCATCCTCGTGCAAGTGGTGACCATCGGCATCGGCTCGGCCGTGATCGCGATCGGTGAAGGTTTCGGCGAAGTCACCGGAGTGGTGGTCATTGGGGTGCTCGTGACCGGTGCCGGGTGTTCCGCGCTCGCGTTCGCACTCTCCACGTGGTCACAGCGGGTGATCGAACCGGAACGCGCCGGTGTGATCAACCTGTTGGAGCCGATCGTGGTGGGCATTGTGGGCTACTTCGTCGGCGAGCGTCTTGGAGTGCTCGGCTATCTCGGTGCCGGGCTGATCGTCGCGAGCATCTTCGTGGTGGAACGCGGCACTCATGCACGCGCACCGGTTCCTTCGGTGCCTTGACCCGGAAGTGGCTCCTTTGGTCACGTGACTCTCGTCACCTGTTCTTGACCCAGCGGTCAAGATTGCCCCAGACTGCCGCGTATCCGTGTTCTCGGGCAGCAACAAGGAGCCGTAACTGATGGCCGATCCCTCCAAGCCGCGTGCGGCCTTTGCTCCTTGGGACCGTAGGGAGATCCCGGGCATCTTCACGGTCGAGGAAACGGCTCGTCGGGTCGGGAACTACAAGTGGCTCGAAATGCGCCTGTTCGAGGCCCTCGGCGGCTGGATTGCCACCGTTCCCGAGCTCGACGTGAAGCTGGTCCTCGGTCGCCACTGTTACCACCACGCGTGGCATGCGGAGCTGATGGACAAGCGCCTGCCGGAACTCCGGGAGATGAACACCGACCGCCTGAACGAGCCTCCCAACCAGGAGATGGTCACGTTCGTCGATGCGCTGCGGGAGCCCGAGGCTCCCGAACACACCATCGAGAAGCTCGTCGGCGTGTTCCGAGTACTGATTCCGCGCAAGATCGCGGCCTATACGTACCACATGAATGCGACGAGCCGGATCACGGACTCACCCACACAACGCTCGTTGGGGTTCATGCTCCAAGACGAGTTCGAAGACTGGCGTGAGGGCGAAATGATCCTCCAGTCTTTGATTGAAACGCCCGATGAAGTGGCACGGGCGGCCCGTCGGCAACAGGAGCTGGAAACACTCTTGCTGGCCGCAGGTGGAATCGCGGGGCCCGGTACTCTTGGCGCCGTCCCAGTAACCGAAGGAGCCTCGGTATGAGGAAGCAACTACCCCCCGAAATGCTGGCGCGCGACTCGCGCTTCGTTCGCACCTCGATCATGGATCAGGTGATGGACCCGCGCAACCAAAAGATGGGTGAGCGCGATCTCGGCTCCGCCCGTCTGGACCCCCAGCGTCCTGCGGCAGGCGACCGCGCCCGCAACTTGATGCACGGCATCTTCACCGGTGAGATCCAAGCGCTGGAAGGCGCCGGCCGTACCACGTTCGACTTCGACGACGAGCAGGCTCCCTTCGCGTTGAAGCTCGACATGGCTCGCCAGTGTTGGGACGAGAGCCGCCACGTTGAGATTTCCGTGAAGCTGGGCGACTGGATGGGCACCGAGATCGGTGAGTACTCCGAAGCCACGTTCCTGTACGAGGCCGCGTGTGCACCAGACCCGGTCCTCCGGCTGTGTGGCGTGAACCGCGCACTCGAAGGCCTGGCAATCGACGTGTTCAACACGATGCGCGAGTTCGGCGACATCTCCGGGGATCCGATGCTCGAGTTCTGTGAGGACTGGATGCTCGCGGATGAAGTCACTCACGTGAAGATGGGCTCCGACTGGCTGCGTCGCCTCACTGCGGATGATCCCGAGCGGCTTGAGCGTGCGCTCGACTTCCAACGGACGGTCGACAAGCTGTTCAGCCTCGGCGGTTTCCGTGGCGAGACCGAGGACAACCCCATCCAACTCGCGCGCAACTTCCGGGCAATGGCCGGGTTCTCCACCGAAGAGATCGACGAGCTGGCGGCGATCGCCGCCCAGGCCCAGGCCGACGCGCAGGCCATGGTCGCTGGCAGCTCGTGAGTCAGGTCACCCTCGTCCCGGCCGAGTTCACGCTGGTCAAGTTCGACGCGGATCAGGTGCGCGGTTACATCGCGGAGATGATCGCCGCCGTCAAGCTGCCATCTGACGTGTCAGTGACCGTAGAGGTCGACGAAGTGTTGCCGCACCCGTTGACCGCGTCGAGCGTGGAGGTCGTCGACGGTTCGGTGTTCCTGTGGTTCACCGGCGGTTGTTTCGAAAGTCCACAGCGCCAGACCGGGCTGTCACCCGAGAACACTCGAGTTGAACTCGGCAATTCGCTGTTTCGAGCGCTCGACCGGTTGTCTTTGACCTTCGCCGATGCTCCCAGCGACGATGATCTCGACGATCGCCAGCGCACGATCTGGGACACCTACGCCGAGGGGCGGGTGGCTCGCCTCGGTGTTGCGGTTCGGGTGCCGCGACGGCAGTACATCTTCCGGCTCTACGGAGGCTTCAACGACATCGCCGATGCCGCCTTCGAACGGTTGTGGAGTTCCGACGGGCTGACGTGGGAAGACCTCTCGACGATGGCTGAGCAACTCGCCGCCGCCGACACGCGTCCGCAGCGCCGGAAGTCACTGCGCAGCGAGAGTCTTCGCCGCACCATCACCGCCTGACGACCGCCTCACGACCGCCTGGCGCCAGCCGACCGGAGCGACACGTCGGCGGGAGCGGCTGCAATGAGAATCAGATGAGGTCGTGGGCCGAGATCACGTCATAGAGCTCGAGATCGGGCGCGCCCGCGAGTAGCGGGGTGGCCCCGGTGGCCATTGTGACCATGATCTCGCCATCGAGGTGGTGACGTTGTGCGTCGGCGTCGTCCCATTTCTCGACCACCAGCAAGCGGCCTGCAGTGGTAGCAGACGACACCAGATCCACATTGCGGCAACCCGCAACCGAGCGGGTCAGCACCACGTAACGCGCCAGCACCGCCGCCAGATCGGCCTCTTTCCCACTGCGAGCCTGAAAGAACCCGGCGACTACGTTGATTTCCACATCTGGCACGGGTTCCCCCACGTTTGGTGGATTATCCACAGGGCCCTGTGGATAATCGTCCTTGACGGCATCTGTATCCTATAGGGACCTCCTGCGGGTGAACCGGGAACCATTCCCCCCGCATGTGCGTTTGTCTTGTATCCGCAGTTTCGATTTTGGAGACCGATTTTCTTGGCGAAAGAACGTGTCGAGCGCGATGAAGAAGACCTTGTTCGTCTATATCTGACCGATATCGGCCAATACCCGCTGCTGACCAAGGACGACGAAGTTCGGCTTGCTCAGCAGATCGAAGTGGGCAAGGAAGCTCGCGCCGAAATGGAAGACGGTGGCAAGGGCCTGACTCCGACGAAGAAGCGCGAGGTTCGGAAGAACATTCGGGTCGGTGACGACGCGGAGCGCACGTTCGTGCAGTCGAACCTGCGCCTGGTGGTGTCGATCGCCAAGAAGTACCAAGCCTCGGGGCTTCCGCTGTTGGATCTGATCCAAGAGGGCAACCTCGGTCTCATGCATGCCGTCGAGAAGTTCGACTGGCGCAAGGGCTTCAAGTTCTCCACCTACGCCACCTGGTGGATCCGTCAGGCCATCACTCGCGGTATCGCGAACACCGGCCGCACGATCCGGCTCCCAGTGCACGCAGGTGACACGTTGGCCCGCCTCCAAAAGGCGCGGTCGCGTTTGGAGCTCAAGCTGGGTCGGCCCGCCACGCTCGCCGAGCTGTCGCACGAAGTTGAAATGCCCGAAGACAAGGTGACCGAGGCGCTGCGCTTCGCGGCCGAGCCGCTCTCGCTGTCCGAGCCGTTGCGTGAGGATGGCGACGCGGAGCTGGGCGACATCGTGGAGGACCGTTCCGCGGAATCTCCGTTCGAAGTTGCAGCCACCGCACTCTTGCCGGCCGAGATCGAGAAGCTGCTGTCCCCGCTCGACGAGCGGGAGCGTCAGATTCTTGCGCTCCGGTTCGGTCTGGATCGGGGCGAGCCCCGCACCCTCGAAGAGGTGGGGGAATACTTCAACCTCACCCGCGAGCGGATCCGCCAGATCGAAGCTCGGGCCATGAGCAAGCTGCGTCACCCATCCGCCGACACCGGCGCGCGTGACCTGCTGGCGGTCTAACTCACCTTCTTCACCCGCTTCCCGTACCCGGAACGCGTCGGAGCCGACGCGTTCCGCTGGTCGGTTCAGGGCAGAAGCACCGCGTCGCCGATGGTCACACTGCCGGCGTTCTGAACCAGCGCGCCCACGCCGAGGTTGCCGGCTCGATCGCGGTTGATCGCTCGCAACACGTCGAGGTCGCGCTCGATACCGCCGGGTTGAGCTCGGGTCGTGATCACACACCGGTCGATGGCCTTGACCACGTTGAGTGCAGCGCCAGCCACGTGAATGGTCGACCCCACCCACGCGCCTTCGCCAGACCCGTCGACCACAACGTTCGGACGAAACCGGCGCATGTCCCACGCGCCGACCGTCGCGGCGCCGATGATCGATACCTGGGTGCGGGTCGAATCGTGGAACGTTCCGACCGGTCCGCTCCACTGATACCACTCGACCGTCGGGTCGCGATCAGCGTCGTCATCGGCCGCGAGGCCGATCTCGAACGTCCCGACGGTCTGGGCGTCGGCACACATCAGTGTCACGGCCCGACCGAGCCAGGTCGACAACGCCTCGTCGTCATCGGCCACCGAGCCGTCGGGCAGGGTGATGCGCACGCCGTCGTCGACGAGCGCCGCGTGCGCGAACAGCAGTTGAGGTTCCCGGCGGCCGGTCAACCCGAGCCCCGTCTCGGAATCGACGATGGCCCACCCGCGATCGCCCACGATGCCGGTCGGTCCGATCTGGGCTTCGGTGAGCGTCTCACCTTGCATTGACTTCACGGGATAGCGCCAGAGTGCGACGACCTCACTCATCGGTTGTGAATCCAGTCGATGAAGTCGTACGGGTAACCCATCGGGATCGCCGACGCGTCCTCGAGCCGCGCGAGTGACGCGTTGTCCAACCGCCAACCGATCGCCCCGAGGTTGTCGTCGATCTGGGCGACCGTTCTGGCGCCGAGGATCGGCGCGGTGACGCCGGGTCGGTGCAGCACCCAGTTGAGCGCCACCTGCGCCATCGTCTTGCCGAGGTCGGTCGCAAGATCCTGGACTACATGCGCGACCGCAAAGTTTCGCTCCTCCTGCATCCGCATCCGCATCAGGACCGCTGACGGGGTGGTGTCGGCTGCACGCGTATCCGCGGGCGGTGCCTCTCCCGGTTGGTACTTGCCCGAGAGCAGCCCACCACCCAGCGGGCTCCAGGGAAGTACCGCGAGGCTCGCGTAGTTGGCAAGCGGGAGCAGCTCCCGCTCGATGTCGCGACACACCAGCGAGTACTGCGGCTGAATCGAGATATAGGGCTCCCAACCGTGCTGGCGTGAAACACCGAGCGCGGTCGCAAGCTGCCAACCGGTGTAGTTGCTGGCGCCGATGTAACGGACCTTGCCTTCATGAACGAGGTCGTTCAGCGTCGACAGGGTCTCGGCGAGTGGCGTGTTCGCGTCCCAGCAATGGATTTGGTAGAGGTCGATCCAGTCGGTCTGGAGTCGGCGGAGCGACGCTTCGATCTGTTCGCGGATCACGCGCCGGGACGCGCCGGAGTCGTTGGGTCGCTCGCCCATCGGCATGCGGCACTTGGTGGCGAGCACGATGTTCTCGCGACGCGCGCCGAGCACGCGTCCGAGGATGGATTCCGACGCGCCGCGGTTGTAGACGTTGGCCGTATCGATGAAGTTGCCACCGGCATCGAGGTAGCGGTCGAGGATGGCTCGGCTTTGATCCTCTGGGGTCTCGCGCCCGAAGGTCATGGCGCCCAGGCACGTCTCGGAGACGCGGATACCGGTGCGGCCAAGGGGTCTGAGTTCCATATGCGCTCCTCGTTGTGGTGGTTGGGTCAGCCCGCGAACTGGATGAACTCATGGGGGTAGCCCAGACGGAACGCGCTGGCCCAGGTGAGCGCCTTGCGGGTGTCGTCGTCGAGCTGCCAGCCGATCCCGCCAAGGTTGTCGTCGAGCTGACTGAGGTTGCGAGCCCCGATGATCGGCGCGGTGATTCCCTTGCGGTTCACGACCCAGTTCAGCGCGACCTGCGCGGCCGTCTTGCCGGTCTTGGTTGCCGCGTCTTTGACCGCGTCGATCACATTCCACGCGCGGTCGTCGAGGCGGTAGGTGAAGGTGATGGGGTTGTCGGAATCGCCACCGCGGGTGCCCTTGGCGAACTCATTGTCCTTGGTGTACTTGCCGGTCAACACGCCGCCGCCGAGCGGACTCCACGGGATTACCGCCAAGCCTTCGCTCTCGCAGAGCGGGAGCAGTTCACGCTCCGAATCGCGCGTGATCAGCGAGTACTCGGGCTGGAGGCAGACGAACGGCTCCCACCCGCGGAGTGCGCTGAGCCCGAGCGCCTTCATGAGGTGCCAGCTCGCGAAGTTGCTCGCGCCGATGTAGCGGACCTTGCCTTCGTGTACGAGGTCGTCGAGCGTGGAGAGTGTCTCTTCGAGCGGAGTGTTCTTATCCCAACAGTGCACTTGGTACAGGTCGATCCAGTCGGTGCCGAGCCGCGTGAGCGACGCTTCACAGGCGGCGCGCAGATTGCGGCGTGAGGTGCCCACAGAGTTGGTGTCGGTTCCCATCTGGAAGCGTGCCTTGGTGGCGAGCACCACCTGGTCGCGCTTGCCCGCGATGGCCAGGCCGGTGATCTCCTCGGAGACGCCCTGCGAGTAGACGTTCGCGGTGTCGATGAAGTTGCCGCCGGCGTCCATGAACCGATCCACGATCTGTTTGCTCGTGGTTTCGTCGGCCTCGTTGCCGAACGTCATGGTTCCGAGACAGAGCTCGGAGACCCGGACCCCGGCGCGGCCAAGTTGGCGGTATTCCACGGTGCGTGCTCCTCGAAACGGGGATTTCTTCGGAGACTACGGGCAACGATGACAACCCGCACACCCCGCCGGGCGTCGTTTGAGGTGATGATGACGGTCATGGTGGGGGTAGGAGCGGGCGTGGACGGCGCATCGTCGACCTTCGACCGTGACACCGCGCTGGCGGATCTCCACCGTGAGCACTATCCGTCGCTCGTACGGTTCGCGTGTCTCTTGGTGGACGACGTGGGCTTGGGCGAAGAGGTGGTGCAGGACGCGTTCGTGCGGGTCTACCGGGCCTGGCCGCGGGTGGACGATCCACTGAAGTATCTGCGAACCGCGGTGATGAACGGCGCGCGGTCACGGCTGCGGCGGCGGTTGGTGGCGCGCCGGTACGTGGCACCGGTGGTGCGTCACGAAACGGGAGCGGACGAGATCGTGGTCACTCGTTCCGAGCACGCCGACGTGGTGGCTGCGGTGCGTGCCTTGCCGCGTCGCCAGCGGGAGTGTCTCGTGCTCCGGTACTACGTGGATCTTTCCGAAGCGGAGATCGCCACAACTCTGGGTATCTCCACCGGTTCCGTCAAGTCCCACTCGCACCGCGCCATGACCGCGTTGGCACGCGTGTTGAAGGAGGATTCGTGAGCGACGACGAACTGCGTTCGATCCTCCACGAGGAAGCCGATAGCGCTGAACCCGGCGATCACTCGTGGTCTCGGCTGGAGTCGCGATTGGAACGGGCCTCGGAACGTTCTGCGCCCCGCGCGTTTGCGCTCGGCACCGTCGCCATCGCCGTGGCAGTCTCACTCGTCGTCGGCGTCGTGTGGCTCAGCCGCAAGGATCGCCATCACTCGAGGGCAACGCTTTCACCGTCGTTGCGATCGATGCCCGGCCGGATCCTCGCGATGACGACCGACCGCCAGCCGGTGGTGCTGGATGCTCGAACCGGGAAGGTCCGAGCGCGCTACGAGAGTCACTCGTATGCCGCCGGAACGTCGATCGCGGTGGCACCGGACGGTCGCGACTTTTACTTCGCTGAAGGCGACCGGAGCAAAGGGTGTGAGCACCACTCGATCACTCGGTTCCCCCTCCCCGGTGGTCGCCCCGGCGCGCAGGTCGCCGACGAAGCAAGTGAGCCTGCGATCAGTCCCGACGGTCGCTACCTCGCGTTCTACCGGTGCTTCGGCGCGGATGCGACCGCCGGTCCGCGACCGGAGCGGACGCGCGAGCTCGTCGTGCGTGATCTGGCCAACAGAGTCGACGCGGCTTCGTTCCTGCCGCCGGACCCAAGTGAGCGGTTCGGCCGCGCCCTTGTGTTCGAATCAGATTCTCACCACCTCGTCTATGAACTCGTCCGAACCGCGCCGAGCGCCGGCCACGGAACCAACCGCCTCTATCGTTTCGACCCGCTCGGCGGTGAAGCGCTGCCGGGCCAAGAGTTCGGCCTCGCTCCCCGAGCGTTCCGCGGAACGCTCGGGGACTCGGGTAGTTACGTCGCGGTGAAGGGCAGAGACGTGCTGTCCCTCCGGTGCGCTCGGTGCCCGGACACGTCGGTGTTCACCGCCGACCGGCTCCTTCGAATGCCACGAGCTCCGCATGTGATCGCGTCCGACCGGACCGGCGACCACCTCCTACTCGTGTCCGCCCGGACCCTCTACCGATGGAGCGAAGGCGACAAGAAGCCGACCAAGATCCGAGACAGCATCGTCGCCGCCGCGTGGATCCCGGATTCACCAGAGCAGCCGCGGGCCACGCCGGCTCCGGGCGCGATTGTCGCGGTGCGATCAGAGTCTGTGAGCGATGGTCGCGTCGTGGTCCTCGATTCGGGGACCGGCGCGATGCAACTCGTGGTGCCGGGTATCACCGGAACCGTTGTCGGCATCTCGTCGAGTCCCGATGGCAGCGAGATCGTCGTCGGGTCGCAGCCGACCGGTGGCACGTTCTGTGCCGGCACGATGCAGGGCGTCAAGATTCCGAATGGCCTGGTTCGACCGATCCTTGGTGAAGCAGCCGCTCCGGTGGTCAATCACTATGGGCTTGCTGCCTATGGCATCAGCTGTGATGGACACACGCTCGGCTTCACAAATCTCGTCAATGGTGAAAACTCGCGTTCCAATCCGCTCGCCGACGTATCGAGCGAAGCGTCGCCCAGGGTGGAGAAGGTCGAACCGCTCGGCTGGTCGCCGGACGGCACTCGTCTGTTGTATCGCCTCAAGCTGCGCGGCGACGTCACGATTCAGTACTACGCGGGATCGCTATGGCCTGCGGTGCCATCGAAACGAACAAAGGTCGTGCCGTTGCCCGATGACGCGACCGTCACCGCCGCAACCTTCCTGGACGACCGAACGCTCGCGGTCGCTGAGAGGCATGGGAGCCATTCCGTTGTTCGAAGCCGCCAGTTCGGCCGGAGTGGCTCGCGGGCTCGCTCGCGGGTTCTCTTCACCACCCGGGGTCGCGTGCAATCGCTCGTGGCCGATTTGAGCGGACAGCACCTGCTCGTGGTCGTCGACGACGTGCTCTACCGGTGGGATCGTGGGAACGGGGCGGCGCGCAAGATCGCCGACGCCGTGATGGCCGCGGATTGGCTGGGTTCGGACTGACGATTGCGCTGGTAGTGCAGGTGGCGTGGCGGAGGTGGCAGGAATCGAACCCACCGGACGGGGTTCGCCCGTCCCACTCGTGTTGAAGACGAGGGAGGCCACCAGACCTCGTTCACCTCCGCCCGCATCCTGCCACGCGGCCGTCCTTCCTGCCCCAGGAGCGAGGCGACCGATGTTTCGTCGCGTTCGGAGACCCGGGCCGCGAGCGCGCGGTAGTGTCGGGTTTCACCCTCAGGCGGAAAGGGATCCCCCGATGAAGAAGTTGCTACTCCTCCTCGTTGTGTTGGCACTCGGTGCTGCAGTCGCGTACAAAGTGCGTGGCGACGCCTGACCAACCGGCTCGAACAACTATCTGAAGCGAGCGGGTCCTCTGGGGCCCGCTCGTCTCGCGTCCCGGCCGCTCAAGGACCGGTGATGGTTTCCTGATACCGACGGGTGAAGAGGGCCGGTGATCCGCCGGTCGCCCAGAACACCACCGTCTGGTCGGCTCGAATCCGGCGGTCGCGAATCGCGGTGAGCATCGCGGCGGCGGCCTTCCCTGAGTACACCGGGTCGAGCACGAGTCCTTCGGTGCGGGCGAACACGCGGATTGCGTCGAGACATTGGCCCGAGAGTTCGCCGTACCCGTCGCCCACGTGATCGCGGTCGACGATGACGTGGGCATTCGGTGCTCCCCGCCCCAGGTGGGCCGCGGCCTCGTGCGCAAGTTCGGGAATGCGCGCGTCGAGGTCAGGACGGGTACCGACATCGACGCCGAGCACACGAGTGGATGATGCGGCACCGAGACCCGCGAGCAATCCCGCGTGGGTGCCGCCAGAACCGTCGGCCACCACAATCCAATCGGGGTCGCGATCAAGCTGCAATCGCAGTTCATCGATCGCGAGTGCATAGGCCGCCACGCCGAGCGTGGAGGCGCCACCGATGGGGATCGCATACGGCCGGTGTCCGTGGGCGCGCAACGAGACCGCGAGCGCGGTGATGGCGGCCTCGACTTCGTAATACTGATCGCCACCGTCGAAGTGCAGGTGCGCGCCGAACACGTCGTCGAGCAGCAGGTTCCCTTCGTGGGCTGCCCCCGGATCGCCGCCCAACGCGAGATGGCAGTCGAGCCCGATCACGCGCGCGGCGGCCGCAGTGAGGCGAGCATGATTGCTCTGCGGACCGCCACCGGTCACGAGACAATCGGCACCTTCGTCGATCGCAGCCTGTGCGAGCAGCGCAAGCTTCCGGGCCTTGTTGCCGCCGAGCGCGAGTCCGGTGAGGTCGTCGCGCTTCACCATCAGCTTGCCGATCAGGCCGAGTTCACCGGCCAGGCGATCCATGGAGTGCAACGGCGTTGGCAGCTGCGCGACGCCAGGGTGACCGGTCACCAACTGAATGCTCCTGCGCCGTGACTCAGGCCGACGCGCGGGCAGCGTGCTTCCGAACCCACACGTAGGTGGCCACCGCTGCGCCGCCCACCGCGATCACGGTTCCCACGGCGATCGTGGGACCCTTCGGGGGGACCGGAACGCGGTCGCGCAGGCGAACCGGTCGGGCGAACCTGCGGACTTCCCATCCGCGTTCCTTTGCCTCACGCTCGAGATCCTTGTCGGGATTCACCGCGATCGGATGGCCGACGGCCGCGAGCATCGGCACGTCGGTAATCGAGTCCGAGTACGCGTAGGACTCGGCAAGGTCAGTACCGTTCTCGGCGGCATACTCGTGAATGGCCTCGGCCTTGTGCGGACCGTAGGCGTAGAACTCGAGCTCGCCGGTATAAGCGCCCGCGTCATCGATCTTGGCCCGCGTGGCGATGACATCGTCCACGTGGAGAAACGCGCCGATCGGCTTCACCACTTCCTCGGGGGATGAGGAGACGATCACCACGTGTCGACCCGCGCGGTGATGTTCCTCGAAGAGTTCGAGCGCTTCGGCGAACACAATGGGCGAGATCATCTCGTCGAGGGTCTCGGCCACGATGGAAGCCACGTGGGCCTGGTCCCAGCCTCGGGTGAGCGCCAACATCGCGGCACGGACCTCTTCCATCTTCGACTCATCCGCGCCCACGAGCATGTACACGATCTGCGCATACATGCTCTTGACGATCGTGCGTTTCGACAGCAGCCCCTCCCGGTAGAAGGGCTTGCCGAACGCGAGCACGGAACTCTTGGCGATGATCGTCTTGTCGAGATCGAAGAACGCAGCACCGGCCATGGCTTCGACACTACGGCGTCGTTCGTCGATCGTCCTCGATGGTCCGAAAAATACCCCTTGACAGTATCTGTCCAATAAGCAACGATGACCACCTTCCCCTCACCCCTTCCCCGGGTCATTTCTGTTTCCGCGCGCCTTCGTCGCGCCGCCCGGTTGGGAGGGAAGTTGTCACTTCTCGCGTTTTGGTCACCCAAAGGTGGCTCCGGAACCTCGGTCACCGCTGCCGCGTGTGCAGTTCACGCTGCCCACACCATCGGCCCCGTCCGCCTCGTTGATCTGCGCGGCGATCAACCTGCCGTGCTGGGCCTCGGCGCCGATCCCGAGACTGGCGTGGCCGACTGGCTCGCCGTAGGTCCGACCGCGCCGACCGATGCCCTCGATCGGCTGGGCGTTGAAGTTGCGCCCTCACTGTCGCTGCTCCCGAAGGGTCGGTTGGGGAGTGTGCTCGAGCCCGCGATTGCCGCGGAGACCGGTGCGGCCCTCGCGGTTGCTCTGCGCGACGGTCCACTGACAATCGTGGATGTCGGTGTTCCAGACACCGCGGTTGCTCGCGCCGTTCTCGAGGTGAGCGATGTGTCGCTGCTGGTGATCAGGGAGTGCTACCTCGCGTTGCGGCGTGCCTCGCAATGCGCGGCGGTAGCCCGCAGTTTCGGGATTGTGGTCCTCCAAGAACCGGGTCGGTCGCTCGGCCCGGCTGACGTGGGCCAGGTGCTCGGCCGGCCCATCGTGGCGCGCATCCCCACGCGTGCAGCCATCGCGCGCGCCGTCGACGCGGGGGTGTTGACGAACCGCCTGCCCGAGCCACTCTCACGAGCCGCGGCTCAGATCTTCCGCGAACTCGGCATCGTCCGCAGAGGCCTCGCGGCATGAACGAGTTCATGGCCGCTTCCCGCCGCACGGTGACCCTCGGCCAGGACAAGAGATGAGTATGACGGTGCGGCTCGACGATCAGTCGTTGCGCTCGGCGGTGCATCGGCGGCTGTTGGCTGCGGATGGCGCGGAGTCTTGGGTTGGTGCTGCGCCCGCTGACCTCCGAGCTCGGATCGCAGGCTTGCTGGGGGTCGAAGACCCGCTGATCGCAATGGATCGCCGAGAACGCCTCGTCGCCGAAGTGATGGACGATGTGGTGGGTCTGGGGGCACTCGAACCGCTGCTGCTTGATCCCACCGTGGACGAGATCATGGTGAACGGGCCCGGACGCTGCTTCGTGGAACGCGCCGGAGTACTGGAAGCGGTGCCGTTACATCTCGACGCCGCCGGGATCATGCGTCTCGTCGAACGAATCCTCGCGCCGCTCGCCCTTCGTCTCGACCGTGCGTCGCCGATGGTGGATGCTCGGCTACCCGACGGATCTCGCCTCCACGCCGTGATCCCACCCCTGGCGATCGACGGACCGTGCCTCACTATTCGGCGCTTCGGCGCGCGTCGGCTGGAGTTGGATGCGTTCGGCGTAAACCCTGAATCGGCCTCAGCTCTGGGCGCCATTGTCGAGTTGGGCGCCAACATCGTGATTTCCGGAGGTACCGGATCGGGGAAGACCACGTTGCTCAATGCCCTCACCGGGTTCATCGGTGAACGGGAACGGATTGTCACGATCGAAGAGACCGCCGAGTTGCGGATCGCTCAGGTCCACACGGTCAGGCTCGAATCTCGGCCTGCCAACGCTGAAGGAAGCGGCGCGATCGGGGTTCGTGAACTTGTGCGCGCCGCACTGCGGATGCGTCCGGACCGCTTGATCGTTGGAGAGGTACGCGGCGCGGAAGCGCTCGACCTGCTGCAAGCCCTGAACACCGGCCACGAAGGTTCGATCTCCACGGTCCACGCGAATAGTCCGCTCGACGCCTTGCGCCGGCTCTCGACCCTCGCCCTGTTTGGTGGCACTGGTCTGCCCCACGATGCGATCTGCGAACAGCTGCGGGCTGCTGTTGATGTGGTGGTCCAGGTTGGTCGTGCCGCAGGCGGCGCACGCGAGGTGGTCTCGGTTGTCGAAGTGGTCGACGCCCCGGGACCGTTCGCGGTTGCGCCACTCCTGATGCGCCAAGACGGGATCCTGCGCCAGGTTGGATACGGCCAACGTCCGACCCGACGTCGGGCTGGAGCCTGATGTTCGCCGCCGTCGGTGTGGTTGTCGGTCTGCTGCTGACGGTCGGCATGGCGCGTGCGGCCTCGAACGTGGAGCCGCAGTCGCGCGTCCGTGCCCTGCGCCCCGCAACGCGCCTTCTCCCGACTCGGTTCCGTTCTGTGGTCGCGGTCCATCTCGTCCGGGCCGAACTCGACCTTGATCCCGAAGCAGCGGTCCGGTGGTGGGCGGTGGGCGTTGGCGTGACGGTCTGGTTCGCCGTAGTGCTGGCCCCCACCCTCGTGCTGCCCGCGTTGGCGGCCGGAGTTGCAGCCGGGCCGGTGGTTCTGGCACTCCGTACCGGTCGGGCCGACCGCGCCGCGCGGAGTGCGTTGCCAGGAGTCCTCGATCACGTGGTGGCTCATCTTCGGGCGGGTGGCACTGTTCATGAAGCGATCCAGGCGCTGGCCAGTCGACCCGGACCCCTCGTCACCGACTTTCGCCGGTTGGCGGCTCGACTCTCGCTCGGATCGTCGATCGATGCAGCGCTGGAACGATGGGGCAACGAACGCCCGGTTGCCGGTGTGCGTGCCACGGCAGGAGCACTCGCGATGGTGCTGGCGGTCGGTGGGTCCGCCGCTTCTCCTCTCGAAGGATTGGCCACGTCGCTGCGCGACGACGAAGCCGCGGCGAGCGAGGCGAAGGCGTTGTCGGCGCAGTCGCGCCTGTCTGCGATCGTGGTCGGGGTTGGCCCGCTCGCCTACCTGGTGTTCTCGACCGCGACCGACCCGACCTCCGCGCGGGTCCTGATATCGACGCCGGCAGGTGTGGTGTGCCTCGCCGCCGGGCTCACCCTGGAGGTCCTGGCCGCGCTGTGGATGCGGGCCTTGCTCAAGGACCCGACATGATCGAGGTCACCGTCGCGCTCTTGGGCCTCGGGTGTGGCGCGATCGCGGCGGCTCCCGTGGTCCAACAGGCTCGCCGGTCGGCGGTCTCCGTTCGATTCGCCCGCCCGGACGGCCGACGCCGGTCACGGAGATGGGCTCGCTGTCACCAAGCGTTGGGCCCGGTCGGTCGGGTCGTGCGGGGCCTCGTGGAACGTCGTGGCAATCGGCGGGCCGAACTTCGACTCGAGGCGGAACTGCCGATCGCGATGGACTTGCTGGTCGTTGCGGTGGGGGCGGGCGCTCCGCCGCAACGCGCCGTGGAGATCGCCGCGATCTGGGCGCCGCCCACCGTGCGGGTTCCGTTGCGCCAGGTCCTGAATATGACCGAACTGGGTGGGTCCTTCACCGATGCACTCGACGAGATGGCGCGCGTGGAACCCGTCCTGGCGCCGATCGCCGATGTTCTGGTGGCAAGTGCGTGCCTCGGTGCACCCGCCGGAGTCGCGCTCGCTCGATTGGGCGACGACGCCCGCGCCCAACTCCGGCGGCGCGCCGAAACTCGGGCGCGCAAGCTGCCGGTGAAGTTGCTCTTCCCGCTCGTCTTTCTCGTCTTACCGGCGTTCGGCCTCTTGACCGTCGCGCCGGCTCTGATCTCGGCGTTGCATCACCTGTAACTGATCGCAAGCCCACCGCTTCCCTCACGCTTCCCCGAGCGCATGTCCATGACGAGCTTCGCCCAACGAAGGCTCGTCGTTACGAAACAAGGAGTGCATTCATGATGCGTCGCTTTTGGAACTCGGTGCGCGGCGTGGTCGCCACCGTTCGGGACACGGCAACGGAGGCGGGTCAGACTACAGCGGAGTACGCGTTGGTGATTCTGGGTGCCGCGGCCATTGGCACGGTGCTGATCACCTGGGCCACGCGGGGCCACGTGATTCAGAATCTGTTCTCTTCGGTGCTGAGCAAGATTCTTCCGGGCTGATGGTCTGGTCGCGTCTGCGGCTTCGGTTGTTCGCCTGTCCCCGGGAACGGGGGCAGGCGACGGTCGAGTTCGCGCTCATCCTGCCGTTGGTGGTGTTTCTTTTGCTCGCGGTTCTGCAAACCGCGTTGGTCGTGCGTGACTATGTCGCGGTCGTTCACGCGGCGCGGGAGGCGGTGCGGGCCGCGAGTGTGGACCGCGACTCGGATGCGCCGGTGGCCGCTGCGCAGCGGGTGTTGCGGGAGGCGCGTGTCGATGTCGGTCCCCGACCGGCGGTTGGTGCTCCGATCCGCGTAGAAGTTACCTATACCTCGCGTACCGACCTCCCGATGGTCGGACTTGTGTTCCCTGATCTCGAGCTTCAGGCAACGGCCGTCATGCGGACCGAGCGATGAGGGCCGCAAACAACACCGAGACGCGCCCGGGGCTGCGAGCATCGGAGCGGGGGTCGGTCACGGTCCTCGCGGTCGCCGTCATGGTGGTAGCCGCCATGGTGATGTTCGGCGTTGTCCGGGCGGGCAATGGAGCCGGTCGGGCCGCTCGAGCCGATACTGCGGCCGATGCGGCCGCAATCGCCGCGGCGATATCGCTCGCCCGCGCCGAGGGAACCGCGGCGGCCCGCAGCGCCGCGGCCGGGGCCGCGGCCCAGAACGGCGCTCAACTCCAAGGTTGTGACTGCACCGGCGACCACGCCGAGGTGATGGTTGATGTCGATGGGGCCACCGGCCGATCGCGAGCCGAGGTGCGCCTCGCGTGCAGTCTCGTTGGATCAGATTGTCGTTCTGACCCGTGAAACGAACCGAGCGGTTCTGCTGGGCGCTCCGACATTGGTCGATTGAGTTGCTACCGTCGGACCGATGTGGCGCGTCAGAGTCGGCTTCGTTCTGGTAACGGTGGCGGCGCTCGTGGTGGTGAGCGGCTGTGGCAGCGCCGGATCTCCGCTGTCGAACCGGTTTGGCAGTTGCACATTCGACCCGAACGCGCAATGTGCGAATGAGGATCTCGTCGCGGTCAACATTCCCTCCACGGATTTGACCGGAGCCGACTTCTCCGGTTCGGACCTCCGCCGGGCGGATTTGCGGTACACGATCTTGCGGAACGTGAATTTCTCGGGGGCCAACCTCAACAATGCGGATCTCACCGGCGCTGATCTGCGCGGCGCGAATCTCGCCAATGCACAACTGTTTCAATCCACGCTCGACCGGGCCGACTGGACCGGTGCGAATCGAGCCGGTACTCGGTATTGCGAGACGTTGTTGCCCGACGGTTCAGTTTCTGATTGCAAGGAGATCACGGACCTCCAGGTCCCGGTGGTGACGGCGAAGCCTCCGGTGGTTGTGAACTTCGCGCCGCGTCCTCCGGTGCGGTGTTTCAACGACGGTGCGGGTGAGGGAATCGAAGTCGACTGGTTGCTGCGCGACGCAACGAGCGCAGGGTTCTTGGTCGATGACATCCAAGCGAGTTCGGCGCTCGGATCGAGCGGCATCACGAGGATCCCATTTCCATGTGATCGCCGCACGCACAAGGTGACGATCCAGGCGTTCGGCGCGGTTCCTCCGCTGGCCGCGGCGTCGTTTTCGCTGACGCTCGGGCCCGGTTCGCTCTCCGAGCCGGTCCGATAGGTTCAGCCGCCTGCGTCCAGGAGTCTGAGTGCAGGCGCTCAGTTCAGCCTGCGGCGCGATCAGCGAAGGCTCGGAGGAGGCGGAGCGCGGCATCCTTGTCGAGGTACTCGTTCCAGTTCCCGCACTTCGGCGACTGCACGCAGGACGGACAGCCAGCATCGCACGGACAGGCAGCGACGAGTTCGGTGGTGGCGCGCACGTGGGCCTCGAGGTCGGCGAACGCCAGTGGTGCGATACCGGCCCCGCCGGGGTAGCCGTCGTAGATGAAGATCGTGGGCAGGCCGGTGGCGGGATGGACGGCCATTGAGACTCCGCCGACGTCCCACCGATCACAGATCGCGAACAAGGGCAGCATGCCGATCATCGCGTGCTCTGCCGCGTGGACGGCACCGATGATCTGAGGCGCAGCGATGCCGGTAGCCGCGAGCGTCTCCGGCGTGATGGTGTACCAAACCGCCTGAGTCCTCAGCGTGCGGGGCGGAACGTCGAGGGGGACGACCTCGATGGTCTCTCGGGTTGAGACGCGCGTCCGCTGGTACGCGACCACCTGGTTGGTGACTTCCACCATGCCGAGAAACGCGCGACCGCCACCGCATGGAGCCTGCGCGTCGGTGGCGATGATGACGATCTCGGTGTCTTCGCGTGGTTGGGTGTATTCGTCGGCGTCGTCGGCCGGGGAGAGGTGCGCTTCGCGGGCGTCGACATCGAGGGTGTCGACTCGCCACTGGCGCCCCTGGTGGAGGTAAAGCGCGCCCGGATGCGCCACGGAGTAGATGCGCGCACCGTCGACGGTGCCAATGGTCGGTCGGTCCGCTTCGCTGCTGACCAAGGCGAACTCGGCGCTCGAACCGTTTCGCAGACCAACGGTGGGCGCAGGTGGATTGCGTCCGGCCCAGTACATCTTCCCGCCGCGTGGCTTGAGGAGATCGTCGTGGACGAGGTCTCGCACCGCATCGTCGAGCCCTTCACCAAACCACGTGGTGTCCTCGGGGGTGAGGGGGAGTTCGTGGGCGGCGCAACCGATGTGGGGTCGGAGTACGTAGGGATTCGCGGGGTTGATGACCGCGGCCTCCGCGCTCCGAGTGAAGAGCTCATCAGGGTGGGCGGCGTACCACTGGTCGAGCTGGTCGTCGCCCGCTACCAGGACGGCCGCCGCGCGTTGACCGGTCCGGCCGGCCCGTCCGACTTGTTGGCGTAGTGACGCCAGGGTTCCGGGGAATCCGTTCAGGACCACCGCGTCGAGGCCCCCGACGTCGATACCGAGTTCCAAAGCGTTCGTGGCGGCGAGGCCGAGGAGTTCGCCGCTCGTCAGGCGTTGCTCGAGGGCGCGCCGTTCTTCGGGAAGGTACCCCGCGCGGTAAGCGGCAATGCGGGAGACAGCATCGGGCGCGCGATCGGCAACCAAGCGACGCGCGTGGCTGGCCACGAGCTCGGCACCGCGGCGGCTCCGAGTGAACGCGAGCGTGGGATGGCCGGCGGCAACGAACCGGCTGAGGATCTCCGCGGTCTCGACGTTGGCGGATGACCGCGCGCCGGTGGTGGCATCAAGCAACGGACGTTGCCAGAACGCGAACCCTCGCTCGGCCTGGGGCGAACCGTCGTCGTCGACGAGCGCCACCGGCGCGCCCAGCATCGTGGAAGCGAGTTCGGCGGGATTGCCGATGGTGGCGCTCGCGAAACAGAAGGTGGGGTTCGCGTTGTAATGCGCGCAGATCCGGCGCAGCCGACGCAAGAGATTCGCCACGTGACTTCCGAAGATGCCGCGGGTCGCGTGGAGTTCATCGATCACGACCAGCTCGAGCCGCATGAGGAAGGTCGACCACCGCTGGTGATAGGGGAGGATCCCTTGGTGCAGCATCTCGGGGTTGGTCATGACCACCGTCGCGTTCTTGCGTGCCCAACTCCGATCATCCGGCGAGGAATCACCGTCGTAGGTAACCGCGCGAAGACCAGGGACGAGCCAGCTGCGCAATGACCGAAGTTGGTCGTGCGCGAGCGCCTTGGTGGGGAACAGCAGCAGTGCGGTGTCCGAGGATCCACGCACCGCGGCATCGACGATCGGGAGTTGGTAACAGAGCGATTTCCCCGAGGCGGTGCCGGTGGCGACGACCACGTTGGTGCCGGCCTGCAGGTGTTCGATCGCCTCGACCTGATGGGTGAAGAGCTCCGTCAGTCCACGGCTGGCGAGGCGGTCAACCAGTTCGGGATGAAATGGTTTGTGCAGTGGCGCGTGACGAGACGCCCGCGCCGGGAGGTTCGTTCGATAGATGGTGCGCTCGTACAGCTCGGGGTCAGCAACGATCGCGTCGAGCGCATCGACGGCGTCCATCGGTGGAGCTTCGCACGCCCATGTGACACGGCTTGGGTGTTAGTGACTTTGGAGCACGGCGTCGTCGGCGAAGTCTTGGAAGAGGCTGGTTGCCCCCGCCCCGAGTTGCAGCTGGCTGCCGCTGCCACTTGCCACCGGGATCACGACGTTGCGGAGGTTCGCCGGGTCCACGGAGAGGCCGAATCGGCCAAGGGTGTAGAGGTCCTTGAGGCCGATGCCGTCGAGTTGCGTGTGACGCCCCAGGTCGGCGAGGAGTTCGAGGGTCTTGATCGGTCCCGTGTTCTCGGCCCGGAACTGGCCGAGGGCTTGGAGGATCAGGTAGCCCTGGTTCTCGGTTCGGGTGAGGTCGCTGTTCGGGAACTGGTGGCGGTTGCGGGCGTAGGCGAGCGCCTGTGCCCCATTCAGTTTCTGAACCCCGGGCTGAAAATCTGCACCTGAGAACGAATCCTGCATCGGGAACGGGACATTCACAGTGAGCCCGCCAACGTCATTGATCATTCCCTGGAAGCCGTCGAAGTCGGTGTCGATCACGTACGGAATCGTGACCCCGACGGTCGCGGCGATCGTGTCGGCTTGGAGCCGCGGGCCACCAGCAGAGTGAGCGGCGTTCACTTTGTCGATGCCGTGGCCAGGGATGCTCATGCCGGTGTCGCGCGGGATGTCGAGGATCGTGCCCTGGTGTAACGCAGGGTTGATCCCGATGAGGTGAATCGCATCGCCGCGAGTGACGGTGTCGCCGGTACGACCGTCGTTGCCGATCGCGAGCAGGAACACGGGCGCGGTGGGACTCGGGGTGTAATCCGCGTTTGCAGTTTTGGTGATCGTGAACCAACGGGCGGCCGACGCGCCGGGGACCTGAACGCCGGCCAGCCAGAGCGCGACCAAGGTTGCGAAGGTGAGCGCGACGACGAGTGGGAGCGTGACGAAGGCGGTGCGGAAGGGGTGGCGGCGGATCATGGTTTGGTACCCCCGGTGGTCGTGGTCGACTCGGTGGGAAGCCCGGCGCCGTCACGGCTGACTGCGAGCTTGAAGCTCAGGATCTTCCACCCGCCGGCGTCGCGCGTGAACATCAGCTCCCCGGTGCGATGGATGACGAATAGGCCCCGGGGGCTCTTGGCCTTGACCGTCAGATCCAAGGTGGCGCCGACGAGATCGACGGCACCGGACTTGTCGGCGAGGCCGCCCAGGTTGACCGGTGTCACCGTGGTCTTGATGACTCCGGTGACCGGGCCGAGGCCAGAGTCGAGGAACGCGTCAGCTTCGGGTCCGGCCAGCGCCGGGGCGGCACTCGGGGCCATGAGTGCCTGCAGCGCGGCGGCCGGGGGAGCGGTTGCCTTGGCTTTGAGCGGATCCAGGGTGGCGGCCTTGATGTAGGCGCCGATGGCGGTGACTACCGCATCGCGGTCGGTATCGGCGAGTGAGACAACACTGCCGGCCGAGGCCACGTTGACCAAGCCGACGGTGACCTTGACCCTCGCGTCGGGCCGGGTCGCGGGTCGCGAGGACGCACTTGACTTCGGCGCGGAACTATTGCTCGAGCAACCGACGAGCGCGCCCGTCACACTGAGAGCGAGAACGGTCGTGAGGCGCGCGGCGCGGTGGTGGTGAATCATGAGCTGATCAGGATGGCACGGGTCGCGGTGCCCCGTGGGGAGCCTCGGGAAGATCTAGTACTCGGGGCCATGAAGTAGTTGACGTTCGAGCCCATCGAGTGCTGCGAGTTCCACCATGATGTGCAGGATGTCACCGTCTTGACCCACCAGGTCCGGCTGCGCAACGAGCGTGGCACCGAGGCGCGTGACCGCCGCGAGTGCGAAGCTCCCGGGAGTCATGAGACCACTCAGCTTCTTCCCGGCCCAGGCGGGCGTCAGGTTGCGCTCGACCAGTCCGACCGCGCCGGACGCGTCGGTCCAATCAGCGACGGCGTCTCGGGGCACCAGTCGGCGCAGTACTTGGTCGGTTGTCCACGCGACGGTTGCGACGGTAGGAATGCCGAGGCGTTGGTAGATCACGGCGCGGCGCGGGTCGTAGATTCGCGCCACGACATTCTCCACCTCGAAGGTCTCGCGTGCGACACGCGCGGCCATGATGTTCGAGTTGTCGCCGCTCGTCACGGCAGCCATCGCACCGGCGTCGCGGACCCCGGCATCCTCGAGGGTGTCACGGTCGAAACCGAACCCCAAGATGCGGTTGCCGGTGAAACCCTTCGGTAGGCGCCCGAATGCTTCCTTCTTCTTGTCAATCACCGAGACCGTGTGGTCCTGGCGCTGGAGTGCACCGGCCAGTTCACTTCCGACGCGCCCACATCCCACGACCACAACGTGCACGGCTGATCCCCTCGGCTGGTTTCCATGGCCCCGGCTGGGCCGCGCCGATGCTAACGGCGGTACCGTTGAGGCTTGGGTTCGCGCGGCTGGCCTTCGTCGGTCCAACCAACCATGATCGAGTGACAAGGGGAACTGATGGGCGTCCGTAACTTCGTCAAGCGGGTCGGTCAATCAACCGAGGACTCGGACCGAGTCCGACTCACAGCGTTCTGTGACACCCTCGACGTAACGCCATTGGATGCGCTCCCGTTGCGTACGCCCGTGCGGTTCGCTGGCGAGGTGACGTCGTTGCGCATCGTGCCCCGAGCGGGAGCGCCGGCAATCGAGGCCACCGTGAAGGATGGTCGTGGGTGTGCCGTCGCGGTGTTCCTGGGGCGGGGCCGGATCCGCGGACTCACACCCGGTCGGCGCTTGATCTTGGAAGGGGTTGTGTTAGCCGAGGGAAACGAGAAGGTGACCTACAACCCGTCCTACGAACTGCTCGCCTGACTCAGACGGTCCCGGGGACTGAGCCGGTGCCGGTGAGAATCTCGCGGATCTGATCTTCGGAGTCGGGCGTGACCAACGCGAGAACTTCGTCGCCCGGCTCGAAAACCGACTCGCCACGCGGAACAATGAGGTGATCGCCGCGCAGGATCGCGACGATCGTCGCTTCGCGTGGTACTTCGGTCTCGGCGATTGACCGACCGACCACGCTGGCGTCGTCCGCGAGCGTGACCTCCACCAGGCGCGCCAGCCCGCCTTCGAAGCGAAGAATTTCCACGAGTTTTCCAACGCTCACCGCTTCTTCGACTAACGCGGTGATGAGATGCGGAGTGGAGACGAACAGGTCGACACCCCAGTTTTCGGTGAACATCCACTCGTTCTTCGGATGGTTCACCCTGGCGATCACGCGGGGGATGCCGAACTCTTGCTTGGCCAGGAGCGACACGACGAGGTTGTCTTCGTCGTCGCCCGTCGCGGCGACGAGGACCTCACACT
The DNA here is from genome assembly GCA_046598395.1 of Acidimicrobiia bacterium. Lineage (GTDB taxonomy): Bacteria > Actinomycetota > Acidimicrobiia > IMCC26256 > JAENVU01 > JAENVU01. Next base: position 26,242 of record JBKJIQ010000046.1, read on the forward strand.
TCTCCAGCCCGGCCTCGCGCAGTGACGAGACTTCACAGGCGTCGCCCACGTACCACTCGATGCCGGCGTCGAGTGTGGCGCGGTCCAATACCGACTGCTTCTGCTCGATGAGCAGGACGTCGTGACCAGAGCTGTGGAGCGAGGCGGCGACGTGCTGTCCGACGTTGCCAGCCCCGGTAATTGCGACACGCATGAATGCGAACCTAGCGCTCCCGAACCCCCGATGGTCGCCTCGGAGGTGTCAGACTCTTCGCCGTTTCCGTTCCCAGCTTTCGGAGTGCATTTTCAGTGTCCGTCGTCAAGCGCATCTTGGTGGGCCGGCCGCTCTCCAGCGCCGAGCAGGAACATCAGCGGATCCCCAAGGTCATCGCCCTTGCGGTGTTCTCGTCCGACGCGATCTCCTCCACCGCGTATGCCACCGAAGAGATCCTCTTCGTTACCGCGTTGGGATCGTCGAGTTTGGCGCTCGGGCTCAACACGCTGATCCCACTCTCGATCGCGGTCGCGCTGATCTTGGCCATTGTGGTCACGTCCTACCGCCAAACGATTTTCGCCTACCCGAGCGGCGGCGGCTCCTACGTGGTGAGCCGCGAGAACTTGGGCGAGATGCCGTCGCTCGTCGCGGGCGCGTCGCTCTTGGTGGACTACATCCTCACGGTCGCGGTCTCGATCTCGGCGGGGGTGGCGGCGATCACGTCGATCCCGGCGTTCCAAGATCTTGCCGACCGGCGGGTGGAGATCGGACTGATCCTGATCGGGGTCATCACGCTGGCCAACTTGCGCGGGATCAAGGAGTCCGGCCGGATTTTCGCGGCGCCCACCTACGTCTACATCGTGATGCTCATCGCGCTGATCGTCTACGGCCTGGTCCGGAGCTACACGGGTGAGATCCATCAGGTGCCGTTCGACAAGAACGCGTTCGAGGGAACCCGGATCGTCGGGGGGGATCTGGGGCTGTTCCTGATCCTGAAGGGCTTCTCGTCGGGCGCGGTGGCGTTGACCGGGGTCGAGGCGATCTCCAACGGAGTACCCGCGTTCCGGCGTCCAGAGTCAAAGAACGCGGCGAACACCCTGATGTGGATGGCAATCATCTTGGGGGTGTTGTTCTTCGGCGTCTCGGTGCTGGCTCATCGGCTGCACCCCTACCCGAGCCACGACCAGACGGTGTTCTCGCAGATGGGACTCTTGGTCTTCGGTAACGGTCCTATCTATCTGGTGCTTCAGTTCGCCACCGCGGCGATTCTGACCCTTGCTGCGAATACCGCCTACGCCGACTTCCCCCGCCTGTCGTCGATCATCGCTCACGACAAGTACTTGCCGCGCCAGCTCGCGAACCGCGGCGACCGGCTCGTGTTCTCGAACGGTGTGCTGGTGCTCGCGGGGGCCGCCGCGGTGCTCATCATCGCGTTCGGAGGTCTTACCAACGCGTTGATCCCGCTCTATGCCGTGGGCGTGTTCACCTCGTTCACGCTCTCGCAGGCGGGGATGGTGCGCCACCACCAGAAGGAACGCGAACCACGTTGGAAGTTCAACGCGGTACTGAACGGCATCGGTTCGTTCACCACGTTCATCATCCTGATCGTGATCGCCGCAACCAAGTTCACCGAGGGCGCGTGGGTGCCGATCGTGGTGATCCCGTTCATCATCTTGTTGTTCAAGTCGATTCACACGCACTACACGACGATCGAGAAGAGCCTCGCGGCCGACGTTGATTACAAGGTGCGGCCGATGAATCACACGGTCGTGGTGCTGGTGGGATCTGTCCACCGAGGCGTGCTCGAGGCTCTGGCGTACGCCAAGTCGATGCGGCCGACGCAGCTGCTTGCCGTGACCGTGGTATCGGATGAGGAAGAGCAAGAGAAGATTGCGCGGCAATGGGCGCAGTTCGGAATCGATGTCCCGCTCGAGATCGTGTTCTCGCCGTACCGGGAGCTGGCCCGGCCGGTGCTCCGGTTCGTGGAGGAGCTCGACGCCCAGCGCGACAACGACATCGTGACCGTGGTGATCCCGGAGTTCGTGGTGGGATCGTGGTGGGGCCAACTGCTCCATAACCAAAGCGCCCTCTTCCTCAAGGGCCGCCTGTTGTTCCGCAAGGGGACTGTGGTCACCTCGGTGCCATACCACATCTGACGATTTTGTCGGTCGCGCCGTTTCGGCGGCCGCGGTCCGCGCCTGGCTAGATTGACGCAGTTGTGACGGCCCCCATACCGTCCCCCGGGCTTGAGCGCCGGTCCTCCGCGCGCTCGTATCACCACACCAAGGAGCACTCCAGCAGATGAGCACTGTCATTGCCGAAGGCAGTTACCAGGTCTTCACACTTGGATCGACGGAATGGTTCTGGTTGTGGTTCTCGGCGGCGACCGCGGTTCTCGCGCTCCTTGTCGGGGTCTTCCTGATGCGCGGGGTCTTGGCGGCTGAGACCGGCACGCCGACCATGGTGGAGATCGCCCTCGCGATCCAAGAGGGCGCGATGGCCTACCTCAAGCGGCAGTTCAAGACGATCGCCGTGATCCTCATTCCGTTGGCGATCATCGTGTTCATCACCGCCACCGAGGTCGCGAAGCCCGGGGTTCCCGACTTTGCCAGGGTGGGATTGTTGCCTTCCGATGGGGCAGCCGGCCTGTCCTACATCGCCTCCGGCAGTTTCCGAACTCTTGCATTCATCGCCGGTTGCTTCATGTCGGGCCTCACCGGATTCATCGGCATGAGCCTGGCGGTACGCGGCAATGTGCGGACCGCCGCCGCCGCGAAATCCGGGTCGCTCCCCGCGGCGCTCAAGGTCGCGTTCCGTACCGGTGGCGTCGCCGGTATGTTCACCGTCGGCCTCGGTCTGCTCGGCGCCACGATCATCATCATGTTGTTCCAGAACACCGCGTCCGCGATGCTGATTGGCTTCGGCTTCGGTGGCTCGCTCCTCGCGTTGTTCCTTCGGGTTGGTGGCGGCATCTTCACGAAGGCCGCCGATGTGGGTGCCGACTTGGTGGGCAAGGTCGAGGCTGGAATCCCCGAAGACGATCCGCGTAACCCCGCCACCATCGCGGATAACGTCGGCGACAACGTGGGTGACTGCGCCGGTATGGCCGCCGACCTCTTCGAGTCTTACGAGGTCACGTTGGTGGCGTCGATCATTCTTGGGGTTGCGGCGTTCAAGTCGATCGGTGCGAACCCGGCACTCGGGCTGGTGTTCCCACTGGCTGCTCGTGCGGTCGGAGTGCTCGCCTCGATCGTGGGTGTGTTCGCAGTACGCGCCACCGACAAAGACAAGTCGGCGATGGCGCCGATCAACCGGGGTTTCCTGACCGCCGGGCTGCTGACGGTGGTGGGCACGGCGATCGTGGCCTTCGGATATGTGGGCAATGAGCACGCGAACGCCGGTTGGAAGTGCTTCGGCGCGGTGGTGTCCGGACTCGTCCTGGCCCAGGGTCTGAGCCGTCTGACCGAGTACTTCACCTCCACCGAAACTGCTCCGGTGCGTGAGATCGCCGAGGCCACTCGGACGGGTCCGGCCACGGTGATCCTCTCCGGGATCAGCTCCGGCCTCGAGTCGAGCGTCTACGCGATCATCGCGATCTGCGCGGCACTCGGCATTGCCATCGCCATGGGCGGCGGCAACATTCAGTTCGTCTTCTACCTCGTCGCCCTGACCGGTATGGGTATGCTCGCAACTACCGGAGTCGTGGTCTCGGAGGACACCTTCGGTCCGGTCGCGGATAACGCGGCGGGTATCGCGGAGATGTCCGGTGAGTTCAGCGGCGAGGCCGAGCGGATCATGGTGAGCCTCGACGCGGTGGGAAACACCACGAAGGCCGTCACCAAAGGATTCGCAATCGGTTCCGCGGTCATTGCCTCCGTCGCGTTGTTCGCGTCGTACATCGAGACCATCGGCCAGGAACTGAACCTGGGCGCAGGGCCCCGGATCTTCAGGAGTCTCGCCACCCAGATGAACGTGGCCGACCCGAAGACCTTCATCGGTCTGCTCATCGGTGGTTCGGTGGCGTTCCTCTTCTCGGCCCTCGCCATCCGTGCGGTGTCACGCACCGCGGGTGTGGTCGTGCAGGAAGTTCGGAACCAGTTTGCCGATGGCGGGATCATGGCAGGCACCAAGAAGCCCGACTACGGACCGGTCATCGACATCTGCACCAAGGCATCGTTGCGTGAGCTCGCAACCCCGGCGTTGCTCGCAGTCCTCACGCCCGTGATCGTGGGCTTCGGCATCAACTACTTCGCACTCGGAGCGTTCCTTGCTGGTGTGATTCTGACTGGTCAACTCATGGCGAACTTCCTGTCGAACTCCGGTGGCGCGTGGGACAACGCGAAGAAGTACATCGAGGATGGCAATGAGGGCGGCAAGGGCTCCGACGCTCATACCGCGGCGGTGATCGGCGACACGGTCGGTGACCCGTTCAAGGACACGGCCGGTCCGGCGTTGAACCCGCTCATCAAGGTGATGAACCTGGTGTCGCTGCTGATCCTTCCGGCGATCATCTCGCTGCGAAACGACGACATTCGCTATGCGATCTCAGGTGCGGCGCTCGTGGTACTCATCGGAGCGGTGGCGTTCAGCAAGCGCAAGAGCGCGGGTCTCGGCGGCGACACCTCCGAGACGGTGGTGAGGCCCGACGCGACGGTTCCTGTCTGACCGATAGCGCGGCTACCCGGGCTCGGTCCTCAACGGCATTTCGATGTGAGCGACTCGTCAGATTTGGCTGTGCCAGCGTCCAGATATCGACAGTGCATTGCGTATCGTTATGCTTATTGCATGGCACAGCTCGTGACCCGCATTCCCGACGCGCTCGCGGCGCAGCTCGACGAGATGATTGCCGCTGGTGTGGTCGCCACTCGCTCGCAGGCCGTGCGTCTCGGGCTGGAACGCCTGATCGATCGCCACCGCCGAGACCAGGTGGGCGCCGCGATCGTGGCGGGGTACCAGGCTCACCCCCAGACCGAGGATGAATGGGTTGGGTCCGATGCACGAGCAATCGAAATGATCGCAGAAGAGCCGTGGTAGCGACGCCGGCCCAGGGTGAGATCTGGTGGGCCGAGGCAGAAGACAAACGGCGGCCGGTGCTCGTGGTCACTCGCTCGAACGCGATCCCGGTCCTCACGTGGGTCACGATCGCACCGGTGAGTAGGACGGTGCGGTCGATCCCGACGGAGATTGCGTTGGATGATCGTCATGGTATGAACCGCGAGTGCGCCGCATCGTTCGACAACCTCCAACCGATTCGTCGGAGTCTGTTGACTGAGCGCATCGGGTCGTTGGGGCCCGATCAGCTCGAGATCTGCCGCGCCTTGAACGCATTGTCCGACTGTTGAGGGTCGGCCGGGAGTCTTGGGCCGAGCGGGATTTTCAGTCCGGCAGGGTCTGGTCCGGGCGGCTCTGGGTCTTCCGGTGCTTTCGGTACTCCAGGAACGGCGGGATGAGCGAGAGCAGGATAACGACCCCGATGATCGGCAGCAGGTAGGTGTCGATCTTGTCCGGGCCGATCGCGTCGCCGAGGAAATAGCCGATCAGGGTCACGCCGACGGCCCAGAGAAAGCCGCCGACCACGTTGTAGGCCAAGAACGTCCGATACGGCATCGTCCCGACCCCAGCAAGGATCGGGGCAAAGGTCCGGACGACGGGAACGAAGCGAGCCATGACGATGGTCTTGGGCCCGTGTTCTTCGAAGAACCGGTTGGCGCGTTCCACGTGCTCGTGTTTGAACAGCCTGGAGTTCGGCCGCTTGAAGATCGACGGGCCGACCTTCTTGCCGAAGGCGTAGCCCACTTGGTCACCGATGACGGCGGCCAAGAAGCATCCGACGAGTATGACGGCAATGTTGAGCTTTCCGGCCGACGCCAGAAGCCCGGCGGTCACGAGCAGTGAGTCCCCCGGGAGGAAGAAGCCGAAGAGAAGGCCTGACTCGGCGAAGATGATGAGGATAAGTCCGATGGTTCCGAACGATTTGAGGAGCTGATTCGGGTCGATCGCGTCGGTGAGGCTTGCAAACATCGGCGCACACTAGAGCGCCCATACAGACATGTGGGGCCGGTCGGGCGCTACCTTCGCCCAGACCCATCGTCTTGAACCTAGAGAATCGGCTGCCGTGCCCAAGTCCCTTGTGATCGTCGAGTCCAAGACCAAGGCCGACACCATCGGCCGTTTTCTCGGCGACGACTTCACCGTCCTCGCCAGCTTTGGCCATGTCCGTGATCTCCCGCGCAAGGGTCTTGGCGTGGACGTGGATGATCATTTTCGCCTGGAATACGCGCCACCCGAAGGTCGGGCCAAAGAAGTGGTGTCCAAACTTCGCCAGGCGATGAAGGGTGTGGACGAGCTCTACCTCGCGACCGATGAGGATCGTGAAGGTGAGGCGATCGCCTGGCACCTGCTCGAGGTGTTGAAGCCCAAGACGCCGGTGAAGCGGATGGTGTTCCATGAGATCACTCGCGAGGCGATCGACTCGGCCATTGCCAACCCGCGCGAAGTCGACATGCGATTGGTGGAAGCACAGGAAGGTCGCCGCACCCTCGACCGGCTCGTCGGTTATGTGGTGTCGCCGGTCTTGTGGCGTCGCGTGGGTGGGGCGCGCTCGGCGGGACGCGTGCAGAGTGTTGCCGTGCGCCTCGTGGTGGAGCGCGAACGCGAGCGGATGGCATTTCGCAATGCCGAGTTCTGGGATCTCGACGGTCGCTTTGCGGCGCGTGGTACCGACTTCGGTGCCCGGCTGATCGAGGTTGACGGCAAGCGCGTGGTCACGGGCCGAGACTTCGACCCGGCGACCGGTCGGCTCGCTCCGGAATCGGTTTCGGTTCACCTCTTGGAATCTGATGCGCGTGCGCTGGCGCAGCGGTTGGCGGAGACACAGTTCGGCGTGCGCGATGTTGAAGCGAAGGACTTCATCGAGCGCCCGAAGCCTCCGTTCAAAACCACGACCATGCAGCAAGAGGCGGGCAACAAGTTGCGGTACAGCGCGAGCCGCACGATGTCGGTCGCGCAGGGCCTCTACGAGCGTGGATTCATCACCTACATGCGGACCGACTCGATCAGCTTGTCGAACCAAGCGGTGGACGCGGCTCGGGCCCAGATCGTGGAACGGTTCGGTCAGGCGTATCTCCCTCCGGCACCGCGGACCTATGCCAACAAGACGAAGAACGCGCAAGAGGCGCACGAAGCCATTCGGCCTGCCGGAGCGCGGTTTCGGACGCCCGAAGATGTGCGGGGCGAACTGTCGCGTGATGAGCAGGCGCTGTACGAGTTGATTTGGATGCGCACGGTGGCGAGCCAGATGACCGATGCCCGCGGTCGTCGGGTCACGGTGCGGGTCGGCGGTGCATCGTCAACCGGCGAAGACGCGGTTTTTCGCGCTAGCGGAAAGTCGTATGAGTTTCTCGGATTCCGTATGGCGTACGTCGACGTGAGCGACGATCCCGAAGCCGCGGATGAAGGCGAGGCGGTCCTGCCCGCGATGGGCGAGGGCGAAGGCGTGGCGTGTCACGGTCTCGATGCCAACGGCCACACCACGCAGCCACCCGCGCGTTACACCGAAGCCACGCTGGTGAAGGTGCTCGAAGATTCGGGCATCGGCCGACCGTCCACCTACGCGTCGATCATCAACACCATCACGAGTGAACGCGGTTACGTGTGGAAGAAGGGCAACGCGCTCGTCCCGTCGTGGACGGCGTTCGCCAAGACCCAACTGCTCGAGCGGTACTTCTCCCATCTCGTGGATTACGGGTTCACGGCCACGATGGAAGAGGCACTCGACGCGGTGGCGAGGGGTGAGGGCGAAGCCGAGAAGTGGCTGCACTCGTTCTACTTCGGGAACGGCACCGCGGGCTTGAGCGAGTTGGTGTCCGAGGACAACCTGGCCAAGATCGACATGGCCGAGGTCAACAAGATCCTGATCGGGACCGACGCGGCTGGCAATGAGCTCACAGTGCGCGTGTGGAACACGGGAGAGTCACTGCACCGCGGCGACGAGAAGTGTCCGCTCCCCGCCGACATGCCGCCGGATGAGCTCACCGTGGAGCGCGCGGAGGAACTGATCGCGAAAGGCGCCGCGGGGCCGCGAGAACTCGGCGCCGATCCGGTGACGGGAGAGATGGTGCTCGCGCTGACCGGACGGTTCGGTCCGTTCGTGCAACTGGGTCTGCTGGCCGAGGGTTCGAAGGCCAAACCGCCGCGTGCATCGCTGTTCAAGAGTATGGATCTCGACACCATCGATCTCGAGAGCGCGTTGCGGCTGCTGTCGCTCCCGCGGCTTGTGGGCGCGGATCCCGAAGGCAATGAGATCACCGCCCAGAACGGTAGGTACGGGCCCTACCTGAAGAAGGGCACCGATAGCCGCAGCCTCGAGTCCGAGGATCAGATCTTCTCGTGCACGTTGGAACAGGCCGCGGTGATCTTCGCCCAGCCCAAACGGGGTCGGGGCCAGCAGGCAAAACCGCCGCTCGCGGAACTGGGCGAGAGTCCCGACACCGGCAAGCAGATCCGGGTACTCGACGGTCGGTTCGGCCCGTACGTGACCGATGGCGAGACAAACGCCACGATCCGGCGCGGGCTTGATCCGGAAACCTTGACCTTCGAAGACGCGATCGACCTGTTGCGCGAACGAGCCGCCAAGGGGCCGTCGACGAAGGCGAAGAAGACCGCGAAGAAGGCCACGAAGTCAGCGAAGAAGAAGCCCGCGAAGAGGGCCGCGAAGAAGTCGGCCGTCGGCACGACTCGTGTGGTCAAGAAGGGCACGAGCGCGGGCGCGAAGAAAGCCGCGGCGAAGAAGGCGGGCGCGCCCGCGGGGGCTACGAAGGCAACGGCTGCCGCGCTCGCGAACGACCGCGCGGATGGGTTCGACGCCTGACGTGGAGCAAGCCACCCCCGATCGGCGTCCCGGTGTGGACCCGGCTCCGTTCATCTCGTCTGGAGGGGAGGCGACTCCGGTTCCCCCCGAGTCGTTCCGACTCTTCGGGTCGCGCTCGTTCTTCAGGCTTTGGCTGGCTCAGGTGTTCTCGAGTCTGGGCGACTGGGTCGGGCTGTTCGCGATCCTGGGGATCACCGCGCAGCTTTCGCATAACTCCGCCGCCGCGATCAGCCTCGTGATGGCCGCGCGCCTGTTGCCGGGGTTCTTCCTCGCGACGCTCGGCGGGGTGATGGTCGATCGGTTCGACCGCCGCAAGATCATGGTGCTGTGCGATCTCGGGCGCGCCGCGCTGATTTGCACGGTGCCGTTCGTCAGCAGCTTTTGGCAACTCGTGGTCGCCTCGTTCTTCCTCGAAATCATGACGTTGCTGTGGGGGCCGGCCAAGGACGCGTCGGTTCCCCACTTCGTGCCGGAAGACAAGCTCGCGTCGGCCAACACGTTGTCCTTGGTGGCGTCATACGGAACGATGCCGCTCGGTGCAGCCATCGCGGCGGTCCTCGCAGTGGTGGCCGGCTGGCTCGGCGGCTTCGATGCACTGAGTTCGCTCAAGGTGGACAAGGACGTGGTGTCGTTGTGGTTCGACGCCATCACGTACGTGACCTCTGCACTCATTGTGTTCCGCTTGCCCATCCCGCGGCCGAGTCGGGCCCATACGCTGAAGATCGACCTCGCGTCGAGCGTCCGCGAGATTAAAGAGGGCGTTCGGTTCATGCGTTCCGAGCCGTTCAGCCGGGCGGTGATCGTCGGCCTCGGCGGGGGCATCATCGGCGCGGGCGCGATGGTCCCGCTGGGCGCGGTCTACGCATCAGAGGTACTCGGATCACGCGCACAGTTCGGGGTGATGCTCTTCGCGTTGGGTACCGGCGCTGCACTTGGCCTGTTTGCAATTCTCGCGTTCCAGAAGCGACTGCCGCGAGAGTTGGTGTTCTCCTGGGCGGTCGTCGGTTGTGGTGGGTTTCTCTTTGCCGCAGTCGGGTTCAATGTGAGCGGCATCACTGCGCTACTTATCGCGGTGGTCGGTGCGTGCGCGGCAAGCGCGTATGTCACTGGGTTTACGATGATTCAGGAAACCGTGGCCGACGACATGATGGGTCGAACGTTCGCCACGCTCTATGCGGTGGTACGTCTATGCCTGTTGTTGTCCTTGACGGTGTCACCGCTGTTCTCGGACTTGTTCGACTGGATCTTTGATCTGGTCGGCGTCTCACAACACATTCGCTTCGGCGGATTCGCATACGGCTTCCCGGGAGTCCGGCTCTCCCTCTGGGGTGGGGCAATCCTGACGATCCTTTCCGGGCTCTACGCCCGCCGACAGCTCTCGCTGCACTCCCGGGAGAACCATCCGTCGAATGAAACATGGAGACCCCAGAAGGGTGACGCGCCGGCCGCGGCCGAGAGCGACGGCTCCGAGTGACCGGCCGGTTCGTGGTGTTCGAGGGCGGTGACGGTTCGGGGAAGTCCACGCAGTGCGCGCGCCTTGCCGTTTGGTTGCGGGCGCGAGGCCACGCGGTGGTAGAGACGCGCGAACCCGGTGGCACTCCGTTGGGTCAGTCGCTACGCGCACTCTTGCTCGACGGTGATGATGTGGACCCGATGGCCGAGGCGCTTCTGATGGCGGCGGACCGCGCCCAACACGTTGCTGAGGTCATCCGACCGGCACTGAACCGGGGTGACTGGGTGTTGAGCGATCGTCACGTCCCGTCGTCGCTCGTCTACCAGGGGGTGGTGCGCAAGCTTGGCGTCGATGCCGTGGCGTCGCTCTCCGCGCTGGCGACCCGTGGGCTCGAACCCGATCTCGTTCTCGTGCTCGACGTGGATGACGCCACGGCGGCGGCGCGGCGAAGCCCGGACGAGGACCGCTTGGAGCGCGAAGGCGATGCGTTCCACCGTTCGGTGCGCGCCGCGTACCGCGACCTCGCCGCCGAGTGCGGATGGACGGTGGTCGACGGCTCGGGCAGCCCCGATGTGGTGGGTTCCCGAGTGCTCGCCGTCATCGACTCGTAGGATCCGGTCACGATGTGGGATGAGATCGAAGGCCAAGCGCGCGCCGTAGCAACGTTGCGCGCCGCCGGAAGCCATCCGTCGCACGCCTACTTGCTGGTGGGGACGGAGAGTTCCGGCATGTTGGAGGCGGCACGCGCCTTCGCGTGCGAGATCATCGGCGAGACTGACGACCGGAGCCGCGCGTTGGTGGCGCGAGGTACGCATCCCGACGTGGTGGAGTTCGAGCCGACGACCGCCACCTACACGCTGAAGGACGAGATTCGGTTGCCGCGTCCGGGGGAGACTGCTCGGCGCGATCCGGCGTTGCCGCGCGTCATTCCGGAAATCCATAAGGCGCCGATCGAGGGCACGCGCAAAGTAGTGATGTTGCGGGACGCGGATCGGATGGAACCGATTGTGGGGAACACGCTCCTCAAGAGCATCGAGGAACCGCCACCGCGCACGGTAGTGATGCTCCTCACCGACCGACCCGATTCGTTGCTCGCCACGATCCGCTCGCGTTGCCAGCGCGTCGACTTTGCGTACGCGCCCCCGAGCCGTACTGCTGCCATCGAGGAGTTGCGGGCAGCGTTCGGCGCGACGGTGCGCCGGGTGGATGGGCGGGCCGGGACGGTGGTCGCGTTGGTCGAAGAACTCGAGGTCGCGTTGAAGGTCGCGGCGGCGGCGTACGAGGCAGCGGCCGAGGAGGAACTGGCACTGCTCGACGAGGACATCGAACGGCGGGGCTATCCCACCCGGACCGCGGCGTCGCTGCGGAAGCGGTTGGCGGAGCGCCAGACTCAGGAGTTGCGGCGGGCGCGTACCGACGCGCTGATCGAAGGCATCAGTGCGATCGAGCAGGGGTATCTCGATGTGCTGGCGAGTGTTCCGGACGCACCGGTCATCCGTCCTGAGTCGGTGGCCGCGGCGTTGGAAGCGTGCCGCGCGGCGCGCCAGGCCGACGAGTTCAACCCCAACGTCGGCTCACTGTTGCTCCGGCTGGTTTCGCAGCTGCCGGCCGTCGCCTGACGTGGTTTGAACCACGGAGTGGCCAAGGCCCTTGGGTACACTCTCGGACCCCGCCGGGATAGCTCAGTCGGTAGAGCAGCTCACTCGTAATGAGCAGGTCAGGAGTTCGAATCTCCTTCCCGGCTCCATCAAAATCGCAGGTCAACGAGCTGACGCGAATTCCGGCTCGAGGCTCTCCGCCACGGTGAGGGTCTTGCGGA